>JBDWGM010000149.1:0-61406 GCA_039975755.1 Paracoccaceae bacterium | reverse complement strand
GAACGCCAGTCCTAAAAATACCTGGGGCCACCACGTAAATCGCTTGGCGTATGGGTAGATACACACTGGCAGCAATGATAAAACACCCAGCGAAATGGCCGCACGATTAAACGTCAACAATATGCACAAAGCGATCAATGCCTGAAGGCACATCCACAAAACGGCCCCACGCACGCTGACTTGTCCGGATGGCAATGGGCGTGACTTTGTGCGTTCGACTTGGGCATCGAACTCGCGGTCAGAAATGTCATTCCATGTACATCCGGCCCCGCGCATCAAAAACGCACCCAAGGCGCATCCGACGACTATCCATAAATCTTCCAATCGGGGGCTCTGGTCGTAAATAGCGGCCAAGGCGAGACCCCACCAACATGGGATCAACAGCAACCACGTTCCAATGGGGCGATCTGCGCGGCTGAGGCGCAGATAGGGGCGGGCCCATTGCGGTGCATAAACATCAACCCAATTGTCTGGAACTGCGTCTGCAACTTGTCCATCTGGTACAGGGGGTGTGTTGGTCATATGTAGGGCCTATGGCGTCACGTGTTCGACTCTTTGTAAATCAGCCTTTGGACCAAGGGCAATCGGTCTCGCTGTCGCGGGAGCAAGCGCATTACTTGTTCGGCGTCATGCGTTTGAATGTGGGTGTTGATGTCACGGTGTTCAACGGAACAGACGGCACATGGCGCTCAACAATTGTTGAGGCTGGCAAGCGGGCCGGCGTGTTGTCGTGTGTTGAATTGGAACAGACCCAAATGGCGGCCCCTGATGTGTGGTTGCTGTTTGCACCGATTAAAAAGGCACGCACCGATTTTATTGTCGAAAAAGCAGTAGAGATGGGCGCGGCGCGGATTGTGCCGGTCTTGACAGATTTCACCAACAGCGAACGCGTGCGCGGGGATCGCCTGCAAGCACATGCCGTCGAAGCCGCCGAACAGTGTGGGATCAATTATGTTCCAGACGTTGCCGAAGCGCGTAAACTTGGCAAAGTGCTGGATCAGTGGAATTCTGATCGAAAACTGCTGTTTTGTGACGAAACCCTTTTGTCGAACACGTCAGCTTGGTCCAATCTAGGCGACGCCAAATCCTGGGCAATTCTGATTGGCCCAGAAGGTGGGTTTTCCGAAACAGAACGGACTCGATTACAATCGTTTGATGCGTCTTATCCGATCAGTTTGGGGCCACGCATATTACGGGCCGATACTGCGGCAGTCGCGGCGTTGGCGATTTGGCAAAAAACATTGGGGGATTGGGCGTGAAAATACGTGCGATGCGCCCAAGTGATATAGATCCGGTGCTTTCGTTTTATGAGGCGTTCATTCAAGTATCGATGTTTCCGCTGATAAACCTTAGGGACAATGGCTTAACCAGCCAGCATTCAAATCCACCTGCGCGATCTGTTGAAGGATGGGTTGCAGAAGATCAATCCGGAATTCGCGGTGTCATCGCTGTGACCCATGAGGGCGCTGTTTTGCCAGTTTTGCCAGACGGTGATTGTGGGCTTTGGTCAGCTGTTCGCAATTCTGTACAGTACCGCACATTGCTCGGGATATTAGGCGAGGCAGGTCAGGTGCGCATCGGGTTGCGCGCCTTGGGCTTGCGCGATGCGCCGACACGTTTGAACGAAGATGATGCCCAATACAGCCTTACTCAGAACCGCTTTCAACCTGTTGAGTGTGATGGCAAACAGATTAAGCCCTTCAAAGAGATGTCTCGCGATTTGCTTGTGTCTTGGCGTGCGGCATATGCGGCTGAGGTGCTAGGATTGACCAACCCAGATGAATCTGGTCCGGAAGTTGATGCGTACACAAAACGGGACAGTCATCGTGTGTTAATGGACGGAGATAATCCGGTTGCAATGACCGGCTTTAATGCGACGACACCCGATTGCGTCCAAGTTGGAGGTGTCTTAACGCCGCGCAATAACCGAGGTCGCGGATACGCAAGCCAAGCTTTAACGCTGCATCTGCAAGAAGCGTTTGCGGCAGGAGTGTCTCAAGTTACGTTGTTCGCGGCCAATGCAAAGGCGGCCCGCATTTACGAACGGCTTGGTTTTGAACGCATTGGCGAATATGCACTTGTTTTGTTTCAGACCCCACAAGAGG
The DNA here is from genome assembly GCA_039975755.1 of Paracoccaceae bacterium. Taxonomy (GTDB): domain Bacteria; phylum Pseudomonadota; class Alphaproteobacteria; order Rhodobacterales; family Rhodobacteraceae; genus JABSSA01. The sequence goes on along the minus strand of JBDWGM010000149.1, from coordinate 59,301 downwards.
TGAAATGATGAGTTTCATTCGACCCGAAGCGTCCGCTGTCCTGACCCGTTGGCGCGAAGTGCTTGTTGGATTGGCTGTGTTGATACTGGGGCTGTGGTGGTTGTTTTTTGTTGGGGGGCTGCTTGGGTATCTGGGGCCTTTTGTGGCGTTGGCCGGTTCAGCATTGATTTGGATCGGTGTACAGCGCGGGCGGTTTCGCCGCGCAGGTGATGGGCAGGGCAGCGTGCAAATTGATGAAGGACAGATCATGTATTTTGGGCCACATGCAGGTGGCGCTGCCGCTCTGCGCGAACTTGAACGTCTGACATTGAACGGGGCTGCAAAACCGCCCCATTGGCGTCTTGAACAAAAAGGGCAACCTGCCTTGTTGATCCCTTTGAATGCGGTTGGGGCGGATTTATTGTTCGATGCGTTTGCCAGTTTGCCGGGCTTAAAGACAGCGCGCATGTTATCAGAATTGGAATCTTCTCCGGCTCAAGCGGTCGTGATCTGGGAACGCCAACCGATGCGTCCGGCTGGTACGGCCTTGCATTGACACTGCCGATAAATCACGCCACCTCTGACATCTGAAATAGTTAAGCACGAGGCCTCCATGTCCATTCCACAATCCGGCGGCGGTCCGATCGAACGTTACGAACAATTGGCCGAATATCTGGCCGATGGGTGTAAGCCAAAGCAAGATTGGCGCATCGGGACCGAACATGAAAAGTTCGGATATTGCAAAGACACCTTAAATCCCTTGCCGTTTGAAGGAGAACGTTCCATTCGAGCCGTTCTTGAGGGGTTGCGTGATCGGTATGGCTGGGCGCCAATCCAAGAAGGCGACCACTTGATTGGCCTGGAAAAAGATGGGGCCAATATCAGCCTTGAACCAGGGGGGCAGTTGGAATTGTCCGGCGCTCCATTGGAAACGATTCACCAGACCTGCGACGAAGTGAATGACCACCTGCGCGATGTTAAATCCATCGCGGACAAAGTCGGGGTCGGCTTTATCGGGCTTGGCGCTGCTCCGGTTTGGGAACATGAAGATATGCCGCTGATGCCAAAAGGGCGTTACAAGCTTATGGACAGCTACATGCAGTCGGTCGGCACAGCAGGCACGACCATGATGCGGCGGACATGTACGGTTCAGGTCAATCTTGATTTCTCGACTGAAGCGGACATGGTCCAAAAAATGCGCGTGGCTCTTGCCCTGCAGCCTGTGGCGAATGCTTTGTTCGGCAACTCACCGTTCTTTGAGGGCAAGGTAAACGGCCACAAATCGTGGCGTGGGTATGTTTGGCGGCATCTGGATGACGCGCGCACAGGCATGTTGCCTTTTGTTTTCGAAGACGGCTTTGGGTTTGATGCTTGGGTGGAATACGCGCTCGATGTGCCTATGTATTTTGTCTATCGCGATGGCGAATATATCGACGCACTTGGGCAATCATTCCGTGATTTCCTAAAAGGCCAATTGCCGGCCTTGCCGGGTGAAACGCCAACGCTGAGCGATTGGGCCGACCACCTAACCACGATTTTCCCCGAAGCACGTGTTAAGCAGTTCATCGAAATGCGGGGCGCTGACGGTGGACCATGGCGGCGATTATGTGCGCTGCCGGCATTCTGGGTGGGGCTGATGTATGATCAATCCTCTTTGGACGCGGCTTGGGATTTGGTCAAAGGATGGGATGCCGAAACCCGAGAAGCGTTGCGTGTCGAAGCATCAGTCGCCGGGCTTGCGGCTCAGGTTGGCACAGTCAACATGCATGAATTAGCGCGCGAAGTTGTTGCGATTTCGGATGCCGGGTTGAAAGCACGCGGTTTCGCTGGATCAGGCGGCCTTGTTCCTGATGAAACTCACTTCCTCAATGCATTGAAGGAAAGCCTTGAAACCGGACAGGCCCCAGCAGACGAACTGCTGGAGCGCTATCACGGTGAGTGGGGCGGTGACTTGAGCCGTATATACGACGAATACTCGTACTAGCCGCTAATAGCGGTTTTAACTTAGCTCCGGGCAGTTTTGCCGCCCAGAACACGTTCTTCATAAAGTTTGCGGACTTCAGCTTTGCGCGCTTCTTGGCGGGCACTAAGCACGTCTTCCGGCACTTTTTGGTTGTTCTGCATGAGCTGTGCATAGCCTTGCGACGGATCATTTTGCGACGCGCCACCAGCAGTACTGCGAGAGCCGCGGCCGCCGATGGGTCGGTAGGGGGCTCCGTGGATGTTTTGGTCTCTTTCCGACGGCATCATCATCAGGACTTGCACGATGATCCAACCAACGACCGGCACAAAGTAGACCAATATGAGGAATCCGCTCATACCTGCATCGTGAAATCGTCGCACAGTCACTGCGAGGCGCGGAATAAAGCTGATCACCACATAATAGAATGTGAACAAACTGAAGATATCAACCCGGCTTGGGTCGTTCAGTGCAGTCGGATCGTTCATCAAAAATGAAAGATCGATCAAGACTAATGCGACAATGGCAATGATTTCGAAAAGATAGAACCACCAGTATTCCGAACGCGGTGCGCGACCACGGAACATAGCGTATTTCGAAAAGACTGACCCGACGGCCTCGAGTGGTCCCATGATGACAAAGCTCCCAGCGTTTCCCGATAAAAGTGCAACTCGTCTAGGGCAAAACTGTGACTGTGGCAGTGCAAATTTAGGGAATTACAGTGCCCAAACGTGTCATTCCGTTTGACCCTTAGTCAATCATATCGGTTTTGCCGCTGAAGATTTAAAAGTGATCAGGTTATCATTGGGATCAGTAGGGATGTGCCAAAAAAGATGATTGAGATTCATGTATGCGTTGGATGACCAACCTGAAAAAAGAGGGTCAATCAATCGGCCAATTTATCTGTTGGACAATCGCGACATCATGCAGTTTTTTGGCCGATCTTTGGTTCTGTACCCGCCCGAATTCGGCTGATGTTGGCACGGTGACGCCAATAGACCAAGCACGTCAAAGCTATTCCCAATATCAAGGCAGTTCCGTACCCTAAGAACACAAGAAAGATGGTCGACAACCCTGCGGCGACCAATGCGCCCATGGATGAAATCCGTGAGATGCCTGCGCCAATGAGCCAAGCCAGGCAGCAGGCCGCACCGACAGGGAAGGCTAAGGCAAGCATAATTCCAAGGAAGGTCGCGACACCTTTTCCACCCTTAAAGCTTAGCCATACCGGATAACAATGCCCGATCATTGCGGCCAATGCGGCCAACTGGGTGGCATCATCTGCACCAGTAATGGCCCGCGCCAGCAACAATGCCACGGCACCTTTCCCGGCATCCAAAACAAGCGTTAATCCAGCCGCGACTTTGTTCCCGGTGCGCAAAACATTTGTTGCGCCAATATTTCCGGATCCGATGCTGCGCAGGTCGCCAAGGCCCATAACACGCGCCAGAATCATGCCCCACGGGACTGACCCCAGCCCGTATCCGACCAGCGCCCACAACAAGAGCGTGAATAACGTTGAATCTAAGGGGGGCATTAGGCTGCGAAGACTTTCTTTCCGTGGACGTATGTTGCGCGCACCTTACCCTGCATCCGCTGTCCGTCAAATGGGGTGTTTAACGATTTGGAGTGCAATGTTGTACGATCCAGAATGAAAGGTGCATGAATATCAAATAAAACAAGATCAGCAGGTGCGTCCACACTGAGCCGTCCACATCCAAGCCCAAGGCGACGAGCTGGGTTTAGGGACAGTGCACGCCATAAAATCGGCAAGTCTACAACGCCAGCATGAACAAGGCGCAATGCAGCAGGCAGTAATGTTTCGAGCGCAACCGCCCCGCTAGCTGCCGCTTCAAACGGCAGTCGCTTGGATTCTTCGTCTTGAGGTGTGTGCATGGAACTGATGACATCAATCAGCCCGTCCTGAACCGCTTGGGCGATTGCAAGGCGATCTTCTTCGTCCCGCAGTGGGGGTTTCAGTTTGAAGAATGTTCGGTAATCGGCCACGTCCAGCGCGTTAAGGGTCAAATGGTGGATCGATGTTCCAGCCGTGATATCTAGGCCGTTCTTCTTGGCACGTTCCAAGGCAGGCAGTGCGCGCGCCGTGGTGAGTTGGTCAACGTGATAGCGTGCCCCGGTCATTTCGATCAATGCGATGTCGCGATCCAACCCCATGCGTTCGGCCATCGGCGTTACAGCTGGTAATCCCCGTAAGGAAGCGAATTTCCCGCTGGTTGCGGCCGCGCCGGCGCTTAACCCGGGTTCTTGCACGTGCCCCATCACCAATGCGCCCATCGATTTTGCATAGCTGAGCGCCCGACCCAGCACTTTAGTGTCTGTAATGACGTGATCGCAATCGGTAAAAGCAACCGCGCCTGCATCCATGAGAAAGCCGATTTCGGTCATTTCACGACCCAGACGGCCTTTGGTCAGCGCCGCCATGGGCAAAACATTGACGGGTGCCGCTTCACGTGCACGGCGAATGACAAATTCCAACACCTCTGGGCTGTCAATTGCGGGCGTGGTGTCAGGGCGCGTCACCATCGTTGTCACGCCGCCTGCAGCGGCGGCCAAACCGGCAGAACGGAAACTTTCTTTGTGGCGTTCGCCCGGTTCGCAGACCTTGACGCCGATATCAACGATGCCCGGGGCCAGACATTGGTTCTTGCAATCAATACGCTGGATGCCACGAGGCATGTCTTGCGAATTGAGGTCGGGCCCGATTTCGGCAATTCGGCCATCGCTGACAAGGACACAGCCGTCTGAAACGGTTCCGGCTTCGGGGTCGATCAGGCGTGCATTTTCGAATAGAGTGTCAGTCATCCGGCAATCCAAACCATCAGGCCCGTGAGGGCAAAGAGAACAAGCAAAACGATAGTCGCGACCCGCCCCATCATCGCGCCGTCTGAGGGGCGCTTTTTGACGGTTGCTTCGGGTGCGGAAAAAGGCGCGGCTGACGTGGAATGCAGGTCAGACGTTTCTTCCCAATCTGGCGGCGTTGTCGAATAGCTTCCCAAATGTGTAAGCTCGGGACCGACCGCAATTGTGTGCGCCTTGTCATCAAAGGCGCGACTTAAAACGATCAGAACAAACCCCTCAACCGCGCTTAATTTGCGTTTGTCAGCGCGCAAGCTTTGTTCCGGGATCTCGTATCCCTGTTCCAAATACCCAATAAGTCCCAAATCATCGAGATCACTGATCCGAATGATTTCGGCAAAGTCCGGGTTCAGAGCGACGCCAAGCAAGTTTTCAGGGGCATTTGGTTTCTCGACCAGTTCTTTGGCTTCGGCTTCGATGATGTTCAGGGCAAACAAATAGGCTTGGCCGTAATCTTGCGCGGGGATGGACAGCGTTCGGCTCACTTTGCTGTTGCCTTATGTAGATTGCGTGCAAGCAATTCCATTGCAGCCATTCGCACGGCAACGCCCATTTCAACCTGTTCCTGAATAACAGATCGGTTGATGTCATCGGCCAATGTGCCGTCGATTTCAACACCGCGATTCATTGGCCCCGGATGCATGACAATGGCGTCTGGCTTGGCGTGGGCCAGCTTGGCTGGGTCCAAGCCATAGCGGTGAAAGTACTCGCGCTCAGATGGGATGAACCCGCCATCCATGCGTTCCTTTTGCAGGCGCAACATCATGACGACGTCAACATCCTGCAGGCCTTCGACCATGTCGTCAAAAACCTCGACGCCAAAGTCAGCCACACCAGAGGGCATCAGCGTCGGAGGGGCAATCAGACGGACGCGGTTTTCCATTTTCCCCAACAGCAGGATATTGGATCGGGCCACACGCGAATGGGCGATGTCACCGCAAATCGCGATAGATAAGCGATGCAGGCGCCCCTTTTTGCGACGAATAGTCAACGCGTCCAGTAACGCTTGGGTTGGATGTTCGTGCCGCCCATCCCCCGCGTTCAGGACCGCGCAGTTGACTTTCTGGGCCAGCAAATCCACTGCACCCGAATGCGGATGACGCACGACCAAAAGGTCCGGATGCATCGCGTTCAACGTCATGGCTGTGTCGATCAGGGTTTCGCCCTTGGTGATTGAACTGGCCTGCATGGCCATATTCATCACATCCGCCCCAAGCCGTTTCCCAGCCAATTCAAAAGACGCTTGAGTGCGCGTTGAATTTTCAAAGAACATGTTGACCTGTGTCAGGCCCTGCAAAACGTCAGAATGTTTCGCTTCTGCCCGGTTAAGATCAACGTAACTTTCTGCCAGATCAAGGATCGCCGTGATCTCGGACGGGTGAAGATGTTCGATCCCAAGAAGGTGTTTATGTCCGAAACTCATGTCGTTCTCCGCCGGAGTTCGAGGGCTTATAGGTAGGGGCGCGGGTGGAGTCTAGCGGTGCAACTCAAGTGACATCCTTTGAGAGGCGTCTTTCTTTGAGTGCTTTTCGGGAATGTTCATTACAGATCGCTGTCGATAGTATGTGAGGTGATGGATTCGACAGAGTTTCATAGTGCGCTTGCGACTTTGCGCTGGCAGATCGAACTGGGCGCGGATGAATGTATTTCCGATGCGCCTGTCGACCGCTATGCACTGGAAGTTGCAACGCCAAAACCAAAGGCCCAATCCGCGCCTATGTCTTCGGCAGTCGAAGCGCCGCAGGTTGATGTGGTCGCTATGGCACAGGCCGCAGCAAGCGCGGCACAAGATCTTGATGCATTGCGCGACGCTTTGAACGCTTACCCACATTGCGATCTGCGCAAGGGCGCACGAAATCTTGTTTTCAGCGACGGGGTGCCGGGATCACGGGTCATGATTGTCGGCGAAGCTCCGGGTCGGGACGAGGATCGAGAAGGCAAACCATTTGTGGGTCGCGCCGGGCATCTGCTGGACAAGATGTTGAACGCGATTGATCTGTCGCGTGATAGCAATGTGTACATCACGAATGTTCTACCTTGGCGGCCACCTCAGAACCGTGACCCCAAGCCAGACGAAATCGCAATGATGCGCCCGTTTTTGGAACGCCATATTGCCTTGGCCAAACCAGATTATCTCATGATCATGGGTAACATTTCTTGTCTGGCATTGCTGGGAAAGCGCGGTATCACCCGATTGCGCGGGAACTGGGCCGATGTGGTCGGAATTCCTGCTCTTCCCATGTTTCATCCCGCTTATCTGCTGCGCAACCCAGCGGCCAAACGTGAAGCGTGGGCCGATCTGTTGTCGCTAAAGGCGCGTCTTGGGAATGGTTGACCCAATCGTTTACCTAACTTTTTTGCCCGCGGTGTTCGCGTTGGTGCTGACGCCGGGACCGGACATGCTGTTTGCCATGGCCCAAGGTTTGCGCGGTGGACGTGGTCCCGCGTTAGGGGCTTCGGCTGGTATTGCGCTTGGCGCATTTATCAACGCCACATTGGCGGGCCTTGGCTTGGGCGTTTTGGTCAGCACGGCCCCGTGGCTGTTTGGTGTCGTGCGTTGGATCGGTATCGCTTATCTGCTTTGGTTGACCTTCAAAACACTGCGCGCGCCACTGATCGGTGAAAACACGCGTTCGATAAGGCCCGCACAGGCCTTTCGCGATGGGTTGTTTGTCAATCTCTCTAATCCACAGGTCATTCTGTTTATATTGGCCTTTATTCCGCAATTTGTTGACCCGACTTTGCCTGTACTGCCTCAGTTTCTCATCTTTGGTGGAACAATCGCCGTATTGGGATTTGTGGTGAAGGCTGCGGTCGGCGTTTTCGCGGGGGGCATTGGCCGGGCGCTGGTTCAGAATAAAACGCTAGAGCTTGGGTTGCGCTGGATCACCGCAGGAATTTTTGGTGGCCTCGCTGCGCGTTTGGCCTGGACAGGAGCACGTTGAATGAGTGGCATAAACGAAGAGAATGAATTCATTCCGATCCGAATTGCAGTTTTAACGGTCAGTGACACACGTGATCTGCAAGGTGACAAATCAGGTCAGACGCTTGCCGATAGGGTCACAGCCGCAGGGCATATTCTAGCGGATCGTAAAATATTGCCGGATGAGCGAGCGGAAATTGCACAACAACTAAGAGCGTGGTGCGATAGTCCAGAGATTGACGTGGTACTGTCCACAGGGGGTACAGGTCTGACAGGCCGCGATGTGACCGTCGAAGCTCACCGCGACGTGTATGAAAAAGAGATCGACGCCTTCGGGACAGTTTTTACAATCGTTTCGATGCAAAAGATCGGGACATCTGCTGTTCAATCACGTGCAACTGGGGGCGTGAGAAATGGAACTTATCTATTTGCGCTGCCTGGAAGTCCGGGGGCGTGCAAGGACGCTTGGGATGAAATTTTGATCAAACAGCTCGATTTTCGACACAAGCCCTGTAACTTTGTCGAAATTTTACCCAGATTAGACGAACATCAGCGACGGAAATAGATCGCAGGTGCGTAACAGCATTGTTGGTTGGTATTTTTTGTTCCAAGCCTAGGTTACAATGATGTGAAAACTGGAGGACCATGCGCGCATGCGTTTCTTTCGACAAACACTATTGGGCCTCGTTTTGACGGCGATGACTTTAGGTCTGCTTTTATATGCGGGCCAAATGATCCGTGAGGCTGTCGTTGCGCGGATTTCAGAAGAACCGCGTAGCCCGCAAGCCCGCGAACGGGTTTTTGTCGTGTCTGTCATCACAGCACAAACCGGAACAGAAACGCCTGTTTTGCAAGCTTTTGGCGAAGTGCAAAGCCAGCGGAACCTAGAATTGCGTGCGGCGGCTGGTGGACGTGTCGTCTGGCTGTCTGAGACCTTTGAAGATGGCGGCGCAGTTTCGGCTGGTGACGTATTGATGCGCATTGACCCATCTGACGCGCAATCTGCTTTGGATCGGGCACAGACTGATCTGGACGAAGCAATCGCAGATCGCCGCGATGCCGAACGGACCCGAGCTTTGGCTTTGGATGAGGAAGCGGCTGCAATTGATCAAGCGGCATTGCGAGAAAAAGCGCTGGTCCGGCAGCGCGATCTTCAGACGCGCGGCGTGGGCACAGCGGCTGCTGTTGAGGACGCAGAATTGGCGGTGTCCACAGCACGTCAGGCTGTGTTGGCGCGGCGACAAGCGATTGCGCAGGCCGAAGCGCAGATCGACACGGCGCGCACGACGCAGGCGCGAGCCGAAATCGCATTGGCACAAGCTGAGCGGGATTTGACTGACACAACAATCACAGCCCCTTTCGATGGTGCGCTGGCTGCTACGAATGTGGTGCAAGGGCGGCTTGTGTCGGCAAATGAAAAACTCGCAGACCTCATTGATCCGACGGCTTTGGAGGTCGCGTTTCGGATTTCAACCGCGCAATATGCCCGACTGATTGATGCACGTGGTGATGTGACCGGGGCACCAGTTTCTGCGACATTGGATGTGTCTGGTGTTGATCTGGCGGCACGTGGTCAAATTAGTCGCGCCTCGGCAGATGCAGGCGAAGGACGTGTGGGGCGGCTTGTTTATGCCAGCCTTGATACCGCTCCTGCCTTTAAACCTGGTGATTTCGTAACAGTGTCGGTCGAGGAACCACCCTTGGATAATATCGTGCGCCTTCCGGCCACGGCCTATGATCCTTCGGGGGCTGTTCTAGTTTTGGACGATGAAAACCGCCTTGAACGTCTCGAAGTGCGTTTGGTGCGCCAGCAAGGCGACAGTGTTCTGGTCCGCGGGCGCGGGTTAGAAGGCCGCAAGGTGGTCGAAGCGCGATCACCTTTGTTGGGCGCAGGTATTCAGGTTCGCCCGATCCAGCCGGGCGCGACAACCGAAGAACCTGAAATGTTAGAGTTGTCAGCAGAACGACGCGCTCGCATCGTCGCCTTTGTCGAAGGTAACGCGCGCATGCCAGATGAAGTTAAAGCGCGACTTTTGGCAACGCTTTCAGAATCCAAGGTGCCTGCGCAAATGGTTGCGCGGATAGAAAGTCGGATGGGCGGTTAAAACGATGGTGCGAAATCTATCGGACAACGCAAGTGGGATTTTGTCTTATTTTACAAGACATCGCACCATAGCGAATTTGATCATGCTTGTGATGCTGGTCTTAGGGGCTGCATCAATTCCGAATTTACGTGCTCAGTTCTTTCCTGACGTTGTCGTTGATAATATCGCGGTGAACGTGAATTGGGAAAATGCCGGAGCAGAAGATCTTGATGCGGCAGTAGTTCAGGTGTTGGAACCCGCTCTGTTGGCGGTTGAAGGCGTCGAAAGCTCGGCTGCATTTAGTCGCGAAGGTCGATCCAATATCACGCTTGATTTCGAGCCGGGCTGGGATATGGGCCGGGCAGCGGACGATGTTCAAACGGCTGTCGACGCAATTACAACCCTACCCGATGATGCAGACGACCCCGAAGTGCGTCGCGGTGCATGGCGAGATCGTGTAACCGACGTTGTGATCACCGGACCAGTCAGTCCCGTGCAATTGGGGCAGTTCGCAGATGAATTTGTGACGCGCCTGTTTCGGAATGGGGTAACGCGCACAACCATTCGCGGTGTCGCGGCTCCTCAGATCATGATCGAAGTGCCGCAACTGTCCTTGATCGCAAACGATGTCACAATGGCCGACATTGCAGCCGCAATTGCCGCAGAGGTCAGTGCTGATCCTGCTGGTGAAGTTGATGGAGCAAACGCGCGGGTGCGCACGGGGCGCGAAAAACGGGAACCATCGCAGATTGCTGGCATTGTTTTGCGATCAAATCCAGATGGATCAAAGCTGACGATTGGTGATGTTGCGACAATCACCAAAGAAGGCTCGGACCGCGAGCGCAGCTACTTTGTCGGTGAAAACCCGGCTGTTTCGGTGCGTGTTGATCGGTCTGACAAAGGCGATGCCATTGCGGTGCAAGGCGTTGTCGAAGACGTGGCCCGCGAATTGCAATCGACCTTACCCCCGAGCGTTTCGGTTGAATTGATCCGCACGCGGGCCGAAGCCATATCGGGGCGGCTCAATATCTTGATCGACAACGGTTTGATGGGGCTTGGCCTTGTGGTTTGCCTGCTGTTTTTGTTCCTGAATGCGCGCACAGCGTTTTGGGTCGCGGCAGGTATTCCGGTGGCAATGTCTGCAGCGCTGGCCTTTATGTATTTGGGTGGCCTGACGATCAACATGGTGTCGTTGTTCGGCCTGATCATCACACTTGGGATCGTGGTGGATGATGCCATTGTCGTCGGCGAACATGCTGATCATCGGTTCCGTAATTACGGTGAAACGCCTGTTGTGGCGGCTGAGCGGGCAGCGCAGCGTATGGCGATGCCTGTTTTCGCGGCCACGCTGACCACAGTGATCGCATTCTTTGGATTGATAACTGTGGGGGGGCGTTTTGGTGATTTGATCCGCGACATTCCTTTCACTGTGATCGCAGTTCTGATTGCGTCGATGATGGAATGCTTCCTGATCCTGCCGCATCACATGAGCCATGCACTGAATTCGCGAAAAGATCACTGGTACGATCTGCCGTCACGTATCGTGAACCGTGGTTTTGAATGGGTTCGTGACACTTTGTTCCGCCGTCTTATGGCAGGGATCATTACCGCGCGATATGTTGTTTTGGCGGGCGTTATTGTGGTGCTGGCCAGTCAGATCACCTTGTTCATCAACCGCGATGTTCAATGGCGTTTCTTTAACGCTCCGGAACGAGGTTCGGTTTCAGGTAATTTCATGATGGCCGAAGGGGCCACTCGCGCAGATTCTGTTGAGATGATGCGCGAAATGCAACGTGCTGCAGAAGAGCTTGGGACCGATTACGAAGAACGGTACGGGTTGAACCCGATTGATTATGTCATCGCTGAAATAGGCGGAAATGCAGGGCGCGGTTTGTCAGGGTCCGACACCAAAGACGCGGATCAGTTGGGCGGATTGTCTATTGAACTGATTGACGCGGATTTGCGCCCCTATTCCAGTTTCGCCTTTGTGGGCGAATTGCAAGATTTGGTTGCGCGACACCCTCTTGTTGAGGTGGTAAGCTTCCGCGGTTGGCGGTCAGGGCCGGGTGGCGACGCACTGGATGTACAATTCTTTGGAGCAGATACGGACACGCTGAAAGGGTCAGCAGAAGATTTAAAACGCGCATTGTCGCGCTATCCGGAAGTGTCGGCCGTTGAAGACAATCTGGCCTTCGACAAAGAAGAATTGATCCTTGATTTAACAGCGCAAGGACAAGCGCTTGGCTTTTCTATCGACACATTGGGACGCGCTTTGCGCAACCGATTGGGTGGAATGGAGGCCGCGACTTATCCAGATGGCGTTAGATCTGCAACGATCCGTGTGGAATTACCAGCCGGCGAATTGACGGCCGATTTTCTGGAACGCACGCAAATGCGCACGCCAGAAGGTGAATACGTTCCGTTGTCTGACATTGTTAGTGTCGAACGCCGAACAGGATTTTCGACGGTGCGACGGGAAAACGGTATTCGCATCGTTTCCGTGACGGGTGATATTTCGGAAGACAATCCAGCACGAGCAACAGAAATTCAGGACGCGCTGGAACAAGAAATTCTGCCGAATATTGCGGCAGAACGTCAGGTGGAATGGCGCCTTGCAGGTCTAAGCGAACAAGAAGATGCGTTTCTAAGTGATGCAATGTCAGGTTTGGTTTTGTGTCTGCTGGGCATCTACCTTGTGTTGTCTTGGGTCTTTTCAAGCTGGACAAGGCCAATGGTGGTTATGGCAATCATCCCATTTGGTCTGGTTGGAACAATCTATGGTCACCACCTGTGGGATATTCCACTGAGCATGTTCACTGTTGTTGGATTGCTTGGCATGACGGGGATCATCATCAATGATTCCATTGTTTTGGTCACGACCATTGATCAATACGCCGAAGAACGGGGTTTGATCCCTTCAATCATTGACGGTACTGCAGATCGATTGCGCCCGGTGATGTTGACGACGTTGACGACTGTTCTTGGGATGGCTCCGTTGCTTTATGAGCAATCGGCACAAGCGCAATTCCTAAAACCGACAGTTATTACGCTGGTCTATGGGCTTGGATTTGGCATGGTGTTGGTGTTGTTGATCGTGCCTGCATTGGTGGCGATGCAACATGATGTGTCACGACAGATAGGCGCGATGCGTCGAGGATTGCGCGCCCCGGCAGCCGGTTTGCGCCTGTGTTTAGGGTGTCTGAGCATGGTTGTGGTTGGTTGGCTTGGGATGACAATGGGTGTTGTCATCTGGACTGGCTCGCTGTGGCAGCCTTTGGTCAATGCCTTGCCAATGCTGTCAGGTGGCGCCCCACTGGTGGCAGCATTGGGCGTGTTCGTCCTTGGTGTGATGGTCTTGTGTCTGTTTGCTTATATTGTCGGGGCGTTTGCTTTCGCCCTGCGCAAACGCAAGATTGCCTAACGGGAAAACTAGTCCGCTTTGCAACCCTGTACATCAACGGCGTAATCGTCTCCGATGACCGTGATCCGAACGCGGGACCGGTCGATGGAAAAGGGATCACCTTCAATGTGCACCATTTCGGACGTAGCGGTCAGTGATTGACCAGACCGTTTTGCATCTGCTTCGCTGACCCACAATCCAGGAACATTGGGTTCGATGACAACGACTTCTTTGCCACCTGTTGATGGCAATTCGACATTTGCTTGGATTTGCATGCCATCTTGCGTGGGGGTCACGCGGCAGGTTGCGCTGCGCACGCCGCCTTCTTTCGCGCTGTAAGGCAGAGACGTCAGCGCGGCAATAATAGCCGGTGTCGGGCTGGATGCATCGGCAAACAACTCTTGGTCAATTTCTAAGGCGAAAGGCACACAGACTTCGGCACAGACACCCAAGTCCATTCGCCCGCGCAAATGCACCGGTTTACTTCCATCCCGCGCCGTGATTGTCAGCGGTAAGATGACTTGTTCTTTGTAGCCCAGTGATCGAAATCCGTTGTCGACGAAAACCACTGGGGCGGGCCAATCGACAGTCAGTGCATCAAGGTTTCTGGCACGCTTCCAATCAAACCGAGGGGGAATGCCTGCATCGCCCGGAGTGCGCCAATAGGTTTTCCAGCCCGGCGCAAGAGTAAGCCGAAGTCCAGCCATCCGGCGGCCGTCGGGCAATTCCCATCCGTCGATTACGTCGGCCGTAATCGGATTGTCAAAGTCGCTTTGCGCAAAAGCTTCTTGCCCAAAGCCAAGAGGGAGAGAAGCCAAAACGGTGGCGAAAATCGTATTGCGTGCTGTCATGTCCTCTAATTGGTATGAAGATCAGTAAATGCCAAGTCACAATTGGGTCAGCCTTGTTTCGCTTGCAACCCACATCAAGGCTTGTCGTGGCGCGTGTGAAAGGTCATCCTTGTCAGGGAATCATGGATAGTAACGACGCAAAACCATTGGATCTGACTGGAAAATTGTTGATTGCGATGCCCGGTATGGGCGATCCGCGATTTGAGCATTCCGTTGTATTTATGTGCGCGCATTCTGATGAAGGGGCGATGGGGCTGATTGTAAACAAACCCGCAGAAGAAGTTGTTCTGCGAGATGTGTTGGATCAATTGGACATTTCGCCAGAAAACGCCGCAGGAAATATGCCAGTGCATTTCGGTGGTCCCGTCGAGGTGGCGCGGGGATTTGTTTTGCACTCGCCCGACTATACGTCCCGCCTTCAGACACTGGATATCGCAGGAACATTTGCGATGTCTGCGACTGTCGATATTCTTGAAGATATTGCAAAGGGTGAAGGCCCGAGCAAATCGATGATAATGTTGGGGTATTCAGGCTGGGGCCCGGGTCAGCTTGAAGGTGAGATTGGGCAAAACGGGTGGCTAACGTCTGATGCAGACCCCGATTTGGTCTTCGAAGAAAGCGATACATCTAAATGGTTGAAAGCATTGGAACGTCTTGGGGTTGACCCGCTTGGTTTGTCAGCTACGGCGGGGCATGCCTGATCGTGGCGCGGCCGCGCGGTTTAACCGATCATTGATGGCGTGTCCCAATCCGGTCGTTGGGATCGGAGCAACGGCAATGGGGCGACCTGTCTTATCCAATTGATGCAAATGGCCAAACAGATTCGCAGCTGCTTCGACCAGATTGCCCGATTGAGACAATGTTAGATCACCCTCAATTTGACCAAAACCCAAATGGATTTCCCCGTGATCGGCGGTCTGAACATTCAAACGCAACGCAGCGTTCGGGGCATAGTGCGATGCGATCTGACCAGGTGCGGTGATTTTTCCAGCCTCTAAGTTGGCTAAGGATTCCCCAAGTATCTTTTCGATGTCTTCGCTTGCAATGCCACCGGGACGCAAAAGGCGTGGGGGGGTGCCGATCTGCACTATGGTGCTTTCAACACCGACAGAGCACGTGCCGCCGTCAACGACTCCAGCGATGCGATTCCCGAGTCCATCAATTACATGACTGGCGGATGTCGGGCTGATGCGACCCGAAGGATTTGCAGAAGGTGCCGCCACAGGGCCACCAAATATATCCAACAGCTGTTGCGCAACAGGATGTGCTGGAACACGCAATGCAACTGTATCAAGGCCGGCTGTGACCAATTCAGACAATCCGTTATCATCGGACAATGGCAATACAAGGCTAAGTGCACCGGGCCATAATGAGCGCGCAAGACGGTCTGCTGTGTCATTCCAATGCACAAAACGTTTTGCCGCCTGCACATCGTGGACATGTACAATCAGCGGATTAAAGCTGGGCCGCGCTTTCGCCTCGTAAATCCGCGCAACAGCCTGTCCATCGCGAGCATCCGCTCCCAAGCCGTACACCGTCTCTGTCGGGAAAGCGACGCACTGGCCTGCGCGCAGATATGCAGCGGCTTGAGACAGTCCCTTTTCGTCAGGGGAAAGGATATGCGCTGATTGTTTCACCATGAATTGTCTTTGCATTCCCTTGTGACGCCGCGTCCCACTTGCGTGATAGGGTGCGGCACCTTCATTTGTACTGTAGATCGGCCAATTAGAGCGCAGCGTTTGCTTTGCCAAGCCCTGCGAGGGCCAGACTGGAGACAAGACATGACATTTCGTGCCCCTGTAGAAGATTTTCTTTTCCTATTTGATCACGTGGTTGATTTGGCCAAAGTCCGCGACACTGAGCGTTTCGGAGAAGCAACTGACGATCTGGTTCGCGCCATTTTGTCAGAGGCTGGTAAGTTAAGCGAAGAAGTTTTGACCCCCCTACAACGTCCCGGTGACTTGCAACCGGCAGCTTTGGAAAACGGCGTAGTGCGCACGTCTCCGGGGTATGCTGAAGGATTCCAGGCGATTGCCGAAGGCGGCTGGGTCGGTATGGCGGCTGATCCAGAATATGGCGGCATGGGTCTGCCAATCACTGTGACGCACGCCGTGAACGAAATGATGTCGTCTGCCTGTCTGTCATTGCAGCTTGCACCGCTGATGAGCCAGGGCCAGATCGAAGCGTTGGAACATCACGCATCCGACGAGATCAAAGATCTTTATTTGCCCAAACTAATTTCGGGCGAATGGACCGGGACCATGAACCTGACCGAACCACAGGCCGGTTCTGATGTTGGGGCGTTGTCATCCAAGGCGGAACCAAATGGTGACGGCACATATGCAGTGTCGGGCCAGAAGATTTACATCTCTTGGGGCGACAACGATTTCACGGAAAATGTATGCCATCTGGTTTTGGCGCGCTTGCCTGATGCACCAGAAGGGACCAAAGGGATTTCGCTGTTTATGGTGCCCAAGCTGTTGCCGGATGCAGATGGCAACTGTGGTGTCGCCAACACTCTAAAGGTGGTGAGCCTTGAACATAAAATGGGCCTACACGGGTCGCCAACCTGCGTGATGCAGTATGACGACGCAAAAGGTTGGCTTATTGGCGAGGAAGGCGGCGGCATGGCGGCCATGTTCACGATGATGAACAACGCGCGTCTTGGTGTCGGTGGTCAAGGCATCGGTGCCGCCGAGGGGGCATATCAACATGCGTTGGCCTATGCGCTGGAACGCAAACAGGGGCGTACGGCTGGCGAAAGCGACCGTATCGTGGATCATGCAGATGTACGCCGGATGTTGTTGTCGATGAAGGCGGATGTCTTTGCGGCGCGTGCAATTTCGTTGGCCTGTGCGGTGTCGATCGACATGGGCACGGCCACCGGGGATTCTGAATGGACAGCGCGTGCAGCTTTTCTGACGCCGATTGCGAAAGCATTTGGGACAGACATTGGTGTCGAGGTGACAAATACCGGCATTCAGGTGCATGGCGGCATGGGCTTTATTGAGGAAACGGGCGCTGCGCAATTTGCGCGGGATGTACGCGTGACCACAATTTACGAAGGCACAAACGGCATTCAATCGATGGATTTGGTTGCACGCAAAATGATGGATGGTGGCGAAGCAGCCGGTCGCATTCTGGATGAAATCGAAACTCATGCGGAAGCAGCCCGTGCTGATTTGCCCGAACTGGCCGAAGCCGTATGGCAAGCCAGCGAAAGCCTGCGTGAAACAACTGAATGGTTGGTGGCGCAGTCTGATCTGCAAGAACGCTTTGCCGGATCCGTTCCGTTCTTGCGTGCGTTTGCGCGTGTACTTGGCGGTCATATGCATTTGAAAGCGGCGATGTCCGATCTGGGCGGCCCGCGCGAATCCTTGGCTCGGTTCTATATTGAACGCCTGATGCCCGAACACGCGGCCTTGCTGGCCCACGCCCAAGCGGGCAGTGCTGATCTTTTTGCATTGTCGGCAGACGAATTGGCCGCCTGATGGCGGACGGAGATTTGCACGGGTTGCGATATCCGTGGGAAGACGCGCCCGGACAAGGCGAAGCAATTCAAGTGGCGGATGGTGTCTTTTGGTGCCGTCTGCCATTGCCTATGAAGCTGGATCACGTGAACGTCTATGCACTGGATGACGGGGACAGTTGGACAATCATCGATACCGGGTTTGATTCCAAGAAAACCCGGGCGATCTGGTCTGAATTGCTATCCGGCCCCTTAGCGGGAAAACCTGTGTCGCGCGTGATCGTTACGCATCACCACCCTGATCACGTCGGGTTGGCGGGTTGGTTCCAAACGGAACATGGGGCGGAATTGTGCATGCCGCGCACCGGATGGCTTATGGCGCGCATGTTGCAGTTGGATGTGCAAGAGGTTCCAAACGCTGAAACCATTGCGTTCTATGAAAGTGCGGGCATGGATCCGGACATTCTGGCCCAACGCAAAACCGAACGTCCTTTTAACTTTGCCGACATCACTGCGCCGCTGCCATTGGGGTTCACGCGTTTGCAGCAAGGACAAACGATTCGCATGGGCGGGCGCGATTGGGACATCCACATGGGCAACGGGCACGCGCCAGAACACGCGACATTCTGGAGCCGGGATGATAATTTGGTGATTGCCGGGGATCAAATCCTGTCATCGATCAGTCCAAATATTGGTGTTTATGCAACAGAACCAGAGGCGGACCCGGTCGCGGATTGGCTAGAAGCCTGTGAACGCTTGTCCGGTCTGGCACGCGAAGACCAAATCGTCTTTGGAGGGCATAAACTGCCGTTTACTGGCCTTCCTATGCGAATGAAGCAATTGATCGACAACCATCATGGCGCGCTTGATCGGTTGTTGGCCTATCTGGATTCACCATTATCCGCCGCTGAGTGTTTTGTCCCATTGTTCAAACGAAAGATCGGTTCAGGCGAATATGGTTTGGCACTGGTTGAAGCCATCGCGCATTTATCGCACCTTTATCAGACAGGTCAGGTGACGCGAACCCGTCGCGATGACAATGCATGGGTCTATGAGCGTGTGAGGTAAGGAAATGACAAACGATATTCAAACCACAGCAGAAGCCGCGGAATCCGCAGCGCTGCCGCGCAGACATGATGTGCATGTTGATCCTTCGAAAGGGGAAAGCGGCGATGCGCCCTTACCCGATTCAGTTGCGCGCAAACCCGTTGAACAAAAAAGCCCGGCACAATGGGCCTATGAACGGATCATCCTGTATTTGCAAAAATTCGAAGAAACGTTGGACAATGATCACGAAGTTGCCATGGGGTTTGCCGGTGGGGATGTCGGGGTTATGCGTATTGAGGGCATGGGGTTCTTTGATCCGGATATCATCACGTTTTATGGCAGTGATCCAACCGGATCACGTACACAGCTTGTTCAGCATGTGTCGCAACTGAATGTTATGTTGCGTGCCTTACCCAAAGCTGTGGAACAAGAAGAACCCAATCGCATCGGGTTCCAGTTGGCACAGGATTTGGAGACAAACTAAGCCTGCGATGCTTTGACGTGGTGACAGAGGCCATCGAATCCGATAATTGCGCGGAAATCAGATAATTAGGGTGCTCAAAATGGCAGAACATAAACATGGCGAAATGGACATAGAAGTTCAGGAGCAGACATTCGACGGTTTTATGAAGTTCACGACGTGGTCAGTGATCGTTGTTTTGGTTTTGCTGGTAGGAATGGCGATTTATATAACTTAAATTGTTGCGATAAGGGGTGGGGATATGCGGCTTTGGTTCGTTCTTGGGATTTTGGCGATATTGGGCGGATGTGCCGCCGTTAACAGCCCCTATGCACCAGAGGAAGTTGTGCGTGAAAAGGCGTATCGCCACACGGAACCTGCTTCGATCACGCTGATCACTGTTGTGAATAACCAAACAGGTAGCGGTGGTCACACGGCGTTGATGATCAACGCATCGCAGCGTGTTTTGTTTGACCCGGCAGGATCATTCCACCACGAAATCGTACCCGAGCAAAACGACGTTTTGTACGGGATCACGCCTCGCGTGCTTGCTGGGTATAAAAGCGCGCACGCCCGCAGTACATTTCATGTGGTGACCCAGACCGTGCCGGTTACGCCGGAACAGGCGGAAATCGCGCTGCGTCTGGCGCAACAAAATGGTGCTGTGCCGCGGTCATTCTGTACATCGGCAACGTCAGGATTACTGCGTAAGGTTCCCGGTTTTGAGAATACTAAATCGGTTTTGTTCCCGATCAACCTGATGAAGCAGTTTGCGCAACGCCCGGGTGTTGTCACAGACAAGTACTTTGAAGATGATGAAGGCACCATTGTGGATGGAATTGAAAACCTTCAGCTTTGATAGCATGTCAGATTAGGCAATAAAAATCACCCAAAGGGTCAAGACTGAAGCGCCCGCAAAAATAGCGACAAACACGTTTTTTGTGCGCCACCCAAAGAACAATGTGAACAAAGCTGCAATGATTTGGCCCAAGTCTGGTTCTGTTCCTGGACCGTCGGACCACACGACCAAAGGCGCGACAAGAGCAGGCAATATGGCGACTGCGGTATAGCGTAAATGGCGCAAAAGCCATTCTGGCATTGGTCGATTTCCGATGAATCCCAAAAACGAAAAGCGCAACAAAAAGCTGCCTACACCAAGCGAAAGAATGACGGTCCAAAGCTGTACGGTATTCATTCTGTGATCTCACCAAACCGTTTGTTGTCCAGCATGACCTCGGCGCGCGCACCTGCCATCATGCCCAGCAATCCACCAAGAAACAGGCCCAGTGAAAAGGGCAGCCCGGCCAGCAAAAGGCTGACGACAACGCCAACAAAGGCTGCGACCAAATGCGGGAATGTACGCAACATCGGAGCGACCATTGATAAAAACGCAATGGGCAACGCGAAATTCAATGGGATCCGTGGCGGCAATTGCGTGCCCAATGCGGCCCCAATGTAACTGAATATGAACCAGATAATCATGACCAGCGTGCAAGTGCCAAAGTAATAAGCCATGCGTTGCGATGTTGTCAGGCTGGGCGTCCCCTCAAATTTTCCATGGCTCAGAGCATAGCTTTGATCGACAAGCAAATAGGACGCAAAGATGCGCTGCCATAAAGGCGCGTCGCCAAGGTAAGGTGTTAATGCTGCGGAATACATCGCAACCCGCAAGTTCACGGCCAAGGCTGAGGTGATCACGATCAGCGTGGGTGCATTGTCTTGCAACAGTTGCAGGGCGGTGAATTGCGCGGCGCCAGCGATGACAACAAACGAAAAACTCATCACTTCAAAAATGTTCAACCCTGCCTCGGTGGCGAGAACGCCAAAAAGCAACGCAAAAGGGCCGGCAACAGCCATAAACGGCGCGCCATCGCGAAGCCCCTGAAGATAGGCAGATTTGGTGGTGGTCGTTGTCATTGGGAAGCCTTAGACTTATCTCCAAGACGTACTGATCATTTCAGCCGGATGCAATTGGGGAGATGCCTTTGGCGCAACTAGATGTTTTGTCAGAGTATCTGATCGCGCCCGACCCGGAGCGCGCCGGGCTCACGCGTGCTGTTTATGGTTTTGATCAGAACGGTCAAGCTATGTCGGCGTCGGTTGTCGAAGAACGTCCTTTGACCATTTACCTGAATTCTCAGGAAATCGTGACGGCGATGACGATCGGGGATTATCCAGAGTATCTGGGGCTTGGGTTTTTGCGAAACCAGCGCATGCTTAGCGTTGAGGATCGTGTGACGGCCGTGGATTATGATGACGACTTGGATGTCGTCGTTGTGCGCACCGAATTCGAGACCAATCACGAAGAAAAGCTAAAGAAGAAAACGCGCACGAGCGGTTGCGCCGTTGGCACTGTTTTCGGCGATATGATGGAAGGTCTTGATGAAGTACAACTTCCGCCGCTGTCTGTGAAAACCTCTTGGCTTTATGCGCTGGCGCATAAAATCAATCGAACACCTTCATTGTATCTTGAGGCAGGGGCCATTCACGGAACCGTCTTGTGCCGCGAGGATCGACCGTTGGTCTATATGGAAGATGTAGGACGACATAACGCGGTGGATAAAATCGCCGGTTGGATGTTGCAGGAAAACGAAAGTGCCGAAGACAAGATACTCTACACGACCGGACGCTTGACCTCAGAGATGGTTATAAAAACCGCGTTGATGGGTATTCCAGTTCTGGCGTCGCGGTCCGGGTTTACGGCGTGGGGCGTTGAGATCGCGCAAAAGGTTGGCCTGACCTTGATAGGTCGAATGAAAGGGTCACGATTTGTGTGCCTCAGCGGTCAGGACCGCGTTGAACACGACGTTGATCCAAGCACTGTGCGCGATGAACCGCGACGCATGGGACGGAAGGCTGCCTCGTGAAGGCTCCGATGGGTGTTGTATTGGCGGGCGGGCAAGCCACGCGCATGGGCGGCGGTGACAAGGGACTGCGTTTGTTGGGCGGGCAAACGATTCTGGACCGTGTGATTGAACGATTGTCGCCCCAAGTGAGCGATCTAGCGTTGAACGCCAACGGGGACGCGACACGGTTTTCCGATCTTGGGTTGCCTGTACTGGCCGACAGTATCGAAGGGTTTGCCGGACCTTTGGCAGGGGTTCTGGCGGGATTGGACTGGGCCGCTCAGATCGGCGCAGACACGCTGGTTACGGCTGCTGCTGACACCCCGTTTTTCCCGTGTGATCTGGTGCCACAGTTTCAACTTGCCGCTGAAGGGATGAAACATCCCTTGGTCTTGGCCGGAACGCGCAGTCCCGAAGGGCGCATGTACCGCCACCCCACATTTGGCATGTGGCCCGTTGCCTTGCGCGATGATCTGCGCGCGTCGCTTAATGATGGATTGCGCAAGGTCGTGATGTGGACGGACAAACATGAAGGCCGCATTGCGGAATTCATGGGCTCAGACCCGGATCCGTTTTTCAATGTGAATACGCCCGAAGATTTGGCGGCTGCGGAGGCAATGCTGTGAGAGTGTATGGTGTTGTTGGTTGGAAAAACGCTGGAAAGACGGGGTTGATGGAACGTTTGGTAGCCGAATTCTGTGAACGCGGTGTTCGAGTTTCAACAGTTAAACATGCACATCATTCCTTTGATGTTGATCATCCCGGCAAAGACAGCTTTCGCCATCGTGCAGCGGGCGCGCACGAAGTGTTGCTGGCTTCACGAAACCGGATCGCCCATATGCAGGAATTGCGTGATCAGGACGAGCCGCCATTGGAAGATTTATTGAAACGTTTGTCCCTCGTTGATCTGGTTCTGATCGAAGGGTTCAAGCGGGATCAACATGCAAAAATCGAGGCGTTTCGCGCAGAAACTAAAAACCCGCTGATTGCACCGGATGACCCAACCATCAAAGCCATCGCATCGGACACACCGCTTGATGTGAAATGCCCTATCTTTGATCTGAATGACACGCAGGCCATTGCCGATTTCATTGCCGCAGAGGTTGGATTGTGAGCGATTGGGACCGGGTCATAATGATGGACTGGTCCGGTGGGAACGATACGGGCGCACGACCGTGCAAGGACGCAATTTGGGCGGCCGAAGCGCGACGCGGGCAAGTGGAAAAGCCAATCTATTTGCGAAACCGAAACCTGGCCGAGGCTTGGTTGCAAGAGACGGTTACTGTCGCGTTGTCGGCAGGCGAGCGTTTGCTGATAGGGTTTGATTTTCCGTTTGGATACCCAAAAGGATTTGGTGCTGCAGTGACGGGATCGTCTGATCCGTTTGCCCTATGGGATTGGGTGAGCGATCGGATTGAAGACACACCCGAAACCAACAACCGATTTGATGTCGCGGCGGAAATGAACCAACTGTTTCCCGGTGTTGGACCGTTTTGGGGAAACGGTTTGAAACGTGACATCCCTGACTTGCCGCGCAAAGGCAAAGCGCGCAGCGGGCACGGAATGCAAGAGAACCGCATCGCTGAATCTCGCGCCAAAGGGGCCTTTACGTTGTGGCAATTGTCCGGCGTTGGGGCGGTTGGGTCGCAAGCATTGATGGGGCTGCCGGTTCTTAATCGCCTGCGCGGACAATTTCCGGGTGATATATCCGTTTGGCCATTTGAACCGTTGGACCAGTCCGTTGGGATTGTTGAAATATGGCCGTCGCTGACTGTTGGTGCTGCCCCTGAAGGGTGGATCAAAGATGCGTGGCAAGTTCACGAAGTCGCGCGGGTTGTGTCCTCAATGGCGGATTCAAAACTGGCAAAAATGCTGGATGTGGATGCACCTGAAGAAGGTTGGATTCTTGGGTTAGGGCACGAAAGTGACTGGAATATTGACCCGATTCCGCCGCGTCTCAAGAACGATTGTTTTGCATTGCCGCCGGGTATCGAATGGACGCCGGTGGATGACGCGTTAGATCTGTTGCGCGATCGGTTGCCGCCAATTGCGCATTCCGAGACTTGTCAGGTGATGGATGCGGGGGGACGCATTTTGGCGGAGGATCAGATTGCGTTGCGCTCACATCCGCCAGCGCCCAATACGGCTGTTGATGGATATGGATTTTCTGGCGGTCGTCCGGACGGCCCGCATGTTCTGCCGCTTGTTCAACATCGGGCAACTGCTGGACACAATATCGACCAACCGATCCCTGAAGGACAAGCTATTCGAGTTTTAACGGGGGCTGCGCTTCCGAAAGGTGTCGATACGGTTGTGTTGCAAGAAGACGTAACGCTGGCCGATGGGCGGGTGGCGTTTCATGGTCCGGTGCGAACAGGGGCCAATACCCGAAAAGCAGGCGAAGACGTTGTCGCCGGTGCCGCTGTGCTGTCCAAGGGGCGGCGGTTGACCTCTGCTGATCTTGGACTGTTGTCAGCCGTTGGTATCAGCCAAGTGAACGTGCGACAGGCTTTGCGGGTGGCGGTTCTGTCGACAGGTGATGAGATTGTGCAGCCCGGCCAAACCGCGCATGACAGTCAAGTGTTTGACGCCAATCGCCCGCTCTTGTTGGATTTGGCCAAAAGAATGGGCCATGCGCCCGTTGATTTGGGGCATGTCGCTGATGATCGCGACGCACTGAGGTCTCGTTTGGACAAAGCTGCGCAACAGGCCGATGTGGTTCTGACCAGCGGTGGCGCCTCGAGTGGGGACGAAGACCATGTTTCTGCTTTGTTATCCGAAGCGGGCGCAATGGCTTTGTGGCGCATCGCCGTCAAACCAGGGCGTCCGTTGGCGTTGGGACTTTGGAATGGAACCCCCGTTTTTGGGCTGCCGGGGAATCCAGTGGCTGCGATGGTCTGTACGTTGATTTTTGCCCGTCCTGCGCTTGCTCAATTGTCGGGCGAAGGCTGGCGTGCACCGGATGGGTACGACTTACCCGCGGGGTTTTCCAAGAACAAAAAGCCCGGTCGCCGGGAATATCTGCGGGCCCGCGTACGGGATGGCAAAGTTGAAATTTTTGCATCCGAAGGATCCGGGCGCGTTTCAGGGTTAAGCTGGGCCGAAGGGTTGGTCGAGCTTCCTGACCATGCGCTTGAAGTTACACCGGGAGAATTGGTGCGTTTTATTCCCTGGAGCGGTTTTGGGGTTTGAGAGCTGGCAAGTTAGTCAAACGTACCTGCAACACGCCCCAACAGCATAAATGCCCGAGCGGTTCGCGTATCTGCCATCATGGAAATGTCTTCGTCGCTGGCTGTTTCCGCAAATTTTGAAAACAGTCTATCGAACCGTCGTAAGAAATGATGCGCCGTGTCTCGGAAAATTGGATCTTGTTTCATGCGATCAGCTGATAACGCTAAAGGTGATTTCTCTCGCACACCGCCCAAATCGGCAATGGGGCGACCACGCGCGCCATTTGCGAATTGGCGCCAAATCTCGGGACGCGCACGGTCAGGGTGCAGGTCATCCATGTAGATGCCGTCTTGGCTGAGCAAAGTCAGGATATCTTGGGATGCGGTAACCAACTGGGCGACATTCCGATCCTTCATCGCACGGCGCAGGGCGATAAAGCCTTCTCCGTCTTCTGCGGTTTCCGGGAAATTCAGGGCACGGATCATTTCCTTGTGCGACATTTCTAGAGCTGGCTCTTGCACTTGGGTGTCTAAAGCCAGAGCGGGTTGTTCCATTTCCTCGATTAGGGAAGGGGGCGGCGTTGGTGCAGGCGTTACGTTTTGTTCCGTACGCTTTGATTGGAATGTCGCGAATTCGGTTTTGGTGCTTTTGGCAGTCGCAGCGATTTCGTTGTGTTTGCGGACAACGGATGTCTCGCTTGCAATATCGTGCCCCTGACTTTGCGCGATATAAGTTTGCCGGATTGCGTCGATGGCAGATTGCAATCGTGCGCTTTCTTCGCGCATCACACGTGTCGACCGGGCGGCCATTGCGGCGACCCAAATCATGGCAACAGGCAGAAACACAGCCATCAACGTGACTATGACTTGCAACCCATCCGCGTCATCCGCACTGGACCCAAAGACAAAGTACAGTGCGGCCAAGACGATCCACAATACAGACATCGCCAATGCGACCACTTCAACACCAGTCACACCACTTGCTTGTGGCCTGTCATAAATTCCTAGGGACGTATGTTTGACCTGCTGGGAGTCATCGGTCATTGGCAAGCTCTTAGGCGTAAGCGATTTTGAGGACTTCGTAAGACTTTTCGCCCCCTGGAGTGCGTACTTCTACGCTGTCGCCTTCGTCTTTGCCAATCAGAGCCCGTGCAATCGGCGATTTGATGTTCAGCAAGCCATTTTCAATGTTTGCTTCGTGTTCGCCAACAATTTGCCAGGTCTTTTCTTCGTCGGTGTCTTCGTCGACCAATGTGACCGTTGCGCCGAACTTGATTGACCCTGTGAACTTCGCCGGATCAATCACTTCGGCCAAACCGAGAACGGCTTCGATTTCCTGAATTCGGCCTTCGATAAACCCCTGCTTTTCGCGGGCAGAATGGTATTCGGCATTTTCCTTCAAATCACCCAATTCGCGTGCTTCAGCGATGGCTTGAATGATCGTCGGACGCTCTTCAGATTTGAGCGTCTTCAATTCCTTTTGAAGGGCTTCGTTGCCCCGTTTTGTCATAGGAATTTTTTCCATGGTCCGATTCCAAAGGTCAAAAAGTGGAAGGCGGCCCAAACGTGAACCGCCTTAGAAAATTCGTCCTTTAAGTGAACCAATTGGCCACCCTTTTGCAAGGGGGCAGGTGGTCGTCCGCTAGTCATATTGGACAATTTCGAACTCAACGCCATCATTGTCCTCGAAATAGAAACGCAAGCCGGGTTCGTAATCCCCGTGATTGTGCGGTTCAAAGCCCAATTCCCGCACTTTGGTTTCCATCGCCTCGATGTCATCTGTCACCAACGCTATATGGTTCAATCCGCCTGAAAACCGATAGGTTTCTTCGCGGCTCTTTTGCGTGTCGCCGTAACTGAACAGGGCAAGGTAATGTGTATCAGTGCCGACGTGGACTGTGCGTCCTGTTGTCATTCCGTCACCAGACCACCGGATGTGCCAATCAAACAAATCACACATCCATTTGGCTGTGGCATCGGGGTTCGTGACTGTGAAGTTGGTATGTTCAAGCATTGCAGGCATTTTTGTCTCCACTTTTCTCCTGAGTCGCTTTATTGTGCTTCCTAAACCTAGCTTTAGGTCAAGGTATTTTTTCGAGGGGCAGAAATGGCGATTGATGGACTGACGATAGGAACCATTTCTCAGCGCACGGGATTGGCTGTTTCGGCGATCCGCTACTACGAAGCGCAAGGTCTTGTGACGCCGTGGCGGAACGCAGGCGGGCAACGTCGTTTTGAGAGGGCCGATATTCGAAGATTGAGCTTTGTGATGATCGCTCAGCAATTCGGTTTCAGTTTGCCACAAATCAAGGCTGAACTAGACCTGCTTCCGAAAGGGCGTACGCCTACAAAATCAGATTGGGCGAAAATAAGCGCAGGGTTTCGAGCTGAATTGGACCAGCGCATAGATAACCTGACCCAGATGCGAGACACGCTGGACAGTTGTATCGGATGCGGATGTCTAAGCCTTAAGTCTTGCGCGCTGTACAACCCAAAAGACAAAGCCTCAGTTCGTGGGGCAGGGCCGCGGTATTTGATGGGGGATCGGGCGGATGAAATTTGAAGCAATTCTGTGTTCGACGTTTATGGAACGGTCCTTGGTCTTAGATATTTCGCTGCGTCGCGATTGACCGGGCTTCATTGCACAGCTACCCCTTAATTAAAGACAAAAGATCTGAACCGGAGGAAACCATGGCAGAGATAGAACGCGAAGCGATGGAGTATGATGTTGTCGTTGTCGGAGCTGGACCTGCGGGTTTGTCTGCTGCGATTCGTCTGAAACAGCTGGATGCGGACCTGAATGTTGTGGTCCTTGAAAAAGGGTCCGAGGTGGGCGCACACATCCTGTCGGGTGCGGTGCTTGATCCTTGTGGGTTGGACGCGTTGATCCCGGATTGGAAATCCAAAGGTGCACCGCTGAATACGCCGGTGAAGGACGACAATTTCTATATGCTGGGCGAAGCTGGAAAGCTGCGTATCCCCAATTTTCCGATGCCGCCTTTGATGAATAACCACGGCAATTACATTGTTTCCATGGGCAACGTGTGCCGCTGGATGGCTGAACAGGCTGAAGAGCTGGGTGTCGAGATCTTTCCCGGCATGGCCTGTTCTGAGATTGTCTATGACGAGAACGGCGCCGTCAAAGGCGTCGTGGCTGGCGAATTTGGCCTAAATTCAGACGGTACGCAGGGTGATGGATACGAACCGGGCATGGAGTTGCACGGAAAATACGTGTTCCTGTCCGAAGGCGTGCGTGGGTCGTTGTCGAAAGAGGTTATTGCCAAGTTCGATCTGGCCCAAGAGTCTGGACCACAAAAATATGGTCTCGGCATGAAAGAGATCTGGGAAATCGATCCAGCCAAACACAAGGAAGGATCGGTGACGCACACAATGGGGTGGCCATTGGGTGGAAATGCAGGCGGTGGATCGTTTATCTATCACCTCGAAAACAACCAAGTTTACGTCGGCTTCGTTGTGCACCTGAATTACAAAAACCCACACCTGTTTCCATACATGGAATTCCAGCGCTTCAAGCATCATCCGATGGTTGCGGATCTGCTGGAAGGTGGCAAACGCGTGGCTTACGGCGCACGCGCCATTACCGAAGGCGGGTACCAGGCGATGCCCAAGATGGTTGCCCCCGGTGTTGCATTGCTTGGGTGTTCGGTCGGAATGGTCAACGTTCCACGGATCAAGGGCAATCATAATGCGATGTTGTCAGGCAAAGCAGCAGCCGAAGCGGCGCATGCGGCAATCAAAGCTGACCGTGCCCAAGATGAATTGACCGAGTATGAAACGACAGTGCGCACCGGTCCAATCGGTGAAGACTTGAAAAAAGTGCGCAATGTGAAACCGCTTTGGTCGCGCTATGGCTTGATCGCATCGCTTGTTGCGGGCGGGTTTGACATGTGGACCAATACGATTGGATTTTCCCTGTTCGGCACGCTAAAGCACGACAAAAACGATGCGGAAGCAACCGAACCAGCATCAAAACACACTGAGATTGAGTATCCAAAGCCCGACGGCAAGCTAAGCTTTGATCGTCTGACCAATGTCAGTTTTGCGATGACCAATCACGAAGAAAGCCAACCGGCACATTTGCGTCTGACGGACGCTGACATACCGATCAAGGTAAACCTGCCAGAATTCGCGGAACCCGCGCAGCGTTACTGTCCGGCGGGTGTTTATGAATTGGTTGAGGAAGCCGGCAAAGACACACGGTTTGTGGTGAACTTCCAAAACTGCGTTCATTGCAAAACCTGTGATATCAAAGACCCAAGCCAGAATATCACTTGGGTTACGCCACAAGGTGGGGATGGGCCAAATTATCCCAATATGTAATCGCCGCCTTTAGGGTCTTTGAGGACGATCGTTTGATCCGATTTTACAACCAACGTGTTGCGCAAGATGACTTAGAGTCATCACATTGCATCAACTGGTTGTGGCCTCGAGCGTGCGAAGCAAACAAATGGTCAGCTAGGGAATGCGAATTTTAAGAGAAATTCGCGCCTAACTGCCTTATTTTCGGCAAGAATTCTTGTCTTTGCCGTATTTCTGTCTTGGTTCGCGAACATCTTCACAGCAATTCGCTACGAACGCTTGCTATGGCTGCAAGAATGGCTAGCTTCGTCATAATCAAAAAGGAGAACGCGCGTGTTTCGAAAGTCTCTTCAATCGCTAGCAGTATCTGTCTTAGCTCTTAGCCTTGCTGTTCCGGCCTTTGCCGATGGCGGGGCGGGTGCATATCTGGCTGGGCGACAAGCGGCGACGCAAAACGATTTCGAAGCTGCGGCAAATTATTTCACACGCGCGCTGGCAAAAAACCCGAGCAAGCCGGAATTGATGGAAGACGCGATTGTCACACATTTGGCAATAGGACGAATTGATCGCGCGTTGCCCATAGCAAAGTCGTTAGAAGAACGGAATTTGCGGTCGCAAGCCGCGCATATGGTGGTGATTGCCGACATTCTAAAACGCGAAGACTATGATACTTACCTGGCACGGGATGACGAAACAAAAGGCATCGGCCCCCTTGTCGATGGTTTGCTGAACGCGTGGGGCATGATCGGGGCGGGTCAGGTCGAGGAAGGCCTTGGCGCATTTGATGCGATGGGTTCGGAACGCGGCCTCATGGGGTTTGCGATGTATCACAAAGCGTTGGCGTTGGCGATGACTAGCGATCTGGAAGGGTCGGCAGCTTTATTCGAATCGCGCGGCGACGGAACAATGGTTATCACCCGACGGGCAGCTATGGCGCGGGCTGAAATTCTGTCTCAGTTGGGGCGCAATGACGATGCGTTGATTTCGCTACAAGAGAGCTTTGGCCTTTCACGCGATCCAGAATTGACAGTTGTTTATGAACGCCTTGAGCAAGGCGAAACATTGCCTTTGACGTATATCACCAATGCGCGTGAAGGACTTGCCGAGGTTTTCTTTACGCTGGCCGGTGCGTTACGCAACGATGCAGGGGCGGAATATACGCTTCTTTACAGCCGTATGGCCCGTTATTTGCGCCCAGATCACGTTGATGCACTGTTGTTAAATGCAGAGCTGCTTGAAGAACTCGGGCAATTCGATCTTGCCGTCGAGGCATACAATGATGTGCCAGATGATTTCCCGGCTTTTCATGCGGCGGAATTGGGTCGAGCGGCTGCTTATCGGCGCGCGGACAAGCCAGACGCAGCAATCGAAGTGTTAGAGCAATTGGTCAAACGCTTCCCTGATTTGCCGGCTGTTCATTCGACATTGGGCGATATCCAACGTCAGCAGTCGAATTTTGAACAGGCCGTGGGGCATTATGATCGCGCACTTGAACTGAACACAGAAACCACGCGCAATATCTGGTTTTTGCACTATGCGCGCGCCATTTCCCATGACCGTTTGGACAATTGGGAAAATGCCGAAGCTGACTTCCGCAGCGCGCTTGAATTGAACCCGGGCCAGCCGCAAGTTCTTAACTACCTTGGCTATTCTCTTGTCGAAAAGCAGATCAAGCTGGACGAAGCTCTTAGCATGATTGAACAGGCCGTCGAAGCAAACCCAGACAGTGGGTACATCGTCGATTCCTTGGGCTGGGTGTTGTATCGCCTTGGGCGCTATGAAGAAGGTGTAATCCAAATGGAACGGGCGGTTGAGCTTATGCCAGTTGATCCCGTTGTGAATGATCACCTTGGAGATTTGTATTGGGCCGTCGGACGTTTCCGCGAAGCCGAATTCCAATGGAGCCGTGCGTTGTCATTTGTCGATGAGAAAGAACCCGGTGATGCGGATCCCGACCGTATTCGACGCAAAATGGAAGTCGGGTTGGACTTGGTTCTTGAAGAAGAAGGGGCAGCCCCTTTAACCGTGGCCAATGAGAATTGAGGCATTCGCGCCTGCTAAAATAAACTTAACTTTGCATGTAACGGGGCAGCGCCTCGATGGGTACCATTTGCTAGACAGCTTGGTTTTGTTTGCAGATGTCGGCGACAGGCTTTGGTTGGACGCTGGCCCGGACATGTCCGTAGAAGTGGTTGGTCCTTTTGCGAAAGGTGTTCCGACAGATGAAAGCAACCTTGTTTGGGCCGCTGCAAAGCTGGCGGGGTGGACCGGGCGCATTCAATTGGAAAAGAACCTGCCGCATGGCGCAGGAATTGGTGGCGGGTCTTCGGATGCGGCGGCAGTTTTAAGGGCGCTTGGGGCCGACACGGACGGGGCAGCTCTGGGTGCGGATGTTCCGGTGTGCTGTCTGTCAGCTGCTTCACGAATGGCTGGGATCGGGGAGCTGTTGGACCGCGTGACCGGGTTGCCAAACTTGTTTGCCGTCCTCGCGAATCCAAAAATCCATGTACCCACGCCTGCGGTGTTTAAGAATTTAACGGACAAGCAGAATTCCAAAATGGACGAGATGCCAAAAATCCCAAACGGGGAGCCCGAACGGTTCTTTGACTGGCTCAACGAACAGCGCAATGATTTGGAAGCAGCCGCGATCAAAGCTGCCCCAGTTATTTCTGATGTGCTAAATGCACTGCACCGTTTGCAAGGCGCTCGGACAATTCGCATGTCCGGATCAGGCGCCACCTGTTTCGCGTTGTTCGATGACCGTGCATCGGCCGCCAAAGGGGCCGAGGAGTTGCAGAAATCATACCCCGATTGGTGGGTTGTCGATTGCGCCCTTAGCTAACGCGATCGACGACAAAATCGGCAAGATCCGTCAGCATATCCCGAATCTCGTGGTTTGGCAGGGTTTCCATTGCTTCTTTTGCTTTGGTTGCATGGCCAAGTGCGACAAGTCGGGTTTCTTCCAACGTTCCGTGCTTATCCAGCAATTCAAGCGCATGGTCTAAATCGCCATCGCTCTGTTGACCTTTTTCGATTGTTCGCGCCCAGAATGCGCGTTCCTCGGCGTTCGCTTTCGCAACAGCTTTGATCACTGGCAACGTCAATTTACGTTCGCGAAAATCATCGCCGATATTCTTACCTGTTGTGGCCGCTTCGCCTTGATAATCCAGCAGGTCATCCACGATCTGAAACGCCATGCCCAAAGAATCGCCGTAATCAAACAGTGCTTTGACGTGGTTTTCAGGGGCAGCGGCGATCACACCGCCGACTTCTGTGGCAGCAGAAAACAACGCGGCGGTTTTGCCCCGAATGACCTGCCCATAGACGTTTTCGTCGGTTGCAAGATTTTGAGCGGCCGTCAATTGAAGGACTTCGCCCTCTGCAATCGTAGCTGATGCGTTCGACAAGATGCTGAGTACGCGCAGCGATCCGGTTTCGACCATCAATTGGAAGGAACGCGAGAACAAATAATCCCCGACCAGAACAGAGCTTTGATTGTCCCACAGCAGGTTTGCAGTCGGCCGTCCGCGTCGTTGCTTGCTTTCATCAACAACGTCATCGTGCAGCAATGTTGCTGTGTGAATGAATTCAACAGTCGCAGCCAGATGCACATGGTAAAGGCCGTCATAGCCACACATACGTGCCGCAGCCAAGGTCAGCATAGGGCGCAACCGCTTACCGCCCGCTTCCACGAGATGCGCGGTTACTTCCGGTATCCGAGGCGCATGTTCTGAGGCCATACGTTCCCGTATCAGGGCATTCACCCCGTTCATATCGTCCGCCACCGCAGCAGCCAGCCGCTCGTGTGGTTTTACAGCATTTTGAACGTTCATCGACCTTCCGAAAGCAGGTCTCGACATTAGGCCGTACCTGATCTTACATCCCATTTATGGAAGAACTATTGCGCAGTACCGACCCGACGATCATCGCATTCGCCACAGCTCTCCTTAATGGAGAAGATATAGAGTGCTTCGAGGCCGACGTAAATATGAGCATCTTGGAAGGAGGCATCGGAATTTTCCCGCGCCGATTGCTGGTGCGACCCGACGATTTGGAGGCGGCCAAGATCATCATGCGCGACAACGAGATTGATCTTGGGCGCTGATCTTTCGCGTGATGCCTTTTTAGGAGGAAAACTGCATGTTTTGCAGCCTAAAAAGGGATATCGAGCGGGCGTCGATCCCGTTCTTCTTGCTGCAAGTGTACCGGGGAAGCCGGGGGAGACTGTTCTGGATCTGGGGTGTGGTGTCGGAACTGCGGCGCTGTGTCTCGGGGCGCGGGTGCCTGACATGGAGCTGGTCGGAGTCGAACGAGACCCTTTTTACGCAGATCTCGCCCAACGGAACGGGTTGCCTTGTCATGTGGCGGATTTGACCAAATTGCCGATGGAAGTGCGGCAACAGCGGTTTAATCACGTTCTGGCCAATCCACCCCATTTTGATCGGCGGGCTGGCATTGCGTCTGAAAATGCCCAGCGAGAAGGGGCATTGGGCGAAGAAACGCCTTTGTCGGTCTGGATAGAAGTTGCATCCAAGCGTCTGAAGCCAAGAGGCTTTCTGCACCTTATTCATCGCGCTCAGCGTTTGCCGGACATATTATCCAGTGTTTGCGAATTGCTTGGCTCGGTCGAGGTTTTGCCATTGGTCCCGCGGTCCGGGCGCGATAGCGAACTGGTGATCTTACGAGCCCGCAAAGAAGGGCGCGCAAAATTTCGATTGCACAGCTCATTGGTGATGCATGTTGGCCAGAGCCATGAAGTTGACGGTGACGATTACACAGACTCCGTTTCGCGCGCTTTACGCTTTGGCGACCCCTTGAACTGGTAACTTTTCATTAACAAATAATTAATATCGCTTCCGGCATACTGCGCCTGCAGCGTGACATGATCAAGAAAACGTGATTGACTGATCATGCAACTTCAACAGCACGGAGAACCCTATGACCGTCATCGCCCATCTGGAAGAGTTGAAAAAGAAACACACAGCCCTGAGCATGGAAGTCGAACAGGCGCAACGCGCACCTGGTACAGATGATCTGGAAATCGCTTCACTGAAAAAGCAGAAGCTAAAGCTTAAAGAAGAAATCACCCGACTGACGAACTAACGACAACTCATCTGGGTCGCGTGATCGCAACTTCTGTTGGATCGGCGGATGGAAGAACGACATGCATGCTGTCTGTAATAAAAGATAGCTTGTCTATTTCCGTCAGAATCCAATTTTGAAACGCGGCAATCTGAGGCCGCGTTTCCGCTCCTTTCGCGCAAAGGAAACGAAATCGAGCTTGTGTCGAAACCGCGACGCGAAACGGAGCAACAAGCCGTCCGTCCGCGAGGTCTTTGACAACCAAAGCGCGCCGCCCAAGAGCTACTCCTACGCCAGCTAATGCTGCGTCGATAGCGTGGTCTGCCTGTGAAAAGCGCGGGCCATGGGTTTGAGGGTTCTCAACGCCCATGACACGGAACCAGGTGGCCCAATCCGCCGCCGGGTTTAGAAAGCCGATGCTTTCATCAACAATCAACGGGGCATGACGCAAGCTTTCCGGGGTTGGGTATTCGTCGACCAACTCGGGGACCATCACAGGGCACACCCATTCATCTGCCAAGGGGTTAACGTACGCGTCGTCCTCGTCGCCTCCGTACCCAAACCGTATCGCCACATCGACCGCATCGCGCCTCAGATCCATTTGCTTGAGAGTTGCTGCAAAGCGTAATTCGATTTCAGGATGTTCTTGGGCGAATTGGAACAGGCGTGGGGCCAACCATTTGGCGGTGAAAGCTGGCCCTGCAGTGACCGTCAAAGTTTGGGTGTCCAGGGAACGCTGCGCATTGCGCCAGCTTTGGGCCAACATTTGGAACCCATCTTCCAAGCCAGGAGCCAATGCCTTTCCCAAATCGGTAAGTGCGACGGCGCGGTTCAGGCGGACAAACAGAGACGCTCCCAGATTCTCTTCGAGCGATTTTATCTGAAATGACAGTGCTGCGGGCGTGACGTTCAATTCGTCTGCCGCTTGGGCGAACGACATATGTCGCGCGGCGGCTTCGAATGCGCGCAATGCGGTCAAAGGGGGCAGGCGGCTTACCATAGTCAGTCAAGTAATACTTAACTGAAAGAATGGAAAGTCTCGTTTGTCGTGTTGAAATGAAAGGTGCATGTTGAGGTCAATTCAACAACACTTGCCCAGGAGGCGACTATGATCACGATATCTTCAGACCCTAAAGTTCGCGCTGCCATCCGACGTGCCCATGCAGAACGTGGGGAAACCCTTCGCGATACATGGACCTGGCTTTTTGGGGCAAAGATTTCCCGCTGATAGGTGCACACTATCTTACGGGATGAAAAAGGGCCGGTCTGCGTGACCGGCCCTTTGACATTCAAACAGTAACTTAGCTTAAACGAAGAACTGCGCGCCGTTTGCCGATATTGTGGACCCATTGATAAACCCAGAATCGTCGGACGCGAGGAACGCAACGCAGCGTGCGATTTCTTCGGGCTCACCTAAGCGACCGGCTGGGATTTGGCTGATGATAGATTCGCGCACTTTTTCAGGAACCGCCATCACCATTTCTGTGCCGATATATCCGGGGCAAACTGCGTTGGCTGTGATGCCCGCGCGTGCGCCTTCTTGCGCCAGTGATTTTACGATACCCAAGTCACCCGCTTTTGTCGCAGCATAGTTAACTTGCGCGAATTGACCTTTTTGGCCGTTGATCGACGAAATCACGATCACGCGGCCGAATTTGCGTTCGCGCATTCCTGGCCAAATCGGATGAACTGTATTGAAGACGCCAGTCAGGTTGGTGTCGATGACCTGCTGCCACTGCTCGGGTGTCATTTTATGAAACGGTGCGTCGCGGGTGATCCCTGCGTTCGCAACAACAATTTCAATTGGTCCCAAATCGGCTTCAACCTGTTCAATTCCGGCTTTGGATTCAGCGTAATCACCTACATTCCATTTGTAGGTTTTAATGCCGGTTTCGTCTGTGAAGCTCGCAGCAGCCTCGTCGTTGCCTGCGTAAGTCGCGGCAACAGTATAGCCGGCATCTTTCAAGGCATTCGAAATCGCCGCGCCAATCCCCCGGCTGCCGCCGGTTACGAGTGCTGTTCTGGACATTCTGTCTTCCTTCGATTTGGAGAGTGTTTAAATTTGCTACTGTCCAACGCAGACAAGCGCATTAATTTAACAATATCAACCTAAAGCAGGTTATGGCCCCGTTGAGCCATAACCTTTTGGAAGATCAGGGACGTTCGACGCAAAGCGCAACGCCCATTCCGCCACCGATGCACAAAGTCGCGAGACCTTTTTTCGCATCGCGACGCTTCATTTCGAACAACAATGTGTTCAAGACGCGCGCACCAGAAGCACCGATCGGGTGGCCGATGGCAATTGCGCCACCATTGACGTTTACGATTGCTGGATCCCAACCCATGTCCTTATTCACGGCACAGGCCTGAGCTGCAAATGCTTCGTTTGCTTCGACAAGGTCGAGATCTTCGACTTTCCAACCTGCTTTATCCAACGCTTTGCGGCTGGCATAGATTGGTCCAACGCCCATGATAGAAGGGTCCAAACCGGCAGTGGCATAAGACGCAATGCGGGCCAGAGGTTCGATGCCGCGTTTTTCGGCTTCGTCAGCAGACATCAAAAGCGCACCAGCAGCTCCGTCATTCAAGCCCGACGCGTTCGCGGCTGTTACGCTACCGTCTTTGGTGAAAGCAGGGCGCAACTTTTTCATCGCTTCCATTGTCGCGCCGTGACGGATGTATTCGTCCTTATCGACGACAATTTCGCCTTTGCGCGTTTTGATGGTGAACGGGACGATTTCGTCCGCGAACTTCCCAGCGTTTTGTGCCGCTTCGGCTTTGTTCTGAGATGCGACGGCGAATTCGTCCTGCATATCCCGGCTGATTTGCCATTGTTCAGCAACGTTTTCGGCTGTCTGACCCATGTGATAGCCGTTGAATGCGTCCCAAAGGCCGTCACGGATCATCGTGTCGATATATTTCATGTCGCCCATTTTGTGCCCGGCACGAAGCGCGGCGGCATGGGGGCTAAGAGACATGTTTTCTTGGCCACCCGCAGCAACGATGTTCGCATCACCCAGTTGAATGTGCTGGGCTGCCAGTGCAACCGCACGCAGGCCAGAACCACAAACTTGATTGATACCCCATGCGGCGGCTTCTTTTGGAAGGCCCGCGTTTATGTGTGCTTGGCGTGCAGGGTTTTGGCCCTGAGCTGCGGTCAATACCTGACCCAAAATCGTTTCAGAAACGTCCGCTTTTTCGATGCCGGCGCGTTCAACAAGCGCTTCTAATACGGCTGTACCAAGATCATGCGCGGGCGTATTGGCAAATGAACCGCTGAAGGAGCCAACGGCAGTCCGTGCGGCAGAAGCAATGACAACATTCGTCATGGGGCAAGTGTCCTCTGGTTTTTGTTAAACGAGGACACGTTAGACTGCCATACGGCAGCGCAGCGAAAAAAGTTTGAGAATCCCCGTCCTGAAATCTCCTTACCGGAAATGCCGCACCGCGGCAAATGGACGGTTTGTCTCAGGCGGCTGTTGTCTTGCGTTTTGAACGGCGTTGTTCCCCAAATGCCCAATGCGGACGCGTCGTTGGGGCATCAAAGTAAAACCCTTGAAGGCAATCAGCACCCAGAGCGACAAGCGTTTCGACATCTTCTTTACGCTCGACACCTTCCGCGACCGTCAACATATCGAAGTGGCGCGCGATTGAGATCATCACTTGGACCAAAGCTTGGTTGTCAGCGTCTTCTGCGATTCCATGACAAAACCGCGAGTCAATTTTCAAAATGTCGAAATAGAAATCTTTGAGATAACTCAATGACGTGTACCCCGCCCCGAAATCATCCAAGGCGAAACAAACCCCGTGACTTGATACATGCTTCATAAAGTCTTTGGTGATTTCAGGTTGGTCCATCGCCGAGCTTTCGGTGATTTCGAGGATAAGCCGCTCAGCCAGAGTCTCGTCCTTGGACAACCAATTGTTCAAAGTTTGCATCCAGGGTCGGTATCCGATTGAACGTGCAGACATATTCACAGATACCCGGATAGCCGGGTTTTCATGCAGCGTTTGCAATCCCATCCGCAAAGCAAGCCGATCAATTTCCCGCCCCGTTTTTGTCTTTTCAACCTGATTGATAAAGTCCTTGGCAGGAATAATGCGCCCTGTTTCGTCAAGGATGCGAATCAATCCCTCGTAGAAACCGACGCGCCCAGGTTCATGTGCCACCATGATCCCTTGATAGGCGAGCAAAGTTTGTTTGTGTTCGATCGCGTTGCGCACCATCTGCAAAGTGTCGGCATCGCGCTTTGCGACTGCATGGTTTAGGGGGCTGTCCAAGCCATTTGGAATATCGGAATACCGCGACTTTCGCATAATTAACAAACCTTCTTGCGTAACGGTTTCAAAATGCATCCGAGGCGTAAACATTGGCTTAATGTTTTTATTTCGATCTAAATGTCCTTAACAGCACATAAAGGGGTGATCACATTGGAACGATGCGGATGGGCAGGGCCCGAACCAATTTATATTGAATATCATGACACAGAGTGGGGCGTTCCTGAACGTGACAGCCGCGCTTTGTGGGAAAAGCTTGTTTTGGACGGCTTTCAAGCAGGGTTGAGTTGGCTCACCATTCTGAAAAAAAGGGATGCGTTTCGAGACGCTTTCGAAGGGTTCCATCCTGAGGTGATTGCTGAGTGGGGCGAGGCTGACGTTTTGCGGTTGCTGAACAACGCGGGAATTGTACGGCATCGAGGAAAGATCGAAGCGACGATTGGGAACGCGAGAGCCTATCTAGAGATCGAAGAAAAGATAGGGTTTGACACATATCTCTGGAACTATGTCGACGGTGTTGCCTTGCAAAATAAATGGCGGACATTGGCGGATGTTCCTGCCTATACCGAGATGTCGGAACGGATGTCCAAAGATCTTCGTAAACGCGGATTTCGGTTTTGCGGGCCAACAATTGTATATGCCGCAATTCAAGCGATGGGGCTTGTGAACGACCATCTGGTGACGTGCCCACGGCATGAGGTGTGCGCGAAGCTGGCTTAGACATTCGCACTGGGTCGTACTTGGTACGCGCATCCATTGGAATTGTTGTTGACTCGGGCCCGAGCGAAGGATACTCGGCGCAAATTGGTGTTGGTGGCCCTCGCAAGAGGATGCCTGTCAGGGTTTAGACCCCAAAGGACAACGCCCTTCATAGTGGCCCATAAGGGCTTCGTTCTTAAGAAGGAGACCAGCCGTGACCAAACGCACGTCTGCCAAGTATAAAATTGATCGCCGTATGGGCGAAAACATTTGGGGTCGCCCCAAATCTCCAGTCAATCGTCGTGAATATGGCCCTGGCCAGCACGGTCAGCGCCGTAAGGGCAAACTGTCCGATTTCGGCATTCAGTTGCGCGCAAAGCAAAAACTGAAGGGTTACTATGGCGATCTGACAGAAAAACAATTCCGCCGCATCTATGGTGAAGCCGAGCGTGTCAAAGGCGATACAGGTGAAAACCTGATCGGTTTGCTGGAACGCCGCCTGGACGCCGTCATCTACCGTGCAAAGTTTGTACCAACAGTGTTCGCAGCGCGTCAGTTTGTGAACCACAAGCACGTCATGGTTAACGGCAAGGTCGTGAACATTGCGTCTTACCGCGTTAAAGAAGGCGACGTGATCGAAGTGCGTGACCGTTCGAAACAATTGGCTGTCCTATTGGAAGCCACTCAGTTGCCTGAACGCGATGTGCCAGACTACATCGATGCGGATCACTCCAAGATGACAGCTACGTTTGTGCGCACCCCAACACTGGGCGACGTACCGTATCCTGTTCTGATGGAACCAAACCTCGTAGTGGAATTCTACGCGAAAAACTAAGGTTTTTCGCCATCCCTATATCAAAGGCCGCTCCACGCAGGAGCGGCCTTTTTTGGTATCTGACTTATACACAAAATTGCAGATATTACTGGTTAAGTGATGGAAGGCTTGGCCGCACCGGTGCCGGTACGGCCGTTGTTTTAATTCAGCGGTTTCGCGTCTTCCGCTTTGGTGTCTTCGGATGCGTCGGACTTGGGGTCTTCATGACCCAGAGCGTTTGATGCCACACCGGCAAGACCGTTTTCCATCGACAGGCCCAATTCGTCACCTAACTTTTTCAGGGCAGGCATTTGAACGGCCATTCCCATGATCGAATCCAGCGCTTGGTTCACTACAGGTTTGTCGCCAGAAGAAGATGATCCGCCACCAGCAGCACCGCCAATTCCGCTCACCTGATGAATCTTGATGCTATCAATTTTCTCAGCAGGCTTGACCATCTCGGCAACGATCTCTGGCATCGCTTCTAGTCGCGCAAGGTCGACCTTCATCGCAATCAGCTCAGCGCTCAAGGCGTTTTCCGCATCTGTGATCGCGCGGCGGCCTTCGGCTTCGGCCAACAGGTCGGCCTTCTTCGCTTCGGCGCGTATGGTCAAAGCATCTGCGTCTGCTTGCGCTTCTTCGCGTCTTGCATCCGCACGGTCTTGTGCTGCGTCTTTTTCGGCTTGCGCGGAAAGACGTACACGCGTCGCGTCGCGTTCGGCTTCACGCGCAGCTTCGATCAAGGCGATCTGTTTTGAGCGTTCCGCCTCGGCCACAGATTGCGCGGTAATCACGGCTTCCATCGCTTTGGTCGCCTCAGCCCGAGCCAGATCCGCAGACGCTCGCGCACGGCTTTCTTCTTCGGACTTTTGGTTGATGATCACCTGACGTTCTTGTTCAGCAACTTCCAAATCGCGGTCCTTGGCGATCTCAGCGGCACGAATGGCTTCTTCACGAATGATCCGCGCTTGTTCCGATTGCTGTTCCGCTTCTTGTTGTTTTTGCGCAATGTCCGCTTGTTGTTGGGCGCGCAAGGTTTCGATCTCTTTGATCTGAGCGATCTTGGCCTCTTCTTCGTCACGCAGGATCGTTAATTTCTGACGTTCCGCTTCCATTGCAGCACGACGCACAGACACATCCGCATCCGCATCAATCTGTGCACGTTCTTTTTTGGACGTTGCGATGACTTCTGCCAGTTTGCGCATACCAACCGCGTTAAATGCGTTGTTTTCATCCAGCGCTTCGAATGGTGTTTGATCCAATGCGGTCAGTGAAACAGATTCCAATTCCAGACCGTTTTTCAACAGATCTTCGGACACTGCATTCTGAACTTCCTGAACGAATTCGGCACGGTTTTCATGCAATTCATCCATTGTCATTTGGGCAGCAACTGAACGCAACCCGTCGACTAGCTTACCTTCAATCATTTCGCGCAACTGATCGACATAAAACGTCCGATCACCCAGCGTTTGTGCCGCACGGCTAATGCCTTCAACAGTGGCGTTGACCGAAACATAGAATTCAACACCCACATCAACGCGCATACGGTCTTTGGTTATCAAGGCTGCATCGCTTAGGCGTTGCACCTCTAAACGCAGGGTTTTCATGTTAACCGGGCTGATTTCATGCAGCAACGGGACGACAATAGTACCGCCATCCATGATAACTTTTTTGCCGCCTGCTCCGGTTTTCACAAGGCTGACCTCACGGGTGGCACGTCGGTACAGCCGCCCCAAGACCAATCCGGTCAGAACAAGAAAAGCAAGAATACTCCCAATAATGATTGAAATTTGTACGAGGTCCATAACGACTCCTTTGTTGAACAAGTTTTGGCTGATCGCACCCGAATGGGCGCGAATTCTGGCGTCCGGCTTTGCGCAGGATTAGTGCGTCAAAGAAACAAGCCGGTACCCTTCGTTCAGAGTTTTCCGCAGAACCAACACTTCGGTTCCAGCGGGAAATTCCTGATCGTCGCGCAATGGTTCTGCGCGCAAATAGTGCGTATTGCCATGTTGGTCGAATACGCGCACCTCTGCCGGGCGACCGCGGGCGGCCGTCCCTTGAGAAACAACGCCCCGGCGGCGTCCAAGGTGGTTCTCGGACATGGCCGTGCTTTCGGTCTTTGGCAAAAGACGCGCAAAGACACGTGCAAACCGTCGCGCGAAACCTAAGGCTGGCACAAATACAGCCAAGGCTGCCAATCCTGCTGGCAAAGTAAAGCCAAGTGAATTGAGCAAGACGCTTTGAAGGATCAAACCGCCGAGACCAAAGGCCAATAGGAATGCGCCCAACCAGATCAGAAAGGGCACTTGTCCCATTCCAAGCCATCCGGCGATACCGGTTGGCGCGATGTCTGACTCCATTTCTGGCGCGTCGCCTGCATCCAGTCCATCGACATCAAGTTCAGCCCCGACGTCGTAGTCAGCGCCAAAATCGACATCTGCATCCAGGTCCACATCAACATCTACGTCACCACCAAGCCCCAATATAGAGCCACCCAAAAGGGCGAAAATCAGTTCCAATGCCATGAGGCCAAAAAGAAGGCCCAAAGAAATCGAAAACGGAGTCATGTATGGTGCGAACAGAATGTTGTCCATTAAACCTCTCAGGTTGGTTGCGGTATACGACGGTATACACTGGATATGGGTTGTAACGAACGCGTTACAAGGTGTGACAGCCAAAAAAATCGACAATGCCATGCAGTTCAGGCTGGAGTTTTGTCGCTTTTCTTGAGAGCACGGCAAGGATATGAGGGGGCACTGCTGCCGGAGAATTTACGCCCCATGTCGAACATCACGCCCCAACCGGGAATTATGGATATCTCACTCTATGAGGGTGGCAAGGCCCAAGTGTCGGGTGTCGATAACGTGGTCAAGCTCAGCTCGAATGAGAACCCATTTGGACCGTCGCCAAAGGCGATTGAGGCGTTTCAAGCTGCAAGCACGCAATTGCACCGATATCCGTCAACGGATCATGCAGGCCTGCGCACTGCGATTGGCGAAGTGCATGATCTAGACGCAGATCGCATCATTTGTGGCGTGGGATCGGATGAAGTCCTGCAAATGATAACCCAGGCCTATGCGGGTCCGGGCGATGAAATAATCATGACGGAGCACGGGTTTTCGATGTACCCGATCCTTGCTCTTATGGCTGGCGCAGCACCCGTCACCGTTCCCGAATACGATCGTGCCGTGGATGTCGACCAAATCTTGAACGCGGTGACCAAACACACGCGTATTGTTTTCATTGCCAACCCTGCCAATCCGACGGGCACAAAACTTGGCG
This sequence comes from Paracoccaceae bacterium, assembly GCA_039975755.1. Classification (GTDB taxonomy): domain Bacteria; phylum Pseudomonadota; class Alphaproteobacteria; order Rhodobacterales; family Rhodobacteraceae; genus JABSSA01. The sequence goes on along the minus strand of JBDWGM010000149.1, from coordinate 15,757 downwards.
GAAACGAATTGGAACGATTGGCGGCGGGATTGCCCGAAGATGTCATCCTTGTTCATGACGGCGCCTATGCTGAATTTGTCGAAGGGTTTGATGGCGGCGCCTCATTGGTGGATGGCTATCCTAACGTTGTGATGACGCGGACGTTTTCGAAAATCCATGGTTTGGGTGGGCTGCGTATCGGATGGGGGTATGCCGCGCGTGAGATAATTGATGTGCTGAACCGAATTCGTCAGCCTTTCAATTTATCGGAAACTCAGCTGGCCTCGGCAGAAGCGGCAGTGCGTGATACTGAATACACCGCATGGTGCCGGACGGAAAATCAACGCCTACGTGAGATGATGAGAACTGAATTGGCTGCGATTGGGGTGCCATCAGACGCCTCGAATACCAATTTCATTCTCGCGAGATTTGCCAATGCGGATGAAGCGGGTGACTGTGACGCATATCTTCAAACGCAAGGGCTGCTTGTGCGGCGTGTTGTTGGTTATGGGTTGCCAGCAGCTTTGCGCATAACAGTTGGGGATGAACCATCCGTTCGGCGTTTGATCGACGCGATAACGGCGTTCAAAAATGGATCGCGGGCATGACGCAGAACTATGGAAAAGTGGCCTTTGTTGGTCTGGGACTAATCGCGTCGTCGATGTTTTGGGCGATGAAGCGTGCCAACATGTCGACCGAAGTTTACGGTTACGCCCGCAGCGCCGCAACGCGGGAAACGGCGCGTAAAATCGGTTTGTGTGATCATGTGTGCGATACGCTGATCGACGCGGTAAAAGATGCAGACCTTGTGGTTCTGGCCGTACCCATCGGAGCAATGGCGGATGTCGCACAAGAAATAGCACCGCATCTGAAAGTCGGCGCAACCGTGACGGATGTTGGTTCGGTCAAACGTGAAGTGATTGACAGCGTTGGTCCGCATTTGCCCGAACATGTCCATTTTGTCCCAGGGCATCCTTTGGCGGGAACCGAACATTCAGGGCCCGAAAGTGGATTTGCCGAACTTTATGATGGAAGATGGTGTTTGTTGACACCGGACGGAGAAGCCGACCCCGCCGCCCTTGGCCAGTTGAAAGAACTTTGGGAAAAGCTTGGCTCAAATGTCGAAGTGATGGACCCGGACCACCACGATCTGGTTCTTGCTGTGACCAGCCATGCCCCACACTTGATTGCTTATACAATGGTTGGCGTCGCCGATGATCTGCGCCGTGTTACGGACAGCGAAGTCATCAAATACTCGGCCGCGGGTTTTCGCGATTTCACGCGGATTGCAGCCAGTGACCCGACAATGTGGCGTGATGTCTTTTTATCCAACAAAGAAGCAACGCTTGAAATTTTGGGCCGCTTTACCGAAGAGCTTTTCGCCTTACAAAGGGCCATCCGAACTGGCGATGGCGACCATCTACACGACTATTTTACGCGGACTCGGGCCATTCGTCGTGGTATTGTAGAGGCGGGCCAAGATACGGACGCGCCTGATTTTGGTAGAGGGAACACACGGTGATCCGGGAACTAGTATTTTGTTTAAGCGTTCTGGCTTCGCCTGCCATTGCCGAGCTTAAAAAATCTGTACGTCCAGTTGCGAGAAGCACGACCGAAACTTTGATAGTCCCGCCAACAGTGCCAGCCGTGCAAACCGCGGCGCAGGTATCCGGGGTGGTTTTGGTTCCCGGTGCGGTGTCATTGCGGCCATTGTTGCGGCCTCGTGTTATAGAAGAAAAAGCAATGGCGCGAAAACGCGAACGTGCGCGTGGTTCCATTTGCAACGATCCTGATATTCAAGGAAGCCAAGTCGGCGCAGTGCCGGGCAGGTTGCGCGGATGCGGATTGTCCGACGCCGTAAAGGTACGCGAAGTGGCGGGCGTGGCCTTGTCTCAACAAGCAATCATGAATTGCCAAACAGCCAAGTCGTTGAAAACGTGGGTTGCGCGCTCAGCAAAACCAGCTTTGCGCGACCAAGGGGGCGGATTGGTCAGCATGCGAGTGGCAGCGCATTATTCGTGCCGCACACGTAACAATCTGCCGGGGGGCAAAATCTCGGAACATGGCAAAGGCAAAGCAATAGATTTGTCAGCGTTCACATTGGCCAACGGCAAGCAGATCACTGTTCTAAATGGATGGGGACGGGGGCAAGATGGACGGGCATTGCGCAAAATGCACGCCGGTGCTTGTGGGCCGTTTGGAACTGTACTTGGACCCGAGGCGGATAGGTTCCACCGCGACCATTTTCATTTTGATACGGCCAATCATCGTGGCGGCAGTTTTTGTCGTTAATGTAAAACGATCTGCGGCGCAGTGCCGAGTGGGATAAATCCCAAGAACATTGATCCATCTTTGAACGTCAATTTGACGTCGATTGTGTTTGGATTGCCGGAAAGAGTTGCAAATTGACCAAGCGCGCGTTCGGCTTGTTCCCTCACACCACTTGGCAACAATCCAGCAGTTTCCGCCAATACCAACAAGTCTCGCCAATTTTGCGCCTGTAGAGACAGATCGCCTGACGCTGCTCCGAGTTCGTCGATATCCAGCTGAGCGGCGATATTTATTTTTACATCTCCCCATGCGGCTTCCGCCAAATGCAGGTCAATGCGGCGCGGTTGTGGTCGCCGTTCTTCTAGGCTGCGTAAATCCCAAGGTCGATCAAACCGGACATCCATATCCACTTCAAGCGTGTCAAACGTGATCGGCCAATGATCTGGTATGGCCAAGCGACGACGGGGGATATCTCCGGGGCGCAATAATTGTGCGGACACATCAAATCTATAGGATTCATTTACGTCGCTCTGGGTCATCGACAAGTTTAACGAGCCTGCAGACGCCAGAGCCCCTGGCCCAGACGTCGCGCCCCAAGGGCCGGCAGTCCACGCCAATTCTCGCAACTGCAATTTTGTTCCCGGGTTCAAATCCATTTTCAAGAGGCCGTCGCTCATCACGATGTCAAACTGGCCGCGAGGGGTGGAAATTTGAATGGCGTCTTCTGGTAGAACGATCCGGGCGAATCCGGGCCAGTAGGCTTTGGCCTCAAATCGTAAGGACGAAGAGGAAAAGGTAACAGCTGTCTGCGGGTCTGAAAATCCAGGCTCAATCAATTGTGTGACCAAGGTATCGGGAAAACCGCCCCCCTCGATGCTCTGAACCTGGGCTTGCCATCCTTCAGCCGCACGCGCTGCAATCCAGTTTTCGACACTGCCGCGCAGGACCGCCGAAGCGCCAGCCCACCACAAACACCAAATTGTTGCGCCTACCAGACACATCCAGATCAATCGCCGCATGTCGCCTCTTTCCTCTGCCCTTAGAATCGGATTTACCCGCCTCATGATGCAAGCACCAGATACGATGTGGGTCTTTGGCTACGGCAGCCTATTATGGAACCCGGGATTTGAAATCGCAGAACAAGTTGTGGCGCGCTTGCCGGGATACGCGCGTTCCTTTTGTATGCGTTCGATTCACCACCGCGGCACTGAAAAAGATCCCGGTCTTGTTCTCGCGTTGGATGAAGCGGAAGGCGCGTCTTGTCAGGGGCTTGCATTGCGAGTCGCAGCTGGTCAAGAAGCGAAAACTCTGACCTATTTGCGCGAACGCGAACTCATTTCTTCGGCCTATTTGGAACGGGACTTGAACATACGATTGAGCGATGGCCGCCAGGTCACAGCCGTGACCTATGTTATCGACGCTGATCACGTTCAATATTGCGGCGGATTGCCGCTGGAGGAACAGGCAAATATCATTGCTGAGGCGCATGGTGGCTTAGGGGCGAACAGCGAATACTTGTTCAATACAGCGTCTCATTTGCACGATTTGGGGTTGGCTGATGACGATCTGGATTGGCTTGCAATGCGCGTGAAAGATTTGATCGCATAATTGCTTGGCGCTTGTGCGCAGAAACCTTTAATGTATCGCTCAACGAGTAGTAATCAGGCAAGAGACGCAAAATGGCGCATGTCGAGGGCGAAGTAGGTCCGCAATTTTCCCACCCGGTCCGGCAAATCGTTTTGATGATTGTCGTACTTGGTTTGACAGGGCTAGGCGCGTTTGTCGCACTGCCCAGTGTATTGCCGGTTTTTCAGGCAAACCCCTATCTGAACGGCTTTATCATCTTTGTGTTCGTCATCGGTGTCATTGCCTGTTTTTGGCAGGTCGTGCAGCTGATATTTTCGGTTCAGTGGATCGAACGCTTTGCTGCAGACAGTGACCGACAACATGCAACAGCACCGCAACTTTTGGTGTCGTTGGCATCGTTGTTGCGCGGACGTGGAGCACGGATGCAATTGTCTGCGTCTTCCACTCGGTCGATTTTGGACTCGGTTGCGACACGTGTTGATGAAGCCCGAGAAATCACGCGATACATAGTTAACCTATTGATTTTCCTTGGTCTTTTAGGAACATTTTACGGATTGGCGACGACGGTCCCGGCGGTTGTGGATACAATTCGCAGCCTTGCGCCTCAAGACGGCGAGGGCGGTTTGGCCGTTTTCAATCGTCTGATGACAGGCCTCGAAGCACAACTGGGTGGCATGGGCGTTGCGTTCGCGTCTTCCTTGTTGGGGCTGGCTGGATCGCTTGTTGTTGGTCTTTTGGAATTGTTCGCAGGTCACGGGCAAAATCGCTTTTATCGCGAGCTTGAAGACTGGCTTAGCTCGATTACACGGCTTGGCTTGTCGTCGGGCGATGACAGCGGATCAGAGCAATCTGTTGTGGCTGGCGTGGTGGATCACCTTGCCGAACAAATGGAGTCGTTGCAGCAAATGTTCACTGCATCGGACATCAGCAGATCGATGGTCGACGACAAATTGGGCAAGCTTGCTGATTCAGTCGATCGCATGACACAAGCTATGAGTGTGGACGAGGAACCGGACAGTTCTGCCACCGCAGCGATGGAACGCGTTGCCGATGGGCAACAGCGTTTGATCGAGATTTTGGAGGCACAAAGCAGCGGAGATGGCATCGACGCAGAAAGCCGAATGCGTCTGCGTTCTATCGATGTGCAGATGCTCCGCATCCTGGAAGAGATAAGTGCCGGCCGTCAGGAAACGATGACGGAAATCCGCACGGATTTGGCGGCCTTGATCCGTTCAGTGGATAATTCTGACGGTTCGGGAGCGCGATCCGAGGCACAGCGTTTGGTGCAAGGCATGTCACAAGGACGCAAACCTTCGGGGAACAGCTAAGCCATGGCACTGTCGCGTAGAACAGGACAACGGTTCCAAGGATCAATTTGGCCCGGTTTCGTGGATGCGATGACTGGTCTTTTATTGGTGCTGATGTTTGTCCTGACCATTTTCATGGTTGTCCAATTCGTTCTGAGTGAAACGATTTCGGGACAAGAAAGCGAATTGGATGCGTTGGCCAATGAAGTGGCTGAGTTGGCGCAGTCTTTGGGATTGGAACGCAATCGCGTTGAAGAACAGAATGAACAACTTGGCGCGCTAAATTCCACGCTTGAGGAAACGCGTGATCAGATTGACGCGCAATCGGCATTGATTGCGACCCTGACTTCGGAAAGGGACACTGCGCGAGGTGGTCTGGCCGAAGCGGAGGCGCAAATAACGTCATTCGAAGCGCAAGTCGCTGCGCTGATCACCGAACGCGATACGGCTCTTGGCACAATTGGGGAACTGGAAACGGCCCAAGAACAATTGTTGTCCGAGCAAGAGGCCTTGAACCTAGCCTTGACCACGGCACGCACGGAAATCGATGCGCAAACTGAAGCAGCGCGTCTTGCGGCCACACGGCGTGAAGCACTTGAAGCTTTGATTGCAGACTTGCGTACGGAAAATGAAACGAACGACGAGGTCATTGCGGGATTGCAATCGGCGTTGACCGAGGAAGAAGCTGCGCGATTAGCCGAAGTCGCCGCCGCGGAGGCATTGCGAGAGCGGCTCAGCAACGCTGATTCCGAACTGACCGCGATGACGCTTGCACTTGAGGCGCAGCGCAAAGAGGCAGAAGACACGTTGACTTTGCTTGCTGCGGCACGTGCGGCACAAGCCGATCTTGATGACCAGTTACTTGCGGCGCTGCTGCAAATTGAAAATGCAGAATCTGCCGATGCCGCATCAGAAAACCGGATCAGTCAGCTGCAGACGGAATTGAACGAAACCGCAGCTGCGTTGTCCGAATTGCAAGCGACCGATGATGTGCGCAGCGCGCGTCTGACAGAAATCGAAGCACAGCTCGCGTCCGCATTGCTAGCCAATGATGAGCTTACATCTGAACGCGGAACTGCAGACGAAGCTTTGGCACGTCTGCGAACTGAACGTGACATTGCTGCTGGCGAAGCTGACACGTTACGTAATGAGCTGACGCTGGCCTTGTCCGCACGTCGCGACGCTGAACAGACTGCTGAACGGCAAGGTTTGGAACTTGCATCGCTTCGGGACGAATTGACGGCAGCGCTGACAGCAAAAACCTTGGCTGAAACTCAGCTTGAAAACGTTGGCGCAGATACATCCAACGTGCGTGAACAGCTACAGCTTGCCTTGGCCGCGAAACTGGCTGCGGAAAACGAGTTGGAAAATACCCTAACTGATATTGATGACACACGGGCGCGTCTTGAGGTGGCATTGGCTGATAAGTTGTCAGCAGAAGATATCGCTGCCCAAGCCCTGAGTGAATCGCAACGCCAAAATGCGTTGCTGGACAGCGCGCGCGAGGCGTTGTCGCAGGAACAAGAAGTTTCTCTCGAGGCGCAGCGGCAAGCAGAAGCACTAAATCAGCAAGTTGCAGCGTTGCGCACGCAATTGGGCAGCTTGCAGGCGCTGCTAGACGACGCTGTTGCCCGAGATGCGGCCAGCGAAATTCAACTTCAATCTCTAAGCTCTCAATTGAACACAGCTTTGGCGCGCGTTGCTGCAGAAGAACGCAGAAAGCGGGAAGAAGAAGAAGCAGCGCGTAGAAAACTCGAAGCGGATGCTTCGGAGGAGCAGCAGATCTTTTCTGCTCAAGCCGAAGACCTTGAAAAGTATCGTTCGGAGTTCTTTGGTCGACTGCGTGATGTGCTGGGTGCGCAAGAAGGCGTGCGCATTGTTGGAGACAGATTTGTCTTCTCCTCCGAGGTTTTGTTTTCCCCAGGGTCGGCAAATCTATCGGCAGACGGGCGGGAACAGATCGCACAAATCGCGGGAATCTTGCGCAACGTCGCTGATGAAATCCCGCCTGAGATCGACTGGGTGATCCAAGTCGATGGTCATACCGACAACGTACCTTTGTCCGGAAATGGAGAATTTTCAGACAATTGGGAGCTGAGTCAGGGGCGGTCTTTGTCCGTTGTGAAATTCATGATCAACTTCCTTGATATTCCGCCAACGCGTGTATCGGCCAATGGGTTTGGCGAGTTCCAACCCATCACAACCGGAGAGACTCCGGAAGCGCGGGCACAAAACAGACGGATTGAGCTGAAATTCACTGGAAAGTAGGCCTTGGCGTTCCCGACGGCATGGCTTCAATCGAGAGAAATTGTGGTTTCCTCGATGTCGATCCTTTTACCATCGCGCACTAAAGTGACTTTGCCGGTATAGACACCCTTGGGCCACGCGTCGGTTGTCCGGCGTTTGCCAACAGCTCTGAACAATTGTGCTTGCTGCTTGCTGAGCTCAAGGGTTTCGTCGACCAGAGTGCGTTCAGGACTTTTGATCTGTAAATGAAGCCGGTCGCCCGGGCGACTGCCAAACATGTATGTGTAGATAACAAGCGCAGGTGCGTTTGTGGACACCGGCGGTTTGACAGTTCCTGCTTTTACATCAGGATATTGCGGAACATCCGTTGCGAAGCCTGCGTAAATGATCCCACCAGGAATATATATGGGCGTTTGGTCCCAAAGGCTTTCATGATCTGTGTTGCTGCAGGTGTCCGAGGCTTTGGCATTGAACGGGTCAACGACGGTCCCATCTTTGCGCACTGTCAAATGGACATGCGGGAATTGAGTGCTGCCTGAAAGGCCGACATCGCCCAATATCGCACCACGAGAAACGCGATCACCTTTGTTCACGGCAATCGAACCCTGTTCCAGATGGCAATATTGCGATGTCCAACCATCACCATGATCGATGAGAACACCGTTGCCGCACTCACGACCTTTGACCGAGTCTTGGTTTTTGCCGGTTACGAGCTGGTCAATCATGCCGTCTCTTGCCCCGACAACAACACCGGGAGCTGCTGCCAAAACGTCAACTGATCGGGTCAGGTCACGCAGTGTGTTAAGGGCGAAATCGGTTCCTTGATGTCCATTATAGGACAGACCAGAACACATGTAATCTTGCGCGTCTGGCCCCGCATCGCGGTCTACATATTGTTGGATAAAGCAAGTCTCACCCAGTTCGCAATCGATTGGAATGCTGAAAACAGGGTGTTGATCTGCCGCGCCAATCATAGGCGCGACAGAAAAGGCAAGACTGGCCGCAAAGGCAGCCTGTCGCATTATTCAGCCGTCAAAAGTGGCGGTTTGTTTCCCGAGATTCGCGGTTTATCTGGACCTGCCAGACGCAGATCAATTTCACCGTTTTTAATCCCGACTTTAACAACCCCACCTTTCATGAGCTTTCCGAACAGAAGTTCTTCGGCCAAAGGTTTCTTGATATATTCTTGGATGACACGGCCCAATGGTCGCGCTCCCATTTTGTCATCATACCCTTTGTTGGCTAACCATTCAGCAGCGGCTTTGGTCAATTCAATTGCAACGCCGCGATCAAGAAGTTGAGCTTCCAATTGGAGAACGAATTTTTCAACAACCTGAAGAATGACGTCTTTGGACAATGGTGCAAACGAGATGACCGCATCCAGCCGGTTTCGGAATTCTGGCGTGAACGTGCGTTCGATGGCTGCAGTGTCTTCGCCTTCGCGACGATCTCTGCCGAACCCAATCGCTGCTTTGGCCTGTTCCGCAGCACCGGCATTTGACGTCATGATCAGGACTACATTTCTGAAATCCACTGTCCGACCATTGTGGTCTGTCAGCTTACCATGATCCATGACTTGCAGAAGGATGTTGTACACATCCGGATGCGCCTTTTCGATTTCGTCGAGCAGCAAAACGCAATGTGGATGCTGGTCCACACCGTCTGTCAACAGACCGCCTTGATCAAACCCGACATATCCCGGAGGCGCGCCAATCAGTCGACTTACTGCATGCTTCTCCATGTATTCGGACATATCGAACCGCAGCATTTCAACACCAAGAGTGTCCGCCAGCTGTTTTGCCACTTCGGTTTTACCGACGCCCGTGGGGCCAGCAAACAAGTAGTTGCCGATGGGTTTTTCAGGCTCTCTCAGACCGGCACGCGCCAGTTTGATCGCCGAGGACAAAGCATCGATTGCTGGATCCTGACCGAACACAACGCGCTTGAGGCTTTTTTCCATATCTTTGAGCGTTTCAGCATCGTCTTTCGATACGTTTTTGGGCGGAATGCGGGCAATCTTTGCCACAACATTCTCGATCTCTTTCGTGCCAATTGTCTTGCGCCGTTTTGCAGCAGTCAGCAAATGTTGAGCGGCCCCAGCTTCATCGATCACATCAATTGCGCTGTCCGGTAATTTCCGGTCATTGATATAGCGATGTGCCAGATCGACGCTCGTTCTGATCGCTTCAGCGGTGTATTTGACTGAATGGTGTTCCTCAAAATAAGGTTTCAAACCGCGCAGGATTTTGACTGCATCATCGACGGATGGCTCGTTGACGTCGATTTTTTGGAAACGACGGCTGAGAGCGCGATCTTTTTCGAAATGCTGACGGAATTCCTTGTAGGTGGTTGATCCCATCGTGCGCAGTTTGCCACCCTGAAGCGCAGGCTTCAAAAGGTTTGACGCATCCATCGCGCCACCTGAGGTTGCGCCCGCACCAATGACAGTATGAATCTCATCAATGAACAAAACTGCATCCGGATGATCTTCAAGTTCATTTACGACGGCTTTTAGGCGTTCTTCAAAGTCGCCGCGATACCGCGTGCCAGCAAGCAGCGCGCCCATATCGAGCGAGAAGATCGTCGTGTTCGACAGAACCTCGGGTGTTTCGCCGGACGTGATTTTTCGCGCTAGACCTTCGGCAATAGCAGTCTTGCCTACGCCAGGGTCACCAACCAACAGCGGGTTGTTTTTGCGGCGGCGGCACAGGACTTGAATACAGCGCTCCACCTCGGACTCGCGACCAATCAGCGGGTCGATGTCACCCTCGCGAGATTTTGCGTTAAGGTCTACGCAATACTTGGCGAGTGCGCTTTCCTTCTTTTCGCCGTCGGTTACGCCCTGCGCTTCTTCTTCTGTGGGTTCTGCCCCTTGGACAGGACGCGCTTCTCCGAAGGCGGGATCTTTGGCAACGCCGTGCGCAATGTAATTTACGGCGTCATAGCGCGTCATATCCTGATCTTGCAGGAAATACGCAGCGTTTGATTCCCGCTCGGCGAATATCGCGACCAGTACATTGGCACCTGTAACTTCGGTGCGACCTGAAGATTGGACATGAATTGCTGCGCGTTGAATAACACGTTGGAAGGCCGCAGTTGGGACGGCTTCTGATCCCTCGATGTCTGTCACTAGGTTGGACAGATCATCTTCGATGAATTCCTCCAAGGTGTTACGCAGTTCGTCAGTATCAACTGAGCAGGCTTGCATAACGCGCTTTGCATCGGGTTCATCCAACAACGATAGCAACAGATGCTCTAACGTCGCAAATTCATGACGGCGTTCGTTGGCCAGTGCCAACGCGTGGTGAATGGCTTTTTCCAGTGTCGACGAGAATGAAGGCACGTGGCGTGCTCCTTTCGATCGGGGTCGGTGGGGCAGGTGAAACTTGTGGCCCCTGTACCAACCATGGCCTCTTAGTTTTAAGTTTGGTTGAAGACACACCAGCTTCAAGGTTTTTTTCAGGCAATCTCCTCACATTTTGCGTGAGGCCTGTAAGATTGTTCATATATTTTGCGTGTTCGCGTTGTTTTCAAGGGCAATTGCGTGTTGCAAACATTTTTTGTTAACGCGCGGTCTTTCCGCGAAATTGCAACAAAATTACGCGATACGCCTAGAAGTTGTCCTTTCGTGATCGAATCTCTGTGAAAACGTCGATGGGATCGGCCCCTGCCATTCCCAAATTGGCTTGCAAAATCGGATCAGTCGCGCGCAAACATGGGTTGGTTGCAAGTTCCTCTGACAAAAGCGATGGGACAGTAGCTTGTCCTGCGGCGCGTTGCTTTGCAATCGTTTTGACGCGATTTTGTAAATCTTCGTTTCCGGCATCCACGCTGAGGGCAAATTTTGCATTGGCCTCAGTATATTCATGACCGGAACAAACTACGGTATCCGGCGGCAGCGCTGCTAACTTCTTTAGGCTATTCCACATCTGCGGCTTGGTCCCTTCAAAAACGCGGCCACATCCCAATGCCATCAGGCTGTCCGCTGTGAAGACAACGCGGCTTTTGGGGAAGTGAAAGGCAATGTGGCCTATGGTGTGCCCAGATACATCTATGACAACGCCCGATTCTGACCCAACATCGAAACTGTCCCCTTCTGACAAGGCGATATCCAAGGGAGGTAAACGTGTTTGATCGGAGGCGGCGCCAATCACAGTCGCCTTATGTTTGGCAAGAATGCCTTCCAAACCATCAACGTGATCCCAGTGATGGTGAGTCAAAAGAACATGGCTTAACGTCCATCCTTTTTGGTCCAAAACCTCCAAAACAGGAGCAGCTTCTGGGGCATCCACCAGTGCTGTCGCACCTGTTTCACTGTCATGTGCGAGGAATGCATAATTATCGGACAAGCATGGGATCGTTTCGATAACGAGAGGCATGGCGTTTTCTCACTTGTCTAATTAGATTAAACTGAACGTGACGCGCGTTGTAACAAGAGGCAAGGCCTGAGATGCATCTAGATGTGCAGGACCTGAGAAATTTTTACTATCGCAGCGCGCTCGGACGGGCTGCTCAGGCGTCATTGCGTTCGCGAATGTTGGAAATTTGGCCGGAAGCAAAAGGCCAAACCGTTGTCGGATATGGATTCGCTGCGCCCTTGTTGCGCCCTTACTTGAAAGAAGCGCGTCGTGTCACTGCATTAATGCCGGGCCCACAGGGCGTGATGCCTTGGCCTCCGGATGGGCCGAATGTGTCGGTTTTGACGGAAGAGACACTTTGGCCTTTGGAAACAGGGCATGTGGACAAGCTGGTTCTTTTGCATGGTCTGGAAACGTCCGAACGTGCCAATGACTTGTTAGAAGAAGTATGGCGTGTTTTGGGGCCAGGCGGGAAGGCGCTGTTCATCGTGCCAAACAGGACCGGTATGTGGTCACGGCGTGATCGCACGCCATTTGGTTTTGGGCGCCCATATTCGACCAGCCAGCTTGAGACGCAGTTGCGTAAGCATCAGTTTTTGCCGGAACGGCATTTGAGCGCCTTGTACCAATTTCCATCTGGAAAGCGTTTCTGGCTTAAATCGGGGCGAATGTTTGAACGATTTGGCCAGTTCTTACCAGCCATTGCGGCAGGAGGCGCATTAATGGTCGAGGCATCGAAACTCGTTTACCCACCCAAAGGGACCGTACAACGGTATCGCCCGACTGTCAGCGTTCTGGAAGGGGTTGCAAGACCAGTGGCTGACCAAGCCTAGGCTGGTTACTTGTCCTTTGCTGCATCGACATAGGTTCCAGTTCAAACCTGTTCTTACACTAATCCAATCTAGAAGTTCTTCCACTGTGTAGATTGGTGGTTCTGGACACGTCAGCGGAATACGATCATTTCTCCCGTAGGAGTTGAAAAGTGCAGCAATGTCTTTGAGTTGAGGCTAAATACGGTTTCCGCATCAGTTATTCTGTGTTTGTTCCTGCCTCGCAAATTGGACAAGCTGGTAAATGGGAAATTGTGTTTGTTCGGCCGACGCTTTGGTAACGAAAAAGTAAGGATTCGGCTTCGCATCAGCTGCCTTGAGGCGTAAAAAACTGAAAAATGCATGCGCGGAAGGTCGCAGTCGCGGCTAAGTATTTGAAACAGTGTTAAAAATAGATTTTGTTACATCGCTCCAAACATGTTGCGGGGGCAATAACCCTCTGTTATTCCCCCCAATGATTTTACCGCCTTAGCGCTTGCGCTGAGGTGTACCAACGCCCCCGGAACGCGCCACTCGTGTCCACCGGGGCCAGCTGATCGGAAGGGTGGACGTGTCAGAACCAGCTTCGATTTCGATGGGGATCGCTGAGCGCTATGCTAGTGCTGTGTATGATCTCGTTAAGGAAGAGAAAGCCGTTGCAGCATTGGAAGGCGATATCGCCAACCTTGGTACAGCAATGAGCGAAAGCGGGGATTTCAATGCCCTGATCCATTCACCGGTCTACAGCCGGGACGAACAACAAGTTGCCATAACTGCAATTGCAGGAAAAATGGGGCTCAGCAGTGTGATGGCGAATACGCTGTCGCTGATGGCGTCCAAGCGTCGTCTGTTCGTCTTGCCTCAACTGGTGAGCGCGCTGAAAGACAAGATCGCAGAAGACAAAAACGAGGTCGAGGCCGAGGTTGTGTCCGCGAAAGCTCTGACTAAGACGCAAGCAGATAAGCTCGCTAAGACGCTCAAGGCCCAGTTGGGCAAAGACGTCACAATTAATGCAACCGTCGATGAAAGCCTCATCGGCGGTTTGATCGTCAAGGTGGGTTCGAAAATGATCGATACGTCGATCCGTTCGAAACTCAGCCAACTCCAGAATGTAATGAAAGAGGTCGGATAAATGGGTATCCAAGCAGCAGAGATTTCTGCGATCCTGAAGGACCAGATCAAAAACTTCGGTCAAGAATCTGAAGTGGCCGAAGTTGGCCGCGTGCTGAGCGTCGGTGACGGTATCGCACGTGTTCACGGGCTGGATCAGGTGCAAGCCGGTGAAATGGTCGAATTCCCAGGTGGAATTCAGGGCATGGCGCTGAACCTTGAAGCCGACAACGTCGGAGTTGTTATCTTCGGGTCCGACCGTGACATCAAAGAAGGCGACACGGTTAAACGCACGAACTCCATCGTTGACGTTCCTGTCGGTGACGAGCTTCTGGGCCGCGTTGTAGACGGCTTGGGCAACCCGCTGGACGGCAAGGGTCCAATTGGCGCCAAGAAGCGCTCTGTTGCGGAAGTTAAAGCGCCGGGCATTATCCCACGTAAATCCGTGCACGAACCAATGGCGACTGGCCTGAAGTCTGTCGACGCGATGATCCCAATTGGCCGTGGTCAGCGCGAATTGATCATTGGTGACCGTCAGACCGGTAAAACCGCTGTGGCTCTGGATGCGATCCTGAACCAAAAGTCCTACAACGAAGCCGCTGGCGACGATGAGTACAAGAAACTGTACTGCGTCTATGTGGCGATCGGTCAAAAGCGTTCTACGGTGGCGCAGTTGGTGAAAAAGCTCGAAGAATCCGGTGCGCTGGAATATTCCATCGTGGTTGCGGCGACAGCGTCCGACCCAGCGCCAATGCAGTTCTTGGCCCCTTACGCGGCGACCTCCATGGCGGAGCACTTCCGCGACAATGGCCGCCACGCGCTGATCATCTATGATGATTTGTCCAAGCAGGCTGTGTCTTATCGCCAGATGTCCTTGCTCTTGCGTCGCCCACCAGGCCGCGAAGCGTATCCTGGTGACGTTTTCTATCTTCACTCGCGTTTGTTGGAACGTTCCGCGAAGCTGGGTGATGATTCCGGGAACGGGTCGCTGACCGCGCTGCCGATCATCGAAACCCAAGGTGGCGACGTGTCCGCGTTTATTCCGACAAACGTGATTTCGATCACCGACGGTCAGATTTTCTTGGAAACCGAGCTGTTCTATCAGGGTATCCGCCCAGCTGTGAACACAGGTCTATCTGTGAGCCGGGTTGGATCTTCGGCACAAACCAAGGCGATGTCGTCTGTTGCGGGTCCTGTTAAACTGTCTCTTGCGCAGTACCGCGAAATGGCGGCCTTCGCACAGTTTGGTTCTGACCTTGATGCCTCCACTCAGCAGTTGCTGAACCGGGGTGCGCGTCTGACCGAGCTGATGAAGCAACCACAATACGCGCCGCTGACCAACGCGGAAATCGTCTGTGTGATCTTTGCCGGAACCAATGGGTATCTGGACAAAGTAGAGGTGTCTGATGTGGGCCGCTTTGAACAAGGTATGCTCAATCACCTGCGCGCTAATCACGCCGATCTGCTGGCGGACATCACTGACAATGACCGCAAGGTCAAAGATGATCTGGCAGATGCAATCAAAGCAGCGCTCGATACATACGCCGCTGATTTCGCTTAAGGAGAGACGAGGCCATGCCAAGTCTTAAGGACCTTAAAAACAGGATCGATAGCGTGAAAAACACGCGTAAGATCACAAAGGCCATGCAAATGGTTGCCGCGGCGAAGCTTCGCCGCGCGCAGGAAGCTGCTGAGCAATCGCGCCCCTATACAGAACGGTTCACAGCCGTGATGGCAGGGTTGGCGGCCTCCGTTGGTGACAGTGCGGGCGCGCCCAAACTGCTTAGCGGAACAGGCAGCGATCAAACCCATCTTTTGGTGGTTATGACGTCCGAACGTGGTTTGTGCGGTGGGTTCAACACCAACATCGCCAAACTGGCCAAAGCGCGCGCAAGCGAATTGCAAGCAGCGGGCAAGACAGTCAAGATTTTGACTGTCGGCAAAAAGGGCCGCGATCAGATTAAACGCGATTTGGGCGAATATTTCGTCGGTCACGTTGATCTGAGCGAAGTGAAGAAGATCGGCTACGCCAACGCACAAGAGATCACACAAGACATTCTGACGCGCTTTGATGCTGACGAATTCGATG
>JBDWGM010000148.1:0-23799 GCA_039975755.1 Paracoccaceae bacterium | reverse complement strand
GCCATCCCATAAAGCCGCCGATAAAGTTCGATCATCTCGCGACCCGCGGCCTTGGCCACTGCATAGGATGAATTTGGCGTCACAGCCTGATCTGGATGATACGGAACAGAGCCGTTTCCATACACTTTGACGGAACAGCCATAGACGATCTTAGATGTTTGCGCGCGACGCAACGATTCCAGCAGATTCAGCGTTCCCATCACATTGGTTTGCAAAACAGCATGGCTTTGGTCGTGACTTTCTGCACCATCTGGATGCGCGGCCAAGTGATAACACAGGGTTGGCTTAAATGCTTCGACAGAGGCCCAAACAGCGTCTGGTTCATTCAGGTCAACTTGCATGAAAGCTGCATTCTTCGATGGGGGTTCACTGCGGCACAATCCGGCGACCTCAACGCCGGTTTTCGCCAAACGTTCGACCAAGGCCCGCCCGATGAACCCAGACGCACCGGTGACCAAAACGCGATCTTTGTGCACGCCGCCCATCAGAATGCCCCCCGTCTTAGGACAACCGCATTGATCGTCGCAAAGAAAATTCTGACATCCAGCCAAGCGGAATAGGTATCGACATATTCCAGATCAAATTTGACCGTATCCGCAAAGGTCAAATCGCCCCTGCCCCGGATTTGGGCCAAACCCGTCACACCCGGTCGGATCGAAAATTTCCGCAACGCTTCGGGGCTGTAATTCTTCAGCATGCCTGGCACTTCGGGGCGAGGCCCGATCAAGGCCATGTCACCCGTCAGCACATTCCAGAAATTTGGCAATTCGTCCAAGGTCAGTTTGCGCAGGATGTCACCCTGCGGCGTCACGCGCGGGTCATCCGTGATCTTGAATTTAAAATCCTCACCCGGTGCATAGGTATAGGAATAAAGCTCGGGGAACCGGTCTTTGGCGTCGACATACATCGTCCGGAACTTGACGAATTTAAACGTCTTACCCCCTTTGCCGACACGGTCCTGAAAGAACAGGACAGGCCCCGGCGATCCAAGGCGGATCCACAGAGCAACCGCCACCATAATCGGCATTGCGACGATTAACCCACATAGGGCCACCGGAATCTCAACCAGTCGGCGCAGGGCATAGGAATACCAACGGGTGTGATACGCTGGCACAAAGGGTTCTTCGATTCGAGTACTCGTTGAAAACGTCTGATTTTGAAACGTCACTTTTGTAACTCCAAAGAATTCGGGCGCACCCGGAATAATGGCATACGCACGCGTCAGGGTTGGGCTAAGCGCCCAGTCGGATCAGTTTTCAGAAGTTGGCGCGGCCGCGCCTTTGGAGGTCGCCTAAGGAAAAGCCTTAGGCGCGCCGTTTAAGCCTTCGAAGTCCAGCGAATGCCCCCAAACCGCCAAGCAGCAATAGGCCACCTGCGGGCAATGGAACCGGGTTAATGTCGAACACAATTGCTGTCGTCACTGAAATGGGTGACGCCGCAATTCCTGCTGTCAAAGAGGTGATGTTGCTCACGTCTCCGTTCGGGAAAGCTAGGCCAAACGAAAGATCGCCATCGATAATCGCCGGGTCAAAGGACAATGCGAAATGACTGTCAGACGTCACTGACAGCAATGGCGCTGGCGGAGTGGCTGGAAACGACACCGAACCTGCAGTGATCGACCCGTTCAGATAGTTGGTGATCGAATAGGTGCCCGAAATGATTGCATTGGCAATCGGATCAAAAATAAACGACCAGTTCAACGCCGCGCCCAACGGGCTGGCACCTGGCGCGTTTGCCTCGGAGTCGATAATGCCGGTTATCCCGACCTCGACACCTTCAAAACCGTCAGACAAATCCCCGTTGAGATCAGCGCCCGCAACAAACGCCTGAGAGTCGCTTGCAACCAAAGTTACGGTTGTCGCGTTTGACACATTTGAAAGAGAAAAACAGGCGACGAGAGTTAGTAAAAAAGTGAATAATCTATTCATGGTGTACCTTAAGATTAACCGCGCAGAAGCGGCAGAAATTACCAAGAAATCGAAAACAAAAGAACTATCACAATGTGGTGAACAATACCCGAATCACTCGCCATTATCAACAAGTCTGCTCTGACAAATCGACAGAGATCAACCTTAAGTAGCATTATTTGTGATTCGGATCGGTTTTTGCCGAAATTACGTGCATCGCCAAAATTGATGCAACAATAAACCACCAATCCTTAACTGCGAAATGTAGGTAGTCCATCGTGCCCCCTAAAACGAGCCCGGACAGAAAACTTGCTTGCAAAGCGACGGCCATCAACACCCTGTTTGTATCGCCTCGGCGACGCGCATTTCGATAGGACATTTCGGACCTGTACAGGGTCAGCGCAAGAAAGGTCATCAGGGCACCAAATCCAAAAATCCCGACCTCATTGAACAGCTGCAAATATATGTTATGCATGAAGGCATGGCCCAGCGTTACAGACGGCTCATAATGCGCTAAATCGGAAAAATTCCCCATTCCCATACCAAAAAGCCAGTTCTCGCGCAGCATCTCTGCACCGGCTCGCCAATAATCAAACCGCGTCGACAAGGTCGCGGCACCGTCCACCGAATACCGCTCCAAATCCAACAAGCGCACGGTGACACTTTCGGGAAGGAAACTGAACATGACCACCGCCGCCAAAACCCCCATCAAGACACCCCGCGCATTGATGGTGATCAACCCCCGCCACAACATCAGGCCAAAGATGGGCAAGCACGTGATCACACCGGATCGGGTATGAGTCAAAAGCAGATTGGCCACGGCCAGCATCAATCCGCCGAACGCGAGCATGCGCCATCGCCAATCCGTGCTGGTGCGCATGAAATAAAAGTACAGCGGTATCGCAACCAACAGATTGGCCGCGTAAACATGCGGGCTGCCGCTGGTGCCACCTGACCTGCGGATCTCTCCGCCCAACGTGGATTGCTCGGATAAATCCACCTGAACACCAATCGCATCGACAGCTGTGTCATCCGTATTCAAAATCGCAAAGCCGGGCAAAACCCGCTGCGCAATCGCAAACACACCAACAGCCGCTGTCGCGATCAGCAATCCGATCAGGATAAGCCGGATATCGTCGATATCTCGGATTGCGGCGATGATGACATAGAAGAACACACCGGTAGTGATAAAGCTGACAACGCGCGGCAATCCATTGTCCAGATCGGTTGTGTACCCCATCGTAATCACGCCAACCAAGCAGAAGATAATCAGGCAAGCGACTTCCGGATGCCACGGCGCCCGCACCCGCCCAAGGGTCAGGTTTACGGTCAAAGCCAACGCCGCCATCAACCCGAACAGCTTTGCAACGGACACGATGACCGCCGCGTCAGACGCTGTAAATCGTCCCAACCCTTCCAGCGGAATCGCCGCAATCGTCAAGGCAACGCCCCAGGCAGGAAACCGCAGGAAGAAATACAAAACAGGGAGGCCAGCCAGCATGACAACTGCCGCCAACGGATGCACAATAAGTGACACCGCCAGCACGATTATGCCCAGCATTGCACCAAGGACTCCGAAACCAAGCCCAGCAAACATTATTCTAACTGTGGCCATTGCGAGCCTGAAAAAGGTTTAGTATCTGATTCGACATACGATAATGATTTTTCTAGTATAAATTGAACGTTGATCTTTCGAAAGGGCCGCTGTCTTATGATTTCCTTGCGCCTGTTTTCACCTATAATTTTGACACTAACGCTTGCATTCTCTGCAATACACCTAACGCCACGCATGACTTTGGCACAAGCACCCGACCCAGTTTATCTGGGACCCGGCGATGTTTTGAACATGCGTTTTCAAGGCCGCGATTCCTTGGATGGTGAATATGTTATCGGTGTGGAAGGCGATCTTTTCTTTCCCGGCATCGGCAGCGTGATGGCGACCGGTCGCACCGTTGGCGAAGTCGCCTTGGAACTCGACGGACTGATGCGCGAGACGTTTAGCCTGAATGCGCGGACCTTTGCGTTATCAGTCGCTGAATTCCGCCCCATCTATGTGGGCGGACGCGTGCGGCAGCCCGGCAGCTATCCATTTCGCCCGGGCCTGCGCGTTGCACACGCGGTTGCGATGGCAGGAGGCACGCGGGGCTTAAACTCGGAAGAACCTATCATTGCTTTGGAAACGGGCCGCGAATATGCCAGCCTACGTATCGCCGAGGACCAATTGGCCGGCGCTTTGTCCCGGCGCAATCGCTTGCTGAAGGAACTCGGGCTTAGCCCAGACCCAGATGCAACCGAAGACAAGCTTAGCGATTTGATAGGCTCAGAAGACACCGCATTTCGTGCACAGGTTCAATCCGCTATTGCCAACATCCAAACCGATGTGGACGGCATTCAACGCACTGTGTTGGAACGTCGCGCAGAAACCGCACAAGGCGAAGTAGACGCCCTTCAATCGCAGCTCGAAGCTTTGAACGATCTCCTTCAGATCAGCGCGAACGAATTGAAAATCCTAGAAGACCCCAGCGAACGTGGCATCATCCCACGGTCACGCATTCTGGAGCTGCAACGCCTTGTCGCATCAACCAATGGCGAAATCAGTGCCACCTTGTCACGACGCTTTAGCGCCGAAAGCAGCCTGCGCGCTTTTGACGGCGACCGCCAATTGATCGAAGGCAGCCGTCGGCTTCAGAACCTGTTGGAACTGTCATTGGCTGATGCCGATGTCACGGCCCTGCGCCGTACCGTTCAGGCCTCTCGCGCAACACTGGACGATATCGGCGGATTGCCCAGTCGAGATGGCGAAAACTGCGGTATCGAAGTGTGGCGGACATCGCAAACTGGGCTTGATATTTTGCCGGCAGATCAAACATTTGGCATCCAACCGGGCGACTTTGTACGCTTGGTGGAAAAAACGGCAGACGGGACCTGCGACCGGCAAACCCAGTGACTCTAATCCCTGTGACTCCAGTCATTCAAGTCATCCACAAATTCGACCGACGTGCTGGCCCTGACTTGCTGGTGGCAGAATTGCTGCACAAGCTGGACCGCACCCGTTGGTCACCCAGCGTGTTCATGTTGGACTTTGGGTTGTTTGACGGCCCCTCATTGCTGGAACAAACCATGCCGCAAGACGTGCCCTTGCATATGGCGGAATGGCGCGGCGGCAAAGGGTTGCCCGCTGCGATACGCGCGTTTCAATCGCTGCGTGCGCAGACAAAGGCCCAGGTGATCCATTCACACGACATTCCGTCCCACCTCGTCAGTGCCCCTTTGTTCGCACGGACTGGACCTGCGCGGGTGGCTTCGCTCCATGGGATCGTGGATCAAACCAAACGACAACGCCAATGGAACACCTTGATGCGTCGTCTTTTGACGCGCATCGACCACACCATCGTCAGCTCGGATTACGTGCGCCAGAATGTGCCCGCCCTCCCCGACAATCACGTGACCATGTTGATGAACGCAATCGATGTGCAAGCGATCACGCCCCGCGCACCCGAACCATTGGCCCGCGCCCGCAGCACGAACGACCCCTTACGCCTGTTATGTGTTGCGCGCCTGTCCGAAGAAAAAGGCCACGCTCATTTGATAAATGCCATGAGTCGCCTGACCGACTTGCCCGTCCATCTTGATATATTAGGCACCGGGCCAATGTCAGACCAGATCACCGCCCTGGCGGATCCGGTCCCCAATGTCACCGTGCATGGGTTTGTCGAAGACGCCGCGGGGTTCTTTCAACGCGCAGATATCTTTGCCCTTGCCTCGATCCGCGAAAGCCTGTCGATCGGCGTGCTCGAGGCGATGGCCCACGGCCTGCCCGTTCTGACAACGGATGTCGGTGCCCATCCAAATGTGGTGGGCGACAGCGGGTCAGGCTGGATCGTGCCGCGCGCCAATCCGCAAGCTTTGGAAGACGCCATTCGCAACGCCCTACACCATCCCGACCAGTTGCCCATCATGGCCAGAAACGGCCACGCCCATGTGCATGCCGCGCATTCCATGGAACATTTTGTATCGGAAACTGCGCGCATCTATGACGCCGCGCTAAATCGTTAGCCCCTGTGCCTAATCAGACGAAAGTTTCGCTTTGATCCCAACCAGAACCGGCCCAATGTCGCGTTCGAATATCGCTTTGGGTTCATAATTCAGCTCGGCTCGTGCACGTCGAATATCCGCCACGGAATTGCGCGTTTCAACGCGGTGCAGTTCTGCATATGTTGGGGTAATATTGGGGGCAAGTGCTGCGCAAAGAACGCGCGCCACATCGTTCACACTGCGCCCCTGCCCTGAACCGATATTGTAAACCCGACCCGCTTGGCCTTTATGCATCGCATTGACGAGGCCCTGCACAATGTCACTGACATGCACAAAATCACGCACCTGTTCGCCGTCGCCAAAGATAACAGGCGTTTCGCCCTGCAACAGCTTTGTGGCAAAGATCGTGATCACGCCAACATAGGGCGTATAGGACTGGCCCGGCCCGTACACATTGAAAAAGCGCAAGGGGACGATTTCCACGCCCATGGCTTCGCCCATTTGCAACAAATACCGTTCCGCCGCCATCTTACCAGTCCCATAAGGCGACAACGGCCCAAGCGCGTGGTCTTCGCCAATCGGATCAGGGTTTGGCAAATCCGGATAGACCGCCATCGACGACGCCATGACAATGCGACGGACACTTTGGCCCTCAAGGGCTTCGACTAAGGCCAACGTCCCCATCAGATTTACATCCGCATCATTCTTGAACGTCTCAACCGACGCACGAATGCTGACTTTGGCCGCAAGATGAAACACCACATCAACGCCCGCCAACGCATCGCGCAACGCCGACACATCTCGCACGTCACCTTCGATGAGCCGCGCGCCGGGCGGAACGGACTCCCTTTGACCAACGCTCAGGTCATCCAGAACCGTCACAGCAAGACCTTGGTCCAGCAAGGCCTGCACCAGATGCGATCCAATGAACCCAGCCCCTCCGGTGACCAATGCATGCGAAAATTCTGATTTGGTCATTGGTTACGTCTCCAGCTTCCGAAGGGGGCCACGATCATGTCGCGCAAGGAGGTGTCACTGGCCAAATGCGCGCCTTCGAGGATGACACAGTTTAACAAATCAACCGGCCCGTCCGCCGTAACATCCGGCCCTATAATGCAGTTTGTGACGCGGCTGCCTGTTGGCAGTTGTGTGGCGACGCATTCGCTGTCCGATGCGTTTGGCCGAAAATGTAAGTTGCAGGCCAAAACATCGGCAGGAAAAGTCAGGTTCAAATCCCAATCAATCGATTGCGCCACCTCGACCGGGCGACCCATATCGATCAACGTCTGGATCGCGTCGGTCAATTCGTATTCATTGCGCAACGCCGATCGCGGCGTCTTGCGGATCGCTTCAAAAATGGTTGGGTCAAAACTGTATTGCCCGGTGCCTTTCAACATGTTCGGCGGATCTTGGGGTTTTTCGATGACCTTGGAAATGCGCCCTGCCCCGTCATGGATGACCGAGAAATTCAACCGGATCGGTGCCACTTCTTGTTCTTCTTTCACCGCGATGCGCCCGGCCACGTCGTTGGGCAGTTGAAACAACTGATCCGGATTGATCAGGGAAAAGGCGATATCAGCAAGGATCAAAACAAAAGGCGTTTCTGACAAGGCAGCTTCTGCTTGCAGCACCGCATGACCCAAACCCAATCGCTCCTCTTGAACGTGGAAATGTACCGTCAATCCATCTATCGGGTGTGCCGCGACCGCGTCCTTTATCATTTGACCCAAATGGCCAATCACCACATGCACATCACGCACACCCTGTGCGGCCAAAACTTCGAGATGACGCACCAATAGGGGTCGGTTGATCACCGGCAAAAGCGCCTTGGGGATGGATCGGCCCAGATCACCCAAACGCGTGCCATTCCCTGCGGCCAATATTAAAGCCGTTTCAATGTTGCGCCCAGCCATCGCCAACCCTTTCACGGATCACGTTCAGCTTGTCTTCGACCCGCCCTTCCCAACTGTTGTCGCGCGCCAAAGCGATGCGCGCTGCCACCCGGTCCGGATCGTTGTCCTGGATAGCCTTTTCAATCGCTTGTTCCAGCTTGTTCGCACCATCCCCGATCCAGACCAGATCGGAATGCGGCATGACGGCAGGGATCGATGTTGCGACCACAGGTTTGCCCGTCGCCAGATACTCGTGCAGCTTTAACGGATAAATCCCGCGTACAAATTCATCGATCAGGTATGGGATCAAACAGACATCAAACCCTTTGATGTAAAGCGGCAATTCGGACACATCCGCCATCCCGGTCAGCGTGACATTCGTTAGCCCGTCAAACGCACTGACATCCAAATTGTCCTGCACAGGCCCGACAAAGACCAAATGCCAATCCGGCCTGCGTGCCGCAATCGCTGACATGCTGGCAACATCCACGCGCTTATCCAAGATGCCACACAAACCGATGACCTTCTTATCATTCAGATGCTGCAGCCCACTGTGCACCTGGGCGCTGTCTGACGCGGCGGTATTGAAATGACCAAAATCCGCCGCGTGCCGCACCAAATGGGTCTGCGCGTTAAACGCTTTGTGACGTTCGAACACCATATCCGACCCCGCAAAGACGATATCCGCCCGCTCTGCCATGGCTTGGTCCATCTGGTTGATCACGGTGTGCCGCCGCGACCCTTCGGGGAAATATCCCGCCCAGTAGTCGATGCAATCATAGATCACAGGACCCTTGGGCAAATGCGGCAGATGCTGGATCGAGGCCGGTTCAAACACCCAATACAGAGGCTGTTTTTCACCCTGTTCCGCCAAAACAGACCGGAACCAATTGCGCATGGATAAACCATTGATCCCCCGCAGCAAACGCGACACTGGGACTGGCAAATTATGAACCGGCAACGCGCGCGCAGGTGCCGCCAAGCGGGTCACATCAACCGATTGCGCCACATCCATATGAAGCACCGGATCATTGGCTTTGGACTCCCAGCCCTGCAAACGGCTGGTTATCGAACGCGGCGGATCAATGTAAACAACAGGCACCTCGGCCACAACGCGCCCCATGATCTGCTGAGGAACACCCAAATGCGAATTCCAATCCTGGGACGCAAGACAAACAACGCCCATTGCCTATTCACCGCTCCGAGGCAAAGCGCGCCACGCTTCCCAAATCTCCAAAGCCGGACGACCGGCCCCATCAGCATCCCATAATCCTGCGCGCATCCACTGGGCAAACCAGCCGTTCATACCATTGGCCTTCATCTTTTCCCACAAGGCATCATAATCACGCGGGACATACCAAATCACAAACTCCGCATTCAGCTCCTGCGCGTCTTCGATCAGCCGTTTGACGTAAGTCGCCTGCGCTTCCGGGTTGG
The DNA here is from genome assembly GCA_039975755.1 of Paracoccaceae bacterium. Classification (GTDB taxonomy): domain Bacteria; phylum Pseudomonadota; class Alphaproteobacteria; order Rhodobacterales; family Rhodobacteraceae; genus JABSSA01. The sequence goes on along the minus strand of JBDWGM010000148.1, from coordinate 14,528 downwards.
AGCGGATCCATACCAGTGAGGATAGTTTAGAAAAGTTGCCCGCGATAAAACCTGTTTCGGCGATTGCAAACGGCTTGTCCGGCAAAACATCCGCGATCTTTTGAAACCAATCTTGCGGCAAACCTTCCGCATCTCCTCCGACGCCATCCCAGACATAGGGATAGGTGCTGATCGCCACGACATCGGTAAATGGCGCCAGCTCACGCATCAGATCGGCCAAACCCGCTTCGAAATACAGACCGTTGCCCAATGTATAGGTCGGAAACACTTTGAGGTCGGGATGCTGCGCTTTGACTTCGGTATACACATGCGCGGCAAGGTTCACGAATTGCGCACGCACCTCAGGGACACCCGTCAGGTCGGATATTTCAATCGCATAGGCAAAATACTTCGGTTCAAATTGACGGATCATGTCCAATGCATACGCAGTAAACGCCTGTTTGACATGCGGCGCATCCAAAGGGGCCCCTGCAAATGCCTCAGGGTTGGGCATATGACTGTCGCTGCCCCAATTTTGCGCCAAACCCTGACGGGTCAGCGCCAAAGGCGTCACCGATAAAAAGACGCTTTGCCCCGGCTTTGTGCTTTGAAGACGACGCTGCAAATCTGCCTGAACATTTGGGGCAAACGCGCTGCCGCTTTGCGCCTCAAGCCATGGAACCCCTTCGTCCAGATGATGCCCGATAATATCGCTATGGGCGTTGATCAGATCATAGGTTTCATCAAAGGCCGCATCGGTGAAATCAAAGGGCAGCGGCGTAAACCCCATGTGGAAACTGCGCGATCCGGGCAACTCATCCGCCACCCCTGGTCCACCTGTGCCTCCAAGCCCAAGTGCAAGTCCAGCCATCAGAGCCACCATCAAAACAATTTTCCGCATCATCGGGTCTGCCCCTTTGCGATAATAAATAATGCATACTTGCTATCCCGGTGCGTGACTCGGATGCAACCGGGAATAGTGGTCATGCGCGACTCCCTGCATACCCTCTCTTTGTTCTAGGCTGATGGCGGACGCAGCGACAACCAACACCATCTGTCCAGATAATTTTACACCTCAAAATGGAATTTTCTGTCGAAAAACAGCCTAAAAAAACAGCGGCGTTCTCGTTTGTTAATAATTCGTTAATAGTTGTTAACAAATGATAGTTAATGATCAGACCTCCAGATATTTTCGCAATATTGCTGTTGTCCGTTGCGGCCGGGCTATTGTCGTCAATATGGAGTTTGATAAATGGCTATGGAAGCTGGGTGTCCATATGCGCTTATCTGATGAATGGAAACTTAACTTTTTTTGGATCTATCTTGATTGTTCTCGCAACGAGTGATGAGGCTGATTAGGTGGTTAAAGCCAAAACGTCTGCCACCAACTCTGAAACCAGAAAACACTACAAAAAATTCTCCTGCTCAAGTTCTGGTTCCCAAGAGCAAGTACCGTTTCAAAGCGCGTTGCGAATAAACGTCAGCCTTAATGTCGAAGGCCGTTGACGAAGGGTTGCAAGACGCCACGCTAATTGTTTTGGTACGCTACCCCAATAAGCGGTTCATGACCGCCAATTTGACTGCAAGTGCAATCTCACAATTCCTTTATTGTCTCTAGCCAACCCAGTTCTGCTTGTGTTGAGCCTTTCGGGCGGTATTCGGCACCCAATGGCAAGGTCCAACCCAAATCGGCGATCTCTCTAATTACATTGGTGTAATTGATCTCACCGTGGTCCGGCGTGCCGCGATCCGGCACAGACGCGAACTGTATATGTCCAATGATCGGCAGCAAATCAGCAAGGCGCGTGGTTAGATCACCTTCGGTCCGTCCGACATGATAGCAATCAAACATCAACTTGAGATTGGCAGCGCCAATGTCACTGATTATCGCTTTCGCCTGTTCAGTGGTTTCCAAAAAATACCCCGGTGCATCATGCCGGTTCAAAGGTTCGATCAAGATCGTACGATGCCCCGCTTGTGCGCAAGCGTATTCAAGATTGGCCACAAAAGTATCGTGAGCACGCTCCCCTTTTGCGAAACCTGCCATGACGTGGACGGCCCCCGCATCAATAGCATCGGCGTAACTCAATGCTTCATCAATCGCCGCACGGGCATCGACCTCACGGCCCGGCAACGCGGCCAGCCCATTTTCACCTTTTGTGAGGTCCCCCCGTCGGGTGTTCAGCCCCAACATCAAAAGGCCGGTTTCATCAAGCGCGGCTTTGACCTCTGCAGCCAGAACCTCGAAAGGCCAGTGGCATTCAACAGCGTCAAACCCAGCCGCTTTTGCCGCCCTGATGGCGGCGGGCAATGAAAGTTCAGTCCATAAAAACCCCAGATTGGCCGAGAACTTCATTATACATCCCACTCAATATCAAACTTTGTCACCAATTCGGATACCTGATCCGGCGACAAAACCTTGGGGTTCAATCCGCGTGTCATCATGGCCAAACGTGCGGTGTCTTCAAATTCTTCGATGGCATTGCAGGCGGCCTCGACATCTTTGCCAGCGACGACAGGCCCGTGGTTTGCCAACATGACAGCGGCGCGTTTGCCCGCAAGACCCCGCACGGCTTTTCCAATTGCTGGATCACCAGGCAAGAAAAATGGCAGTAGTTTTACGCGCCCAAGCTTCATGATGCCATAAGGCGTCAGCGGAGGAAGAAAGTCATCTTCGTTCGCATCAGGCATCATCGACAACGCCACGGAATGACAACTGTGCAAATGCACCACCGCCCCCGCCGTGCTGCGCGTGTCGTAAAACGCACTGTGCAACGGCATCTCCTTCGTCGGTTTATCCCCGTCAATCAGTGTGCCCGCCCCGTCAAATCGTGACAGACGCCCTGGATCAAGCCTGCCAAAGCTCGTGCCTGTGGGGCTGACCAACAAACCCCCATCCTCAGTGCGCGCCGATATATTGCCAGTGCTGCCACCGGTCAGACCACGATCAAATATTGATTTCGCAAGAATGCAAATCTGTTCACGCAAACGGCTTTCGGTGCTCATGTCGCGTCCAGTTCTGATTGGGCATGCGAAAAGAAATCTTCGCTGCCGAAATTCCCGGATTTAAGGGTCAAAGCCACATCATGACCTGCAGTGGTGCAAAAGGTCCATGGCACGCCGGGCGCAATTTCTGGACCGATGCCAAGAGTGTTAACCTTGAGGGCCTTGGTAACTGCCCCAGAGGTTTCCCCACCCGCCACAATAAAGCGCCGCGCCCCCGCATCACGCGCAGCAACAGCGCATTCGGACAAAACGTTTTCAATCATCGCACCGACGTTAGCAGACCCCAGTTTTTCTTGCGCGGCCTTAACATTGGCAGGCATCGCAGTTGCATAGATCAGCGGAGCCTGAGACAAGTCCTGCCCTGCCAACCATCTCAGCACGGCGTCTGACCCATCCTTGGCCAATGCCATTGGATCCAATTGATAAGACGGCGCCCCTGTCGCGCAGTAATGCGTGACTTGTGCGTTGGTCATAGCGGAACAACTGCCCGAAAGGACAACGGTTTGCGCATCCGGGACAGTGCGCCCCACGGCGTCATTGTCCAAAGACAGCAAACCATCCCCCGCATAAAGCGCAGGCAGCGGCATCGCGATCGCCGACCCACCAGTCAACAAAGGTAAATGCCGGCAGGCTTGGGCGATAACGTCCAAATCAGAATTGGCCACGGCATCTACAATCGCATGGGCCGTACCTACCTGGCGTAACGCATCCAACGCAGCACACACCGCTTCGGGCCCTTTGGCCACGGTCAACCTGTTGATCAACCCGACATCACCGCTGACTTGCGGGGCCAACAGACGCATCAAATTGCTGTCACGCATCGGCGTCAGCGGGTGATCCTTCATCGGGCTTTCCGCCAAAGGCTGCTCGCCAACAAAGAGATTGCCCATAAAGATGGATCGACCGTTTTCTGGAAACGCAGGGCAATAAATCGTCTGGTTGGTGCCGATCTTAGCCATCAACGCCTCGGCCACTGGGCCAATGTTGCCCTCTGGTGTGCTGTCAAAAGTCGAACAGTACTTCCAGAAAAACCGCTGAGCCCCCGCCTGTTTCAGCCACTCATATGCCGCAAGCGTTTCCGCAATCGCCTCGTCTCGGGGGGCCGTGCGGGACTTTAATGCGATGACCTCGAATGCGGCGGTATCCTTGGGCAGTTCAACCGGAACGCCAATACGCAAAGACACCCGCGCACCGCTGCGCGCCAAAAGCCCCGCAAGGTCCGTGGCCCCGGTAAAGTCATCCGCGATACATCCCAAAACAGTCGACATCGTCTAGCTTTCCTCGCCTGGCAGGGTCAAACCTACATTTCGGGCATACACCTTTGCCACTGCCGCATCATCCTCACCACCCAGCCCCATGTCAGCTGCCGCAACAAACTGCTGCAAAGCGACCGCCGTGATCGGGGCATCGAACTGCGCAGATTTCGCGATATCAAGCACAATGCCAAGGTCCTTCGGCCAGATGTTCACCGAACTTAGCGGTGTATAATCCCCGTCCACAATATGCGGCGCGCGATTTTCCAGCATCCAACTTGAACCTGCGCACTTGCTGATCACTTCGACAAACTTTTCGGGGGTTACGCCTTGCGTCATGCCAAAGGTCAACGCCTCTGCCATCGTGGCGATGTGAACCCCTGCCAAAAGTTGGTTCACCGCCTTCATGGCAGACCCGGCACCAGCACCGTCGCCCAACGTGAAAATGGTTTCTGCCGTCGCATCCAAAACAGACTGCGCGGCGGCAAAGGCTGCATCACTGCCCGAAGCCATGACCGAAAGCTTGCCCGCCGCAGCCTTAGCCGCCCCGCCAGAAATAGGAGCATCAAGATAAAGCACATCATACGCAGCACAGCGCGCTTCCATGTCGCGCGCAAAGTCTGGCGACACCGTGGCGCAGGCCAGAACAACAGTCCCCGCAGATAACAACGGCACAATGCCGTTTTCGCCAAACAGAACCGCCTCAGTCTGCGCCGCATTCAGAACGACCACAACAACCGCATCAAGCAAAGCCGCAACCTCAGTGACTTGCCCATCAGCGCCCCCATCCGCGCGAAACCGCGCAACCTGCTGCGGCATGACATCAAACCCATAGGTGGTGTGCTTGGCCCGCAAAATCGAGGAAGCGATCCCGTATCCCATCGCGCCCAGACCAAAAACGGCAATATTGCTCATTGAATGTTCTCTCTTAATTCTAGTGTATCCGCTGCCGTGACAGACATGAAATTAGGCTTGAGGTCCATGACATGTTCGGGTGTGAACAAAACATCATGGCCCAGAAGGGAGCTGTGAAAGAAGCATTGGGCAAACCGTCACCTAGGGTTCGCTGTGCATCCGATCTGGGCTGTTTATCATATGCGCCTGCAATAACGAGGGCCGGATTGCAAATTCAATGGAGGTCTTGGCTGAAGTCATGGGTGCGCCGCCCGACAAACAGATGGGCATAGCCTCTGGTGTTGACAGGCAGACTCTCTCACCCGCACGGCATCATCCAGAGGCACGTCCAGAAAAACAGAACGTCACTGGGTCATTTAGGTGCAAGAGCTTGATTGCCGGTCACCGTAGGTGAGCCAGACTCGTAGAGTTTTTCAGCGTCAGGCTCATTCTGCTGTCCACAGAGTTTTCGGCCCGCCCCATAGAGACCAATTGTGATGAAACTGATTTGGATCAGGAACGACGCAATGTTGAACGCATTTATGAGGCTCAACAAAACAAGACTGGCAGCCAACACATTGGTCAAAGCATACGCCATCCCGTTCCCACAAATATGCCCAGCCTGAACCAAGCTGAAGCTCCCGATATAGACGACAAACCCAACGACTCCGATACCGTTTGTCACTTCAGGATAATTTTGCAAAATCTCCAACAAAATAACGCTCCCATAGGTGTAAAAAATAATAAAAATGCATTTTGTAAGAGAGCTTCACGTCCAACAGGAACCACTCGCACCATTTGAACGCCGCAGGCGCTGAAAATCAGCACCTATAGAGCTTTTCCCTTACTAGAATAGTTCCACTCTTAGGGGTCAACACTGGCACCAAGGGGCGAAACAAGTCTCGGGCTGTAGCGCAGATTAATTGGCTTTGCGTGCAATCTTCGCCTTATCCGGGCGAAAACCATTTAGAGTATCACCAAACCGTCGCCGAAAGCACTTGTTGAAATGGGACAGATCGGAAAAGCCAGCGCCCATGGCGATTTCGGACACCCTCTTGCTGATGTAGCGTTCATTTTGAAGCGCTTGACGTGCGGCCTGCAGCCGGTGTTCCAAAATATGCTGTGACAACGTGGTGCCTGAGGTTGTGAGCAATTGGTGCACTTTCCGTTCCGACACACCACATAATTTTGCAATCGACTCCGCCTTAAGTGCACGATCTGCGAAACTCTCAGACACATGCCGCAAGATTTGCTGAAGTTGCGCTGCATTCACCCCATCATTCGGGGCTGCTCGCGACCATTCACCTCCCGGATCATAGGCATTGGCAACGAGATCAAGAACATGCCCTTCGATCATTTTTTGCGTTTTGGAGGATAACGATTTTTCTTCCTGCAAAAGCCCGGACATATAACTCGCCATAAGCCGTATTGCGACCATACCGTCTTCCGGCACCATACAGACACGTTCGTCAGGATTGCGCAGTGCATGGCTGATCAACTCATGTGGAAACACCAGAGTTTTTTCCCGACTTGGCCCACGAGATACCGTGTGCATTGGTGTGAGATGTGAAAAAAGACTGGCCATCCCTGAAACAACCTCAATCGAATTCTCACCAACCATTCCCGTCATTGTCGTGTCGTAAGATCCGCCAACGCATGTCACCAATGAAAAACGATCGTCCCCGTCTTGGACCATTTCTGAATCGCGATCAAAGACAAATGGACCCAGATCAAAGCTGGCCAGAACTGTATTTTCGAGCTCAACAGATTAACCGTGGCTTCCAGAGGCTCCCCGTTCGGCTCTGAGATAGCAAGCGTCGTCAATACGTCTGATATAGCCTCCGAAACCAGTCTTGGCCTATCCTCAGGGACTATATTTTCAGTAGAAAACGTTCGTATATCTTTCATCAACTGAAATCTCTTCGTTTGACTGGAACGTGTGCCTCGCGGAAATTACAGCTCTCAAAAGTGAGAACGTAGGAGTTTCTTTGCGATGTTGCCATCGTCTGTTCTAAAAACCTAGTCTGGGATTCAAGTCTTGCAAATGGCGGGCAGTTTCACGCAACCCGCCATTTTCATCGTCGACTTACATGGCTGCTTCGGTGATTTTAGATTTTTCCAGCGATGATCTCGGCATAAACATTCGGATCCGTAACGCCTTCGGATCCGATCACGACAATGCGTGACTTGGCGTCCAAAAGTAAATTCGCCCGCAACGTTGGTTGGTTGGCTGCCGCCACAACAGCGCATAACCCTGCGACGCCACTTTCGCCCGCCTCTATGGGGTCATCTCCACAGGCACCATTGGCCAATATTCGAACCATGGGGCCGACGATACGTTCTGGGATCGTCAAAAAGTCATGAGCGGCATCAGCAAGGATCGTCCACGCCAATTTGGATGGCTCTCCACAAGATAGACCGGCCATAATCGTCTCTTGTGTAATTTTTACGTTTGTCGCCTTTTGTGCCTGAGAACTGGCAAACAGACACGGGGCCAGCTCTGGTTCGACAATCACCACTCGGGGTGCATCATCGCCCCATTTCTGGTAAAAGACGGCGACCACCGCCGCAGCCAACCCGCCTACTCCGCCTTGCAGGAACACATGGGTTGGTGGCGTGCTGTAATTGCGCACGATCTCGCGGGCCATCACGCCATAACCGGCCATGACATCCAACGGTGGCTGGGTATAGCCCGGCCAAGAGGTATCCGACACAATCGACCAGCCATGTCTTTCTGCATCAACGCGCGTTCGAGCGACGGTCGCGTCATAATCACCGTCCACGCGTATCACCTGAGCCCCCAGTTTTCGCATCACTTCTGCCCGATGTTCGCTTACCTCGGCATGAATGTATATTTTACAATTTGTATGAAACTGGGCAGCCCCCCACGCAACTGAACGACCATGATTGCCGTCGGTCGCGGAAATGACAGTTAACGCCTTTGACTGCTCAGCATAGATACCCCTGCGGATATCCTCAGCATGCACAAACTGTCCGTTGGATTTAGACAACTCTCGTTGAACTGTGCGCAAAACAGCATAAGCCCCACCAAGCGCCTTGAAACTGCCAAGGCCGAAACGTGGGCCTTCATGCTTGTAACGGATCTCAGCGATACCCAACGATTTCGCGAGACCTGTCAGAGAGATCATCGGTGTTTCGGCGTATCCGTTCCAGCTGGAAATCTCGGATTCCGCGGTGTCAAAGGCACCACACTCCAAGGCTTCGTCGACAGGTCCATCAAACGGCGGGGTGCTCGCGTGGTGATCAAGAATAGCGGTCGTAAATAGGGTGAACATAAGGTCTCTTTCTCTAAGATGTTGAAAGATTAGTTCACATGTGCCCTAATTTGTGATCGATTTTACACCAGCCATTGCATCAATCTTGCATCGAACCGGAGAGAAACCAGTGGAAAATTCAGAAGGACTTGACCAGTTCGACTTGGCAATTCTGCGCATTCTGCAAAAAGACAACACTCTTGCGCAAAGGGTAATCGGTGAGCAGGTCAATCTGTCTGCACCTTCCGTTCAACGCAGGATCAAACGGCTTGAGGCCTCGGGTATTATCGCAGCCCAAACCGCAATTATAGATCCGGCGCGCCTGAACCGGCCCTTGACCATTGTCGTCGAGGTTGAATTGAACGTTGAGACTGGTGGCACAATCGACCTCGTCAAAAAAAGCTTCATGGACGCACCCGAAGTACAGCAATGTTACTACGTCACGGGTGAAGCTGATTTTGTGCTGATCGTCGTTGTGCAAGACATGTCGGAATATGAAGACCTGACACAGCGCCTGTTCTTTTCAAATCAGACCATCAAGAAATTCAAAACCTTCGTCACCATGGATCGCACCAAGGTGAGTTTGCAAATTGACATTTGATCCCACTCAAATCGGAAAGGAGTATTGGGCCTTAGGTCCGCACATCTTGGGTCACAGTCCCGAATGCTGCGCGACTAACGATGGTTTGCTAAGTTTGCTGCACTCAGACTGTATCGCTCTTTCGGGCATGACTTGGGCTCACCCCTAACGCATCCCGAAAAGCCCTCGAAAATGCACTGGCGGATGCATATCCATGCTCATGCGCAACTTGGTCAATTGTTTTTCTGCTGTCTTGAAGAGCTAGCCGCGCTTTAAGAAGCCGCCAAGTCGACGCGTATTCACCAGCCGTTTGACCAACATGTTGTTTGAACTTTGTCGCAAAAGAGGATCGCGACATGCCCGCAATCGCCGCCAAATCTGACAACGAATATTTCCAACCATCCACTTCATGGATCGCCGCGATCGCAAGAATGATGCGGTCGTTGCGTAGACCCGCATAAAAACCAATTTTAGTTGCGTCTTGGTCGAAATGGACACGCAAGATGGATGCGAAAAGCGCTTGTGATAAATGCTCTGTAACGATCCTTCCTCCGAGGGGCGAAGACCGGGTTTCACTCACGATCAACGGCAAAAGCGCCGACATCAAAGATCCGATCTCCAGCTCATTGGCGCGGATCAGAATACAAGGCGGAAGATCACGCATGAATGGGTGTAGATGTGTGAGGTCGTATTCAAAGTGGCCACAAACCATGCGGGTGGTTGGGGGGCCTTCGATAAATGGCTCCTGCCCTTTTTCCATGGCCGCTATCACGTCTTGGCCACGCATCGCAGGGGTATCCGGATGATCGCTAATGGCGTGTGTCGCGCCCTTTGGAAAAAGAACTAAATCCCCCGCAGACAGCTGTTCTATCCGACCGTCATACTCCAAAAATGCAGTACCGCGCACGATGAAATGGAATTGAGCAAACCCAGTATTCGCGACCGACATCTTCCAATGACCACAAAAGTTCTTTTGAAAATAGATCGAGCTTTTGAAACCGATGAGTTCCAGAACATCACTTAGCGGATCCAAACCTATCTCCGTGCGTTCAATTATGAATGCTTGGTCCCGGCGGTATGGGATTTACCGCCGGGGATGACTTTTGATGCTATGCAACAGAAACCGGTGTGTACAGGAACCCATCACCATTGACGGACATGCGCCCAATGCCTGGGAACGGGAAGTGATAGCCAGCCACCAACATGTTTTGTTCCACGGCCATCGTGAACAGGCGGCGACGCGTTTCCACCGCTTGGGCTGGATCATGTTCGATGCCCAAAGCCCATTCGGGTTCATTGGTGCCCACGATGTAATGCACAGAGGTATCAATCAGATGCAAAAGGGATTCTCCACCGCTGGTCAGCTGCACCGCCATATGGCCCAATGTGTGTCCCGGCGCGTCGAGCACTTTGACACCGGGGACAATTTCGTACCCATCTGCGACGGTTTTAATCTTGTCCTTGATTGGATTCAGCTTGTCGTTGGCGATGCTCAGCATCAGGTTGCCAAAATTCGCGTCAGCCGTGGGCGCGGCTGTCCAGAACTCAAGCTCGGCTGCGTTCATGTAATGCGCCGCGTTCGGGAAACATGCGACACCATTCTGAGACACGCCACCGATGTGATCAAAATGGCCGTGGGTCAGAAACACATGTGTGATGTCGCCCGGTGACACGCCCACTGCCTTGAGACCTGCAAACAAACGACCGTTATCGACATCTGCGTCGGGCAATGTGACGTCCCCTTGGCCTGTGTCGATCAGAACTTTCGCATCACCTGTTTCAACCAGCAGGACCTGACCTTGCATATTCGCAAACTCTTGCGGAAGGCCGTATTTCGCAAACAGCTTGTCAACGCTTCCCTCTGGTTGGTTTGCACCAAAGATTGCGGTCGGAACCGTGAACAACATGTCATCGATAACAGTCAGGCGCATGTCGCCCAACGAAAATTGCTGAACAGCGCGCATGGGCAGATCCGATGCACCAGCGGCAGCAGCTGGATTGGCAGAGGACAGAACCGCCGGCGTTGCAACGGCAAGGGCACCTCCCATCAAGGCGGCGCGGCGATTGATTGTAAGATAGGACATGACAGTCTCCGTGTGAACATTGTGTTCACCAACTATCAGGCAGAGTATTTGGCACTTGAATGCCTATAAGTCCAAAAAACGATACATATCGTCCAATCATGTCTCTGCTGTCAGTTTGCGTTGACCCTGTTCTGCTATCCCGCCAATGTCTTCTGTGTATTGCCAAGGAGGCATATTAGTGGCGACCGCTTGGGTGCAAAAACACGACTTTTCAGCGGTGGAGCTCGGAGAGCTCTCAGAGGCGGAACTGTTTGCTGCGTTCGACAATGTGGATTGGCGCGCAGAGCTGTCTCGCTACAACGAAGATGATCCGAAAGCGTGTTGCGCCCCCGGATTTGGCATCATTCTTGGGGCGAACATCCTCCACATGTGCCCTCACGATACCAACTCAATGTTCTTTAATCTTCACTATGAAACTGAAACGAGATTTTTGTATTTCATTCCAATGAAGCGGAAGACAACCCACTATGTTGAAAGCTATCCGCTTATCCACGCCCATAAGCTGATATCTCACTTCATGGCGTCCGATCTGAGGTCCATTATCGGGCTCCCGAGACAGTCGTGATGACGATCCCTGCCATCGTTTTTTGGCACTCAAAATGACTGCAAAGACCGGCATAACCGGGCTTGATACATCGCCGTCCAGTTGGCTCACACCAGCCTACTTTTGTTTCAATTCACGAACCAAATCTGCGTTCTCCGCCTCCCAAGACTTAAAACGCTGAAACGCCAGAACGTTTTGCTCTGATCTCAGCACGTAATCTGAATCCGATGGGTCAGCGATATCCTGAACGAACTCGCGTTTGATTTGCTGATACGTGCTGTTGCAAGCGAACCGTTCAGTTTGCGACAACAATCCTTCTTCCGCGAGAGCAGTGCATTGATAGTAGACGGTTAAAAGGGCTACAATTTCGATCATGGGCACCAGCTTATCATAAGCTTGATAAACGCGGGCTTCACAGATGTGTCAGCCACCTGTGGGTTCAAAGCGGCTTTGACGCGGCACCACTTGGTCAATGCCGGAAAGTCTCCCATAGCTGACTGTCATGCCGCGCGCGGCGCATGTCTCCTTCAAGTCCAGAATGACGTATGCTGCGTTTTGTATGAACGTCTTCTACTTGCTCATTTGAGATGGCCAAACGTCGGCAAGCACGCCCAAGTGGTCGGACCCAAATGCCGGGCGGACTTGTGCCCGGCCTCCGAGGGCCCAAACTTGATCCAACGGCAGGCCAATGCCCCACAGAGAAAATGTTGAACGTCCCGCGCTGACATTTCTGGACCCTGTCATTTCGCCAATTTTCGATGCAGCGGCAGTCCACGGCATAGTGTTGAAATCTCCTGCAACAATTGCGCCATGGTCGATGCTTTCCAAAAGAGGTAATGCCATCTCCAGATGTAACCATTGCACATCTGGCCATGGCTGTTGCAAATGAACGCCCACAGCCCAAAATGGGGCATTTGGTCGTTCCACTTCAATTGCCATGAGTGATCTTTCTGGTGAGCAGCTTGGTCCGGCTTGCGATAACGGCCATCGAGATAAAATCGCAATTCCATTCCATCCCTGCCAGGGGCACAGTGCCTGAAAAGCGAGCGTTGTTTCCAACTCTGTTAGAACGGCCTGATTGCTTGCAGAGACTTCTTGCAGAACCACAATATCAGGGTCAGCGGCTCGAGTGTCGGTAACTAGGTCAGAAATGTCTGAGTTCCTAAAGAACAAGTTCTTCGAATAGACGCGAACGCTTCCACTCTCACCCACTGGTGAGATGAGGATACGCGCACCAAATACTGTCATGAGTGACAAAGTAAGCAAGAGCGTCCAATATCTGCCGATCAACAAAAAATTGACGCTTAGGCAGACCAACACTCCAGCGACAGAAAACCAGCGGCCCGTTGCGATCGCGTCAAAAAAAGGGTGAAGGTTCCCTGCAAACCCCAGCAACAGTGCAAGACCAAACAGAGCTGTTAGTAACAGCACAACGTGCCTTGGTCGGGTTCTCATGTGTTACCTTTTTGGTCAGGCCCAGTGTGACTGCGAGCAGCAATATTGGCACGATAAAGGATCAAGACGAGCTCCGAAAGCAACCATTGGCACAAGCGTCGCGAAATAGCAGTTCACCCGCATAGCAGTCATCGCGTCTGACCACGATCAATGTCCGGTCTGGGTCAGAAAAGCACAAAAACTGTGGAAAAATTGATGAAATGAAACACGTATCATAAGCGAGATTGACCTATAAGAGTGACAACAGCTTAAGTACGAGTAATTGGAATGACCTCTTTAAAGAATATACTTCGGTTTAGTCTATTCGGGTGCATTTCGATTGCGCTGTTCGCTCTGCTTTACATACTACATTCCACAGACGGTAACACTTGGGTTGAGGGAACTCTTGTCTGGAGCAGACGTGCTTGGCTAGTGATCGGTCTATGTGCATTTGGGCTGGCTGTAATCAAAAAATCAAAAGGTCTGATTGTTGGCACGGTTGTAATTGTGGTCCTTTCGTTCTTGGCATCGGTCTTTGGCGGAGTAGGTTGCGGGATAGGCGGCCTATCAGGTGGATACCATCGCACAACCAACTGTGGAGCAGAGAGCAATATTTACAGCGGCTTAATGATTTTTGCCTTGATCGTTGTTAAGTTACGAAAATCAGCCTTGCCGCTCCGCATGATGTCTTCCTTGGTGGTACCAGTCGGCCATTTGGTAACCTATAGGTATCTGTCCAAACCGTTGGAACGTATAGTAGCGGAGGCAGATCTTACTATCGAATGCTTCATCCGTCAGCCTAATTACTATGCACATCCATTTGACACAGAGACGGCCACACGCATCAGAAGTGTCGAGGACTTGCAGTTCGGCTCCGTCATAGGAGAGCAATCACCGCGAATATACCGAGTGACAGCAACCGCAACCGAAGTTTGGAAATTTTCAGAGCTAAACTTCGTTTCAACTGGACAAAAAGGATTGAAACAATTTTGCTTTGGCGACGCAACCTCGCAGCCATGACCAGCTTTTAAAGTCATGTAGTACTGTGAATTTCTCGGATCAGCGATGCTTGGGCTTTGGTTCTCCCACATGGCTGTTTTTGATGACACGTGTGGAAACCTCATACAATTGATTGAGATGAAAGAGGCCCCTTAACGCCTCGCATTAAAAAGCAGTCGTTAGGTGTTGGAAACTTCACAAACTATGACCAATGAGGAACTCTTTGCTAAGATGCGATCAGACAATGATAGGCGCTTTTAGGAAATGACGACGTCGCACGCGCTAAAGAACTTATGGTGGACCACAGTCTTCGTCTTGAGCTTTTTGGCCGGCCTCCTTTTGGTGCGCCTTCTGTACTGGCCTCCCGATGTCGGAGCTGGCACTTCATCGCCACCAAATGGGTTTTTTAAGTTCCTGGGGTTTTTGGCGTTCATGGCCCTGATATTTATTGTCTGGCAGTATGCTTTGAAACCTTTTGCG
>JBDWGM010000147.1:0-3961 GCA_039975755.1 Paracoccaceae bacterium | reverse complement strand
TAGGCCCCCTTGGCTCACATGTCTTTAGAACCCACGGCATCCACACGGTTCGCTTGGCAGTGCTGGAACCTTCTACGGGAAGATGGGGGCAGGCGGTTTTGCCGGTCTCGGTAGCCGATCCGAATGATTTTTATTCTGGGTCAACAACGATCTTCGTGGATCAGACGGGTAATTATGGCAATGCACCGTCTGGTGCACAGAGGTTCACCAGCCTGACAGCGGCTTTTTCCGTTCTTGATGCAGCTTTGACGCCCCACCGTATTCTTTTGGAGCGAGGCCAGACGCATGTAATAGACAGCCCTCTTGGATACCGTCCTCCTACGAATGCCAGCGGGATAAGCCTCCGTATAGAAGCACTTGCCGGCACCAGTGCGCGCCCTGTGCTTCAGGCAAGCAGTAGTTTTACATCTGGGCGCCGCGCCTTGATCGAAGATGCCTCACTGCAAGATGCGAATGGGATCGATAACGGGGCCGTCATCCGTGGTATCGAACTGCACGGTACATGGGATGTCACGAGCGAGACGGGGAATTGGGGGACTGACGCGATAAACTTTAGCGATAACAGGTCTGAACACTGTGTGGTGGACGACTGTGTTATTGCGAATGTGAACGTTGCGATCAGGACGACAAACCTAAGTGCGTCCGGGCGTAGCAACAGGGCATATTTTGTAAACGATACCATTGTTTCGGATTGGTCAAATTACGGAATTTTTGACGGGGATAGTGGTCAGACGTCTATCCTGGGTAGCCGGATTGCACAGAATGTGGACGCTATTACAGGCGGGCCAAAAGACGATACGCACAATAACCATGGACCGTATCGTGCCGCAGCGCCAAACAAAACGGTCTTTTTATCGACGGACTTCTTTTCTTCAACAGGATGGAGCCCGATTAACTCCGTTTTGGCCGTCCAACCTGCTATCCGGTGGAATACTTCTGCGGGTGTTGGGTCTGGTGCACAATTGAATATGCAATCCTGTGCGATAGAAAGCGCGGGTGATCCGATTGTTCTTTCTGCTGCGAACAACAGCTCGAACAGCCGTGCGACGAATTCGATTATCGAAGGGTCTATCGTTGTCGGCGGGTTCCAGGCAACCCGGCTTATTGGATTGACGCACGGTGGTGTGACCTTGCGCAACAACGTTTTGATTTTCCCGGATACCCAATATAATGCGACTCCGATCGGCGGATTATCCCGCGGCCTAGACGCATTTGTGGCTTCGGCGACGAATGGCGATGGGAATGGAACTGACGCGACCAACCTCGCAGCACCCATCCGAATTTACAATAATACCCTTGTGAACCTATCTAACATGAGCACGCCTCACGTGTGGCAGGATGCAATCATGGGGTTCTCAAATGTGAATACGAACCTTGAGAACAATCTTATACACGCGCCAAACATCGGCGCCGCGTATCAAGGTGTTCGCAACTCCGTGGCATTTATCCCCCGCTACAAAGGGTATCGAGCGGATGCCTCAACGCTTTATACCGATTACGCACCTACGCCAGACAGCGCCTCTATTTGGGTGCCTGAAATCGGATCACCGGCTTTGGGGGCCGCTTTGAGCGAGCCCAACGCAAGCACCGATTTTCGAGGAAACCTGCGACCAGAACCGCCATCCATCGGGGCCTTCGAAACAGATTGATCGGAAAAGTGCGGTAAAAAGTTGGAACGGATAATGCAGGCTCGGGCGATTTGTTGACCGTAGGCACTCTTCTTTGGAAGGCCTGCGGTCAATTTGTATTGAAAGTACTGATTGTTTTTCGTTGAGCTTGAACGAGTTACAAACCACATGACAGCGTTACTGTCGAAATAAAGATACAGACCAACTGTAAATATTATTAACGGTCATGGTCGGGTTGAATCACGGGGCGGTTTGATCCTTCAACCATTGAAAGCCAGTTGCAATGTCGCCGGCGAGTTCTGTGCCGCTGACACCCTGACCCGTCATCCATGTGCCCGGAGCAAAACTTTCGGGATCTGACAGGTAGGAGATAAGCGCTTCCCGTGTCCATGTACCGCCAACCTGTTGTAATTCATCCGAATAACCAGAAAAGGCTGTCCCGGCGATGGCTCTATCTGCCACATTGTGAAGGGATGGTCCGGCGCCATGGATCAGCTCCTGAAAAGAGTGGCATTCATTGCAGCTGACAAAAGTGTCCTGTACTGTGTCAGCACGTGCTTGGCTCATGCCTCCTGCAACCAACCCAGCAACCAGCCCTTCCAGGGGATCCTTGCGCTCTTCAATGGTAAAGATGACGAGCTCGTTGGAATCCAGCATTACAGCAAGCTTTTCTGGTCCAACTTGTAACACATCTCTAATGCGCTCACCGATTGGGATCGGCTCGAGTGTGACAATACGCTCGCCACGAATTCGGGCTCGGAACAAGGTTCTCCCGCGCAGAGATCCAATCAGCAAGTCACCATCCCAAGTTTCATGAAAACCATCAATACGTGCAAGTGAAGACACCGCCGCAGAAGGGGACCATGCAAAGACCGGGGCGGCAAAAACCTCGTGCCTGCCGGGTTCACCTATGGTTGGTGCAGGCAGGCCATTATAGAGGGTGCCGAGATTTTCCAAAGGCCAACCATAATTTTCGCCATCCACGATCAGGTTAAGTTCGTCACCACCGCGCATACCATGTTCGGTCGTCCAAAGCCGCCCAGTCCGATCAATTTCAACCCCTTGCAGGTTTCTGTGACCTTTTGAAAAATGGCGACCACTCCGTGTGGCCAGATCAACTTCGATTGTCTTACCGTAGTCGCTGTCATCATCCTGAATGCCAGCATCTTCGCGATAGAACCCTTCCCGGTGATATTCGCCACTGCCCAAGTAGAGAAGGTTTGGTGCCTTAAAGGCTACGCGTCCTCCTCCCATATACCCAACGATCAATTCACGGCTTGGATTGAATTCAAGGCAGGGTGACGTTTCGAATATAATCTCCCAATCATCTGATCCTGCTTGTACGTCTTTGATGGACGTCACATCGTTTGCAATCTCCAGACCGGAGAGGCGTGTTCGGTAACATTCGTTTTCAACATCTATGAATGTGTAAGATACAATGAGCCCACGATAGGCTTCGCTATCGATGAATTCGACATCCATAAACCGCAGCGAGTCTTCTTTTGGCCACTGATCTGGATATTTTTGGGCTGCAAGGGCAACATATGCAGCCTTGCCTGTTTCGGGTGCGCTGATATCGCTTTCGAGGAGCCCAAGATCTTCGTCGAGGTAATAGATGGTCCCATGATGGTTGATCATCAGGACGTCTTCGCCCCATTTTGACAATCCGCCCCCATTGAGGAAGTCATTGTCATCTCTGGTATATGTTGTCCCGAGCAGGGTGAGAAAAGTCGTCTCAACACGCTGAACGCGTATCGCCGTTTCGCTTGGGAGTCCTATTTCGCGGCGTACTTTGCGAATTGCTCTTTCCGCCCAACCATACACAGGCGCAATCTGGTCGCGATGGGAAAAATACCCCCAGATACCGCTTCCCGCTGCGACGCCGGCCAAGGCGATGATACTAATGCCAAAAATGGCGATCCAACGTGTCATAAGCGGGCCTCGGTGACATTGTGTGAATTTGCCCGACATATTCGGGAAATAGCGTGGGGTTGCAACCCTTGTAATGGGCCTTGTGCCCCGTTGATTGGGGCCTGAGTGTAAAGCTACCTAAATAAAGATGATGAAAACATTCTTTATCTGACGGACTTCCTGCGCGTACTAGGGGATTTTGTGCGATTGAACTGTAAGAAACGCGACAATTTGTAACGCCAAAGACCTGCCTAAAGTGACAGCACTATCGAACGGCCTGCGTATCAAAAACAGATGCTGGATACGATAATGCAGCCAGATTTAAATCATCATGACACTCTTGTGAACTAGGGTATGCATTTCTTAAGATTGTCTGGTAATACAAGGAGGGGGACGAAGATAGACAGGGTTTATTAGTGCCT
>JBDWGM010000146.1:0-7838 GCA_039975755.1 Paracoccaceae bacterium | reverse complement strand
GCGGGTTGGGCCGTCCATGAACCCTTGATACGCACCACCAGCCCCAAAGAATGCGGCGAACGCAGATTGGTAGGCGGTGGCATCAAAAGCGCCGTCATTTGCGTTCATGGATTGGATGGTCAGTCGCAGGACTTCGCCAATTTGGGTGAACATACCGTTGTGGCGGGTTTTATGGGCAAATGTTTTGACGCCTTCAAAGTTGCGGGCCTCAACAGGTGTGAACGCGCATTGCCCGTTTTGGCGGGCGGTCACTTCGGCAATCCGATCGACGTTATAGATCCAATGCAGGCCAAGGCAGGCGGCGTCGGCCACAAGTGCCCCCAAAAGCAATTCTGCATTTTTTGTCATGATCGATCCTTCAAAGGTGGTGTTATGTATCCAAGAGTGGGAGGCGTTGGTTAATTTTGGGTGATGCGGCTTTTCAAAAGAAGCACGGCATTGTCAAACAAAGCGAGATCTTCTTGAGCGCGAGCTGCAAGTTGTGCGCCCTCAAACAACGACAGGGCTGCGGCGGCTTCTTGTTCTGGGTCTTGGACATGTGTGATCGTGCCGTCAGAATGGCCAAGCCGAAATGCATCCTCGAGCCATTCGGTGATCATCTTGCGAAAGCGGCGGACCAGCTGGCTGACTTCGGAGGGCAGGCTTTCGCGGCTGGCGGTGAAGGACACGCACAGGCACAGGCTTTTGCCGCCATCCAAACCGGCGCGGTAATTGTCGATCACCGTGGACAATTGAACACCACCCGATTTTGGCGTTTCTTTAAATTCGGCGCGCAATGCTTCGAATTTCGCCAAATAGCGCTGCATCAATTCGACAGACAAGTTTGCTTTGGACGGGAAATGGTGGTGGATGCTGGCCTTTCGAATACCGACATCTTCGGCCAAATCCGCATAGCTAAAGCCGTCAAACCCAACGGTGCGCGCGGCCCGTTCGGCGGAATCCAATAGGGCGGTCTTGGTGTCGATGGGCATTGCGGGGCGCTCCTTTGAAATACATGAGCTTGGTGGTTCGTCAGCTTTACCTTGTTCTGACATTTATGGCATCTTTTGCAGTATTTTAGAAAACTGCCTTCCAATAGGTAGGTTTTGCTTTATGTGATGATAAAGCGCCAAAAGCAATGGGAAATGGTACACGTTTGTTTGAATGCGGTACGAACCGGGGCTGGGTGTGTGTGAACATTGGTCAGGAATGATGGAATGAAGTTTTACGACAGCCTTGGATTACCAAACCCCGATCGCGTGCGGATTGCGCTGGCTGAAAAAGATGCGCTGGGGTCGGTCGACATTATTCAGGTGAACCTGTGGGAAGGTGAACATCGCACAGCTGCGTTCAAGGCGAAAAACCCAAGTGTGACCGTCCCATTGTTAGAGTTGGACAACGGCGTTGCGATTTCGGAAACCACGGCGATCACCGAATATATTGATCACGCGTTTGACGGCATTGCGCTGACCGGGCGCGGGGCCGAAGAACGGGCTGTTGTGCACATGATGCAACGCCGGGGTGAACAAAAGATCGTTGATGCGATTGGGGCCTATTTTCACCATGCCACGCCTGGGTTCGGACCCGAGATTGAGTTGAATCAAAACAAAGCTTGGGGCGAGGCGCATCTGCAAAAGACGCTGGATGGTATGGCGTATTTTGATGCAGTTCTGCGCGATCACCCATATGTCGCGGGTGCAAATTACTCGATGGCCGATATCACGGTGTTTACCGGCCTTAACTTTGCAGAAACGTATCCAAAGGTTATGGTGCCACAAACCTTGACGGCCCTGACCGAATGGCGTGCGCGCATTGCGGATCGGGAAAGCTGTGCGTTTGTGCCTGAAACGATGAAAGGACGCCGATGACTGATCCTATTCGCCCTGAATATCTGATCAAGGATATCCCTGAGTTCCGCGAACGTTATGGCGACACAACGCATGTTATCTATGACAAATCCGCGCCGTTTCTCAGCGAGCCGATGCAGGACTTTGTGCGTCTGTCGCCGTTCTGTGTTGTGTCCTCGCAAGATGCAGACGGGCACACCGATATTTCACCGCGCGGTGATCCGGCTGGGTTTGTCGAAATCATCACGCCCAAGTATCTGTTGATCCCGGATCGGCCGGGCAATCAACGGTTCGATACGTTCCGCAATATCTTGACCCATCCGCCGGTGTCGCTGCTGTTTTTGATCCCCGGTGTGCTGGACACGTTGCGCGTCAATGGTCGTGGATTTGCCACACGCGATCCCGAGTTGTTGGAACGCTGCGCCATCAATGGTCGCGTGCCGCCTGTTGGATTGTTGATCGAGATCGACGAAGCCTATGGCCATTGTTCCAAGGCGATCCGCCGGTCTGGATTGTGGGACAGCAAGACGCAAATTGATCGCAAAACAGCGCCAAGCCTTACGGACATGATGTCCGCCCATCTTAGTTATTCGCCGGAAAAGCTGGAAGAGATGGAAGGCCGTATCCAACGAGACATAAAAACGAATATGTATTGAATGCGTCATTCCCCATTCTGCGGGATGACAATCGTGTGAAAGCGTAAGTTTTGCTTGCGCTAGAAAACCCAACCTTCTAGTAGGTTGGGAGACGTTAACCCAAAAGGAGAGACCCATGATTGGTTATACAACAATCGGCGTGAATGACATGGACCAGGCCAAGCAATTCTATTGCGATCTGTTGGGCGCATCAGTCCAAGTCGACATTGGCCGTTTGGCGATGATCGGTAAGACCAACGACCAGCCAATGGTCGCTGTATGCCAACCCTTTGATGGCAATTCGCCGTCATGCGGGAATGGTGCGATGATCGCATTCCCGGGGTCTTCAAAAGACGAAGTCAACGCGATGTATGCCAAAGCAATGGAATTGGGCGCGACATCTGAAGGCGAACCAGGTCAGCGCATCGATGATGTGTTCTATGGCGCTTATGTCCGTGATCCAGACGGCAACAAGCTGGCATTCTATATCTTCGGATAAGTCTTTCAGGCCGCGCGTGTCCCCGTTGGGAATGCGCGCGGCCTTTTTTGATTAAGTTTGGGTTTTGTCAATCGGTGCCGAAACCAGATTTCAGTTCTTCTATAACGTCTGCCGCCGCTTTGGCCTGACCGATCTGCCAATTTTCCCCAGCCCACATTGCCACAAAATCCTCTGATCCTTGCGTTGCCGTTCTCAGCGGTGCGACGGCTGACATGGCCATAGGAAAAGTTTGAACGTTTGGATTGATGGGTCCGACCTCTTGCACCAGTTTATTCACAAACCCACGGGCAGGGCGTCCGGTAAACACATTTGTAATCGCCGTTTCGCGGTTGGATTCCCCTTCAAGGATCGACCGGTGAAGGGGTGGGATTGTGGATTCAGGTGTTTTCAAAAACCGGGTGCCAATTTGCGTTCCGGCGGCCCCTGCGCCGATAGCCGATTGAATTGTTGCGGCGTCGGCAATGCCACCTGCGGCAATCAACGGGACGGTCAATTCAGTCGCACATTGCGCCAGCAGATCCATCAAAGGCAGTGGCTCGGACTCTGGATTTGGAAGAAAGATACCTTGGTGGCCACCCGCTTCGCGCCCTTGCACAATGACGGCGTCGCATCCTTGATCTTCGAGGTATCGCGCCTCTTTCAAAGTCGTCGCGGTTGCGATGATTTTTGACCCCGCCGCCCGAATGCAATCGACAATGGCCTGAGATGGCAGGCCGAAATGAAAGCTGACGATTTCGGGTTTTAGTGTGCAGACGATGTCCGCCAAAGCCCCATCAATGGGATAAAGCGTGACGTCGGTGGGATACATCGTGGTCAAATCGAGTGCGTTGTAAAAGCCGCGCAGCTCATTCAGCCACAGCGCTTCTTGCAAGGGATCACGCGGCACGACGTCATGGCAAAAGAAATTCAGGTTCAACGGGCCGGATGTGTGTTCCCGAAACCGCTTTACGGATGCGGTGATTTCGGAGGGCTGCAATCGTGCGCATGCAATGGACCCGATGGCGCCTTTTTGCGCCACGGCAATGGCCAGTGTTTCATCTTGCGCACCAGCCATTGGGGCTTGGACAAGCGGTATAGCTGCGCCGACGTCTTTGAAAAAGGGATGCAAGGTGGGGATGCTCCTTTTGTGTGTTTTGTGGTCGATCAAGTGATGCCAAATTCGGCCAGCACCTCATCCGTATGTTCGCCCAATGCGGGGGCGGGTCGTCTGAAGGTTGCAGGGGTTTTCGAAAACTGGGATGGATGCTTGGCCTGACGCAACATGCCCGCGATGGGGTGAGGCGTTTCGACGATGATTTTGTTTGCTTGGACTTGGGGATGTTTCCGCATCTGGGTTCTGGACAGAACCGGCGCGTTGGGGACGTTTTCTGCGTCCAGCAAAGCAACCAAGGCATCAGCGTTATAGTCTTTGACGGCGTCCTGAATGGCATTCAAACGCGCGTCGCGGTTGGTTTCGCGCAGTTCGGGCGTTGCAAAACGGGCATCATCCAACAGATCGGGGCGGTTCACCGCGGTGGCAAAGCCGCGCCATTGTTTGTCCTGCATCACGGCGATGCTGACAAACCCATCCTTCACCTCATAGATCAGATCGATGTATGATTGCGCCTCTTCGCGCTCAAGCTCGTCGCCCACAAAGGTGTGGCCGTTCATGTCCGAGCTCCATAAAAACGCGATGATCACATCCAGCATCGAAATTTGAATATGCTGCCCTTCGTCAGATTTTTCGCGGGCATATAGGGCGGCTGCGATGGCTTGGCTGGTTTGGATGCCGGTCAGCTTGTCGGGTAAGATCGTGCGGACAAGACGGGGGCGATCTTCGTCTGATCCGGCCTGAACCGTGGTTAGGGACGATATCGCTTGGATCAACGGGTCATAGACGGGTTGCTGCGCAAGCGGTCCGCTGTGTCCAAAGCCCGCGATCGAGACGTAGATCAGGCGTGGATTGAGCTTTGATAGGGTGCCATATCCCAACCCCAACCGTTCGGCGACGCCGGGTCTGAAGTTTTGAATAAACACATCTGATTTCGCGGCCATCTTTTGTACGGCAACCAACCCTGCATCGGTTTTCAAATCCAAGGTGACGGATCGTTTGTTGCGGTTGTTGTTAAGGAACGACGCCGAAAATCCTGCGCGCCGGGTTGCAACCTTGCGGGAAAAGTCACCGCCATTTGGTTGCTCTATTTTGATAATGTCTGCCCCCTGATCGCCCAGAGTCATTGTGGCCAACGGGCCGGAGATGACTGTTGTCAGGTCAATCACGCGGATATCAGCGAGGGGTCCGATCATATAGATCTCCTATTTGTTTCTGGTACTAATTAACCTAAGCTCGATATAGGAAACGACAATACGACGTGATCCAACGTCATTTTAAAATTAATGAAATATCAAGGAATTGTGTAAATCCCCGTGAGCATTGATGCACCCACGGGGTGAGTTTTTAGGCCTTGGGGAACAAGAACAGGTTTTGGATGTCGACCAAAGCTGCTGCAAGGTAGGATGGGTAATGATCCAAAATTGCGGCTTTCAGTTCGTCACCAGTTGCTGCTTTGGCATAGGATTTTTGGACGTGATCCAGATAAACCAGCGCATCATCCATCGCCTGACGTGATCCAGAGGTTGGGCCGTGTCCAGGCAGAACAAGGTCATAGGACGTGTCGTTGCGCATATCGACCAGACCTTTTTTCCAGCCGTCAAAGTTGCCGTGACCACAGAACAGGTGACAGTTGTTGTACAACATGTCCTGCGCGATCAGCACTTTTTGATCCGGCAGATAAATCGTCATCATGTTGTCGGATTCAGCGTCCGTGACATGACGGAATTCAAAGGTAACGCCGTCGATGACTTCGGTTGCGCCATGTTGGATCAGGTGAGTTGGAACAACCTTGGTTGGTGGAACATGCTTGCCCAGTGATTCAATGCTGATTTCGATAAAGAAATCACCAAGCTGGTCAATTTCGCCTTGGGTTTCAGCAAAGGAATAGATCGGCACATCGCGGAATTGATACGCGCCAAACCAGTGATCGGGGTGCAAATGTGAGATGATCATGCGATCGACAGGCTTGCCGGTTTTTTCAGCGTAATCGCGGATTTCTTGTCCATAGATGACAGAACGCTGACCATCCACAAACACAAGACGTTCAGGTGTTTCGATCACGTGTGTGGTCACACAGCCGGTCAAGTCCGGGCTTTGGTAGCTATGGATTTTCACATCACCAAAGTCAGCGACCGTAACGATCCCATGTTCCAGCGGCGTTGTGCCCTGACCCAATGGGCCACCGCCCAAAGTGTTCGCGCTTAGGATCGTTGGCGCGGCCAACGTGCTTGCAGCAGTTCCAGCCAACAAAGAGCGGCGGTTCAAGATGAAATTCGACATTTGAGTTCCTTGTCTATCAAGTACTAGGTAGGTACCAGATTTGACATTGTCGCCCATAACTGTCAAGCTCTATCTAGTACTTGGTAGACAAAGAGAGTGTGATGGCTCAGGCAAACTCCTCTGATAAAGCGGTTGCCATATTGGATTCGGCGCGCGTTCTGATGATGGATCGTGGTTATAATGGGTTTAGTTTCCGCGATGTCGCCGCTGAGGTGGGCATCAAAAGCGCAAGCATTCATTATCATTATTCGACAAAAGCCGATTTGGCCGAAGCAACGGCCAAGGCGTATCGACTGGCTTTTGTGGATGCGATTGACGGGCTTACGGCCGCGACGGCCCCTGATCTTTTGCGGGCTTATGGCGCGTTGTTTGTCGCGTCATTGCGCGAACAAGGCGGGCTTTGCCTTGGTGGTGTGCTGGCTGCTGATTCTGAAACTTTGCCTGATCAAGTCCGCGATGAGGTGGTGTTGTTTTTTGATTCTCAGCATCAATGGCTGGCCGAAGTCTTGCGAGATGGACAGAAACGGGGCGAAATTCGCGCCGATCTCAGCGCAGAAGATTTTGCCTCAATGTTTGTGTCCAGCCTTGAAGGTTCGATGATGGTGTCGCGTGGCATCAAGCGCCCGCAAGATCTTGAAACCGCATTGGACATTCTGATCCAGCTTGCCAAAACCTGAGGCGTGTCCCGCTTTTTTCGGCATCGCCTGCGGTGCTGTCTTTGGGGGATCGGCAAAGGCCGCGATGTGTGGCCGACGTTCTGATACGTTTGAAATCTTGACGCTTCCAACTATACCTTAAGTCACGTGCGCTTGTATGAACGCCTGACGATTGGAAGAGTCATTGCTTTGAAACCTGATACACCACCCATTAAACGTCAGCATTTGCATGATATCCGCAGTAACAATAGATCCAGAATTTTGCAGGCGTTGCGCAGTTCGGATTCGATTTCAAGACAAGAGTTGGCCAAGCAACTTGATCTGACGCCAGCATCCTTGTCGCGCATTTCCAAAGAATTGATCGCAGATGGCATCTGCATCGAAGCCCCGATCACACGCGAAGACGGCCAACGGGGTCGGCCCGGTGTCGCCCTTCAGATCAACCCAAAGGGTGGGTATTTGATCGCGATCAGCATTTCGTCTTTTTCGCGGCTGATCTCGATCATCGATCTGTGTGGAAAGCCGCTGTTGCAACAGGAAATCCCCAAGCAAGTTACGTTGTCGGGTGCAGATACGGTTGCATTCATCGCTGAGTATGTCGACGGCTTAGTGCGCGACAATGTCCTGCAACGTCACCTGATACTTGGGGCGTCGTTCACCATACCGGGTTCGATCAACGTAGAATCTGGGTTTCTGACCAAATCGATTTTGTTGAACTGGCCGGATTTCCCGATCAAGGAACGCCTTGTCGAAAAGCTGCAATGCCCGGTGCGGGTGGAAAACAATGGTGATGCGTTGTGTCGGCATTATCTCGACAACAAAGTCGCGGCTGGAAAAGATCGATCAAAC
>JBDWGM010000145.1:0-30880 GCA_039975755.1 Paracoccaceae bacterium | reverse complement strand
CGGCCAGTGGGCCGGGATAGATTGTGAAAGCTGCAGGGATGGGCAAGCGCGCTTCGATCAATGGGGCAAGCGCCAAGGGAAGAACCGCACCCAGAACCAAACCCAATCCAATTCCGGCAATCGACAATGCACTGATCTGCAGGAAGTAGGTCATAAATATCGTGCTTTTTTCAGCACCCAGCGTGCGCAGTGTCGCGATCACAGAGGTTTTGCTTGCCAAATATGCACGCACGGCCGCCGCGACCCCAACGCCGCCAACCGCCAGCCCGGACAATCCGACCAAGACGAGGAATGCGCCAAGCCGTTCAACAAATCGGGTTATGCCCGGCGCACCATTCCTTGAATCGCGCCAACGTATTCCAGCGTCGGAGAATTCAGTTTGCGCACTGAGTTTCATCGCGTCTAGGTCTGTATCTTCGGGTAAATCGAAGCGGTATTTTGAGCTGAATAGTGTTCCCGTAGCCAACAGCTGCGAATTGGCAAGGCTTTCTGTGCGCAACAAGGTGCGTGGCCCCAAACCAAATCCCCCAGCCGCGCTGTCCGGTTCTCGCAGCAATATTGCCGACAGACGCAAATCCTGTGTTCCAAGACGAAATGTATCGCCCACGGTCAAGCCGATCCGATCCGCCAGCACACGTTCCATCACGGCACCAGGCAGACCGTCTTGATCGCCTAGCGCGTCTTCCAAGGTTAGCGGTGGGTCCAATTCAATTGTGCCAACTAAGGGATAGGCGTCGTCGACCCCTTTGACCTGAGTAAGAGCACGCTCTGTTTCTCCGTCTTGGGGAACGACCACCATGGATCGAAAGCTGACGATTTCGGATACTTTGCCGCTCGCATCCATCCAGGCGCGTTCTTCATCCGACGCAAACCGGAAAGTGAAATCAATTTCAGCATCTCCGCCCAAAAGGGCAGCCCCTTCGCGGGCCAACCCTGCCTCGATTGCGGCACGTACCGAACCAACCGCTGCGATCGCTGCGACCCCAAGGGCAAGGCACGCCAGTAAAATGCGAAACCCTTTTAAACCAGCGCGGAGTTCACGTTGGGCGAATGCTGCGGCAACCTTAATCGTCATTCTGCGGCGACCTGCGCGGGCACGTCCAATCTGCCATCCGACAGGCGAATAACGCGATCACATCGTTCAGCCAGTTCGTTGGCATGTGTGACCAAGACCAAGGTCGCGCCATGAGTGTCTCTGAGATTGAATAGCATATCCATAATTGCAGTGCCGTTGGTGCCGTCCAGATTCCCTGTTGGTTCATCCGCAAGAAGAATTTTTGGCCGGGTCACGGCGGCCCGCGCCAAAGCGACACGTTGTTGTTCGCCACCTGACATTTGGCTGGGATAATGATCGCCGCGATGACCAAGGCCAACGGAGTTCAACTCTTCGCGAGCGCGGTCAAACGCGTCGTCTTCGCCAGCCAATTCCAATGGAGTGGCCACGTTTTCCAGTGCCGTCATGGTCGGGATCAAATGAAAAGATTGAAACACAACACCCATGTGGTCGCGCCGAAATCGTGCGAGAGCGTCTTCTGACATCGTGGTGAGTTCGTGCCCAAGGGCTTTGATACTGCCACTGCTTGCTTGTTCCAATCCGCCCATAAGCATCAGCAAAGAAGACTTGCCAGATCCTGATGGACCAACAAGGCCGACGGTCTCTTGGCTCGAGATATCCAAGGTCAGGTCATGAAGAATGTCCACACGTCCCGCATTGCCATCAAGAGAAAGCGACGCATTTTTTAGCGACAGGACTGGATCGGACATGCAAGGCTACCTTTATTAGAGTTACGCAGTGATATGGAGGTTAGATCAACATGCACAAGACAATACTAACAATTGTATTTGGCCTCTCAGGACCTGTTGCCGCCGAGCCCGTGGTCATTGCGGCATTGGGTGATAGTCTCACACATGGTTACGGCTTGGCTCAGGGTGACGGGTTTGTCCCGCAATTGGAAGCGTGGCTTGGACGTCATGGCGAGGATGTGAAGCTTATTAATGCGGGTGTATCCGGCGACACAACTGCCGGTGGATTGAGCCGCGTGGCATGGACACTAACCGATGACGTGGATGCGATGATCGTAACGCTCGGTGGCAATGATTTGTTGCGGGGGATTTCCCCGGACACCAGCCGAGCGAATTTGCAAGGCATCTTGATGGCGGCCAAGGATGCGGACGTCAAAGTCCTTTTGGTCGGAATGGAAGCGCCGGGTAACTTTGGCCCAGAATATAAAAGTGAATTTGATTCAATTTACCCCGATTTGTCGATGGCCTTCGGAACCCTCTATCTAGACAGCTTTTTTTCAGGCCTCGGCGGGCGAGGTATTGATCCATCAAGCATTCAGAACATGATGCAGGCGGATGGAATCCACCCAAATGCTGAGGGTGTTGTAAAGATCGTCGAAGGGTTCGGTCCAATCGTAATGGAGCTGATCGATGCCGTTCAGGACTGATACCCGGGCGGCGATTCATCGAAACATTTTTTTTCGCCAAGCGGCCGAAGTTCAGCGCCTGATCCTGAAAATGGTGTGCGCGCTGTCAGTGGAAATCGAAAGACATGTGTGCGTGATGTTTGCTGCGTCTTGCGGCCTGTCACGAAAACTCTTCCGAGCTAAATGCCGAAAAAATGATCAACGGTTCGTAAATTCGTGTCGAAATTATTTTACCAGTTGATAAAATTTCAGACCTGTGAGAGCTTTTTCCATAGCTAAAAGCCAACACAGGTCTGACTGATGACGCAGAACGCATACACGCCAGGGGTTCAATCGGGACGATTGGTTCCGGAAAATTACGCAGATAATTTTGCTGACCTGCATCCACGTTTAAAAGAGCACGAAGCCTTAGTGGCTGCTGATCGGTGTTATTTTTGTCATGACGCCCCATGCATCACTGCATGTCCGACAGACATCGATATTCCTTTGTTTATTCGCCAAATCGCGACGGGAACGCCGGACGCAGCGGCTAAAACGATCCTAAGCCAGAATATCCTTGGTGGAATGTGCGCGCGGGTGTGTCCAACTGAAACCTTGTGCGAACAGGCCTGTGTCAGAGAAGCGGCAGAGGGCAAGCCGGTACTGATCGGTCAATTGCAACGGTTCGCTACGGATCAGTTGCAAGAACAAGGTCAGCACCCGTTTGTACGCGCATCTAGCAGCGGAAAACGTGTCGCTGTCGTCGGGGCAGGGCCGGCTGGGTTAAGCTGTGCACACAGGCTGGCAATGCATGGGCATGATGTGGTCATCTATGACGCCAAAGCCAAATCTGGCGGGTTAAACGAATACGGGATCGCCGCCTACAAAACAGTCGAAGGGTTTGCCCAAGCCGAAGTGGACTGGTTGCTGAAAATTGGTGGTATTTCGGTTGAGAATGAAAAAATGCTTGGGCGTGATGTCACGCTTGAGTCCTTGAAAAGCGAATTTGATGCTGTGTTCCTTGGAATGGGATTAAGTGGCGTCAATGGTCTGAACATTGATGGCAATGACAAAGACGGTGTTCTGGATGCCGTTGATTTCATCGCTGATTTGCGACAAGCAAATGATGTCGCCAACTTGCCGATCGGGCGCGATGTCGTTGTGATCGGGGGCGGTATGACTGCCGTTGATGCGGCAGTACAAGCCAAAGCGCTTGGCGCGTTGAATGTCACATTGGCCTATCGACGTGGACAAGACCGCATGAACGCCAGCGTGTTTGAACAGGAATTGGCAACCTCAAAAGGGGTGCGGATCATGACCCATGCGGTGCCGGTTGCCGTTCATGGCGACGGCAGTGCGCAAGAGATCGAATTTGACTATGTGAACCAAGACATGTCGAAAACCGGCCAATCGATCAAGCTGGCCGCGGACCAAGTTCTGTGTGCTATTGGTCAAACCTTGTCCGACGATGATTTGCCTGCGCTAGAGGGTAGCAAGATCCAAGTGGACTTAAACGGACGCACGTCTGTTGAGGGTGTTTGGGCCGGTGGGGACTGTGCTGCTGGTGGCGACGACCTGACGGTGACGGCAGTTGCAGAAGGACGAGATGCCGCCGAGGATATTCATAACACGCTTGTTTCGTGATATGATTTGGCATTTCAAATTGCCATTTTGGAGCCATTGATATGGGCGAAACAGAAACAGCTGTTGCCAAGCATTACACAACAGGAGCGTTGTTTGACCGTATTCTTGTGGCGCTGAACGAAACGGGTGTTGATCCTAAAGATGCAACCTACGACGACTTAAAAGCGGGCGACGAATTTCACACGGGCGGGGTTCTGGCAACGGATCACCTACTGTCGCAGGTGCAGATTTCACCCAATATGCAAGTGTTGGACGTTGGTTCCGGAATTGGCGGAACATCTCGTTACATTGCGCACAAATTCGGT
The DNA here is from genome assembly GCA_039975755.1 of Paracoccaceae bacterium. Lineage (GTDB taxonomy): Bacteria > Pseudomonadota > Alphaproteobacteria > Rhodobacterales > Rhodobacteraceae > JABSSA01. Next base: position 26,523 of record JBDWGM010000145.1, on the reverse strand, counting down.
GCGCAGGTTCATGGGATCGATCTGACCCCTGAATTTGTCGAAGCCGCCGGGCAATTAAGCGGACTTGTCGGGTTGGCTGATAAAACCAGCTTTCAAGTTGGCAGCGCTGTTGAAATGCCGGTTCAAGACGCACGCTTTGATCTGGCCGTCATGCTGCATGTTGGCATGAATATTGCTAACAAGGATGATCTGCTGGCCGAAGTCGCGCGGACGCTAAAACCTGGCGGTCGATTTGCGTTGTTCGATGTGATGAAAGGTGAAAGTCAAACCCCACCTTTGTTTCCTTTGCCATGGTCGACTGTCGCGGAAACGTCTTTCTTGGCGACACCAATGGCTTATGAAACCGCAGGGCAGAATGCTGGATTGACCTTGGTTGCAAAGTCAGACCGCTCTGATTTCACCCGCGATTTCTTCGCAAAAGCTTTTGCGAAACCACCAAGTGCGATGGGTATTCATCTGATGATGGGTGACACGGCACCAAACAAATTCAAGAATTACGTCGCAAATCTGGAAGCCGGATGTTTGCTTCCGGTGGAAATGATCTTTGAGAAACCAAGTTGAGGAACGCGAGATGGCCGACCTAACAAGTGACTTTCTGGGTATCAAAAGCCCTAACCCCTTTTGGCTGGCCTCCGCGCCGCCAACGGACAAGGAATATAATGTCCGCCGCGCGTTCGAAGCTGGGTGGGGCGGTGTGGTCTGGAAGACCCTAGGCGCAGAAGGTCCACCGGTTGTTAACGTTAATGGACCACGTTACGGCGCAATTTGGGGGGCGGATCGCCGCCTTTTGGGGCTGAACAACATCGAGCTGATCACAGACCGTTCGTTGGAAATCAATCTCGAGGAAATGGCGCGCGTCAAAGCAGATTATCCAGATCGTGCTGTGATCGCGTCGATAATGGTGCCCTGCGAAGAAGCGTCTTGGAAAGCGATCCTGCCAAGGGTTGCAGAAACGGGTGCAGACGGGATTGAACTGAATTTCGGTTGCCCACATGGGATGAGCGAGCGCGGCATGGGCGCGGCGGTTGGGCAAGTGCCCGAATATATCGAAATGGTCACCCGGTGGTGTAAAAAATACTACGACCGACCCGTGATCGTAAAATTGACGCCCAATATTACCGATGTCACCAAACCAGCCACGGCGGCCAAGAATGGTGGCGCTGATGCGGTTAGTCTGATCAATACGATCAATTCGATCACGTCCGTCGATCTGGATACGATGTCACCAGAACCTTCGATAGGTGGCAAAGGCAGTCATGGTGGCTATTGCGGACCCGCTGTGAAACCCATCGCACTTAGCATGGTGTCCGAGATCGCGCGTAACCCAGACACTCATGGTCTACCGATCAGTGGAATTGGTGGTGTTACCACGTGGCGCGATGCGGCAGAGTTCATGACACTTGGGGCCGGAAACGTTCAGGTTTGTACTGCGGCAATGACCTATGGCTTTAAGATCGTGCAGGAAATGATCTCGGGTCTGTCAGAGTGGATGGACGAAAAGGGATACACCTCTATTGACGAAGTCGTCGGCCGTGCCGTGCCAAATGTCACGGATTGGCAGCATCTGGATTTGAATTACATTGCTAAAGCACGGATTAACCAAGATCTTTGCATATCTTGCGGCCGTTGTTTTGCGGCCTGCGAAGACACGTCACATCAGGCGATTTCGATGACCAAAGACCGTGTTTTTGATGTGATCGATGCGGAATGTGTTGCTTGTAATCTTTGCGTTAATGTCTGTCCCGTTGAAAACTGCATTACCATGGAAGAGCTGGCACCGGGAACTGTCGACGAACGGACGGGCAAAGTTGTGCAAGACGAATATGCCAGCTGGGTAACACACCCAAATAACCCGAGCGCTCAGGCGGCCGAATAAAGGCTAATGACGTTCGTCTAAATGATGACCGGAACGCGATGCAAAAGCATTGCGTTCTTGTTTGCCCGCTGGATAATCCTGCCACCCGCTGGATTGACTGGACTGCATTGGCGAAATGGCAAGCGGAGCTGGCACAATCGTCATTGGTTGCAGAGGCAAAGAGGCGGCTATCGTGGGGTTTGCCCAAGGTAAAGCCCGCAGATCCGTCCATACTGGAAACATTGCATCGTTCATCTTGAGTCCTCCTTACACTCCGCAACCTTGCATGACTGTAGCAGGCCGTTTGTTTACCGATTGTTAGCGTTTGATGACCTCCGATGGGTTTGTGGTCGTTTTGAAGTTAAAGCCGCAAGTCGATCTTGTTAAGTACACTATTTGCTCGCTCAAACGGGTTAGTCGAATCCAAGAAGATCGCATCTGGTGTGTCACCGGACGCGTCTGGATCTGGGGCGGTAGGCTTAGGTTGAACTTGCGAAGAAATCGCTTCGATATACCGATTTGCGATATCTTGAACATCGGGCTGAATCGCATCTTGTTTTGGTTGAGCAATCGCCTCGAAAACGGATTGCGCTTCTGCCCCTTCAATCAAGTCGATGTCAGAACTTTGATTCCTCTCGGGCTCGGACGCATTGTCTTTTTGCGGAACTGCTTTTGATGTTTTACCAGCGGCATCTGATGCCATGATTGGCCGTGGCAAGGCGATGTCAGATGGTGCTTCACGCACACTGACAGTGTCCGGCGCAAATGACGCCTGACTTGATGACGTTGAAATTGTTGGCCCAATTTGCCCAATTGGACCGTTTACGACAAACATGTGGATCCCCCTAATGCACCTAAATGCAATGGAAAGCCCGCCACCCGCCTTAACCCTTACACAAGCAATATTAACGGTGGGTAAATGTTGTCATTCTGGCATTGGTGTCAGCAATCGACGATACAAAGTATCCAAGAACAAACGTGCCCCTTCCAATGGGTCTGCATCCGATAGAACCTGCACTTGGGCTTCAAAATCTGCGTAATGCTGCGTTGTCGACCAAATGGAATAAAAAAGATGTTGTGGATCGACAGGTGCCAATTTCCCCTTTTCCATCCATGTTCGGATCACAGCGCATTTTTCGTCAACCAACGGTTTTAGGTCGGCTTCAAGATGGGGTGTCATACGCGGCGCGCCTTGCAGGATTTCATTTGCAAACAGACGGCTTTCCCTTGGAAGATCCCGCGACATTTCCAATTTGCGCATCACGTATCGCAATATTTCTTCAATGGGGTCGCCGTTTTCATCCATCTCGACCAACGGATCCAACCATGTTTCCATAAGTTGGTTCAGCAAGGTGACATGAATTTCTTTTTTGCCACCAAAATAGTAAAGGATGTTCGGTTTCGAGAGGCCAGAGGCGTCGGCAATCGCATCCAGAGTCGAACCGCGATAACCGTGTGCCGAGAAGACATCCAACGCTGCTTCGAGGATACGAGCGCGATTGCGCATTTGGATTCGACTGGGTTTCTTTTCGCTGTCTACCACTGTTACGTGCCCCTGGGTGCCGCTTACGATTTTTCTTGCCCCTAGAATGGGCAGAATGGCAGCTTGAACGCAATGAAGAGCATGCAGTTCTTGACAGCGCGACTGCCTGCCGCAATCGTATTGACCAGATGGTCAAAAAATAATCGACAAAAGTCGACAGGGGGAAATCATGGCTGCACCAGGGGAAAATCTGCGCATCAATCCGGACCGTTTGTGGGACAGTTTGATGGAGATGGCTAAGATTGGTCCAGGTGTTGCGGGTGGCAACAATCGACAAACGCTGACGGATGAAGACAGCGAAGGACGGCATTTGTTCCAGAAATGGTGCGAGGCCGCGGGCTGTTCGATGGGCGTTGATGAAATCGGCAACATGTTCGCGCGGCGCGAAGGCACCGACCCCGACGCGCTGCCTGTTTATGTTGGCAGTCATTTGGATACGCAGCCGACGGGTGGCAAATACGATGGTGTTCTTGGTGTGCTGGGTGGATTGGAAATTCTGCGGTCCTTGAACGATCTTGGCATTCAGACAAAGCACCCGATTGTTGTAACCAATTGGACAAATGAAGAAGGCACACGCTACGCCCCGGCGATGCTGGCCTCTGGTGTGTTTGCGGGCAAACATATGTTGGATTGGGCCAATGATCGCGTGGACGCAGACGGCAAGCGGTTTGGCGATGAATTGGAACGCATCGGTTGGAAGGGTGAGGAAAAGGTAGGTGCGCGCAAAATGCACGCCTTCTTTGAATTGCATATCGAACAAGGCCCGATCCTAGAAGCCGAAGGCAAAGACATCGGTGTTGTGACGCATGGCCAAGGGTTGCGCTGGATTGAATGCACTGTGACGGGCAAGGAAAGCCACACCGGATCAACCCCGATGCATATGCGAAAGAATGCGGGGCGTGGTTTGGCGCTTGTGACCGAACTGGTGCATGAAATCGCAATGAAAAACCAACCCAATGCCGTGGGGGCGATTGGACATATCGACGTCTATCCAAACAGCCGCAATGTGATCCCGGGCAAGGTTGTCTTTACCGTCGATATGCGAACGCATTTGCTGGATAAGCTCAATGGCATGGTTGATGAATTCAACGCCCGCGCACCCAAATTGTGCGAAGAGATCGGCTTGGAATTTTCGTGCGAGATTGTCGGTCAGTTTGATCCACCGGCCTTTGACGAAGGTTGTGTCAGGGCCGTACGTGGTGCGGCCGAGCGATTGGGCTATTCTCATATGGATATCATTTCCGGCGCGGGCCACGATGCCTGCTGGATCAACGACTTGTACCCAACGGCGATGATCATGTGCCCTTGTGTGGATGGGCTATCCCACCATGAAGCCGAAGAGATCAGCCCTGAATGGGCAGCGGCAGGGACGGATGTTTTGCTGCATGCTGTGTTAGAGACTGCGGAGATCGTGGGGTGAGAAGTGACGACCTCATTTCTCGTATTGAAAGCGAATGCCTGACGGTCCTAGCATCTGCAGGCAATACAGAGAGAACCCCATCGACAATGGTCGTTAATGGATCGACAGATGAGTACACCAATGAACGCTTAACCGAAATGAAGCGCTTGTTGAAAAAGCCATCTTGGGTGGTAGGGACGGACCATAAGGGCGCGGAATTTGATTGCCTAGCGGTCACGAAACCCGATGCTAATCTCATTCTGGCGTATGATCCTAAGCAAAACGAATATTGCGTAATTCAAGGAGTGGATCTCCTTATTCAACAATCGGAATTTGGGGCGCCCCAGTTGGCTGCTTCATCGCCATGTGAGGAGAACACGTGATGTCTACTAAAGTCATTAAAAACGGAACCATCGTAACCCACGACCTGACCTACAAGGCGGATGTGTTGATCGAAGGCGGCTCTATCGTTGAAATCGGCCAAAACCTGAAGGGCGACGAAGAGCTGGATGCGACAGGGTGTTATGTGATGCCGGGTGGGATTGATCCTCATACGCATCTTGAGATGCCGTTTATGGGGACCTACTCCACGGATGATTTTGAAAGCGGGACACGCGCTGCGCTGTCAGGCGGCACGACGATGGTCGTGGATTTCGCACTGCCGTCGCCGGATCAAGGTCTGCTGGATGCGCTGCAGATGTGGGACAACAAATCGACCCGCGCCAATTGCGACTATTCCTTTCACATGGCCGTAACATGGTGGGGTGAAAAGGTTTTCAACGACATGGAAACCGTCGTCCGGGACCGAGGCATCAACACGTTCAAGCACTTCATGGCGTACAAAGGCGCGCTGATGGTGAACGACGATGAAATGTACGCATCCTTCAATCGTTTGGCGGAATTGGGCGGCATTGCCATGGTGCATGCTGAAAACGGCGATGTCGTTGCTGAATTGACCGCAAAGCTCTTGGCAGAGGGCAACAATGGCCCGGAGGCCCACGCGTATTCCCGACCGCCGCAAGTGGAAGGCGAGGCCACCAATCGGGCCATTATGATTGCCGACATGGCAGGTGTTCCGCTGTATGTGGTGCATACGTCTTGCGAGGAAAGTCACGAAGCCATTCGACGGGCCCGCCAACAAGGCAAGCGTGTGTGGGGCGAGCCTCTGATCCAACACTTAACGTTGGATGAAGGTGAATACCAAAATAAGGATTGGGACCACGCGGCGCGTCGTGTGATGTCGCCACCGTTCCGCAACAAACAACATCAAGATAGTCTGTGGGCTGGCCTGCAATCCGGTTCCCTAAGCGTGGTTGCGACGGACCACTGTGCCTTTACCACTGAACAAAAACGATACGGCGTTGGCGACTTTTCGAAAATCCCGAATGGGACCGGAGGATTGGAAGACAGGATGCCAATGCTTTGGACATATGGCGTGGCGACCGGGCGACTGACACCCAACGAATTTGTGGCGGTGACATCTACAAATATCGCGAAGATTTTGAATTGCTATCCAAAGAAAGGCGCCATTTTGGCTGGGGCCGATGCCGATCTTGTTGTTTGGGATCCAAACAAGGAAAAAACGATCACTGCATCCGCCCAGCAATCTGCCATTGATTATAATGTGTTCGAGGGCAAGCAGGTCAAAGGTCTGCCACGCTTTACGTTGACCCGAGGGCACGTTGCCATTCACGACGGGGAAATCCGCACGCAAGAAGGGCACGGGAAATTCGTCAAACGCGAACCCAACACTGCAGTGAACAAAGCCCTTTCCAGTTGGAAAGAACTGACCGCGCCACGCCCTGTTAAGCGCACGGGTATACCGGCGACGGGAGTTTAAAAGCAGCCTATGGCGGCTTTCGGTTGGTTAGATATTTTGGCGGACATAGCGGCGATATGCGCCGCTATTGCCGTGTTGGTGACGACAGTTTTCGTCTGGCGGCAAGTTGCGCTTCAAGCGGCGGGCCGCGAAAAGGACGAACGGCGGTTTTTGCGGGAATCCATTCATACGATTCATGACACGTTACAGGCCAAACAATTCAGAGAGGCGCGGTCCCTGTTTTTCGCGGGACCCCATAAGTCCGAATTTGCGGATTTAGAATCGAAAGACAAAGGATCAGCGCGCTATATCCTAAGCATTTACGGGCTTTTGGCGCGCATGGTGAAACACGGCGCGGTCGATGAAGCCATTCTTCGAGATTATTGGGAATCCGCCTTGTTGCGAGACTGGGATCGTTTGGAGAATTTTGTGAGCGGCGAACGGCTTCGGTCCAAAAACCATGGCTTGTATGTGGGGACCGAAAAAATGGCCGCACGATGGAGACAGAGTGATGAGTAAGGGCAGTGTAATCGAGGCGCAGAACCTCGACCTGACATTCCAAACAAACGACGGTCCTGTGCACGCGCTCAAGGATGTGAGCCTTGAGATCAACAAGGGTGATTTTGTTTCCTTTATTGGGCCGTCTGGCTGCGGCAAAACTACGTTTTTGCGCTGTATCGCGGCGTTGGAAACCCCGACGGGTGGCACCCTAAGCGTTAACGGCATGTCCCCAGACGAGGCGCGTCGCGCGAGGGCCTATGGTTACGTGTTCCAACATGCGGGTCTTTATCCGTGGCGCACGATTGGTGGAAATATATCGCTGCCGTTGGAAATCATGGGATATTCCAAAGCGGAACAGGCCGAACGCGTCAAACGCACAATGGAATTGGTCGATTTGGCGGGGTTTGAACGCAAGTTCCCTTGGCAATTGTCGGGTGGAATGCAGCAACGTGCTTCGATTGCGCGCGCTTTGGCATTTGATGCGGATATTTTGTTGATGGATGAACCGTTTGGGGCGTTGGACGAAATCGTGCGGGATCATTTGAATGAACAATTGCTGCGGCTATGGGCACGAACGGAAAAGACCATTGGGTTCGTGACGCACTCGATCCCCGAAGCTGTGTATTTGTCGACGAAAATCGTCGTCATGTCACCGCGCCCGGGTCGAATAACGGATGTTATCGAAAGCCCGCTTCCCAAGGAACGTCCTTTGGATATTCGGGACACGCCCGCCTTTTTAGAACTGGCGCATCGTGTGCGGGAAGGTTTGCGAGCGGGGCATGCCTATGACTAAGCGTTTGGCTACTCAGATAAATGCGCCGGCAACGCGCTTGTTCAGACAGGGGTCGATCGCATGATGCGCAGCATCTTACCTGTCTTGACGGTGCTGGCTGTGATCCTTGGGGTTTGGTGGGTCGCTGTTGCCCCTATGAACATTCGCGTTGCTCTGGATCAGGCGGAACGCGCCGATTTGGTTGTTGTTCCGGAAGGGTCGGTGGTGCGGCGTGACGTGTCTGTCTGGCGCTTGATTGCGCAAAACTCGGAACATGTTGCGACGGGATATGCGTTGGAACGCCCCAGATTGCCGACGCCGACGCAAGTGGGTCAAGAATTGTGGAAAACGACGGGTACTATGGTCCAACGAGGTCGTGCCTGGTCAAAACGCAGCTTGATCTATCATGGGTGGATTACGCTGCAATCCACGCTTTGGGGGTTCGCCTTGGGCACTGCCTTGGGCATTTTAGGGGCCGTGGCGATTGTCTACAGCCGTGTCGTGGACATGAGCCTGATGCCATGGGCGATCATCAGTCAGACGATCCCAATTGTTGCGTTGGCCCCAATGATCATCATCTTGTCTTCTCAATTTGGAATTGATGGGCGCGGTTTCCCAAAGGCGATCATCTCAGCCTATCTGTGCTTTTTCCCCGTGCTGGTGGGCATGGTGAAGGGATTGCGATCACCCGCGTCCTCTCAATTGGATTTGCTTCGGACCTATAACGCAACAGGGCTGCAATCATTCTTGAAATTACGGCTGCCCGCTTCGATCCCTTATTTGTTCACATCCTTAAAGGTTGGAATTGCAGCCGCATTGGTTGGAACCATCGTCGGAGAGCTTCCGACAGGCGCGATCAGCGGTCTTGGGGCTCGTATATTGATCGGTGATCAGTTCGGCACTCCACTGGCGATCTGGGCGGCGTTGTTTGCCGCCGCGATTTTGGCAGGTGTCCTTGTCACATTGCTGGATCTGACTCAGCGCCTGACGTTGACACGTATGGGGATGCGATCATGAGCTGGTTGATTGCCGGATTGGTGTTCTGGGCCATAGCATGGGCCTGCAATGTCTGGATTGCGCGATCTGCATGGGCGGACTCACTGGCTGCGCGCATTGTCGTGCCTGTCCTATTCGGGATCACGCTTGTCACCCTGTGGGAGGCGACGGTGCGTCACTTCAACGTGTCACAGGTGATCTTGCCGCCTCCCAGCATGGTTGCACAGACCTTTGCAGCCTCGACCGACATTTTGTGGCAGGATTTTCACCAAACCGTGCTGAAAGGCGCGTTGTCGGGATACATAATTGGTGCGTTGGCCGCATTTGGAACTGCGGTCCTGATCGACCGATCCCGTTTCCTGACACGAGGGTTACTGCCAGTGGGCAATTTCGTCGCCGCGTTGCCAATCGTTGGGATCGCGCCGATCTTGGTCAGTTGGTTTGGGTTTGACTGGCATTCGAAATCCGCCGTTGTCGTCGTAATGGTTTTCTTTCCGCTGCTGGTGAATACAGTGCAAGGATTGCAAGACACCGATGCAATGAGCCGCGATTTGATGCGCACCTATGCGGCCAGCTATTCGCAAACGTTGCTGAAGCTGCGCATACCAGCGGCTTTGCCGTTCATATTCAACGGCCTCAAAATCGCGACAACTCTTGCCTTGATCGGTGCGATTGTCGCTGAGTATTTCGGCTCTCCCACGCGCGGGATGGGCTTTCGAATTTCGACAGGAGTGGGAAGCCTGTCGATTGATCTCGTTTGGGCAGAAATCTTTGTTGCCGCCATCGTCGGTTCAGCCTTCTATGGTGGCGTGGCCCTGATCGAACGTCGGGTGACATTCTGGCACCCGTCCCAACGAGGATAATAACCAGAAAAGACCAATAAGGAGAGTATAAATGAAACATATCGCGACTATGACAGCCGGGGCAGCAATGAGCCTTTGGGGCTTTGCGGCACAGGCTGCGGATGACGTCACATTGCAACTTAAATGGGTCACGCAAGCACAGTTTGCGGGCTATTACGTGGCGCTGGACAAAGGGTTTTACGAAGAAGAAGACCTGAACGTTACCATCAAGCCAGGTGGCCCTGACATTGCGCCGACACAGGTTCTGGCGGGCGGCGGTGCAGACGTCACCGTTGAATGGATGCCTGCGGCTTTGGCCGCACGGGAAAAAGGTCTGCCGATGGTGAACATCGCGCAACCGTTCAAGTCGTCGGGAATGATGCTGACATGCCGCAAGGATGCCGGTGTCGCGTCCACTGACGACTTCAAGGGCAAAACCCTAGGGGTTTGGTTCTTTGGAAACGAATTCCCATTCCTGAGCTGGATGAGCCAACTTAACATTCCAACGGATGGCTCCGACGGCGGCGTTACTGTTCTCAAGCAAGGATTCAATGTTGATCCAATCTTGCAAGGGCAGGCGGCGTGTATCTCGACAATGACGTACAATGAATATTGGCAGGTCATTGATGCGGGCGTGAAAGAAGACGAACTGATTACCTTTAAATACGAAGACCAAGGCGTGGCAACGCTGGAAGATGGTCTGTACGTCCTTGAGGATAATCTGGACGACGCTGCATTCGTCGACAAAATGACTCGCTTTGTGCGGGCGTCAATGAAGGGTTGGAAATACGCCGAGGAAAACGCCGAAGAATCGGCGTTGATTGTTTTGGACAATGACCAAACCGGTGCGCAGACTGAAAAGCATCAAAAACGCATGATGGGCGAAATCGCCAAGTTGACCGCTGGATCCAATGGGACTCTCGATCCGGCAGACTATGCGCGTACAGTGAAGTCGCTTTTGTCAGGTGGGTCAGACCCGGTGATTTCGAAAGAGCCTGAGGGTGCTTGGACTCACGCAATTTCTGACGCGGCTTTGGGCGGATAATCCTCCCTAAATTCTAGACACAAATTTGGGCGGCTGAATGTGATGCATTTGGTCGCCCAAATTTATTGCATGAACCTCTCAATGCCTTGAGTGGCTCAGGCGGATGATTTTGATCTGCGGGGGGGCAATTTCAGGTGGGATTTTCAGAGAATCAGATGGGCGGAAAATTGCTGGTTTGATTCGCAAATTCGCGTTCTGGTATGCATCGGCAAAGTGTTTAGAGCGTTAAAGTTCTTAATTTGCCTAAAAGTTACGCAAGGGAACGAATCAAGTAGTTTGATTTTAAATCAACAACTTAACCCGATTCAACCAATGATCGAGTTGTATTTTCCTTCGATTTCCCCGCGAACTTGTCTATTACAAAATGAGACTTCTTGGTTTGCCAGTGTAATTTTCGACGGGGGATAAAATGTTTTCGAAGGGCACAACTACGAATGACGATGCGCCAATCCAGCGTGATGAGTATGAGACTCTGCTGCAAGACCAACTTACAGAATTGCGCCCATTGCGCCGCCGTCCGCCAATGATGCGGCCGCGTTTTGTGACGTTGAAAATTGTTCCGAGTGAAGCAAAGCAACCGCTTTGCAACGTCGTCAAAATGATGGGCTAAAGAGACAGCTTGTTCCTATTATTCAGATACGACCACTCACCGTATTTGCAGCTAGGAACGAGATTGGATTTGACCACAAATCCATCGAAATAAATCGAGCAGCGCGTCACGCCGAAAGTGACGCTGTCGAAATCAGGTAAGGGCGCGAGACATCGATGTTTCGCGTCATTTTTTTGTCCTTAGCTCTTGCATCAAGCCGTTGGGGTTATTCCGCCCCAAGGCATGGTCAGCAGCCCTCTGCACCCCCCTCCGTGCAACACTTAGGCCTGAGCGTAGCCGTCGGCGACCACCCAACGGAGACTCAGCCATAGCGGCAGTATGACCTCCAGGCCCAAACCAAGAAAGAATCTCTGATGTGAATGGCCACAATTCGGCCTCAACCAATCGGGACTCGAATATTCCTGCTGACAATACGTCTTTGAGATCAAAATTGCGCAGGTTGCCGAAACAGTATTTTGGCATGGATTTTTTGTGACGCTACGGCGCAATTTCGTAAAAATACATTAAAAACAAATAGTTAGGAAATTCAGGCGGATTGATGGAACATTCCACCATGAATTCCCCGTAATTTCGCCCCGGCTGAATGCCAATTTATGTTGGGAAGCGAGCCACAAGGGGAGGTTACCATGCGTATCACGCTGAATAGAAAAAAGTCGGTTGATGAAACCGAAATTCTGCGAAGTGAGTTTGATGAGTTGTTGAAGGATCAGTTGACTGAACTGCGCCCTTTGCGACGTCGTACACCCAACGCGGCCAATGCGAATAACGATGATGTATCGCTAAGCGTCAATCGCGAAGAGAATGCGACCGGGTTGCCGACGATTGTAAAGATCGGCAGTTAAGCTGGTAACCGCGTTCGCGACTGCCAGTGCGAATGTGTAGCGTGCTTTGGGAAAAGGGTTGATACTGCGATCAAAGAGACGGAAACCAAATTCGTCAATCGCATATCAGAACCTCGCCAAGCAATACCCAGCGAAACATGCGTGTGATGGAAACAGCCGAGTTTTGGCGTTGAATACCAACACGCTAATATCGAGTAAATTATAGGAATAGGATGTCCGGTGCGCTGACACGGTTAAATCACGTGTGGCACAAAGGAAGATGGCCGCCCCCGAAATCGCGAGCGGCCTGTCGAATTAGGCAAGCGCGAGGTTTGTTGCGCTTTCACGTCCGTCACGACCGGACTCAAGGTCATATGTGACCTTCTGGTTGTCGGCTAGACCTGTCAGGCCCGAGCGCTCAACAGCTGAGATGTGTACAAACACGTCTTTGCCGCCGTCGTCAGGTGCGATGAAGCCGAAGCCTTTAGTGGTGTTGAACCATTTCACGGTGCCATTGGCCATATCCGTGGTCTCCTTTAATTATGTTGCCCGCGTGAGTGCGGCAACCCGGCGAAGTCGGTCTTGGATCGAGAGACTGAAAGCCAGTTAAGGAAGACAGTGGGTCGAAGAAGAGTAACTGTAGCGCGAAGGCATGTGACAGATTTAGGGCCGTCTGGCAAGCGTCTTGTGTGCAATGGGCAAGGGTTTGCCGCTAAGGAATGGGTGGGTGATTAAGGTCGAATGCCCTAAAAAACGGCAAGTACGACAAACACGACTTGTGGTCGGGCGCTATGTTTTGCCGTTCTGGCATGCGCCCGATTACTTGATCCAAATTTGAAATTCTCAAAGCAAAAGTCAGCTTCGATTACCTATCTACGGAATTGATCACTTCGCATTCAGCAGCCTTTTCTTCTTTCTTTCGAAGAGAGCTTCTGTGGCGTTCGCAAGCACTTATGGCGAGCTCGAGTGCCGTTTCCGGGGATACAGCTTTGTAGCTATACCCGTACGCGCCCAGCCCATTGATAGCGAACGCCTTATTTGCCTCTTGCCTGTCGTAGGTGCGCCAGGCGCTTGCAGCTTTTCCTTCCAGCTTGATTTCCGCATGGGCCAAGCCGGCCATAAAGAGCATGAAGATTGCCAGAACTGGCTGAAGACAGGTCTTCATTGTGCGTTACCTCACAAATTTCTTGTGCTTCAACCGCTTGGGCTCCAGCGCATCTGCTCCCAACCGACGTTTCTTGTCTTCTTCGTAATCCTCGAAGTTGCCTTCGAACCATTCGACATGCGCTTCGCCTTCAAAGGCCAGAATGTGCGTACAGATGCGGTCAAGGAAGAATCGGTCGTGCGAGATGACGACGGCGCAGCCGGCGAAATCCACCAAAGCGTCTTCCAATGCGCGCAGGGTTTCGACATCCAGATCGTTGGTCGGTTCATCCAGCAGCAATACGTTGCCGCCTGATTTCAGCAGGCGCGCCATGTGGACCCGGTTGCGTTCCCCACCTGATAGCAGGTTGACCGGTTTTTGTTGGTCACCGCCTTTGAAGTTAAAGGCCGAGCAATAGGCGCGGGAATTAACCTGCGCATCCCCCAGTTGGATGATCTCAGCGCCGCCTGTGATCGCTTCCCAGACGGTTTCACCATCCGCTAGGTCATCGCGGGACTGATCCACGTAAGACAGCTGTACAGTGTCGCCTAATTCGATCGTGCCCCCGTCAGGCTTTTCCTGCCCGGTGAGCATTTTGAACAGCGTGGATTTTCCGGCCCCGTTCGGGCCGATGACGCCGACAATGCCGCCGGGGGGTAGGGCGAAGGTCAGGTTTTCGACCAGAAGCTTGTCGCCCATGGCCTTTTGCAGGCCTTCGACCTCGATCACTTTGCCACCAAGGCGTTGCCCGTTGGGGATGACGATCTGGGCGCGGGCCAGTTTTTCGCGCTCGGATTGATTGGCAAGGTCGTTATAGGCATTGATCCGGGCCTTGGATTTGGCTTGTCGGGCTTTGGCCCCCTGACGCATCCATTCCAATTCGCGCTCAAGCGTCTTCTGGCGTGATTTGTCTTCGCGTGCTTCTTGTTCCAGACGTTTGGCCTTTTGTTCCAGCCAAGACGAATAGTTGCCCTCCCATGGCACGCCTTTGCCGCGATCCAGTTCCAGAATCCAGCTGGTGATGTCGTCCAAGAAATAGCGGTCGTGCGTCACGATCAGGATTGTGCCTTTGTAATCCATCAGGTGCTGTTGCAGCCACGCGATGGTTTCCGCATCAAGGTGGTTGGTTGGTTCGTCAAGCAGCAGCATGTCTGGTGCTTCGAGCAACAGCTTACACAGGGCCACACGACGGCGTTCACCGCCCGACAGAGTTGCGACATCCGCATCGTCTGGTGGGCAACGCAGTGCCTCCATCGCGACATCAATTTGGCTGTCCAGATCCCAAAGGTTCTCGCTGTCGATCTGGTCCTGCAGGCTGGCCATTTCATCGGCGGTTTCGTCCGAATAGTTCATTGCCAGTTCGTTAAAGCGATCCAGCTTGCCCTTTTTGTCGGCCACACCCAGCATCACGTTGTCCCGCACGCTGAGGGTTTCGTCCAAGGCAGGTTCCTGTGGCAGGTAGCCAACTTTGGCCCCTTCTGCGGACCACGCTTCGCCGGTGAAATCTTTGTCGAGGCCAGCCATGATTTTCATCAGGGTCGATTTACCGGCGCCGTTGACACCGACAACACCGATTTTGACGCCAGGCAGAAAGCTCAGGTGGATATTCTCAAAGCACTTCTTGCCCCCGGGGTAAGTCTTGGAAACACCTTGCATGTGGTAAACGTATTGATAGGCGGCCATGATCGATCCCTTTATTCGCGTTTGGCATTACTTAGACGGCTGTGACGGGCGGGGCAATGCGTGGATGTCGTCAAGTTTGGCGCGCAGTCGTGCGCCTTTTCGAGGGTTGAGCGTTTCAAGCCATGCAATGCGACCGTCAAGCTGTGCTAAAGCTACTGGATCGCGCGTTTTCGCGGCTTGATGCAGCGCCGCTTTGAGGCGATCAAAGTCACGCCGTTGCATATTTAAATGCTGATTGACCACAATGCCTGTCGTGCGCTGAAGTTGGTGGGACAGGGCAAGGCGTGTTTTGGTGGGGTTCATGCTGAAACCCGTGTCGCGAATGATCGGCGGAATGCTGGTGCGCAGTGACATGATTTGAGCTGTGTCGCCGGAGAATGTCAGATCATCTGCATACCGCGTGTATATCGTATCGGTGGCTCGCGCGAGGCCGGATAGACGTTGATCAAGCCGGTAGGCACATAGATTGGCCAGCGCGGGCGATGTCGGCGCCCCTTGCGGGAGATGTCGGTTCGACAGAAATGCTGAATTTAGCGTTTTGCTTTCAGTCAAAATGTGGTGCGGGGTAACCAAGGTTGTTAAACAAGCCAAGTGGCGGGCAACTGTTTCTGGATACCCCAGCGCGCGAAACGTCCCAAAGACGCGTGCAACCGGAATTGACGCAAAGAAATCCTTTAGGTCGAAAGACAGAACAGCATTTTCAGCGCAGTGTTTTGACGCAGCCATCTGGCAGTTGCGTTTGGCGACAAACCCGAAGGCGTGTGAGTGCGGGGGAATCCCATCCAAGATACCATGCAAAATGCGTCGCTGAAGACGTTTCAAAATCGGTTTGGGTTCCTCGATCAGTCGTTGGCCGCCGGATCTTTTGGGGATGAGGTGAAATCGATAATGAGGTGCAAAGACGTTGTCCGTCCGGTTCGAAAGACCTTTTTCATCGGAAAACCGAATGAGGCGTTCGATCGATAAACCGAGAAAGTCTGCCAGTTCCTCAGATGTAGACAGTTCCGGGATTTTTAGATCTGAAAACGCAGGTGTTGGGCAAAAGTTAGTTTTGCCTAAATAGGGTCGCAGGATCGCGTTTGTATTCTGGGCGCGGCGCCAAATTTGGACGACAGGCTGAGAATTACGCAAAGCTTGGGCCAAAGCTTTTTGGTTGGGGGCATACGTTTTCGGGAAGTGTTGCAGTAAATGCGTTGAAATTACTCTGGCAGCTTTGGCGCTGTGACGAGGAAGGCGATGGTTAAGATGCACCACGAGCGCCTCTTCGGACCAGTCCTGTTGTGTTAGTCCGAAGGCAAGATTAGCGGCGAAATCGTTTAATGTTTGCGCCATGAACCGGGGGTGTCACCTTGTCCTGTCTGCTGCGCCCCGCACTTGGTGAAGCCAAGGTACGGGCGCAGGCCGAATGAATGGGGTTTAAATTGCTGCACGGGGATTGCCCCGTAACGTGCGGTGTTCCGCATGCGTGAACCCCCGGTTGCAGTTAAAAAACACAACAAATGAAACCGGTCAAGCCATTACACGTCGCTGCATCAAAGCCACAGGCGATAAGCGGATACTTGAGCGGGAGATAAACGTGTTTTGCTTGAAATGAGCTAACATGTTAGCGCTGTCAGGGTGGGAGACTTCTTTCGGAGCTGATTTGTGAAGCATCTTTTGATGATATTCGGAATGTGCGCGATGCTTGGCGCGTGTGCGGCTCAATTGCGGCTTGCGCCAGCGCCGAATATCTTCCGCGAAGGCAATAATTACCCTGAAGAATTTGTACCTGTCTCCTTGCGGACCGCGTCGCCTGATATCTTCTACGTGACTGACAGAGTAAGAGAGAATGGTGTTTACGGATCTAAACGCTCGAGTTCGATGGCGTTTGGTCGGGCCCAAGTTAAGTTTGGGCGTGATCTTAGTTGGGAAGAGTTGCTGGAAGGCACACGAGCGGATTCCAACAAAGCTGTTTCGACACTTTGGGTGCCAGAATTCGAAGAAATCGTACGGTTTGAACCGACACCATTACCCTTTGTCCGCGAAGCAGGGTTTCTGAAGCACGTGCCAGAGGTGCGTTCGAAATACGATAATCAAACGAAAGAGTTTCAGGACGCCTTGCGCGCGAAAATGCGGGAGACCGGCAAAAATAAAGTTCTGGTCTATGTGCATGGTTTCAACAATGATTTTGATGACAGTGTCACCAGCTTAGCCAACTTATGGCATTTTACTGGACGGGATTCGGTCCCGATCGCGTTTACCTGGCCTGCTGGAAATGGCATTGGCCCGCTGGGGTATTTTCGTGATCGAGATTCTGGCACCTTTGCGGTGCATCACACCAAAGAATTTTTACGCATGCTGGCCGACATTCCTGAGCTTGCGCAAATCGACATTGTTGCGCATTCGCGTGGAACCGAAGTTGTGTCTACGGCGTTACGTGAACAAATGATATTTGCGCGGGGGCAGGGGTTGCATCCCAAAACGGCGATGAAGACAGGCATCTTGATCATGGCGGCACCTGATGTGGGAATCGACATTGTGCGTCAGCGATTGATGTCTGAGAGGTTCTCGGAAGGCTTTGAACAGGTCAATTTGTACGTAAACCCCGGTGATGCGGCTCTACGGCTCTCGGCCTATTTGACGCGATCGCGTCGATTGGGTGCGTTACGAGATAAGGATTTTGGTCCGGGCGAAGTTGAGATTTTGGGTCA
Source organism: Paracoccaceae bacterium (assembly GCA_039975755.1). Lineage (GTDB taxonomy): Bacteria > Pseudomonadota > Alphaproteobacteria > Rhodobacterales > Rhodobacteraceae > JABSSA01. Next base: position 8,803 of record JBDWGM010000145.1, on the reverse strand, counting down.
AGAAGGATTGGTCTTTTTCATCCAAGTGGAAGATGAGCGCGGCGGCTTTGGGCATGGGTATTTCCGGAGCAACCCAGCCGTTTTGTCAGATATTGTGTTGGCCTTGCGTACGCGTTCATTCCCGGGAGGCTCGCTGCGACCTCTGGAACAGAAGGACAATGGCATCTTTCTTGTCCACAAAAACTATCCTTTAGAACGCTTGCCCGATATCCGCTTTTTGAGCGGTGATTCCTATAAACGATAATTGATATGCTGACTTTGGCTGATTTGATCCAGCGATGGCCGAAGGCTGGGCGTGTCGTGTGGATAGGAACGCGATCTAAACGCCGTTCATCCATGCAAGCGTTGCCTGAAACGACCGTTGGCGCTGACGGTTTGATCGAAGATCACAGTAAGGCCGGAAAGCGGGCTGTGACTTTGATACAGGCGGAGCATCTGAATGCGATTGGTGCGTATCTGGGGCGATCGGATCCTGTGGCGGCCGCTGATTTGCGACGAAACCTGGTTGTGGCTGGACTAAACCTTAGTGCACTTAAGGGACGGCAGGTAAATGTGGGGACCGCAATTTTGAGAATAACAAGTATTTGCGCTCCCTGTTCGCGGATGGAAGAAACATTTGGCCATGGTGGGTATTCGGCCGTCCGTGGCCATGGGGGATGGTGTGCCGAAGTGATTGAGCCTGGACGCGTGTGTCTTGAGGATGAAATTACACCGATTGATTGACTTTGTATTGCCGATTCACGCAATCACGCTGCACACAATGTAAACTGAGGAATTGACTGCAATCATGAAGGCACTGACGCCATTTGTTCGCCCGGGGTTGCGGGTTGGATTATTGGGTGGGTCATTTGACCCGGCGCATGCAGGTCATGTGCACATCACCCAAGAAGCGCTCAAACGGTTTGATCTGGACCAAATATGGTGGTTGGTCACACCAGGTAACCCTTTGAAAGCCCGAGGGCCAGCTGCGTTAGACCTTCGAATGGCACGTGCAAAAGCGTTGATGCAGCATCCATGCGTGCATGTGACAGATATTGAGGATCAGCTTGGCACACGGTTCACGGCAGAAACCTTGGCGGCATTGCGCGCGCTAAGTCGGGGTGTGAGTTTTGTCTGGCTGATGGGGGCTGATAATCTGGCGCAATTACACTTGTGGCAAGACTGGCGGTCGATCATGGACACGGTAAGTGTTGGTGTGCTTGCGCGTCCCGGTGATCGGATCTCGGCCCGGACAAGCAAGGCGGCGCGAATTTACAAGCACAACCGAATTCCGGGAAAGTCCAGCCACCTGTTGGGGCGCATGGATGGACCGAGGTGGTGTTTTGTAAATGTCCCGATGCTGCCCGTATCATCGAGTGAGATCCGCCAAAGCGGTGCATGGAGTGTTGAACAATGACCCATCGCAATCGTGAGAAAAAGCTGGTTGTTCGTCGATTTGGCATGGGCTTTAATGGGCAAATGCAGAATTCGCATTCGAGACGTGTTTTTTTGAGCGGGCTTTGTGCCTCTGTTGCTGCAGGGCCTAGTGTTGCAATGCCCATGGAGCAGTCTTTGCGCCCGGTTCTGCGCCCTGATGGGTTTGGTAAAAAGACCATTCCGTCGGCAGATTCCATCGTTTCATCGGCAAAACTTGATGGGCATGTTGCCTTTTCTGTCTTTGATGCTCGGACGGGTGAGAAACTTGAAGGAGGCGAGGCACGCCGTGGATCTCCTCCGGCCAGTGTCGCCAAGGCCATTACGGCACTTTATGGTCTGGAGACGTTGGGGGCGGGTTATCAGTTTGAAACGACACTGATTGCGACCGGACCGATCACCAACGGTGTGCTAAAAGGCGATTTGGTTCTGTCTGGTGGGGGTGACCCGACGCTGGACACAGATGGCTTAGGCGCGTTGGTCGATGGCCTGACTGCTGCCGGGGTGAAAACTGTCGAAGGGGCGTTTATCGTTTCAGACGGATTGTTCCCACGCACGCACACCATTGACGCGGATCAACCTGATCAAGTGGGCTATTCACCGGCGGTTTCAGGGATCGCATTGAATTTCAATCGGGTTCATTTTGAATGGCGTCGTGCGTCAGGCAAATACAACGTCACCATGCAGGCGAGAACTGAACGGTATCGACCAAATGTTTTCATGGCCAAAATGCGTTTGTCCGAAAGGCGTGGGCCAGTTTACGAATACAAAGACACCGGCAAGTGGGATGAATGGAGCGTTGCCCGTTCGGCACTGGGGGGCAGTGGTTCACGCTGGCTGCCCGTGCGCAAACCAGCCCTTTATGCAGGTGACGTTTTCCAAACGCTCGCACGCTCAAAAGGCGTCGAACTCAAAGCGCCCAAAATTGTGCGAGCCAAGCCATCAGGGACAATCATCGCACGTCATAAAAGCGGTCAGCTGATTGATGTTCTTAAAGACATGTTGCGTTATTCGACGAATCTGACCGCTGAAATGGTTGGACTCGCGGCTAGCGTCAAACGTGCGGGCGCGATGCCCAGCTTGAAAGCCTCTGCTGCAGAAATGAGCCGATGGGCCGAGCAGCGGCTTGGCGCGGTGGATACGCAATTGGTCGATCATTCTGGGCTTGGGTCGCACAGTCGGATGACAGCGGATGGCATGGCATCTGCATTGGTGCGTGTCCATCAGTCGGGAACATTGAGGCCGATATTGAAACCATTTGGCATGCGGGATGCACAGGGCCGCCCCCAAAATGATCACCCGGTTAAAGTTGATGCCAAAACCGGCACGTTGAATTTTGTGTCTGGGTTGGCGGGGTATGTCACGGCGCAGGATGGCCGTATCATGGCATTCGCTATTTTTACTGTGGATCCAGCCCGGCGTGCACGTGTTGAAAGAGCGAACCGAGAATCCCCTCCAGGGGCTCGCAGTTGGAATCGCCGCGCCAAGAATATGCAGCAAAGGTTGATTGAACGCTGGGATGCTCTGTATGGTGACGTGACTTCGGCGTCAGCTGATCAGAAAGATGAAGCCACACAACCTGCATCCAGTCTTTGATCGATATCAATATGCGACGGCGCAATGCGCCCTTCGGACGGTTTCCCAAGATTTTTGAAATCTTGTACTTCTTTAAGCACTGATCTCTGCGGTCAAAACGCACACGAAATAGGAAGCCATAAAAGAAAAACGCGCCAACACTCGGAGTGTTTGGCGCGTTTCAAATTTGATTACGGTGTCCAACTTAAGATGGGACTCGCCGTGGGGATTGTATCACCGCAAATCGCTTAGGTTGAAGGTCGAAGTGCTTCCGTCAGCAAATGTCACAGTAAACTGTCCGGCAGAAGTCTGTTGTACTGTGGCGGGGATGTTTCGGCCACCTGCTTGAATATTAACAGTCGCAACCCCATTCGGTGAGAGGGATGTCACAGTTACCGACGAACCGAGGGAAGTTGCAGCTATCGCGTTTTGAAATGCAGCCGCCGCAGCGTTGGTTGTCACGACCGATGATGTGGGTTGCGACTGGTTAGGTGCCCCTGCTTTGCCTGCATATGCAGCCGTCATCGAAAGAGCGGTCAAAACCATTGCGGAGATAAGTGCATGCTTCATATTCAAGTACCTTTCAAATTGATCTGGCTCAGAACTGCCAGCTATAACCGATGCTGGCGCCAAACTCTGCGTCGCCACTTAGTGTTCCACCATCTGCCGCATCGACCGATGTGACGTTGTTCACGCTGAACGTAACGGTCAAAGGTTGATCCACAATCGGCACAAAGGACACACCGGCACTGGCGAAGTTGCCGTTATAGTCCAGAATAAAGCCTGTGCGCCGTGTAACGGCAAGACCAACGGCACCAAAAACGCCAACTTCATTGGTCCGTTCATTGTTGTGGAATTGACCAAAGCGTTCGTTGCCAACACCAATGGTGTAGGTCAGCAACAAAGGCCGTATCGGATCATCCGATAGCGCGTTTACATTGCTGTACGCCAAGTAAAAGCTTGGATCCACGTTTTCAGTTTCATCACCGAAGACAAGCGCGTTCTCCGCACCAAAGGCCAAACTTGATGTTGGGGTCAATTGGCGGCTGAGTTTTACGGATAGCGACCCTTGTTCACCAGTGCCAGAACCTGGACCATTATCAGTCAGGCTGAAAAAGTTCAGATTGAATTCAACGCCGACATTTTTGCTGGGATCACCGAAACCTAAACCCACATTGGCGGACCCATCAAGGTCGCTGTCATTTGTGGTTCCGCCGATTGATGCAAAGGCTTGACCTTTGGCTGCACCAAATCCTGATGGCACACCAACGGAAACACCAGGTGATGCCACAGGCGCAGTCAAAAGGGCTGCGATCAGCCGCTTTTGCTCTTCAGAAAGCGTGACTTGATTAGCTGTCTGTCCGAAGGATGCTGTGCAAAATAAACCTGTTGCTACCAACGCAGCCAGAGAAGTTTTCATTGATCGTTCCATATTCGATTCCTGCCTATCTTACTAAGCATCTGTGTCATTTGTATGCCCAAGTCGCGGACAATGCTTGGCCCAGAGCTTTGCGCCGTACACGACCGGGTGATGCTATTTACTCTCGCTTACCGAGAAACAAAATTGAGTGCCAAGTCAAGAAAACAACGGACGCACAATAAATGTGCAGTCCACCTGTTGCAAAAAATAATCAATATAAAAAGGTTAAAATAGGAGATTTGGGGGTGTTGGCTTACCAAATTGCATATGCCGGATCGCAATGCAGGTTTCCAAATTTGCGCGGAAACCTTGGGTGATTGACGACAATTGATTACCCCATATTTGCAGATAGAACGGGGGAATTGAATAGGCTGTTAGATATGTCTTCGCGGCATTGAAACAAATTGTCCCAAAGGGTTATCTGCCAAGTCGGTATGGCGGGACATGGCGATAGTGGGCCGCTGTTTATAGGTTCATGTGGCGCGCACGAGCGCCGCGTTCGATCGCTGCTGCATGAAGACGGTCGATTTCCAACTGATACCGAATCTCTTCGAGAAGGCGCAATTCGCTTTCTTGCAGCGTACCGTCTGCAGCCGCCACATCACAGGCAAGCGCATACGCGGTTTCATTCAAACGATCTGGCAAGCTTTCTTTGATAAGGCCGAACAAGGCATCAAGGCCATCTTCTTGTTCGAATAGGTCGAACACAATCTGCGCAATTGTCTGCAGCCGGTCTGCGTCATACCCAGCAAAAACAGGTAGATTGTTTACTGCCGTGTTGATTTTGACCAACTCTGCAGTGCGGATGTTTTCGTCGGAGGCGGAGATCGCAACCATGAGCGCAACAAGAGTGTCTTGCGTGGAAAAGGTGTGCGGGATGTCGTCGTGCATCGAAGTTCTCCGTTGTCATTAAGTGCACTACTTATTGACCGTCCTTGCGCAGGGCAATAGGTAGCGGCGCAATCCGCATGAAGGAACTTAAACCATGCCCTCTTTCCGTGACGCCGCAATGACAAGCAAAGCTTGGCCCTTTGAAGAAGCGCGGCGTGTGTTGAAACGCTTTGATAAAGCGCCCCCGGAAAAAGGATACGCCCTTTTTGAAACAGGGTACGGTCCGTCAGGTTTACCGCATATCGGCACATTCGGTGAGGTATTGCGCACGACAATGGTGCGGCGCGCCTTTGAGGTTATTTCTGATATCCCGACAAAGCTGATCGCGTTTTCGGATGACTTGGATGGTCTTCGGAAAGTGCCAGACAACGTGCCCAATCCCGAAAGCTTGCAAGAGCATTTGCAGCGTCCACTGACCACTGTTCCCGACCCGTTTGGCGAATTTGAGAGCTTTGGGCACCACAACAATGCGATGTTGCAGCGGTTTCTGGGGACTTTTGGATTTGACTACGAGTTCTATTCTGCACGCGAATTTTATTCATCTGGCCGCTTTGACGAAACGCTTTTGAGGGCAACCGAAAAATACGACGAGTTGATGGCCGTCATGTTGAAGTCGCTGCGTGAAGAGCGTCAACAGACGTATTCAATCTTTTTGCCGATCAGTCCAACGACGGGGCGGGTGCTGTATGTGCCAATGAAAGATGTGAACGGCGCAACCGGTGAGATCACGTTCGAGGACGAGGACGGTACGGATGTCACGACGTCAGTGACCGGTGGAAACGTCAAATTTCAATGGAAGCCAGATTTTGGGGCCCGATGGGCGGCTTTGGGTGTGGATTTCGAACCATACGGTAAAGAACACGCACCCAACACTGCGATCTATTCAAAAATCTGCCGTCTTCTTGGTGGGACCCCGCCAGAAGTGTTCACTTACGAATTGTTCTTGGACGAAGAAGGCGGAAAAATCTCAAAGTCGAAAGGCAATGGGCTGTCGATTGACGAATGGCTCACCTATGCCGCGACCGAAAGCCTTTCTTATTACATGTACCAAAAACCCAAAACGGCGAAGCGTTTGGGGTGGAGTGTCATACCGAAGGCGGTGGATGAATATCATCAACAGTTGCGTGCATATGCCAAACAAGACGACACGCAACGCGCCAACAATCCTGTATTTCACGTGCATGGTGACAATGTACCTGAAACTGACATGGTCGTGCCGTTTGCAATGTTGCTGAACCTTGCATCTGTATCGGGTGCCGAGGACAAAGATACGTTGTGGGGTTTCATCGGTCGATATGCGCCCGAAGCCTCAGCGGAAACACATCCCGGATTAGATCAGGCCGTTGGCTTTGCCGTTCGGTATTTCAACGATTTTGTAAAACCGCAGCGCAAGTTCCGTTTGCCAACGGATCAAGAACGCGACGCGATCGATGCGTTGCGCGCTGAACTTGTGTCTTACGATGGCGCATTGGACGACGAAGCCTTGCAGTCGGTTGTATATTCCGTTGGTCGGGATCGGTTTGACCCTTTGCGAGACTGGTTCAAAGCGCTGTACGAAATCTTGTTGGGTGCAAGCCAAGGACCACGGTTTGGCGGGTTCATCGCGTTGTATGGTATTGAGGAAACGATTGCCTTGATCGACAAAGCCTTGGCCGGAGAATTGCTTGGGTAATGTGATCGGGCGCTGTCCGATCTCGTGAACAACAGATTGAGGTGTGTGGCAGCGTTGTGGCACAACTCCTATACCTTGTCCTCGTTTAAACCGGTTGGGCGGGTGATCATTTCAGCAATCGCTCCGTTAAAACGCCCCCCAAATTGCCCAAATGACTTTGTGTGCTACCTTTGAACAATCGACAAGGAGAGCATTATGCGGAATTGGATTGTTGGAGCTGTATTCGCACTGGGTCTGACCGGGCCATCATTCGGACAGGATGACGAAATTAAAGGCGTGATCTCAAGTCAGATTGAAGCCTTTCAATCGGATGATTTTTCAACAGCCTTCACATTCGCAAGCCCGTCAATTCAGCTGATGTTCAGAACGCCGGATAATTTTGGTCGGATGGTCAGCCAAGGATTTCCAATGGTGTGGCGCCCGTCCGGCGTTGAATATCTTGGATTGCGCCAAGAACAGGGCACTTTTGTACAACGCATCCAAGTTACAGATTCGGAAGGGCGGTTACATGTGCTTGATTATTTTATGGTCGAAACCGCTGATGGCTGGAAAATCAACGGTGTTGAATTTGTCAAACAAGATGATCTGAACGTTTAGATCTAGGTTCGAACAGACCCTTATCAAAGTCCAAATGCACCTACAGATGCTACGCGATCTTGGCATGCACCGTCACGGTGGTGTGAGCGGTGGTTAACCATTCATTGATACATCCCGTGCCCGCGCTGCTCGACAAACGAGTAGCGGTCGGTTGATCGGCATCGCGCCTGATGCGTGGTGCCAGTGGGAAAGGGATTTCTGGATGAATAAGGCCATCACGGATGGTGTGCTGCTTATGCCGCCTGCCTTTGCAAATGGATTAGATGTTTGGTCGCGTGGCAATGGGACGCCGGGGACAGACACATATGATGTGCAACCCAATGCGGCTTTTGTGCCTGCAGATGCAGATTTCGGGGGATGTCTCGAGCTGCAGAAAGTCGATGTGACCCAAAAAGTGCGGTACATGGGCGAGACGCCTTTGTTGCCGGGGTGCTATTTACGCATCACGGCGCGCGTTAAAGCGATCAGCGGCAATTTCCCGTCAGTTCGGATTGCGGGTTTTGCAGGTGGCGCGGGCGGAAATGCTGTGCCCAATGTCGTTGCAATAGGGCCGAGCGTTACGTTGTCGAGCTATGGAACGGTTGTCGAAGTTTCTGCGATTGTGGGGGCTGGCAATCGAAACGGTGTCGACATGGTTTGGGGCCGCGATGCGCTTTATGGGCATTTTGGTTTGGATTTGACCGGACAGAATGGCGGGATTGTTCGGATCGATGATCTGATCATCGAAGATATCACAAGCGTCTTTCTGCGGGACTTGGTTGCGACTGTAGATGTGCGCGATTACGGCGCGATCGGGGATGGCGTCACAGATGACAGTGCCGCCTTTGATGCCGCAAATGCCGCTGCGAATGGCCGGACCATCCTTGTGCCCGAAGGTGTGTTCCGTTTGGAAAGTGGCGTGACATTTGACAGTCCGGCACATTTCGAAGGCGTCTTGTCTATGCCGACAGAAGCCATGCTGTTGCTGCGCCGAAACTTTGACTTCCCGAATTATTTGGAAGCGTTTGAAGATGAAACGCTGGCCTTCCAAAAGGGGTTTCAAGCGCTGCTGAACAACTCAGATCACGAGAGTTTCGATCTGGGGGGCCGCAAGATTACGGTAAGAGACGAAATCGACATGCAGGCGGCCGTTCCGAACCGGACCAGTTACACACCGCGACGCGTTATTCGAAACGGTCAATTGGATGCGCAAGGCAGCAATTGGGATGACGAAGTCGTCACGAGCCAAGGCACGT
>JBDWGM010000144.1:0-16623 GCA_039975755.1 Paracoccaceae bacterium | reverse complement strand
AGCTGATTGCACCGATCGCCATGGAAGACGGTCTGCGCTTTGCGATCCGCGAAGGCGGCCGCACAGTTGGCGCTGGCGTTGTGTCCAAAATCATCGAGTAATCGATTTGGTCGTCAGGGCAGGGGAATAACCCCGGCCTTGATCTGAAAGCTTGGCGCGATGAAGGGCGGCAATACCGCTGCTCTTCCTCTCCGCTTTAACCCGATAAGGGACAAGAAAAAATGGCAGTTCAAAGCCAAAATATTCGTATTCGCCTGAAGGCGTTCGATTACCGCGTGTTGGATGCGTCCACACAGGAAATCGTAAATACCGCTAAGCGCACTGGTGCGTCGGTTCGTGGGCCAATTCCTTTGCCTAACAAAATCGAAAAGTTCACCGTTCTGCGCGGACCGCACGTCGACAAAAAATCCCGCGATCAGTTCGAGATCCGGACGCATAAGCGTTTGCTCGACATCGTGGACCCGACACCACAAACAGTAGACGCGCTGATGAAGCTCGATCTTGCTGCTGGTGTCGATGTCGAAATCAAATTGCAGTAAGCTAGGAGGGCAGAACAGATGCGCTCAGGCGTTATTGCGAAAAAGGTGGGTATGACTCGCCTCTTCATGGAAGACGGGAAGCAAATCCCCGTCACTGTGTTGCAACTGGATAACCTGCAGGTCGTGGCACAGCGCACGGTCGACAAGGACGGCTATACAGCGGTTCAGCTTGGTGCAGGTACAGCCAAAGTGAAACGTGTTTCTAAAGCGATGCGTGGGCATTATTCGGCGTCAAAAGTCGAGCCCAAGCGGAAGCTGGCGGAATTCCGTGTGAACCCCGAAAACATGATCGAGGTTGGCGCTGAAATCATCGCTGAACACTATCTGGCAGGACAATATGTGGACGTGACAGGCACATCCATCGGTAAAGGTTTTGCCGGTGCGATGAAGCGTCACAACTTTGGCGGTTTGCGCGCGACACACGGTGTCTCGATCAGCCACCGTTCACATGGTTCAACTGGTCAGTGTCAGGATCCGGGCCGCGTTTTCAAAGGTAAGAAAATGGCCGGTCACATGGGTGCTGCCCGCGTGACAACGCAGAACCTTGAAGTGGTCAAGACGGACACATCTCGTGGCCTGATCATGGTCAAAGGTGCTGTTCCTGGATCAAAAGGTGGATGGGTCACAGTCAAGGATGCGGTGAAAAAACCGTTCCCGGACCAAGTTCCATTTCCTGCCGCTTTGAAAGCTGACGCTGCACCTGTTGCAGATGCTCCGACTGACGCAGCGCCCGCCGAAGGGGGTGAAGCATGAAACTTGATATGATCAAACTGGACGGCAAAAAGGCCGGCACACTGGATCTGGACGAAGCATTGTTTGGCCTTGAGCCACGTGCCGACATCCTGCACCGTGTTGTGCGCTGGCAGCGTAACAATGCGCAAGCTGGTACACACAAGGTCAAGACACGGTCGGAAACTTCGTATTCTACCAAGAAGATCTATCGCCAAAAGGGCACCGGCGGCGCACGCCACGGTGACCGTAACGCGCCGATCTTCCGCAAAGGTGGTATCTACAAAGGTCCAACACCGCGCAGCCATGGCCATGATCTGACAAAGAAATTCCGCAAGCTTGGTCTTAAGCATGCATTGTCAGCGAAAGCCAAAGCAGGCGAATTGGTCGTGATCGATGCCGCAGAATCTGCGGGCAAAACATCGGCATTGGCCAAACAAGTTGCCAGCTTGGGTTGGAAACGTGCCCTGATCATCGACGGTACAGAAGTGAACGCAGAATTTGCGCAAGCGGCTCGTAACATCGAAGGTCTGGACATTCTGCCAAGCCAAGGTGCGAACGTGTATGACATCCTGCGCCGTGATACTTTGGTGATCACTAAAGCAGGTCTTGAAGCTCTGGAGGCTCGTTTGAAATGAACGCCAAAGCAGAACATTACGACGTGATCCGCAAGCCGATCATCACTGAAAAAGCGACAATGGCCCAAGAAAATGGTGCTGTGGTTTTTGAAGTTGCGATCGAAGCGGCAAAGCCTCAGATCAAAGAGGCGGTTGAAGCGCTGTTCAATGTCAAAGTGAAGTCGGTCAACACGACGATCACCAAAGGCAAGGTTAAGCGGTTCCGTGGCCAATTGGGCAAGCGTAAGGACGTTAAAAAAGCTTACGTGACGCTTGAAGAAGGCAACTCGATCGACGTCAACACCGGTCTTTGATTGGTTTGGCGGGGGTGAACCCCGCGCTACATGATTTAGCCCTCGCAGAAATGCGGGGGCTTTTTTTGTATGGTGTTTCTCTATTTGGACATTCGACGCTCGGTCGGAATGCAGCCTTTCTTTAAAGCAGGATCAGTAGAGTTTTTTTCGATATCCATCTTCAAGTGCTTCGTCCAACTTGCGTTGTTCGAATTCATCGTCGGGGGCACCGGTAGATTGGTCCAGTACGATTTTGACAAGCGATGGTTCTTCTGAACGATCCTGATGATGACTTGGGTCCCACAGTTTGGAACGTCGAAAAGCCTTCGCGCAGTGTATGAATACCGTGGTTACTTTGACGATAATCGCAATCTTGGGACTGCGATCATTCACACTCATGCCGCTTAAAAGTTCTGGATCCGTCGTCAGGCTGGCCTGCCCATTGACCCGCATTGTGTCGTCAAAGCCCGGGACGATGAACAAAAGCCTAACACTGGGATTTGAGACAATATTGGATAGCGTATCAAGGCGGTTGTTGCCGGGGCGATCTGGTATAGCCAATGTGCGCTGATCCATAACTTGCACAAAGCCAACAGGATCCCCGCGAGGGCTGACATCCGCCTTTCCATCCGCATGTTGGGTTCCAATACAGATGAATGGGGATCGTTTGATAAAGGCGATGGAGTGTTTGTCGAGTTGAGTCTGGCATTTTTGGATGGAGATCTTGCCCGTAGGCTGAAACAGACTTCGCAGAGTTCGTTCGTCGGTTACGGCGAAGTTTGGGTTCACGTCGATTTCTTTTACTGGTTTGCCTTTGTGTATTTTCACCTTTGGCCGCGTTTCACACGGAGCGAAGCCAACTGGCTTGCATCATGACACAAAAGCCAGCCGAATTCTAAATTGACGACAAGGTCCCATGTGGATGTGCCCACTAAATCAAAATTGCCGTTCGTATGAATGTTTAAAGGGCGAAATTGCGAGAATCCTTTCGTCAACGCTTGACCCACCGTCCTCACTCTCATAAACGACACCATCCGCAGGGCCCCGGATTCGTTCGGGGCTTTGTTGTTGTGTGTTGCGTGGCGCGAATTGCCAATTGCAGCAGACGAATTTTGGGACCTACGGGGCCCTATAACCACAATCGTCGGGGCAACCTGACGTACATAGCAAACGGAAGACAGTTAACATGGCACTCAAGTCGTATAAGCCGACGACGCCGGGCCAGCGCGGGCTGGTACTGATCGACCGTTCGGAGCTTTGGAAAGGCCGCCCGGTCAAGGCCCTCACTGAGGGTTTGACCAAATCGGGTGGACGGAACAACACCGGACGGATTACATCTCGCCGCCGCGGCGGTGGCGCAAAGCGTCTGTATCGTATCGTCGATTTCAAACGGAATAAAATGGATGTGGCGGCCACGGTCGAACGCATCGAATATGACCCCAACCGGACTGCGTTCATTGCCCTTGTGAAATACTCGGACGGCGAACAAGCGTATATTCTGGCCCCTCAGCGTTTGGCTGTTGGTGATCAGGTTATCGCCAGTGCGAAAGCGGACATTAAGCCGGGTAACGCAATGCCGTTCAGCGGCATGCCAATCGGTACCATCATTCACAACATCGAACTGAAACCCGGCAAAGGTGGGCAGATTGCTCGTGCTGCTGGTACATATGCTCAGTTTGTTGGTCGTGACGGCGGCTATGCTCAGATCCGCCTGTCTTCAGGTGAACTGCGCATGGTGCGTCAGGAATGCATGGCAACAGTTGGCGCGGTTTCAAACCCGGACAATTCGAACCAGAACATGGGTAAAGCGGGCCGCATGCGTCACAAGGGCAAACGCCCATCTGTGCGTGGTGTGGTCATGAACCCGATCGATCACCCGCACGGCGGTGGTGAAGGTCGGACCTCGGGCGGCCGTCATCCGGTCACTCCTTGGGGTAAGCCCACAAAGGGTGCAAAAACCCGCAACAAGAACAAGGCGTCTTCGAAGCTCATCATTCGTTCGCGTCATGCCAAGAAGAAAGGACGCTAAACTATGTCGCGTTCTGTATGGAAAGGCCCCTTTGTCGACAGCTATGTCCTGAAAAAGGCAGAAGTTGTTCGCGAATCCGGCCGCAACGAAGTCATCAAAATCTGGTCGCGTCGCTCGACGATCCTGCCCCAATTCGTGGGTTTGACGTTTGGCGTTTATAACGGCCAGAAGCATATTCCTGTGAACGTCTCCGAAGATATGATCGGTCAGAAGTTCGGGGAATATTCGCCCACGCGTACCTATTACGGTCACGCGGCTGATAAGAAGGCGAAGCGCAAATGAGCAAGGATAAGAATCCCCGCCGCGTGGCGGAGAATGAAGCGATGGCAAAAACGCGAATGCTGCGTACATCGCCTCAGAAACTTAATCTGGTCGCACAAATGATCCGCGGCAAGAAAGTGGACAAGGCCCTCACGGACCTGACATTTTCCAAAAAACGGATCGCGCAGGACGTCAAGAAGTGCCTGCAGTCAGCGATTGCGAACGCAGAAAACAACCACGGACTTGATGTGGACGAACTGATCGTGGCGGAAGCCTGGGTTGGTAAGAACCTCACCATGAAACGCGGACGTCCGCGTGCGCGTGGCCGTTTTGGCAAAATTCTAAAGCCATTTGCGGAAATCACGATCAAGGTGCGTCAAGTTGAGGAGCAAGCCTGATGGGACAAAAAGTAAACCCGATCGGAATGCGCTTGCAGGTCAACCGGACCTGGGACAGCCGCTGGTATGCCGATACTAAGGATTATGGCGATCTTCTTCTGGAAGACCTCAAAATCCGCGACTTCATCAAGGTCGAATGTAAGCAAGCGGGTGTTGCCCGTGTGATCATCGAACGTCCGCACAAAAAGTGCCGCGTGACGATCCACACAGCGCGTCCAGGTGTGATCATTGGTAAGAAAGGGGCAGACATCGAAGTTCTGCGTCGCAAGCTTGCCAGCATGACCGACAGCGAATTGCATTTGAACATCGTCGAAGTTCGCAAGCCAGAACTTGATGCGCAATTGGTTGGCGAAAGCATTTCGCAACAGCTTGAGCGTCGTGTTTCGTTCCGCCGTGCAATGAAGCGTGCGGTTCAAAACGCAATGCGCATGGGTGCCCTTGGTATTCGTGTGAATGTTGCGGGTCGTTTGGGTGGCGCGGAAATCGCGCGGACCGAATGGTACCGTGAAGGTCGCGTTCCGTTGCACACACTTCGTGCGGACATCGACTATGCGCATTCAGAAGCCAAGACGCCATATGGCATCATTGGGATCAAAGTCTGGATCTTCAAAGGCGAGATCATGGAACATGATCCTGCTGCACGTGATCGCAAAGCCCAAGAGCTCCAGGACGGCCCCGCGCCGCGTGGCGCTGGTGGCGGCCGCCGCGACCGCTAAGGAGAAGAAAAGATGCTTCAACCAAAGCGTACTAAATTCCGCAAAATGCACAAAGGCTCTATCAAGGGCCTCGCTAAGGGCGGATCCGATCTAAACTTCGGAACATATGGTCTTAAAGCGTTGCAGCCTGAACGGGTTACAGCGCGTCAGATCGAAGCCGCACGTCGTGCAATGACACGTCACATGAAACGTCAAGGACGCGTCTGGATCCGTATTTTCCCAGACACTCCAGTGACAGCCAAACCTATCGAAGTTCGGATGGGTAAAGGTAAGGGTTCTGTTGACCGTTGGGTCTGCAAAGTGAAGCCTGGTCGCGTGATGTTTGAGATTGACGGCGTCAATGACGACATCGCACGCGAGGCCCTGCGCCTTGCCGCGATGAAGTTGCCGATCAAGACACGCGTCGTCGTTCGCGAAGACTGGTGATGTAAGGCGGGGTTAACCCCGCCCTACCTTGCAATCCGAATGGACCAAGAATTTAAAAAACCCCGTCGCGTGAGCGGCGGGGTTTTTTCATTGGATCGCAAAACTGGCCTAAGAACCGCGTTTCACTCGAAGGCATCAGCAGATCACCCTTTGTTGGTTTCACCATAAATTAGCCTGTCCAGTGATTTGTCGTCTATTGGCTCGGGTCCTCTCAGGAACTCCACCACAGAAGGTGCTGTCAGGGATACTGCTGGTATTTGCATATTTTCTTTAGCCGGCCCTTTGCGAACGCGCCCCAACACGTCGAAATGGGTTGCACCGCACGGGCAAAACCAACCGCGATAATCTCCGGAGCCATAAAGAGGTACGCAGCCGAGCCGTGGGCAAAGCTTGTTCATAACAAGAACCGGGCCATCAAAGTCAATTGTGCGATTTTCAAAACTAGCTGGTTTCGAGCCATACAAATTGGCGTTTTGCGCATTTTGATCGTGAAGCTTAGAGAGTGAAACGGTCTTGGATTGTTTGATTTGATCGTCTGTCAATCGAAGCAGTACCACAGGGATGTTAGACCACCTGATTGTTATCGGCTCACCTGCAACCAATTCGGGTAATTCAAATTTTTGGTTCCACGCGCTGCGATCAACAGAGGCGCTTGGTGTGCAGCTTTTGAGCAATCCAAAACCAGACGCGCCCAGTGCCACCGTGGCGAGGCCACCTGTCGCATAATTTAGGAAGCTGCGGCGTCCCTCAATTTTAATCTGATCTGCATCAACGCGCTTGGCCATGCAATCAACGTAACAGTTCGCATCTTGATCTCAAATTGAAAATGGAACGTCCGGAGTTATACCCAGTTGTAATTGAACGAGACAGAAATGCGTTCTTCTTCGGCCATGTTCATTGGAACTTCGTGTCGAAGCCAGCTTTCCCACATCAACACATCCCCAACAGCAGGTTTGGCGTAAATGAACTGGCGCAGTTCTTCGCGCGCATCCTTGTCCCGTGCCGGTGACGCCATCATCATTTGAAGGCGCGGGTCTTCCAATTTCAAAGCGCTCGTGCCTTCGGGCATGGCCACATAGGTTGTGCCGGAAATCACTGAATGTGGATGGATATGCGCGGTGTGAATGCCGCCTTCGGGAAGGATGTTGATCCAGATATCTTCCAGCTTCATCTCGCGCCCATCGAGGTCAAATTCGAGATCTTTGACAAAGGCCGCGACATGCAGGTCCAAGACTTTGACCAAATCAGCGAAAATAGGAAAGCGCCAGGGCAGGTCGGTCAAAGAGGCATAGGACGTATAACCGGGAAACCCTTCGGTTTCGCACCAATTCTGACCGGCTTCGTCGTCTTCGGCGATGGCATAGCAGGACGTTTCCAGCTCGGTCGATGAGAGCGGCTTTCCGAATTCGGTCAGAGACGCATGATAAAGGCGGGTCGCAAACAGCGATTTGATTCTGGGCATGGGCTTCATTAACGCAGCATAATAAATCTGACGAGGGTCATAGGCGAATTCGTTGCCATGTAGGTCTAATCCAACACCGCGGCGTCGTTGTTTAGAAAATCCTGCAGGGCTGTATAAATACGTTCGAAACCTGTTGGTTCTGGGCAAGGGAATTTAAAGTCTTCGCTGGATACAGGAATTCGCTTGTCACGATGGGACTTCGGGCCTATACGGCCCCTTCATCATGATCTCCATCGGGAATCAGGGTAACGCTTTGGCGGCTCTCCGGTGATGTTTGAAAGGAAAAGCGCAATGAGCGCAAACGAACTGCGTGAAAAAACGCCTGATCAACTCCGCGAGGAGCTGACCACTCTCAAGAAAGAAGCTTTTAACCTGCGTTTCCAGCAGGCGACTGGCCAACTTGAGAACCCTGCACGCCTACGTAAGGTGCGTCGGGATGCGGCACGTGTGAAAACACTGCTGAACGAAAAAGCTGCTGCGGCGGCTGAATAAGAGGAACGACCCCTATGCCCAAACGCATTCTGACAGGCGTCGTGACATCTGACGCAAACGCACAAACAGTAACCGTTTCCGTAGAGCGTCGCTTTACGCACCCGGTTCTGAAGAAGACGATCCGGAATTCCAAAAAATACCGGGCTCACGATGAAAAGAACACTTTCAAAGTGGGTGACTCGGTTCGCATTATCGAATGTGCACCAAAATCTAAGACGAAACGCTGGGAGGTGTTGCAGGCGTAAGCCAGCACTCCATTCAGTTTGAAAGAAACCATGGGGGTAAGGCCCAAAGGGTCCCCCAAAGGTCAGGAGAAACCATATGATCCAGATGCAGACCAATCTGGATGTTGCTGACAACTCCGGCGCTCGCCGGGTTCAGTGCATCAAGGTTCTGGGCGGATCCAAACGGAAATATGCCTCAGTGGGCGACGTTATCGTAGTGTCGGTCAAAGAAGCTATTCCGCGCGGCCGTGTGAAAAAAGGTGACGTGCGCAAAGCCGTCGTCGTACGCACAGCCAAGGAAGTCCGCCGCGAAGACGGTACAGCGATCCGCTTTGATCGCAACGCTGCTGTCATCCTCAACAATAACAACGAACCCATGGGTACACGTATCTTTGGACCAGTGGTTCGTGAATTGCGCGCGAAGAACTTTATGAAGATCATCTCGCTTGCGCCGGAGGTGCTCTGAGATGGCTGCTAAGTTGAAAAAAGGCGACAAGGTCGTTCTTCTTGCTGGCAAGGACAAGGGTAAGGAAGGCACAATTACTTCCATCGACCCCAAAGCCGGCAAGGCAGTGGTAGAAGGCATCAATATCGCCATCCGCGCCACACGTCAAAGCCAAGAAACTCAAGGCGGCCGCATCCCCAAAGCGATGCCGGTTGATCTGAGCAATCTTGCTTTCCTCGACAAAAACGGAAAAGCGACACGCGTTGGCTTCAAATTTGAAGGTGACAAGAAAGTGCGTTTTGCCAAAACGACAGGGGACGTGATCGATGCTTGATGCGGCAACCTACACACCTCGCCTGAAGGCCGAATTCAAGAACACAATTCGTGCGGCCATGATGGAAGAGTTCGGTTACAAAAATGAAATGCAGATCCCGCGTTTGGACAAGATTGTTCTGAACATCGGTTGTGGCGCTGAAGCTGTCCGTGACAGCAAGAAAGCCCGCTCAGCTGTTGAGGATCTGACAACGATTGCTGGTCAAAAAGCTCTCACCACAATTGCGAAAAACTCAATTGCTGGCTTCCGCGTTCGCGAAGGCATGCCAATGGGTGCCAAGGTGACTTTGCGTGGCGACCGGATGTACGAATTCCTCGATCGTCTGATCACAATTGCTATGCCCCGTATCCGTGACTTTCGCGGTGTATCGGGATCGTCCTTCGACGGACGTGGCAATTATGCGATGGGTATCAAAGAGCATATCGTTTTCCCTGAAATCGAATTCGACAAAGTCGATGAGGTTTGGGGTATGGATGTCGTTATCGCAACGACAGCCGGAAACGATGAAGAAGCAAAAGCGCTTCTTAAGGCTTTCAACATGCCTTTCAATTCATAAGCGCGGGAGAGACTAGAGATATGGCAAAGAAATCCATGATCGCGCGCGAAGTGAAGCGCGAGAAGCTTGTTAAAAAGTACGCAGCACAGCGTGCCGAGCTGAAAGAGATAATCAACGACGAATCCAAGCCGATGGAAGACCGCTTTCGCGCGTCGCTCAAGCTGGCGAAGTTGCCTCGCAACTCGTCACCTACCCGTCTGCACAACCGTTGCCAGCTGACCGGCCGGCCCCACGCCTATTACCGCAAACTGAAAGTTTCGCGGATCGCCTTGCGCGAATTGGGCTCCATGGGCCAAATTCCGGGCCTGGTCAAATCAAGCTGGTAAGGAGAGAGATATGAACGATCCTATCGGCGATATGCTCACACGTATCCGCAACGCATCCATGCGCGGGAAATCGACCGTAATCACACCTGCTTCAAAGCAGCGTGCACGCGTGCTCGAAGTTATGGCTGACGAAGGCTATATCCGCGGTTTTGAATCATCCACCGACAAAGGCCACCCGGCCATCGAAATCAGCCTCAAGTATCATGAAGGTCAGTCTGCGATCCGCGAACTAAAGCGCGTTTCTAAGCCTGGGCGCCGTGTTTACATGGGTGTCGGCGACATTCCACAGGTCCGTCAGGGTCTGGGTGTTTCCATCGTTTCGACGTCTCAGGGCGTGATGTCGGATGCAAATGCACGCGCAGCCAACGTTGGCGGCGAAGTGCTCTGCACCGTATTCTAAGGAGGAGCAGATGTCTCGTATTGGTAAGAAACCGGTCGACATGCCCTCTGGCGTTTCGGCAAGCGTGTCAGGCCAGACCATTGAGGTCAAAGGTCCAAAAGGCACACGAAGCTTCACGGCCACTGACGACATTACAATTCTGGTCGAAGACAACCTGATCAGAATTGACCCGCGCGGCAAGTCTAAGCGGGCCCGTCAACAATGGGGCATGTCTCGCACGCAGATTCAAAACTGCGTCGAAGGTGTCACAAACGGCTTCAAGAAAGAACTCGAGATTCAAGGTGTTGGTTATCGTGCACAAATGCAGGGTAACACGCTGAAATTGAACCTCGGCCTCAGCCACGATGTTGATTTTGTTGCACCAGAAGGTGTGACGGTCACTGCGCCCAAACAGACGCAGATCATCGTTGAGGGTATCGATCAACAACTCGTCGGACAAGTTGCGGCAAACATCCGCGCTTGGCGTAAGCCCGAGCCCTATAAGGGCAAAGGTATCCGCTATAAAGACGAGTATATCTTCCGCAAGGAAGGCAAGAAGAAGTAAGGACCGGACAAATGGCAAACAGCAGACGTACACTGTTTCTGAAGCGCCGCCTGCGCGTTCGGAACAAACTTCGCAAGGTGAACGCGGGACGCATGCGTCTTTCTATTCACCGTTCGAACAAGAACATCAGCGCTCAGCTGATCGACGATGTGAATGGCCGCACTTTGGCTGCTGCTTCGACACTGGAAAAAGATCTGGGTGTTCAGGGCAAGAACAACGTCGAAGCTGCGACAAAAGTGGGCACGGCAATTGCCGAGCGCGCAAAGAAAGCTGGCGTGAAAGAAGCATATTTCGACCGCGGTGGTTTCTTGTTCCACGGCAAGGTGAAGGCTGTTGCCGACGCCGCGCGTGAAGCAGGCTTGAAAATCTAAGACCTGAGGGAGGCGTCCGCGCCTCCCCGATGATCCAGGGGTCGGTTGGCCCACTAGGATTGAGTAATTCGGCGCTAATGACGCCACTTTGAAAGGAATGCCATATGGCAGAACGTGATAACCGCCGGGGAAACCGTCGCGACCGTGACGAGGCCCCTGAATTTGCAGATCGCTTGGTTGCGATCAACCGTGTATCCAAGACCGTAAAAGGTGGTAAGCGCTTTGGTTTCGCAGCACTTGTTGTTGTGGGTGACCAAAAAGGCCGCGTTGGTTTCGGCAAAGGTAAAGCAAAAGAAGTACCTGAGGCGATCCGCAAGGCGACTGAACAAGCCAAGCGTCAGATGATCCGCGTGCCTTTGCGCGAAGGTCGGACACTGCACCACGATGTCGAAGGACGTCACGGCGCAGGTAAAGTTGTTATGCGGACAGCACCAGAAGGTACTGGGATCATCGCAGGTGGTCCAATGCGTGCCGTTTTCGAAATGCTGGGTGTAAAAGACGTCGTATCCAAGTCGATCGGCTCTCAGAACCCTTACAACATGATCAGAGCCACAATTAACGGCCTGACCAAAGAACAATCACCGCGTCACGTGGCTGCGCGTCGTGGCAAGAAAGTCTCTGACATTCTGCCTAAGCGCGACGAAGCTCCGGCGGCTGCTGAAGCAGCACCGGCAGAGGCATAAGGAGTAACGACAGATGGGTAAGACAATCGTCGTCAAACAGATCGGTTCTCCGATCCGCCGCCCCGCAGAACAGCGTCAGACGTTGATCGGCTTGGGTTTGAACAAAATGCACCGCACGCGCGAGCTGGAAGATACACCCAGTGTTCGCGGTATGGTTCGCAAGATTTCGCATCTTGTAGAGATCATCGAAGAAAAAGGCTAAGCAGCCCTTTTTCCGAAATTGATTAAGTCGGCCTGGCATTTGTCGGGCCGATTTTCGTTTTAGGACCGCACAAATTTTCCAAGCCTTGCGTTTTTTGCATAACGGCTTGGATTTTCTGTGTGTTGTTTGCGTTATCATTTTGCCCCATCTGAAGCTCATGGTGAGGAAATAGAATTTAACCTCGGGGAATACGCCCCGACCCTCTAAAGGAATGAGTAAATGGCAAATGTAATCGCACAACGTACAACTGGTTTTCAATTCGGTGAATTTTTTCGGGCGCTCGGCGCTCAGTTGAAAGACGCGCAAGCGCGCCGGAAAGCTTACAACGACACATACCGTGAACTGGCCGGTCTGACAGATCGTGAGCTTGCGGATATCGGTGTGTCACGCAGTCAAATCGATGAGATCGCTCAACAGCACGCAAACATGCTGTAATTGAACCTCTCATATTTTCGCGACGTCGCCCTCGGTTCGAAAGGATCGGGGGTTTTGTATTTTTAGGGCATGGTGAAGCAGGCATAGTTGAAGTTGGCCGCGTTAATTTCCCGTTCGAATTTTCGTGACATTCATAAGAGTTCTTGATCCGGCGCTATGCGCTCGCTATACGCCTCCGGTGGCCGTGCGCCACTGACTCGAAAAAAGCAAGAAATGCCGTGGTTGACCCAATCGCTTCGGGGGTCACATCCGGCGAAGGAGAAGCGATATGAAACTGAATGAATTGCGCGACAACGAAGGCGCAACAAAAAGACGGATGCGTGTTGGCCGTGGCCCTGGTTCGGGCAAAGGTAAAACAGCTGGCCGTGGTATCAAAGGTCAAAAGTCTCGTTCCGGTGTAGCCATCAATGGCTATGAGGGCGGCCAAATGCCATTGTACCAACGTTTGCCAAAGCGTGGCTTTAACAAACCAAACCGGAAAGCATTCGCCGTTGTTAACCTGGGTTTGATCCAGAAGTTCATCGACGCCAAGAAATTGGATGCTGGCAGCATCACTGAAGATTCGCTTGTTGAAAGCGGTCTGGTGCGCCGCAAGCTGGACGGTGTGCGTATTTTGGCCAAGGGCGAAGTATCCACAAAAGTTTCAATTACTGTGACTGGCGCCTCAACGGCAGCCGTTGAAGCAGTTGAAAAAGCCGGTGGAACTTTGACAGTCGCAGCAGCGGCGGCGGAGTGACGCGCTTAAGCGCCTTGTGGGCTGCACCATTGCAGCCTATTTAAATACAAGTTTCCGATACGCCGCCCACCGGAAACGGTTCGGGCGGCGTCTTCACAACAGGAAGACACGAGAAAATGGTATCAGCTGTCGAGAACATGGCCGCCAATACGAGTTGGAGTGCCTTAGGTAAGGCAACCGACTTGCGGAACCGCATTCTATTCACATTGGGGCTTTTGATCATCTATCGCCTTGGGACGTATATACCTGTTCCAGGCATCGATGCGGCGGCTCTTCGTCAGTTTATGGAAACTGCCGGTCAAGGCATTGGCGGTATGATTTCGATGTTCACCGGTGGTGCGCTTGGGCGCATGGGCATTTTTGCCCTCGGTATCATGCCATATATCTCGGCGTCGATTATCATACAGTTGTTGACCTCGATGGTGCCTGCGCTTGAGCAGCTCAAGAAAGAGGGCGAACAGGGCCGTAAGAAAATCAACCAGTACACGCGATACGGTACGGTTGGCCTTGCGACCTTGCAGGCCTATGGCCTAGCAGCGAGCCTTCAGTCGGGCAACATGGTTCAAGCGGATGTCCCTGCATGGTTCTTCATGACATCCTGTGTGATTACCTTGGTTGGTGGTACGATGTTCCTGATGTGGCTGGGTGAGCAAATCACCGCACGCGGCATCGGAAACGGTATTTCGTTGATCATCTTTGTGGGCATCGTGGCAGAAATTCCTGCGGCTTTGGCACAGTTCTTTGTTTCTGGGCGGTCCGGTTCAATTAGTCCGGCGGTGATCATAGGCGTGCTTGTCATGGTTGTTGCGACGATTACCTTCGTCGTCTTCATGGAACGCGCATTGCGTAAGATACACATTCAATATCCGCGCCGTCAGGTCGGAACGAAAATGTATGATGGCGGATCAAGCCATTTGCCAATCAAAGTGAACCCAGCCGGCGTTATTCCTGCAATTTTTGCCAGTTCGCTTTTGCTGCTTCCTGTGACCTTCAGTACGTTTTCTGGCAACTCGACCAGCCCGGTTATGTCATGGTTGCTTGCTAACTTTGGACCGGGGCAGCCGCTGAACTTGTTGTTCTTCACTTCGATGATCGTGTTTTTTGCTTATTTCTACACGTTCAACGTTAGCTTTAAGCCAGATGAAGTTGCTGAAAACCTAAAAAATCAAAACGGTTTTGTGCCCGGTATTCGCCCTGGTAAGAAGACCGAAGAGTATCTGGAATATGTGGTAAATCGCATCCTTGTTCTTGGCGCGGCTTATTTGGCGGCGGTTTGTCTTTTGCCGGAAATCCTACGCGGGCAGTTTGCGATACCTTTCTATTTTGGTGGGACGTCGGTACTGATCGTTGTGTCCGTTACGATGGACACCATTCAACAGGTTCAAAGCCATCTGCTGGCGCACCAGTACGAAGGTCTTATCGAAAAGTCGCAATTGCGCGGCAAGGGCAATAGGAAGCGGACCAAACGGTCCCCGATACGTAAATGAACATAATTCTACTTGGCCCACCGGGCGCGGGAAAAGGAACTCAGGCACGGTTTCTTGTCGAAGAACGTGGCATGGTTCAACTGAGCACCGGCGATATGCTGCGTGCGGCCAAAGACAGCGGAACCGAAATGGGGAACCTTGTCGCCGAGGTCATGGCGCGTGGTGATTTGGTCACCGATGAAATCGTTATCGGCCTGATCCGCGAAAAGCTGGAAGAGGCTCCAGATCAAAGTTACATCTTTGATGGTTTTCCTAGAACGCTTAAACAAGCGGTTGCGTTGAACGAACTGCTGGAAGAGCTGGGTCAAAAACTAGACGCGGTCGTTGAAATACGCGTTCGCGAAGATGCTTTGGTCCAACGTATCGCGGGCCGTGCAACATGTGGCTCGTGTGGCGAAGTCTACAATGATCACACAAAACCCATCCCTAGCGATGGAAAATGCGTGAATTGTGGTGCATCAGATTTCAAACGCCGTGCAGACGATAACGAAGAAAGTCTGCGAAATCGGTTGATGGAATATTACAAAAAGACCTCACCGTTAATGGGCTATTACTTTGCGTTTGATCAGCTGAAACGTGTGGATGGAATGTCAGACCTTCCGGTTGTGAAAGCACAGATCGGCGCGGTTCTTGATAACTGAACACGCTAATACCTGAATGAGTGAAGTGGCCTGACTCGCGAAATCTTAGCTGTTGTATTGGGATGTTATCTTGATACAGGGCAAAAGCGACTAGGCCCTGTTACGCTGGAAATGGCAAAGGATCGGTTGAACTGTGAACAAAGGCTTGACGCCAGTTGGAATCACACCTAGTTCAACCCATCTCTTATGAGAATCGACGGCGGATTTGCGTCTGCCTGATCACCTGAACGACGCTAGGCCCGGGGGCAGTTATTCCTTGGGCCTTCTGTTGTGAAAAAAGGGCCTGGTGTTACGGGCTCGCAACGAAAGGAAATGCCAAGTGGCACGTATTGCTGGGATCAACATCCCCACTGCGAAACGGGTACCTATTGCCCTCACTTACATCACCGGAATTGGACACTCGTCTGCGAAGTCGATTTGCGAAGCGGTTGGTATTGATGCGACTCGTCGCGTGAATGAACTGAGCGATTCCGAAGTTCTGGCGATCCGCGAACACATCGATGCAAACTTCACTGTTGAAGGTGACTTGCGCCGAGAGGTTCAGATGAACATCAAACGCCTGATGGATCTTGGTTGCTATCGCGGTCTTCGTCACCGTCGTAACCTTCCTGTCCGCGGTCAGCGTACGCATACCAATGCGCGCACCCGCAAGGGCCCGGCAAAAGCCATTGCCGGCAAGAAGAAATAAGGAGGCGATTAGATGGCACGTGATACACGGCGCGGTAAGCGCAAAGTCTCCAAGAATATCGCAACGGGCGTTGCCCATGTGAATTCCTCGTTTAACAACACCAAGATCCTGATCTCGGATGTACAAGGCAACGCGATCGCTTGGTCGTCTGCTGGTACGATGGGTTTCAAAGGTTCTCGGAAATCCACACCTTATGCGGCTCAGATGGCTGCAGAAGACGCGGGCAAAAAAGCACAAGAGCATGGCGTGAAAACGTTGGAAGTCGAAGTGCAGGGCCCGGGTTCTGGTCGTGAATCAGCGCTTCGCGCGTTGGCGGCAATTGGTTTCAACATCACATCGATCCGTGACGTTACCCCAATTGCACACAATGGCTGTCGTCCACCAAAACGGCGCCGCGTCTAAACGATTGATACTTTCAGAGGCCGCGCATTCCGCACGGCCTCAGACCCTTTTTCGAAACCTCGGGCGTCTTGCCCTTTGGACATGGGGGTGAGGCAGGAATGGAGGGACGCATGATCCATAAGAACTGGGCTGAATTGATCCGGCCACAACAACTGCAAGTGAAACCGGGCAACGACCCATTGCGCAA
>JBDWGM010000143.1:0-3302 GCA_039975755.1 Paracoccaceae bacterium | reverse complement strand
AACCTTTGCCCTCTTGTTGCTGGCTTGTCTGTTGTCTTGTCCGGCAAAAACGAAAGCTAAAAGGGTGCATTGGCTCGGGCAGGGCGCCTTGCTCATAGCAGCAGGGGCTGCATTGTACTTGCCAGTGATGCGCTCTGCGGTTGAACTCTCTCCGCATTGGGTCCGATTAATACAGCCAAATGCCGCACAACATTTGAAATGGCGCCCCGAAATGGCGGATGTTTTTTTTCAACGACAGCTGGAAATGACGTCCGCTGCGCCGATGCTGGACGCTTCGGCTCCTGATTTGATAGTTTGGCCAGAAACGGCGATTCCCTGGCGACTTGACACCGCTCAACCAGCATTGGCGGAAATTGTACACGCATCCGACGGCGTCCCCGTTGCGTTGGGGGCTTTGCGCGCGCAGGGTAAACGATTGCGCAATACAATGGCGGTATTAGGTCCTTCAGGGGAGATTACTGCACAATATGACAAACACCATCTTGTTCCTTTCGGCGAATACATTCCGTTTGCAAATATGGTTGAGAAAATAGGTTTGCGCGGTTTGGCTCAAACGATGGGTGGTTTTGATTCCGGCCCAGGTCCGTCAGTGCTCGACCTTGGCATTGTGGGTAAGGTTTTGCCCCTGATCTGTTATGAGGCGGTCTTTGCACATGGTGTAAATGCCGTGCCCGAACGAGCAGATTTAATTTTACAAGTGACAAATGACGCGTGGTTTGGGCAATATGCTGGGCCGCAGCAACATTTGGCACAGGCACGGATGCGTGCAATCGAACAGGGTCTCCCATTGATACGCGCGGCAAATACTGGAATATCAGCTGTCATTGATCCTTTCGGACGTATTTTGTCTGAACTTCCCTTGAATGAAATTGGATTTCTGGACGCGCAAATACCGTCACCATTGCCGCCGAGTGTGTATAGCAGAACAGGGGATTACCCCGTAATTTTAACGCTTTTACTAACTTTTTCTGCCGCATTCCTGCGACAAATCCGACATCGTTTTCGGCGGAACGATTGACCTTGAAACCCCCTACGCGTAGGGAAACCTAATCGACCACAACGGCTTCCTGACGTGGTTTCGAATAGATCCAACGGAGCACTAAATGACACGTAAAAACTATACTTTCACTTCAGAGTCTGTTTCCGAAGGACATCCTGACAAAGTGTGTGATCGAATTTCAGATGCAGTCTTGGACGCATTCCTGACAGAAGAACCGGAAGCGCGGGTCGCAGCCGAGACATTTGCTACAACGAACCGTGTTTTGAACGGCGGAGAGGTCGGTCTATCCAATAAAGATAAACTTAAGGATTACATGGGGCGGATCGAAGATATTGCGCGCTCCTGCATTAAAGATATCGGCTATGAACAGGATAAATTTCATCATGCGACCTGTGAGGTTACTAACCTCCTGCATGAGCAGTCCGCGCATATTGCCCAAGGTGTCGATGCAAAGGAAGACAAAGAAGAAGGGGCTGGCGATCAGGGCATTATGTTTGGATTTGCGTCCAATGAAACGCCAGAGTTAATGCCGGCGCCGATCCATTATGCGCATGCAATTTTGCGCCGTCTTGCAGAAGCTCGTAAAGATGGGTCAGAGCCGACGCTGCGTCCGGATGCCAAAAGCCAACTCTCGGTGCGCTATGAGGATGGCAAACCGGTTGGTGTAAGTTCCATCGTGCTTTCGACACAACACGCTGATGAAACTCAAACGTCTGACGATATTCGTGCTATTGTCGAACCTTACATCCGTGAAGTGTTGCCGGCCGGATGGATTTCAGAAGCAACCGAGTGGTGGGTCAATCCAACGGGCATATTTGTGATTGGTGGCCCGGACGGTGACGCAGGTTTGACCGGTCGAAAAATTATTGTGGATACCTACGGTGGAGCCGCACCGCATGGCGGAGGCGCATTTTCCGGGAAAGACCCGACCAAGGTTGATCGTTCTGCAGCCTATGTAGCACGTTACCTCGCTAAAAACGTCGTCGCAGCAGGGTTGGCCGAGAAATGCACGATTCAATTGAGTTATGCGATTGGGGTTTCAAAACCCCTGTCTATCTATTGCGACACCTTCAATACTGGAGAAGTCAATGAAGCTGCGATTGAAGCCGCAATTGGTAATATCATCGACCTGACGCCACGTGGCATTAGAGAGCATTTGCAGCTGAACAAACCAATCTATGAGCGTACGGCGGCATACGGTCATTTCGGCCGCGCGCCAGAGGCCGATGGTGGTTTCAGTTGGGAAAAGACTGACTTGATAGATGCGCTCAAAGGGGCACTTTGATCCAAAGGAGTAGCTTTGCTACATTCTATCTTGCTGAATGCTGGTTTGCAGCATTCAGCACTTGTCGACCAGATGCCTAAGTAAAACAGTTGACCAATAAATCGCGCAAGGAATCTAGGCATTGCAGGTGACACATATCGCATCGCGTCTCCTTTCTCGGAAAAAGTAAGAGTGTTGCAGAAGAGAGCAGAACGCACATGAAGTGGGACTGATGCGTTGCATCGGTTTGGGGTGGGCGCTAAACGGCGACCATGACTGATCAAAAAAGACCTCATCGTAATTTTTATGGACGCCTCAAGGGGAAAACCCTTAAAGCATCCCAGCGAACCTACCTTCAGGAAGATCTCGATGCCTTATCACCGGGCGCGGTCGATTGGTCCGAAAATCCTGATCGGGTCCCATTGGACCTGGAAGCACGCTTTGATGGCCGTCCTGTTTGGCTTGAAATCGGATTTGGGGGTGGTGAACATCTCGTACACCAAGCTCGGCAAAACCCCGATGTCGGAATTATCGGAGCAGAGCCCTACATAAATGGTGTGGCCATGCTGTTGGGTAAAATCCGCAAAGCAGGGGTTTCTAATCTGGCGGTTTACCCCGGTGATGCTCGCGATTTAATGGATGTGTTGCCTGAAGCCTCTGTCGATCGGGCCTTTCTGCTATATCCAGACCCTTGGCCAAAGACACGGCATCATCGCCGTCGTTTTGTAACTGGCGAACATCTTCTGCCTCTTGCGCGGACCGTAAAACCCGGCGGCATGTTTCGTGTCGCGACGGATATTGAGGATTATGTGCGCCAGACTTTGCTGGAAGTCCCTAAAGCCGGCTTTTCCTGGACAGCCAAAAACCCCAAAGATTGGCAAAGGCCTTGGGATGATTGGATTTCAACCAGATACGAACAAAAAGCGCTGCGTGAAGGACGGACGCCGCACTATCTGACGTTCACCAGAACCTGAAGTCAAAGAGTCGAAGGGGCTGGACGCTGGAACGGGCGCGCGTTACTGGAACGGCACCAGTTTC
>JBDWGM010000142.1:0-9204 GCA_039975755.1 Paracoccaceae bacterium | reverse complement strand
GACCTTTGCCTGGCAGGCGATTGCAAAGCACTCTGCCGAGTGGGGGACAGCAACCACAAGTTCAATATCGCGCCCAACTTGCTGGATCGCAACTTTGCGGCCGATGCGCCCAACCAGAAGTGGGCTGGTGACCTCAGTTAGATCTGGACGCGCGAGGGATGGCTGTATCTGGCGGTGATTTTGGATCTGCATTCAAGGCGTGTGATCGGCTGGGCAGTCAGAAACCGTATGAAACGTGATCTTGCGATCCGTGCGCTACAGATGGCCATAGCCTTCCGCACACCACCCAAAGATTGCATCCATCACACCGATCGTGGCAGCCAATACTGCTCTCACGATTATCAGAAGATCCTGCGACAGCATGGCTTCAAGGTGTCGATGTCAGGAAAGGGTAATTGTTATGACAACGCTGCGGTCGAAACCTTCTTCAAGACGATCAAAGCCGAGCTGATCTGGCGGCGATCATGGGAAACGCGGCGACAAGCCGAGATGGCGATCTTCGAATACATAAACGGGTTCTACAATCCGCGACGCCGTTACTTAGCACTGGGCTGGAAAGCCCCGTCGCTTTCGAAAGGAAAGTGGCTTAAACGAGCACTTGGAGCGGAACAAAAACGTGACAGCTCCACTTCGTGCAAGATTGACATGCTTGAAGTCGCAAAGACTCAGGCTATGCCGAATATTGCATTGCCACAGAGACGCCTCTTCCAGATCGCTATGCTCAATCGCTTTGGAGAGGTATCTGAAATGTTTGATCGACGGTTCTCTGCGAACTTTCGATGGCAACCGCAGCAATGCGCCCATTTCACCATTATCTGCCTTGCCACAAACGTCCTCTTTTAAAAAGTTCATGATGATGGGGATTCGGCGTTTGCCTTGGTTTCGGCGCGACCTGCTGAAAGGTGATGTCGCACCAACAAAATGACGGCCAATCCTAAACCGACCCACATAAACATTGCAGTTTTCCACAACAATAGAACCGCTGCGAGCAGTCTGAGGGCGACCTCCCATCGCTGCAGCGGGCCATGGTCGAATTTGGCGAGCGCTGAGGCCATCAGGTAGAGCGCGAAGATCAGGCGTAGCCCTAATCGGGTCAAGGCGAGCCAATCCACCGCGCCGCTGTATCCTTCGATCAGCGTGCTGCGGCCGGCGGCATCGGTGATCGTAACGGCCTCTTCGATGAGCAACAGTTCTGGGTACCATGCGAAAACAAATGGGATCGTGAACATCACAATCCCAACGCGCACGGCGGCAAAGGCTGTCCGCATCGGTTCGGTCTTCGTGACCGAGGCGGCGGCAAAGGCTGCGATGGCCACAGGTGGCGTAATCGCCGAGGCAACAGCGAAGTAAAAGACAAACATATGAGCGGTAAAGAAGCTGACTCCAAGGCTTGCCAAAAGAGGCCCTAACAGCAACGCGACATTCACATATGCAGGGACAGTCGGCATCCCCATTCCAAGCAAAATAGCGCAGAACATCGCGCACGTCAGGGCCAGCATCAGATAGACTCCGCCGACAATCGGGATTTCGAAGCCCAAGATCCGCAACACGTTTGCGGTTTCCAACCATGAGGTGACAGCGCGCGTCAATTCCCCGGTCAGGCCGCTTTCATTCAGAAACGCCGAGATGATCGAGACTGCAAACAAAAGCAGGAATAACCGCGAGATCAAGATGCCACCGTCCGCCAGCGAGACGATAATTTTAGACGGTTTCGCCCGTGTTTCGGGATCCAAGAACAGAAGTGGCAATAAGACGACGACGGCCCACCATCCCGCAGATGTTGCATCGCCCGTCGAATTGACGATGGTTCGCGTCACAAAGTCGGGCAAGATGTTCGACAGCCAGCCTGCACTTACAGCGTCCTTGTTTCCTAACAGCAAGAACAGGATCGTCATGATCGGCACGAGGATGATGATAAGGTTCAACCAGTCTTGACGAAACATCACCAGATCGTCTGGAATTTCGCGCATGGCTTCGACCTTTTCGCGCCGCGCTTGGAACATCACCGCGAGGAAAATCGAGAAGAAAAAGAACATTGCCGGCAAGAACGCCGCCGTGATGACCTTGGTGTAGGGCACGGCTGTCAACGCGACCAGAACGAACGCTGCGACCCCCATAACGGGTGGCATGATCTGCCCGCCAGAGGAGGCGGCTGCCTCAACCCCACCTGCAAACTGTGGGGAGAATCCGTTGCGTTTCATCATCGGGATCGTCAAGCGCCCCGTCGAAAGAACATTGGTGACCGGTCCGCCAGTGATTGTGCCGAACATGGCTGAGGAGACAATCGCAGCATGGGCGGGTCCACCGCGTAAGTTGCGGGTCAGACGCACGGCCAATTTTATCAGCGACGTGCCACCAGCCGAGGTGCCGAACAGCGCCCCCAAAATCACGTAGGGAAAGACTTGATTGACGACGATATCCATAAAGCGCCCCATGAACCCGTCTGGCGTGATAAACACATTCGTGGCTTTTTGGATCGCCGTTGCTTGTATATCGCCGCCATCTGCCCCCAACTTGGTCAACAAAAAGCTGTTGTCGCTTAGGTCATAGATCCAGATCAACGCCGTACCGACCGTATAGATCACTACAACGCTGGCGACGGCGACCAATGGAACGCCCCAGACTCTGACGTTATACAGGAAGAACAGAGTGATGATCGTGAACAGCAGCGGGATAATCCAAATCCCGAACCGTCCCTGACACGCCGGAACTTCGGCATCAAATGATATGCCGGGGATCACGCCTTCGGATCGCGCTGCTGCATCTGCAATCAAGCGCGCTCGCTCGCCGGTGAATTGATCAATCAGACAGACTGAGTCGATCTCGACCAAATATCCAAACGAGGCCAAAAACGCAGCAATGATCAGGCCTGCATCCAATAACAAGCCCAACCAAGCCAGGTGCGGGCGGCTGATCTTCCACGCTCGATACACGCTGGCATCAAGAGCGACGATCAGCATCATCAACAGAAAAATAGGTGGGTAGAAGAATTCAGGCGGGAAGCCCGAAACCCGTAAGAAAGGTTGCCCTGTGAGGGTCCGGGCTGCATCCTGCAAGCCGGGGATTTCCGGCATCGTATTGAGCATGCCAACCACGACAAGAAGAAAACCCAAGGCAATCGCCCAAGTCCGGCCGATGCCTCTGGTTACGAGTTTGTCTGACATGAAAAGGCCCCTTACGCGAGGCTGGGAAATCTCGGCCTCGCGTGGAAAGTTGCGTTACGGGCGCAGGCAGTCCGCGATAGTGTGTCCCGCTTCCTCAAAGGCACGGATCGCCCCTTCGTGCATTTTCACCTGAACAGAACCGCAGACGCCTTGGGTGACCCCATCGATGTCACCAAAGCTTAGGCCAAGGTATGGCCCGCGCGGCGACCCAGTTAGAAAGCGATCTTCGGCTTCTAGGTAGGCCTTGGTGATATTGTAGGCGAGCTCTTCTTCCATTGTTGCCGTGACGATCTGACCAAAGGCCAAGGCAAAGGTGTCGAACGTGTCGTCATCCGTGACAACTGTAATGTCATTGCCCGCGTAAGCTGCGCGGAATTCGTCGACGGGGACGGAGTAGGGCGCGTGGCCCGGCGCGCCGAGGATTTGCTGCCCCAATTCGCTGGCAAGCAAGTCGGAGGGGACATCATAGAGCGTAATCCCACCCGCCGCCGCAATCGCGATTTCACGACCAGATGGCAAGCCTTCGGGCATTGTCCATGCATCCACACCGCCGCCTGTGATGGCGGAAACTGTGTCAGGCCACGGGTTTTGAACGCCCTCATAGCCTTCGCCGTCCTTTTCGCCGGACAGCAGCTGAATCATGGCGCGCCCAGACGTCAGTGCAGCCCCGCGTGGCGGACCGTTCCAGATGCGTTTTCCGGCCAAATCGCGGATGTCGTCGATGGGGTTGCTGTTGTAATGCCCAAACAATTGCGCAGCGCCTGCATTAAAAAAGAGGACACGGATGTTGCTGGCCAGTTCGGCGCCTTTTTCAGGGCCGATGCCGCTGTACGGGCCGATGCCGCGTGACAAGAGAAACGGTAAGATTAACGCCGCGGGTGCCATATCCAGCTGCCCTTCCGCGACAGCTTGAACAGAGTTTGTCAGCGTCGCACCTTCGGTGATTTGCATCTTGGCCACACCTGCGCTTTCCAAAACAGCTGCCAAGGTCGTATCAATGTAGTGCGGTGTAGAACCCGGCGAAGTTGTTTCTGAGGTCAGTGTGGTTTGTGCGGACGCAAGTGCTGGCGCAAGAGCAATTGCTCCGCCCAGTAGCATTGATTTGATCATGTCATCCTCCCTGATGATCTGCCCTCCTCCAAGGGCAAATGCCCCCACTTTTCGAAGGCTTGGGTTGAGGCTTGCAGAAATTATATGACTTGTCACGTAATAAATTCTCTGGTCTTATCGAAAATCGGGGAGGCCGCGCATGGTTGATGATCAGGAACGTGATGTTGACCGGATAAAGGCCCGGATCGACCGAGAAGACACCAATTTGTTTGCCCGGCTTGCTGCAATATACGCAGCGTCTCGCAAACAGGCACAGGGCTTGTTGCAATTGGGCGGGGGGATTTCGATTGTCGAATGGCGGACCCTTTGGGACCTGCACGAAGTTGGGCCCATGACAATCAGTGATCTGGCATCGACCCAACGCGCCGATCATTCCCAGCTTAGTCGCGCATTGCCACAGATGCGCCAAAAAGGGTTGGTGTACATGCGTCAGGCTGCTCAAGACGGGCGGCAAACGATTGTTACACTGACAGACAAAGGCCGCGCTGCCTATGACCTTGCCGCGCCAATAATGAGCAGACGCCGCGATGCGTTGGACGGTGTTTTTACACGAACAGAAATCAACGAATTCGTCGGGTATCTGGATCGGCTTGAACACTTCGTGCGCCGCCCCGCGAACCAGATTGTCGAAAAAGAAGACATAGAATGACAACACGCCCAAATGTCCTTTGGATTATGGCCGATCAGTTACGGTTCGATTACCTTAGTTGCTACGGACACCCGCATCTGCACACGCCACATATTGACGCCTTGGCTGCGCGTGGCGTTAAATTCGACAATGCCTATGTTCAATCGCCGGTTTGTGGGCCCTCGCGGATGTCAGCCTATACCGGGCGCTATGTGCGCAGTCATGGATCAACATGGAACGGAATGCCGCTACGCGTCGGAGAGCCCACCTTGGGCGATCACCTGCGCGAAGTGGGCACGCGCGCTGTTCTTGTCGGCAAAACCCATATGACCGCCGACGTAGAAGGCATGGCATGGCTTGGAATTGATCCCGATAGCGATATTGGTGTGCGTGTGTCCGAATGTGGGTTTGAACCCTTCGAGCGCGATGACGGACTACATCCCGACAGTGCTCGCCAGAATTGGTCTGCCTATGACGACTATCTCGTCGCGCAAGGGTATGCGTCCGACAACCCGTGGGAAGACTTCGCGAACTCCGGCTTGGACGCGGATGGTGAATTGTTGTCGGCATGGTTGCTGAAAAACTCGCGACTTGCCGCAAACGTCCCAGAAGAACACTCCGAAACGGCCTATATGACCAACCGCGCCATGGATTTCATGACCGATGCCGCCAAGGGGGATCAACCTTGGGTATGCCATTTGTCCTATATCAAACCTCACTGGCCTTACATTGTGCCAGCGCCTTACCACGACATGTATGATGAACGTCACATCGTCCCACCCATCAGGTCCGCCGCCGAACATGACAACGCGCACCCCCTAATGCAGGCCTACTTAAACGCGCGCGTGTGCAAAAGTTTTGCGCGCGACCATGTCCGTGAACACGTCGTCCCGGCCTACATGGGGCTGATCAAGCAACTTGATGACAATCTAGGGCGGTTGTTTGCATGGATGGATGCGGAAGGTCACAGCGAAAATACAATCATCGCCTTCACCTCGGATCACGGTGATTACATGGGCGATCACTGGATGGGGGACAAAGACTTTTACCACGAAATGGCGGTGAAGGTCCCGCTGATCATCGCCGACCCGCGCCCCGCAGCTGATAAGACACGGGGGAAATCGACAGATGCGCTGGTTGAAATGATCGATCTTGCTCCGACGTTCATGAATGCTGTTGGCTGTGCGGCAAAAACCCATGTGATTGAGGGTCGTGACCTGACCCCGATCCTGCATGACACCGATGGGTTCAACCGGAATTATGTTATCAGCGAACATGACTATCATTGGTCAGACATGGCCCGCACGCTCCAGCAACCGCAAGAGAACGCGCATACAAAAATGATCTTTGATGGGCGCTGGAAATACATCCGATGCGAAGGGTTTGATCCGGTCATGTTCGATCTTGAAACCGACCCCCATGAACTAGTTGATATTGGGGCGTCACAGACAGCAGAGCACGTCGGCGTTCGCGCCAGAATGGAAGCTGCTCTTCTGACATGGGCCGCGCAACACCATACTCGTATTACGGCAACTCCGAATGTCTTAGCGCGGCAAAACAAGGCGGCCGAAACGGGTATCCTTATCGGATTTTGGGATGAATCCGAATACCTTGAAACAGTGGGTAAGACCTTTAGCGCATTAACTCCAATGGGGCGCGGTTAGGCCTCTTTCGCTTGGTAAAACGATGGGCGGTTTCTCTGAAAGCGGCGATCTGCGAAACTGCAGCGAACGGCTGAAAAGTCCCGCGTTACAGACTTTCTTGCCCCACAAATGCTGCCGTATCGACCAACGTCCGCTTAAACGGCCAAAGCACTACTTTAATTTGCGCGTCACGTTGGACGACCTGCATTACGATAGCTACCCAATTCTCCCAAATCGCCCGTTTGGTCATCACCAAATTTGATCGGGTTACGATCGAGGGTGTTAGCTATCGTTTAAATCAAGAAACTGAGGCTGGCTTTGTCTTCATCCGCGATGATGAAACCGAGTTGGCGTATCAGTTTACGCACGAGGACATGCAGCGTTTGACCAATGCCCATCGTGTCCGCGCGGAACGTGGCTACTTCGACCCCGAGTTTGCCGCGAAAACGTCAGCTACATGCCAGCACCGCCTCCGGTGGTTTAACTGCTGGCGTTAAGACGCGTCTTAGTAAACCAGAGGCGTACGTTCAGGCCGTGCTTGAGATGCACACGGAAGGGTCTGAATTTCACAGATGTGTCCATCAGGACGAATGTTCACACGCTCATACGCCCCATCTGCAGTGACGTTGCCGATGTTCTGATCGGGTGGGATTTGATCAAGCAATTCCGGCAGCATCGGCGCATCACCAATATTGTTAGTGGTGACCTCGACTGCCCGAACCTCCAGTGTTTCCTCGTCGATCCCAATGTGCATCTTGCGCCAGATGCGTCGTTTGGAACCGTCATGCTTGCGAGCATTCCATTCATCATCACCTTCTGACTTGATGCCTGTGCTGTCGATGAGCAGGCTCAGTGGTCCGGTGCTGCCGCGATATGGCAGATTCACGTTCAGCGTCTAAAGAGTGCTAAAATCAGGTGCCGCCCAGACCAACCCGACCAGCCGCAGCAGGTTTTGCACAAAACCAGTCGTCTGCCGCAATGGGAGCCCGAACAGCATCTTCATCGTTAGGTAAGTTTGGATGGCCGCGTCGCCGAAACTCTTTTGTTGACCGCGCTTGCCGCTTGGTGGTGGCACCCAGACCATCTCCGGTTCGAACCAAATCGACAGCGATCCGCGTTGCTTCAGGCTGTCATTGTAAGACGACCAGTTTGTCGTCTTGTACTTCGTTGGGGCCCAATTGCTCATGCCTTCTGCTATCATGGTGGATTCACGAAATGAATCCCCTAAACCGATTTGTGCAACAAAGCCTCGGCGGTCATCATTGGGCCCTCGGGCGTGCTAAGGGCCATTGCCGCCTTGCGGTAGAGCAGTTTCGAGGCTTCAAGAATGGTCGCAAGCTCGCCCAGCGTCCACTGGATCCTGTCCAGACCGAGGTTCTTATCACCAAACATCTTGCGGTTCTTGGGATCGGGCCGCGCAGCGGTACATTTGGAGGCGGCGATCCTTTTTCATGGGTACGGTCGCTTTTGGCGGTTACATCGCCCCCTTCATTCGAAATTATGCTCAGCGACTGTTGCGCCAATGTGGCGGTTGAGGTGCTCAGTTAGTAACCTTTGGATGAATAATCGTTGTGACGTTGGCGCTAAAAACTTGTGTCTATACAAACGATATATTAGACGTGGTTTGACACTCGCAATCAGAGAAAAAAGCGGTTCTCACCTCACTCCCAGTCTGTAACGAAGGCTAGGTTTCCCCTGTGATCAGAAGTCTCGCTTTGCAAGAAAGTCGCGATCGATGGGAGGTTGGAAATGGAGGTGTTTCGGTGAAAGTCGTGAATATGGGCGCGATAAATCGTGGCTTAATTTTTAAGGTCCCGAGTTTTCAGGCTGCTGCCGAGACGATCGGGGAGCGGAATGTCCAGTCGAGGTTGGGCGGCAAAGGGCTAGATCAACCTGTTAGGATTGCTCGGGCAGATGGTTCGGTCATCAGTGCCTTTGCACTTACCCCTATTCCCGATGCGCCATTCCTACAAGCTTTGGAACAAACAGACACCTCAGACTGGACGCAATCGATGTTCTCCAGGTCGCTACAAAAGTGGACAACGTCCCCAAAGAACGCCGCGCTAAAAGTGGAGGCGCTGCAGTGAAACATATCATTGATACAGACCCCGGGCATGATGATTTCTTTGCCATCCTATATGCCGCTCGTCGCCTTGACATGATTGGATTGACGACAGTTTTTGGCAATTCAACGGTAGAGAACACAACACAAAATGCGCTGCGTATTTGTGACTTGGCAAAGCTTGATATTCCGGTTGCCATGGGTGCGGGCAAACCAATTGTTGGTGATTATATGGTGTCCCCGATCCACGGTAATGACGGTCTGGAGGGGGGCAAGTCCATTCCTTCGACAAATCGCGCCACGGACCCCCGTGGAGCCGCGGAATACCTGATCGAAATGGGTCGCACCCATGCGGGAAACCTATCTTTGATCGTGCTTGGGCCGATGACGAATATCGCATTGGCCCTTCGTATCGAACCCAAACTTGCCGAGTGGATTTCGGAAATATCATTTATGGGCGGGTCCACAGGAACCGGCAATGTGACCGCATTTGCAGAAGCCAACGTCTGGAAAGACCCCGAAGCGGCGCATATGGTACTGACCTCGGGTGTGCCTTTGCGCATGGCGGGGCTGAACCTGACAGGTCAGGCGCGTTTG
>JBDWGM010000141.1:0-68500 GCA_039975755.1 Paracoccaceae bacterium | reverse complement strand
CAATCACGGCATGGCTGAGGCAAGGGCGCGCAACATCATGTATCAGGACAAGGTCGGGGTTATAGGGCGATAGGGCACGTAAACCGGACCACACAGATTGCGTGCGATTAGCGCCACCTTTTGCGACCAAACAATCGTCGGGGCATTGCTCCATATCGTCAGCATGAAGGCACACAACTATCTTTTGGACATCTGCGCGGGCGCGAAACACATCCACTGTGTGATCGAAAACACGACGGCCTGCGATTGACTGCCATTGCTTGGCTTGCGTCCCGCCAGCGCGGGCGCCGCGCCCGGCTGCAACAACCACAACTGCGATGAGGGGACGTAAAGAATTGATCATGTGCACGTTGTAGGCCACTCGCCCTTACCGTGCAATTGCCGGGTGTTTGCCTAAAATTTAGGCAAATGCACTTTTTGAGGCTTATCTATGTCGTTGACTTGTTGAGAGTTCACCGCCCAGCCCTTAACGCAAAGGGTATGCACAAGGATTAAGCATGTTAAATCGATCTTTTCATATGCCGCTGCCGGTGATGTTGGCGCCCATGGCTGGAATAACGGATTTACCGTTTCGCGCTTTGGTGGCGAAATTCGGTGCTGGCCTGGTTGTGTCCGAGATGGTGGCCAGCCACGACATGCTGAATGCTCGCCCAGGTGCGCGCGAAAAAGCCGAGCTTGGGTTAGGGATCGAAGGGACTGCGGTTCAATTGGCCGGACGCGAGGCACAAGTGATGGCAGAAGCCGCGCGCATGGTCGAAGGGCAAGGTGCGCAAATCATCGATATCAATATGGGATGTCCTGCAAAGAAAGTCGTAAATGGCTATTCAGGGTCTGCATTGATGCGCGAACCCGATCACGCGTTGACGTTGATCGAAGCCGTTGTGAACGCAGTGCAAATTCCGGTGACATTGAAAACGAGATTGGGTTGGGATGACGGGATGCGCAATGCCGCGCCAATCGCAAAACGCGCCGAGGCCGCGGGCATACGGCAAATTGTTATTCACGGCCGTACGCGATGCCAGTTCTATAAGGGTAACGCCGATTGGGCGGCCATTCGTGATGTCAAAGACGCGGTGGATATCCCGGTCATCGCCAATGGCGATATCATCGACGCAAAGACGGCCCGCAGCGCCTTGGATCAAAGCGGCGCAGATGGCGTCATGATCGGACGGGGTGCGCAAGGGCGACCTTGGATTTTGGCGCAGATTGCGCACGAATTGTTTGGTACGGCGGCTCCGGATATTCCGCAATCAAGCGCTTGGACCGAAATGGTCCTAACACACTACCAAGACATGTTGAGCTTTTACGGTTTAACGCTTGGGGCCCGTGTCGCACGCAAACATCTTGGTTGGTACATGGACGTTGCGATGACGCCCAAGGATCAACGCAAACGCATCTTAACGACACTGGATCCAGAGGACGTTGTACGCCAACTGCCTCACGCATTGATGCCAAGGGCAGGGGCAGCAGCCGCATGAAGATGCCAGCCGCAGATCTTTGGGCCTCACTTCCTGTGCCCGCCGTGTTGATCGCACAAGATGATACTATTGTGTCGATAAATTCAGCAGCGGAAGGGTTTTTGAACGCATCCGAAAAGGTGATGCGGGGCACACCCATTTGGGATGCATTGGCTATCGATGCGCCGATTGAAGACAGTTTTCAACGGGCCCGCCAATACGGCACACCATTGTTTGTAAATGACGTGGATGTTGGCAATGGAGAACGTCCGCCCTTGCAATGCGCCATACAGATCGCGCCGGCCGTCGGGCATCCCGATCATATGTTATTGCTGATCAGCCCGCGCGAATTGGCCGGGCGCATGACACAAAACCATACGGTCAAATCT
Organism: Paracoccaceae bacterium; assembly: GCA_039975755.1. GTDB lineage: Bacteria > Pseudomonadota > Alphaproteobacteria > Rhodobacterales > Rhodobacteraceae > JABSSA01. The sequence goes on along the minus strand of JBDWGM010000141.1, from coordinate 66,654 downwards.
GCAGCAAAATCGGCCATTGGAATGGCGCAGATGCTGGCGCATGAGATCAAAAATCCACTTGCTGGGATTACCGGCGCGGCTCAGCTTTTATCGATGAACTTAAATGCAGACGACCTGGAATTGACTGATCTGATCGTCGAGGAAAGCCGCCGCATCGTAAAGCTGCTTGAACAAGTTGAGCAGTTTGGAAACCTCTCCGAACCAGACGTGAAGCCAGTCAATATTCACGATGTTCTTGATCGGGCGCGCAGATCCGCTTTGCTTGGGTTCGGCGCTCATATGCATATCATCGAAGATTACGACCCATCTTTGCCCTTGGCTTTTGGGGATCCAGACCAGCTTTTGCAGGTCATACTGAATTTGATCAAGAACGCGTCAGAAGCGGCGGAACGGGACAGCGGCACGATCAGGCTGCGCACCTATTTTGAACATTCTTTCCGTTTGCGCCGTGCAGATGGTTCAGGTCAGTCGCTGCCATTGCAGATCGAAATCATAGATGATGGTCCTGGGCTTGCTGACGCGGTCGCTGCAGATATTTTCGATCCATTCGTGTCTGGCAAGGAAAACGGGACGGGGCTTGGATTGGCCTTGGTGTCCAAAATTATCTCGGATCATTCTGGGTGGATATCCGTGACATCTGTTCCGGGGAAAACGGTATTCCGTTTGTCTTTGCCGCGTGCACCCCGAACCACCGAAACACTTGAATCACACACCACGAAAAAGGACTAACGTATGGATGGCACCGTACTTGTTGCTGATGACGACCGCACAATCCGAACCGTTTTGACGCAGGCACTGACCCGCGCAGGATGTAAGGTGCATGCGACGTCTTCCCTGACCACCTTGATGCGTTGGGTCGGCGAAGGGAAAGGCGATGTTGTCATCTCTGACGTTATGATGCCGGATGGCAATGGTCTTGAGATGTTACCCAAGATTTCCGAAGATCGCCCCGGTTTGCCAGTCATCGTTATTTCAGCGCAAAACACGATCATGACAGCGATCAAAGCGGCCGAGGCGGAAGCTTACGATTATTTGCCCAAACCGTTTGATTTGCCTGACTTGATGAAACGTACGGCAAAAGCGCTAGAACAAAAGACACATCGCACACCTGCAGAAGAACGTGAAGATCGTCCAGACGATTTGCCATTGGTCGGACGCACACCTGTAATGCAGGCGCTGTACCGTGTCGTCGCACGTGTGATGAACACTGACCTGCCAGTGCTGATTTGGGGGGAATCCGGCACCGGGAAAAGCCTGATTGCTCGCGCGATTCACGATTTTTCGGACCGGCGCACGCTGCCTTTTGTCACAATTGCAGGCGCGGAACTGCAAGATTTGGAAGGTCCAGCTCGTATTTTGGCCCGCGTTAAGGGGGGCACGTTGCTGATTGACGAAATTGGTGATGTTCCAGAAGAAATTCAGGCGCGTATCGTTCGCATGATGGACACGCCTGGGGATTATGTTCCGCGGTTTATGGCGACGTCTCAGACAAACCTAAGCGCCGCAATGGAAGCGGGCGATGTGCGAAAGGATCTGTTTTATCGTCTATCGGGAGCGACTTTGGCCGTTCCGTCCTTGCGTGAGCGCGTAGATGACATTCCGTTGCTGACTGAACATTTTATGGTTCGTGCCGAAAAGGGCGGACAGCCTCGACGCGCCCTAAGCGAAGACGCCGCCGAAATATTCAGAACCTATTCATGGCCAGGCAACGTGCGCCAATTGGAAAATGCCGTCAGGCGACTTGGCCTGACAAGCCGTTCGGTTGAGATTTCGGCACCCGAAGTCGAACAAGTGTTGGGCAATCAGCCAGAACTTCAACCTATTCGCGGTGTCACTGACTCTGAAAAATTAGGCGGTACTGTAGCGCGCCATATCAAAAGATACTTTGATTTGCACGGTAACATGCTACCTCCACCCGGACTTTACGGACGCATATTGCGTGAAATCGAATTACCCCTGATTGAAATTGCATTAGATGCAACTGGCGGAAATCAAGCTAAGTGTGCTGATTTACTAGGTATTAACCGAAATACGTTGCGAAAAAAGATCACTGAGCTAGAAATTCAGGTGACACGCCGCCGTAAATTGATGTAAAACCGCAACATAAAGCGTGGCCAAGAGGACGCAGGTCTTTTAAGAGTCACCAGATATGGCGGTAGCGCTGAGACAGCGTACATCATCGGGGTAGTGGGCGTGGCAACCCAGACACGGCAGAGTATTGGCCCATGGCTGCGTCGCTTTCGGCGTCGCAGACGTGTGCGAAACGCGGCAACACTTGGTCTGGTTATTCTGGGCCCGGTCCTCGCGGTGTGTACGTTCCTGATTTTAGGGCCGTTTGATCGCGGAGCATCTGCGCCCAGCCTCAGGCTGGTCCTGTTGGCGGACCTTATCTACGTCATTGTTGTTGCTGCATTGGTTTTGGCGCAAATCGCACGGCTGATCGCAGCCCGGCGCGCAAAATCTGCCGGATCTAGGCTTCACTTGCGTCTAACTGCCTTGTTTGCGCTGCTTGCATTGATCCCAACCGTGATTGTGGCGGTCTTTGCAGTCTTGACGCTGAACATTGGTCTTGAGGGATGGTTTTCCGATCGCGTCAGTCGTGTGGTCGGCAATTCATTGTCTGCGGCACAAGCATACGAACGCGAAACACGCGATGATTTGGTTGAAGACGCGCAAGCTTTGGCTCGATACTTTGACACATTGCGCGCTGAACAGTTGGATCCTGACACCGACTTGTTGGCCGAGGGTCAGCGCTTGGTCCAAAGAGGACTGCGCGAGGCCTATCTGGTGGATGGCTCGGGTGAGATCACAGCCAGAGGCGACAGATCCTACCTGTTTGATTTTGAACCCCCTTCCTTAGAAGATTTGGAAAAGGCGCGCGGAGACGGCGTTTTCATTATCGAAGATTGGCCAAACAGCGAATTTAGGGCCTTGGTGCCTTTGGATTCATATGCGGACCGGTATTTGTATGTAGGCCGGGACGTGGATGGTGAAATCTTATCCTTGGTGGATGAAACGCAGGAAACTGTGCGCCTGTATCAGCAACTCGAAAGCGAACGCGGGCGTGTTTTGTTTGAGTTTGGACTTTTGTATCTGGGCTTTGCGGTCATTTTGATTTTGGCCGCGATTTGGTTGGGCTTGTGGTTTGCTGAACGCCTTTCGGGGCCGGTTGGGCGCCTCACAGGCGCGGCGCAGCAGGTTGGTTCTGGGGATTTGGACGTTCAGGTGCCGGAAGAGGAGGGCGATGACGAAATCGCCTTGCTGGGGCGGTATTTCAACCAAATGACGCGGCAATTGAAAGGGCAGCGCCAAACGCTGCTGGATAATACGCGCCAGATTGAACGCCGCCGCCGGCTGTTCGATTCAGTTTTGACATCTGTCACCTCGGGCGTTGTGGGGCTTGATTCCGAAGGGCGTGTGACCTTCGTTAATCGGTCCGCGGAACGTTTGCTGGACTGGAGCGATGATCGTCAATCCTTGGCGCTGGCTGTAGCCGTGCCGGAATTTGCCGCTTTGTTTGCGCTGTTGCGCGCGGGATCAGAAGAAGTGGCGACCGGCGAAGTTAAAGTCACGCGCAACGGCCGAGCAGAATCCTTGTTGGTGCGCATGTCTACGCGGCGCAGCGAAGAGGGGCGATTGGAAGGCTATGTTCTTGCCTTTGAAGATGTGACGGATTTGGTCAGCGCACAACGCATGGCGGCATGGGGTGATGTGGCACGTCGAATTGCGCATGAAATCAAAAACCCACTGACGCCCATCCAATTGTCGGCTGAACGGATCAAGCGGAAATTTAGCCCTAAATTGGCTGAAGATTCCGATGCTCTGATTCACATGACAGACACAATAATACGCCAAACCAATGGCTTGAGGCGCATAGTTGATGAATTTTCGCGATTTGCGCGTATGCCTGAGCCAGAAAAAAGGTCCCATGATTTGGTCGAGATCGTCCGTGAGGCTGTGACCCTACAACGGGCAGGGCAACCAGATGTCGAATTTGATTCACGTTTGCCTAGCACATCTGTTTTGGCCGAGATCGATGAAACCATGATCGGTCAGGCTTTGACCAATCTTGTCAAGAATGCGGGCGAGGCAATTCAGACCCTGCAAACGAAAGGTGCACCCGAAGGGCATGCGCCAGAAATACGGGTCGAGATGGATCCGCTGGACGACCAAGTACGCATAACGATTGCAGATAATGGCGTTGGCTTACCCGAAGATCGGGCGAAGCTGTTCGAGCCATATGTCACGACGAGGGACGAGGGGACAGGATTGGGCCTGCCTATCGTTAAGAAGATCATAGAAGAGCATGGTGGGACGCTTGTTTTACAAGACGCGCCTACCTTTGGGGAAAACGAGCATTTTGGTGCAATGGCAGTGATTACGCTGCCGTTAGGCCAAACCAACAATGAAAAAGTGAGGGCTGAGTTATGAGCGACATTCTGATCGTAGACGATGAGCGCGACATTCGAGAACTGATCTCGGATATTTTGGAAGACGAAGGGTTTACAACGCGACTGGCGGGCAATTCCGACGAAGCGATGAGCGCGATAAACGCGGAAACACCGGGTTTGATCATTCTGGACATCTGGCTGAAGGACAGCAAGATGGATGGTATCGACATTCTCAAAGCGGTAAAGCGCGACAATCCTGATGTGCCAATTGTTATCATCTCTGGTCACGGCAATATCGAAATTGCAGTCGCTGCAATCAAGCAAGGTGCTTATGATTTCATCGAAAAGCCCTTTAACATCGATCAGTTGCTGGTGGTTATCCGACGTGGAATGGAAACTTCACGACTGCGTCGCGAAAACCTTAGCCTAAAACGTCAGGACGTTGGACAGGCTGAAATGATTGGTAACTCGGCGTCGTTCCGCGGTTTGGTTAGCCAGCTTGAAAAGGTGACAAAGTCAAACGGCCGGATCATGTTGACGGGGCCAGCGGGCAGCGGCAAGGAAGTTGCCGCGCGTTACATCCATACAAACTCGAACCGCGCCAGTGGCCCATTTGTAACCGTGAATTGTGCCGGTGTTGCGCCAGAACGCATGGAAGAAGTGCTGTTTGGCCGTGAATCTGCCGAACGTGGTATCGAGCCGGGCTTGTTGGAACAAGCCCATGGTGGTGTCGTTTATTTCGATGAAGTCGCGGACATGCCCGAAGGGACGCAATCCAAGATATTGCGGGTTCTGGTGGATCAACAATTCAAACGTGTTGGTGGTTCAGATGACGTGCATGTTGATTTGCGGGTTATTTCGTCCACCAACCGAGATTTGGAAGCTGAAATTGCCGCTGATACCTTTCGACGTGAATTATATCACCGCCTAAACGTGGTGCCGATTTCAGTGCCGTCTTTGGAAGAACGTCGCGAAGATATTCCTGCCCTTGCGAGTCATTTCATTGAAATGTTCAACACGTCACAAGGATTGCCATTGCGCAGTTTGAGTTCCGATGCGACGGCTATGCTGCAGACAATGATCTGGCCGGGCAACGTGCGTCAGCTTAAAAATATGATCGAACGCGTTTTGATCTTGGGTGAAAACACAGGACCTATCGAAGTAAAAGAACTGCCGGGTGAAGAGGAACGGGTTTCCGAAGAAGGGCGCGTTGTTCTGTCTGGTGCACTGGCGACATTGCCGTTGCGCGAGGCACGCGAGGCGTTTGAGCGCGAGTATTTGCTGACTCAAATCAACCGATTTGGTGGGAATATCAGCCGCACGGCCAGCTTTGTTGGAATGGAGCGGTCCGCGTTGCACCGCAAGCTGAAGTCGTTGGGGGTTGTGACAACCTCTAAGGGCGGTGCGCGTGTGGCCCAAGTCGAAGAGCCGCAAGTCGCAGAAGGTTAAGGTGAAACGGCTTATCCTTTTTCGACAATAAGGACAGAGCCGTCTTGCCGTTTGATGGCGCAAGAATTGCCAGTCAAATTGGGTAATATTTGGGTTGCGCCTGACGGCGCAGCCTTAGCGATTGCGGGTGAACAGGCAGGGATTTCGACGGACCGATACCCTTGATCCTGCATGCACAGGTGTTTCACACGAAGGCGCAAACGTTTGTTGGTGTCGACGGTGTAGGTTGCGCCGTTTTGGAAATACCCGCCGTAACTGGTACATTGTCCGCTTGCATTGCAACGCGTGCGACGTGGCACATATCGCGGCGGCTCGACGCGGGTTTGGTTGGCCACTGGCGCGTCTTTTAAGGCGCGCACATCACATGCGGTTTCGTCGCGTTCCAAACGTGCAACGCTCGCTCCCTCTTTGTAATAGGTCGATAAGGGCAAACACGCACCAAGGCTGGCGAACAAAAGCAAAGCAGCAGAATATCTCATGTTGCAACATTGCCCGGTTCACAGAGCTAACGCAAATGGTTGGGCGTTGACCGGCCCATTGTGATCTGTCATTCAAACGCTCTTAAGTAGACCGCTGGAATGTCAAAACGGGGACGATCGCGCGATGAAGGTAATCATCTGCGGAGCCGGTCAGGTGGGGTGGCAGATTGCACGACACCTATCGGGAGAACGAAACGACGTCACGGTTGTCGACAACAACCCGGAATTGGTGCGTCGTGCGACCGATTCATTAGATGTCCAAGGTGTGGCTGGGTTTGCCAGTTACCCGGATATTCTAAGCATGGCAGGGGCCAGCGACGCCGATATGATTATCGCGGCGACCTATTCGGACGAAGTGAATATGGTCACCTGTCAGGTGGCGCATTCGGTTTTCGGCATTCGTCGCAAGATCGCGCGCTTGCGTGGACAGTCGTATTTGAATGCGATCTATTCTGATCTCTATCGACGCGATCACATGCCAATTGATGTTGTGATCAGCCCAGAACGCGAAGTTGCCGAAGCCGCGCTTCAACGATTGGCAGCACCTGCCGCATTTGATACCGAACAATTCATGGATGGCGGTGCACAATTGTTGGGCATTTCGCTGGACGATGATTGCCCGGTTTTGAATACGCCGCTGCGCCAACTGACCGATTTGTTTTCTACTTTGCGCGCCGTTGTCGTGGGTGTGCGCCGGGATGGCGTTTTATTTGCGCCTGAACCGGACGATCAGCTGTTTGCCGGGGATGATTGTTATATTTTCGCCAATGCAGAAGACGTAAAGCGGACGATGGAAATATTTGGCAAAACAATGCACAAGCAAGATCGCATTGTTTTGGTCGGCGGTGGGAATGTCGGGTTGGCAGTTGCCCGAACACTTGAGGAACGCAAAGAGCGTGTGCGCGCTAAGATGATCGAAAAGGATCGTAGCTGCGCAGAGTTTGCGGCCGAAGCCTTGGAACGCACGATTGTTTTGAACGGCGATGGCCTAAATGTCGGATTGTTGGAAGAAGCGGGCATTGGCCGCGCCGATGCAATGCTTGCGGTCACGGATGACGACAAAACAAACATGTTGGCCGCCGTGCGCGCGAAATCTGAAGGATGTCCTTATACGATTGCCTTGATCAATGATCCCACGCTTGTCCCGATGATGGGGCCGTTGGGCATTGACGCGTATATCAACCCACGTGCAACGACGGTCAGTTCGATCTTGCGGCATATCCGGCATGGACGCGTGCGCGCGGTTTATTCCATCGGTGATGCCGAAGCGGAAGTCATCGAGGCTCAGGTCTTGTCGACGTCGCCCTTGGCGGGACAACGCGTCAGTGACATCGATTTTCCAGAAGGCGTTTTGATTGGAGCTTTGCGCAAGGGGGAAGAGGTCATTCGCCCCAAAGGATCGACCCGCATCGATGAAGGTGACGTTGTGGCTATTTTCGCGATGGCCAAAGATGTGCCCGAAGTCGAACGGCTCTTGCAGGTCTCAATCGACTTTTTCTGATGCCAGCAATCACGCAACCCTTTCCGGTCCGTCTTTTGCAGTTGCCCTTGTTCTTGCTAATGATGGGGTTCGCGTCATTCTCGATGCTGCTTCCCGCGGCTTATGCTGTTGTCATTGACGCTCATCTTACGGCGCGTTCATTCTTTTACAGCTCTCTTGTTGGTCTGATTATTTTTGGAATGATTGCACTGGCCCATCAAGGCCGGAACCCACGGCATGGCCCGTTGGGGCCTTTGGTCTCGTTGCTTTCGGCTTTTCTGATTTTGCCTGTCGTTTTGGCGGTCCCATTCTACGAGGCTGTGCAAACGACAAGCTTTTTCAACGCATATCTTGAAATGGTCAGCGCAATGACCACAACGGGCGCGACGCTGTTCAGTGATCCAGAACGTCTAGACAATGCCTTACATCTGTGGCGCGGGCTTGTGGGGTGGATGGGGGGCTTGCTGATGTGGCTGGCGGCATCTGCGATACTGGCGCCTTTGAATCTGGGCGGGTTCGAAGTCACTGCGCGTGCAGAGCCGGGCAGGCGGGAGCGGCGGTTGAAACAAGACGCGGGGACCGATGTTCGCGAACGCATTATCAAGGCAACAAGCGCCTTGTTTCCGATATACCTTGGTTTAACAGGTCTGTTGTGGCTGTTGCTGGTGTTGCTGGGGGACAGCGGCATCGTGGCTTTGGTCCATGCAATGTCAATTCTTTCAACTTCCGGCATTTCGCCAACTGGCGGGCTTGAGGGGATGTCTTCGGGGATCGCAGGTGAGGCAATCATGTTGTTGTTCATGTCCTTTGCCTTATCGCGACTGACCTTTTCCAAGGATACGATCACATCAAATTCGGGTGGACTGGTTGAAGATCCAGAATTTCGGATTGGCCTCATTCTGGTCATCATCATCCCGGCGTTTTTGTTTGTGCGCCATTGGCTTGGTGCATTCGACGTCATGGCCACCAACAGCTTTTTCGAAGCCGTACACGCCCTTTGGGGCAGCACATTTACGGTCATGTCTTTTCTGACAACGACAGGGTTCACTTCGGCAAGCTGGGGAACAGCGCAAAGCTGGTCAGGGCTGCAAACACCAGGGTTGTTGTTTCTGGGGTTGTCTTTGGTCGGCGGCGGCGTGGCGACAACTGCGGGCGGTGTCAAACTGTTACGGGTCTTTGCGCTTTACACAAATGGACATCGGGAACTGGAACGGTTGGTCCATCCGTCATCGGTTAGCGGGGCGGGACCAATGGCACGCCGTTTGCAAAAAGGTGGTGCGTTTATCGCATGGATTTTCTTCATGCTGTTTGCCATTTCGCTGGCCGTGATCTGCATTGTAATGACGGCGTTTTCGGTCCAATTTGAAGAGGCATTGATCATGACGATCGCGGGACTTTCCACAACGGGACCACTGCTTATTCATGCCGGAGACACGCCAATTGAGTTGGCATCCTATGGAGCTGGACCTAAGTCGATTTTCGCTTTGGCGATGATCATCGGACGTCTGGAAACATTGGCAATTATCGCGTTATTGACCCCTGATTTGTGGCGAAGCTAACCCAATTGCCCCAGGAACTCTATTCCAGATATTTTGGGGCTAGAATCTTCGCTTTTACCGAGACATACTCGTTTTTGGATGGGGGGCTTGATCCGCAAGCTCGGCAAGAATAAAGGTTAAAAAACAATGGCTTCGGACCGACAGAATTTGCAGGATGCATTCCTGAACCATGTGCGTAAGACCAAGGTTCCGGTCACAATCTTCCTAATCAATGGCGTAAAACTGCAGGGTGTTATCACTTGGTTTGATAATTTCTGCGTTTTGTTGCGACGCGACGGGCAATCGCAATTGGTTTACAAACACGCGATTTCTACAATTATGCCCAGCCAACCGATCAGCCTGTATGAGGGTGAAGACGCCTCTTGAGCGATACTGAAACTGCGGTCACCCGCGCATGGGTGTTGCACCCAGATATTAAGTCAGACCAGGACCGGCGCGAGCCGGTCTTTGCATTGGACGAAGCCGTCGCATTGGCGCACGCATTGCCGGAACTTGACGTTGTCGGGTCTGAAGTTGTGCCTTTGGCAAAACCGCGCGCCGGATTGCTTTTTGGTCAAGGTAAGATCGACGAGTTAAAAGATCGCCTGAAGCAGGCTGATGTTGATCTTGTTCTGATTGACGGCCCGGTTACTCCGGTTCAACAACGCAATCTTGAAAAAGCATGGAAGGTCAAACTGCTTGATCGGACGGGTTTGATCCTCGAGATTTTTTCGGATCGGGCGGCCACGCGAGAAGGTGTGTTGCAGGTCGAGATGGCAGCCTTGACATATCAGCGTACACGTCTTGTGCGGGCGTGGACTCACTTGGAACGCCAACGTGGTGGCTTGGGGTTTGTCGGTGGACCAGGCGAAACGCAGATCGAGGCGGACAGACGCGCCATTGATACGCAGTTGAATAGCTTGCGCCGTCAGCTTGAAAAGGTTGTGAAAACCCGCACGTTACATCGGGCGGCACGTGCCAAGGTTCCATACCCTATCGTTGCTCTTGTTGGGTACACGAACGCTGGTAAGTCGACATTGTTCAATCGTCTAACGGGTGCGGACGTCATGGTCAAGGACATGCTGTTTGCCACGTTGGATCCTACTATGCGGCGTGTCGAATTGACGGATGGGCCAGAGGTTATTTTGTCGGATACGGTTGGCTTTATCTCGGACTTGCCGACAGAATTAGTGGCATCGTTCCGTGCGACTTTAGAGGAAGTTTTGGCCGCAGATATTGTGCTGCATGTGCGTGATATCAGTCACCCTGAAACCGACTCTCAGGCCGAAGATGTGCGACGGATCATGGTTGATTTGGGTGTCGAAGAAGAACGGACCCAAATTGAAGTGTGGAATAAATTGGATGCGTTGGATCCAGAAGTCGCCGATGGCACGCGCAACGCTGCACAACGCCAAGAGAATATCCATGTAATTTCGGCACTTACAGGCGAAGGTTTAAGTGACCTTTTGGTCGATATCGCGGAACGCCTTCAAGGCGAGCTGACGGAAGCGAATTTACAGCTTGATTTTGCGGACGGACGCAAACGGGCTTGGCTGTTTGAACGCGATTTGGTGCAAGAAGAGCGTCAAACGGAAAATGGCTTTGATCTTGATATCCGATGGAGCGCGAAGGATCGTGCACAGTTCGAAGGGCTGTGATTTGCCGCTTGGTTCTTACTTAAGTCCCGCCTTCCGGCGGGTATTGGCAACATGAGAGCCAAACCAGCGTCACTTTGAATAATGTGATCAAAGCGAAAAGAAAGCGGCCGCTAAAGGCAAACCAAATCGTCTAAGTCCATTTCAGGAGTAAATACGCTTTGGGTGCTGGGGCCGCTTTCTGATTTTCGTTTAAGCTGCCTTCTTGCGGCGACGCATAGTGCCAAGACCAGCGACACCACCCAACAACAGCAGAGCTGATGCAGGAAGCGGAACGGGTGCTGGTGATGCCAAATCCAGGCTTGCTGCACCTACTTGTCCTGGCGCGCCGAGTGAAGTGAAGAAACTGGATTGAACAGAACCATCTGCAAAGACCACTGACGCGAACAAACGATCACCGTCGTCGTCCAATCCGCCTTTTTGACCCGAAGCAGTTTCGTCATTGAGGTATTGAATCCACGCGCTGAAATTAAACGTGCTTCCCACACCCAAACCAGCGCCGTCAAACGTCCACTTTAGTTGTTCCAACTGTGCGTCAGAATCTGTGTTTATGAACTGAAACGATCCGGTGTCACCTTCGTTCGAAATACCGTCGCCATCACTTAGGTTTGACGGAATGTTGAACCTAGCCAAAGCCGAAACATCTGCAGCTTGCGAGACGTCGAATGTGATCATTGAGATTGCCTGATTGCCGTTGTTGGCAATGCTAAACATGACATCATCGCCGGTGTTGTCGACGTCTGCAGCTGTTATGCTGACAGTTGATGCAAAAGCAGTTGAAGCAACAAAAAGCGATGTCGCTGCGAGTAATGCAGTTTTGCCAAAAGTATTCATGTATACCCCCAAATGGTAAAAGCGCTGCATAGAACACTCCATGCAGCATGAATGCAGAAAATATGATGGGGATTGGGTTACAAAGATAGGGGAATTGGAGTGTCCTTCATCACGTTAATGTTACCTCGATAACCTATCCGTGCACCTTATTTTATTGAGGTTCATGAAAACTGACCGATTTCTTTGTGGCTTTCGTTGAGGAGCAAATCTGGGTTGAAAATTTGACGATTTGATAGATCAGAAATGCCCATGCTGAGGACAAGGTGAACACGCTTAGGGATGATTTATTTCGATCTTTTCCTCGCAGTGATCTCATGCGGAACATGATCGGCCAAAACCCATTGGCCCGGTTGCAGGGGGCCAAGGCTCCAATCCCCAATTTGGGCGCGGATAAGCCGAAGTGTTGGCGCGCCTACATGTGCTGTCATGCGACGCACTTGGCGATTTCGCCCTTCGGTGATGGTGATTTCCAACCATGTATCTGGGATAGCTTTGCGTACTCGAATAGGGGGATCACGATCCCACAAGGATTTGGGAGTATCGATTTGGCGCACTTTGGCTGGACGCGTGGGGCCGTCCTTTAATGTGACTCCGTGGCGCAGTGCATTCAGTGCTGTGTCATCCGGCCGACCTTCAACTTGCACCCAATATGTTTTGGGCGCTTTGAACTTGGGGTGGCTGATGCGCGATTGAAGGCGTCCATCATCGGTCAAGAGCATCAAACCTTCGCTGTCCCGGTCCAAACGTCCAGCCGGATATACCCCAGGTTGATCGATGTATTTTGACAGGGTCGGGCGCGGGCTGTCTGCGTTGCCTGAATCGGTAAATTGGCTCAGGACGCCAAAAGGTTTGTTAAACAGAACCAACATCAACGCGGGGTCAATGTCGTTACACCAACCGAGCCTGCACGTGCCAAACCTTCGTCCAGCGACATCGGAATATATTCCCCGCGCCGCCAAAGCTGGGCCATATCGTCATAATGCCGAGACAGAAAATGCCCCGATTGACCAGTCGAAGAAATGAAGACCGAACTGTTGGGGTCAGCAAAATCGTAGACACCACGATATCCAGCGCCATGCACGTTATGAAATGGGTCGTCGCCTGAACCCTTTGTGCGGCCACGCAACAATGTATTGTCCCCGCCGGATGTTGATTGGCGGATGTTCACAAATTGGCGCAACAACGGGACTGTCCCCAAAACCTGATGGTCATGTGTGGCTTGGTGTGCGTCGCCCCAGCGTAAAGCTTCGATTTGGCTGCCCCAAGTTTCTTCGATCCAGATCAAAGCGTCGTCCAAGGCCATGCGCGCCAGATCTGAACAGCTTTCTGTTGGGGCGGATTGACGAACGTCGCACCATGCACTTGCACCATCGACGTCGCGAAAAACCCGTTCGATGAAAAGCGGTTCGACATGTGTGTATTCATCGGCCAATGGACCAAGATCATCGTGGATTAACCGATCCTGTAGCGCGCGTATCCACGCGGCATACAGCAACGGTTCTGGCCAATGTTCGTTCATTTCGCCGTTCCATTCGGCCAGTAAGGCAAGGGCGCGCTGGCGTTGACGTTCACGCGTGCCTTCTGGTGCGGCTTCGCCCGTAAACCAAAGGTCGGCCCCAATGAGCGGCAAAAGAGAACGTGCCGTAAACGAAACACTGTCCAATTGCGCTTCGATAAAACTGTCGCGCGTGTGGACTTCGCGCGTTTGCATCAGTCGTTGCCAGCGCTGGATGCGTTGGGTGTCGCCATAGACAAAGCTGACGTGATTGGGAAACGGGCGATCGACAGTCTTGTTGTTTGTGTTCCCAAGGATACCCCCGATAGGAGACACAAATTCCGGGTTCGACGCGTATGGCATGCGCCCTTGCCACCGATTTTGCGGCATATACCCAAAGCTGGGCAATCGTCCTTGGGTCAGGTGATTGGCATCGCGACTTGGGATGACGCCAACGGTTTTCATGGCGATGGTGTCACGGTCGGCCAATGTCAGATTTTGCGCAGGCGCAATATAATTTTCCATTGCGGTGATTGCATCCTGCACTGTTTCTGCCTGCATAATGCCGAAAGCCGCAGTCAGGGACGTATCGTTTGGCGACAGCACGGTCCAGCGCAAGGCGGTAACATGACCTTGTGGTGTGATAGTGCCCAAAGATTTCACAGACGCAGGGATAACCGGCCCATTCTCGGTCCAGCGCAAGGTCAAGGTGATCGGCGCTTCGTCTTTTACCTTGATGATAGAGCCACGGGTTTCAAATTCACTCCACCCATCTGGGGTCCGGTATTCTTGGGGGTTGTCTGGGTTCAACTCCTCAAGATAGACGTCCTGATCGTCGGCATAGGCCGTTGTCAGGCCCCAGCCAAGGTCCGAAGATCGTCCAGTCATTACGACCGGCATCCCAGGGATTGTGCCACCGATGACACCGCCTGTTTGCAATTCCAGTCGTGCAAGATACCAGATTGCGGGTGCTGAAAAGCCCAAGTGCGGATCGTTTGCCAACAAAGTGCCGCCAGAGGCAGATCGTGAAGGTGAGGCGGCCCATGCGTTCGAAGCACCCGTTAACCCACGCGGCCGGAAAGGCGATAATGGATGAACCTCACGCGGACTGCCTTTTGCGAATTTCGGCAGATCTGGAATAAGGCTGGCATATTCCGGTAGGGCGGCGATTCCGGGGCCGGGCGCATCGGGCAGTAAATCTTTGACACGTTTTGGGTCCGTTAATGCCAGAGACGTCCGCGCGAGAATGATTTCATCGTCCATATGTCCCGACAGCTGTAGGCCCATCAGTTTGGCAATAGCCAGACTGTCTGCGGGACGCCACGGTGATATCGCGTGGTTGAAAATCCACATTTCGGGTGCGCCGCGCCCCAATGCTTCGGAGTTCACTTGGGTTATACGTGCATTAACGCCCGCAGCATACGCTTCCAAAAACGTCAGAGCTTGCGGAGATTGTGCTTCGACGCTGGCGACGGCCAATGCGTAGATATCTAACCGACGGATAAAGCTATCGACGTCGACGGTCGCTGTTCCAAACAGTTCTGATAATCGGCCCTGTGCTGTGCGACGCAACATTGTCATTTGCCACAAACGGTCTTGCGCATGGGCAAAGCCAAGAGCGAAATAAACGTCTTCGTCGCGTTCTGCGAAAATATGGGGCACGTTTGCATTGTCGCGAACGATTTCGACAGGAGCTGAAATGCCATCCATACGAATTGTCGCGTCATAATCAGGTAGTGACCGGGACGCGAAGTAATAGACCAAAACAACAGCAAGAACGCTGAGGACAATAAGTCCGGCGGCAATCCTTACCAACCAACGAAACACATTTGCTGCCATCGCGGGCGCCTTCCTGTTGACCCTTGTTCTATGCCTGTTAGGTAGTGCCTGAAGCAAGCGCAAGGGAGGGTTATGTCGTGGCTAAGCTCACATTTCTTGGATTAGGTGTTATGGGATTTCCGATGGCAGGTCATTTGCAGGCCGCGGGACATGATGTCACTGTGTACAACCGCACTGCATCAAAGGCGAATGATTGGGCTGCCAAACACGGCGGCAAATCCGCTGCGACTCCGCGTGAAGCGGCACAAGGCGCGGAATTTGTCATGGCCTGTGTCGGCAATGACGACGACTTGCGCTCTATTTGTTTAGGAGATGATGGTGCTTTTGCTGGTATGGCCGCGGGCACTGTATTTGTCGATCATACGACTGTTTCTGCGAAAGTGACAAAGGAACTCTACAAAGAATCCGAACGTCACCAAGTCAGTTTCGTGGACGCGCCGATTTCTGGCGGTCAAGCGGGTGCAGAAAACGCACAATTGTCAATCATGTGCGGCGGTGACGAAGGTGCCTATGCGCGCGCAGAGCCGGTCATGCAGGTCTACGCGAAATTATGCCGACGCATCGGTGAATCGGGCGCTGGTCAAACGACAAAGATGTGCAACCAAATTGCGATTGCCGGATTGGTGCAAGGTTTAAGCGAAGCACTGCATATGGCGGAAAAGTCGGGTCTTGATGGACGTGCGGTTGTTGAAGTCATCAGTCAGGGCGCGGCAGGAAGCTGGCAAATGTCAAACCGTTACGAAACGATGTTGGATGATCATTGGGAACACGGATTTGCCGTTGATTGGATGCGCAAAGACCTTGGAATCTGTCTTGAGGCTGGAGATGCTGTTGGTGCATCCTTGCCAGTGACTGCGCTTGTTGATCAGTTTTACAAGGACGTGCAGAAAATGGGCGGTGGTCGTTGGGATACATCCAGTTTGTTTAAACGCCTCGCCAAATTCGACTAAGCTTATTGGCACAACCAACATGTCGGGCGGTTCACTTTTTGGGAAGCGTCCGATTGACCGATATGCGGAAAGATCCGAAAAAAGCAATTCACCTGCTTGTGCAGTAACACTTTGA
Organism: Paracoccaceae bacterium; assembly: GCA_039975755.1. Taxonomy (GTDB): domain Bacteria; phylum Pseudomonadota; class Alphaproteobacteria; order Rhodobacterales; family Rhodobacteraceae; genus JABSSA01. Next base: position 50,429 of record JBDWGM010000141.1, on the reverse strand, counting down.
ATACTTTCCTCTGCGATTACTTGGACAAATCGTTCAAAAAAGCAGGTGTTCAATGCAATCGTATCCTGGTCTGTATGCACTGGAAACCGACAGGTTCCGGTTAGAAGATCTGTTTTTCTCGCGCATCGACAAGCGCGGGCATATTCAATCCGGCAACGCGGCATTCCAGTACATTTCAGGGTATGATTGGTCTGAGCTAATTGGTGCACCCCAGAAAATTGTGCGTCATCCAGACATGCCTGAATGCGTGTTCTTTATGCTGTCAGAGTCTGCTCAAAAAAATGAACCGATTGGGGGGTATGTCGTCAATCGCACAAAGCAGGGACAGCCATTTTGGGTTTTTGCTATCATGATGCCATTGGACGACGGATTTATCTCAATCCGATTGAAGCCGACGTCAAAAATTCTTGAAAAGATCAAGCCGGTCTATGAAAAGCTTCGCGCTGCAGAAGAAATAGATGGGGCATCCGTTGACGATGGCGTTAAAATGTTCTTGGCAGAATTGGAAGAAATGGGATTTGACGATTACAGTCATTTCATGAGTGATGCATTGATCGCCGAAACAATGGGTCGCATTTCGAACTTGGGAAAGGCGCGACCACAAGTCATCAGCGCGTTACAGAACATCGCAGAAGCAGTGTCCATAGTCGAAAACTCTGGCGGCACAGTCGAGATGCTCTTTTCCCGAACTGAACAGATTCCCTATAATATGCGGCTTCAGGCCGGGCGACTTGAAGGAGCGGATGGACCAATTAGCGTCATTTCTGACAACCACCGCCAGATGTCGCAATCCTTATCACATTCACTAAGTGGTTTTCGAGATGCGGCAGAACTTGGCGCTGGTCCGCTACGTTCAGCTATGTTTGTGTCTGCAATCGCGACCCTGATACCAGAAGTTTTGGCTATCTATAGCCGCGAACCAACCAATGACACTGGCGACCGTAAACTCAATCTAGATTATCTGACGGATCTGACCGATCAATATGAAAAGCAAAGCCGGACGGCAGTGTCGCAATTGGCGGATAAGGCACGGCGCTTTGCACGCATTTGCCGAGACATGCGGCGCATGATGTCAGGGCTCGAAATGACGCGCATCATGTGCAAAATCGAACGATCAAAGGCACAGGGCGATACAGAAGGCCTGGACGAAATTGTGAACCGCCTGCAATCGTCTGAGCAGGATTTAAATCGCGTTATGACTGAAATTGAGGACGCCGTACGCGTCATTCTTGAAGCGTCGGATCAAATGCTGCGTCGTACATCAAAAGAAGCGGCATAGGCGGTCGCATTCCCATCAAGGAATACACCCGCCTCAACTCTTTTTGCTTACGGAATGATACGCGTGTATTTGGTGCCTTCAAGAGTGGCGCCAATACGCAAACCCGCGCGGCCAAATACGACGGCAATCACAGGGCTAAGCGCAGTTGTGGTATCTGCGGCGAGACCTTCGCCTTCATCCGAGATGACATATTCGATGTCGCCACCGGCTGCCCATCCAGATCCTCGACGAAAATCAGACAGAGCTTCTGGTGTCATGAAAAACAAAACATGTGCAAATTGTTGCGCACCAATCTGCAATCCGCCTGACCCGCGGATCAACGAATAATAATCGACGCTGCCGCCACCAACGCGCAACGCGCCGCGGCCATAGGCTCCGCCAAGCCCCAAACCTGCTTCGGTAACAAGTGGCATCACCAGTGTACCGTTCGCCTTTTGGGAAAGATCTAAAGTATTTGGATAGCTGCGGTGCATCTCGTTCAGCGTCGCATCAACGCGCGCATCGATGAGTGTGCTGCCGTTTGATCCGATACCGTTTCCGCAAGCTGCCAATGTTGCTGTACCCGCCAATGCGGACAGCGCGAATCCGCGCCTTGAGAGTTTCGATGTCATAATTAGTCCGCCTGTATTTTTTGTTTGCGTCCCTTTTCGGGCTTCGCGGCGAATATACGCCTTTCGTTAACGTCTGTCACCTGTATTGCCACATTTATGGCGTATCTTGGGGGTGGGCGGCGGTAACAATCTAGTGGTTGTTTAGCAATTTCGCCGCTGCAGGAGCGAAATACGTCAATATACCATCACATCCTGCACGTTTGAATGCCATCAAGCTTTCCATCATCACCCGATCATGATCGATCCAACCGTTTTCCGCAGCGGCACAGATCATCGCGTATTCGCCCGACACCTGATAGGCGAACGTTGGTGCACCAAAACTGTCCTTGGCGCGACGGCAAATATCAAGATAGGGCAAGCCCGGTTTGACCATGACCATGTCTGCGCCTTCTCGCAAATCGCGTTCAATTAGCCTCAGCGCTTCGTCCGAATTGGCAGGATCCATTTGATAGGTGGCTTTGTCACCTTTTAGAGCGCCACTTGCTCCGACGGCGTCACGAAACGGTCCATAAAATGCCGATGCGTATTTTGCGGCATAACTTAGGATCATTACGTTTTGATGGTCGGCATGTTCCAATGCATCCCGAATTGCGCCAATGCGGCCATCCATCATATCTGATGGCCCAATGATGTCTGCGCCAGCATCGGCCTGCGCCAAAGCCATTTTCACAAGAGCGTTAACCGTGCGGTCATTGACGATTTCGTCGCCTTCGACAAATCCGTCATGACCATTGATATTATATGTATCCAGCGCGACATCGGTCATAATCAGGATATCTGGCACTTCGGCTCGGATTGCGCGGATGGCACGATTGGTGTGATTGTCTGGATCCCACGCCCCGGCGCAGTCTTCTGTGCGATCTTCTAAACCAGTGTAGGGAAACAAACAGATAGCCGGAATGCCTAAGTCAGCCGCCATGCGCGCGGCTTCGACACATTTGTCGACGGATCGACGCAACACACCCGGCATGGATGGCACCGGTTCTTCTATATTGATGCCGGAACGCACAAAAATCGGCCAAATAAAGTCATCTACGCTTAAAGTATTTTCACGTACCAATCCTCGAATTGCCGTGCTTTGGCGGGTGCGGCGTAAACGGGAGAGCGGATAGGGGGCTTGGATCGATCGCATGGCTCTGTCGTGTTGTGATTTGTGAATAGTAGCAGGCGTCGCACGGATTGCTAAGCGTGGCAAGGCTGCTCGATAGGGCGGAAATGCGAAACGGAAAGTATCGCGCCTGCGTCACTTGCAAAAAGGAATGCATTTGCTCTTGTCCAAGCTCTGGGCATTTGTCATTCCGACAGCTAAGAGAACCCAATCAAATAAAGGAAGCGCACAGGTGGATTGGTATACGACCGTTTTCGAACTGATCGATATGCGGTCTTTCTCAAATCTTTGGTTTTGGGTTGCTTTGGCAGTCGTCTGGTCTACCGCATCGCATTGGGTGATGGGTGTTCCTTTTGACATGATCGGACGTGCGCGCAAATTCGGCGGGCAGGTTGAAGTTGATCTGGAAGATATCGTGCGTATCAACTCGAACCGTCTTGTTTACATCGAACAAGTTTCAGGTTTGTGGTTGCTAGGAATCACGTGCTTTGTCATTTCCGGACTCTGCATTCTTGGGTTCGTATACCGGATTGAGTTTGCACAAGCCTTGTTTCTCTTGGGTTTTCCAATGTCTATTGTTGGTGCGTTGAACATATTTTTGGCACGTTCCATCAAACAAGAACAGTTGACTGGCGAGGCGTTGCGCATCCGTTTGACTCGTCATCGCACTATTATTCAGGCGATTGGCATGTTGTCTATTTGTGTGACTGCCATTTGGGGAATGTACCAAAACCTCGTTGTGGGACCTTTCGGCGGTTGACTCAGCGCCAAATTGTGCCAAATGAAGCAACCCTATGTCTGGCAATCATGTTACTGTTTCTGGGGCCCCCGAAGGCTTTGACGCGCGGCTTGTCCTCGAAGAGGTAGAGCGTGGAAATGCCGTCGTTCACGTGGCACGTGACGACAAACGGTTGGTCGCGATGCAAGACGCGCTGCGGTTTTTTGCGCCGTCCATGCCAGTGTTGGTTTTTCCCGGTTGGGATTGTTTGCCCTATGATCGGGTGTCGCCCAATGCAGACATTTGTGCACAACGCATGGCGACGTTGGCGGCTCTTATCCACGAGATGCCCAAGCAATTTATTGTTCTGACGACGTTAAATGCTGCCACGCAACGTGTTCCAGAACAAGGCTTGTTGCGTGAGGCTGCGTTTTCGGCGCGTGTGGGCAGCCGGATTGACGAAGAAGGCTTGCGGCATTTCCTTGTGCGTATGGGTTTTGTGCAATCACCCACTGTGATGGAGCCTGGCGATTACGCAGTGCGCGGCGGTATTATTGATATTTATCCCCCCGGCGATCTGGGGCCTGTGCGGCTTGATCTGTTTGGGGATGTCTTGGACGGGGCACGCCGGTTTGATCCGGTGACGCAGCGGACGACGGAAAAGCTTGAGCTTGTTGAATTAGCACCCGTGTCCGAAATTGTTTTAGACGAGCCGGCGATCACGCGATTTCGGCAAAATTACCGTATCGAATTTGGTGCGGCAGGGACCGATGATCCTTTGTATGAAGCGATCAGTGCCGGGCGAAAACACCAAGGTGCAGAGCATTGGTTGTCGTTCTTTCACGAACAGTTGGATACCCTGTTCGATTATTTGCCAGACGCTACAATCACGCTGGATGATCAGACCACTCCGGCCCGGTTGTCGAGATGGGAGAGCATCGAAGATCAGTACGAAACGCGCAAACATGCCTTGTCCCAAAAGGGACGTATCGACAGTGTCTATAAACCCGCACCGCCCGAAGGGCTGTATCTTGACGATGCGGCGTGGGAAACGATTGTCGATGGGCGTCGCGTGCTGCAGCTTTCGGCCTTGCCACAAGCAACTGGTATGGGTGTCATCGAGGCAGGTGGACGCATCGGGCGGAATTTTTCACCTGAACGTCAACAGGAAACCGTTAGCCTTTTTAAATCTTTGGCGGATCACATTAAAGCATCTTTGGAGGCGGGGCCAGTCGTCGTCGCGTCTTATTCCGAAGGCGCGCGCGAACGGTTAAGTGGGTTGATCGAAGACGAAGGTGTGGTTGGCGCAATTCCGATTTCGGATTTCACGCGTATCGGCAAACATGGTTTGCATCTGGCTGTTTGGGCACTTGAGCATGGGTTTGAAGGACCGCTTGGGGATCAGAAATTAACGATCATTTCAGAACAAGATGTGCTGGGCGATCGCTTGATCCGCCAGCCGCGCAAGAAACGGCGTGCCGAAAACTTCCTGACGGAGACGCAAAGCCTGTCTTTGGGTGATTTGGTCGTGCATGTCGATCACGGTATTGGGCGCTATCTTGGGTTGGAAGTCGTCACAGCGGCAGGTGCCGCGCATGAGTGTATTCTGTTGGAATATGCAGAACGCGCCAAGCTGTACTTGCCAGTCGAGAATATCGAATTGCTGTCCAAATATGGCCATGACGAAGGGCTGTTGGATCGTTTGGGTGGCGGTGCGTGGCAGGCCAAGAAAGCGCGCCTGAAAGAACGCATTCGCGAGATGGCTGACCGCCTGATACGCATTGCTGCGGAACGGGCATTGCGCCGCGCCCCTATTTTAGAGCCGCCACCGGGGATGTGGGACGCGTTTTCAGCCCGGTTCCCGTATCAAGAAACAGACGACCAGCTGAAAGCCATTGGCGAAGTTCTTGAGGATTTAACCTCGGGCGCACCGATGGATCGTTTGGTCTGTGGCGATGTTGGGTTTGGCAAAACTGAAGTCGCGATGCGCGCGGCCTTTGTTGCGGCGTTGTCTGGGGTGCAAGTGGCGATCATCGCGCCCACAACGCTTTTGGCGCGCCAGCATGCGCAGTCCTTTAACGAACGGTTTCGCGGGTTTCCGGTCGAAGTGCGTCAGCTTAGCCGATTTGTAAGCACCAAAGATGCAAACGCGACGCGTGAGGCGATCAGCAAGGGGACCTGTGACATTGTCATTGGCACCCATGCCTTATTGGCCAAGAACATCCGGTTTCAAAACCTTGGGCTTTTGATCATCGACGAAGAACAGCATTTCGGCGTTTCGCATAAAGAGCGCCTCAAGCAGATGCGTTCGGACATTCATGTGCTGACATTGACGGCGACTCCCATTCCCAGAACGCTACAGCTGAGCCTGACTGGCGTGCGGGATTTGTCGATCATTGGCACGCCCCCGGTCGATCGTTTGGCGATCCGAACCTATGTCAGCGAATTTGACGCGGTGACCATCCGCGAAGCGCTGTTGCGTGAACATTACCGGGGTGGGCAGTCTTTTTACGTTGTGCCCCGGATCAGCGATTTGCCCGAGATCGAAGAGTTCCTTAAAACTCAGGTGCCTGAAGTCAGCTATGTTGTTGCGCATGGTCAGATGGCAGCAGGCGAGCTTGATGACCGGATGAACGCGTTTTACGACGGTAAATATGATGTTCTTTTGGCTACAACTATTGTGGAATCCGGTTTGGATATCCCGACGGCCAACACGATGATTGTGCACCGTTCTGATATGTTTGGTCTGGCGCAGTTGTATCAAATCCGGGGACGGGTGGGGCGATCAAAGACGCGCGCTTATGCCTATCTGACGACAAAACCACGGGCCAAGCTGACGGCGACTGCTGAAAAGCGGCTTCGCGTGTTGGGCAGCCTTGATACGCTTGGGGCGGGGTTTACGTTGGCGTCCCAAGATCTTGATATTCGCGGTGCTGGGAATTTGTTGGGCGAAGAGCAATCGGGACAAATGCGCGATGTCGGGTTTGAGCTGTATCAATCGATGCTTGAGGAAGCGATTGCCAAGATCAAAGCCGGTGAATTGGAAGGCCTGTCTGAGGCTGATGACCAATGGGCGCCACAAATTAATCTGGGTGTTCCAGTCCTTATTCCGGAAGATTTCGTGCCTGATCTAGACGTGCGGCTTGGGCTGTATCGTCGTTTGTCGAACCTGTCCAAAAAGGTGGAATTGGAAGGGTTTGCTGCTGAATTGATTGATCGGTTTGGCGCGCTTCCAAAGGAAGTGAATACATTGCTGTTGGTGGTCCGTATCAAGGCCATGTGTAAACGGGCAGGGATCGCCAAACTGGATGGTGGTCCAAAAGGCGCGACTATTCAGTTCCACAACGACAAATTTGCGTCTCCGCAAGGGTTGGTGGATTTCATCGAAGGGCAGCGTGGTCTGGCCAAAGTGAAAGACAACAAGATTGTGGTGCGACGCGATTGGAAGAAAGACTCGGACAAGATCAAAGGCGCTTTTGCCATCGCGCGTGATCTGGCAGAAAAAGTTGTGGGCGAGAAAAAGAAAAAGGCTGCAAAAACCTAAACTTGCGCTTCTGTCTGCGTTTCTGCCCGGCGCAGAAACTGCATCAGAATGCTGGAAATTGCGACAAGGACGAGAACGCCTGCGACCAGTGGGCGTGGTGTGCCGTCAAACAGCAGCCCCATTTGATACCCGATAAATGCGCCACCAATCGTCGAAGTTGCGGCCATGACAGATGCAGCGGTGCCCGCGATGTGGCCCATCGGTTCCGCGGCCAAAGCATTCAAATTGGCCGTGGTCATGCCAGCTTGAACCAGCACCCCAAATTGCCAGAGTAAATAGATCCAAAAGCCCAAGGATGCATCTTGGAGGAAAAGATACAAAACAACTGCCGACATGATGACCTGAAAGGCCAGGGCAACTGTGATCAACCGGCGCATGCCAAAACGCACAACAAGCGAGGCGTTTAATAGGCTGGAAACTCCAGACACAATGGCCAACGCGCCAAACCAATAAGGAAAGGTATCGGCCCGATCAAAAACGATTTCGAATATTGGTTGAACCATCGCGAGGATGGAAAACAGCACACCCATAAGCAGCGTCTGCACGATCACGGCCAAGCGAACGATCGAATGGGCAAACATTTCGCGTATGGAATCACGCAGTATTTTCATGCGTATGGGGCGGCGGGCTTCGAGTGGATGAGTTTCTTTCAAACGCGTTGCAAACCAGACCCACAAGACCAATCCAAACACGAATAGAATGCCAAAGATGGCTCGCCAATGTGCGATCTCCATCGTCAATGCCCCAATCATCGGAGCAAGTGCGGGAGCAAGCAAGAACAGCATCAACGAGAATGACAGGATCCTCGCCATTTCGCGGCCACTGAACAAATCCCGGACAATAGCCGCAGAGACGATGCGTGGCCCTGCGGCACCCACACCCTGCAGAAACCGGGCCGCGAGCATCAACTCGAACGTTGGGGCGATCCAGGACAGAGCAGCACCAACCAAGTATATTGCCAGACCGACAAAGACAGTTGGTCGCCGACCGTAAGCGTCAGATATCGGGCCCATGAACAACGTGCCAACACCCAATCCCATGACGAAAATCAGAATGACTAACGGTGCATTTTGTAGATTAGGGAGATTAAGGTCGGATGCAATATTCGGCATCGCTGGCAGCATTGCATCAATCGAAAACGCTACGATAGCAAACATCATTGCCATCAATGCGATGAATTCGCGACGTCCGATATATTGGCCAGGCAACTTGTGCACAAATGCTCCGAAAAAAACTCGATGCTTATTCGCGTCACAGTAGTGGTTAATACGGGCGAGACAATGACCAATGGTTGAATTTTTCGCGAGTGCCTGCTGAATTTTTCGCGAGTAAAGTTTTTATGCTGACTTCACAAGAGCTTGGGCCCCTAAAACTTTTTCCGTATGTCTAAGGTCCGCACTTGCTGGATCACGCGCATAAACGCTTTTTGATCGCGGAAGATACAACACCTGCGTTATGTCGTTTAGGTGGTCGTATTTCCCCGAGAACTGCTCACCCATGGCAAAAAGTCCGATGTTATAATTCACAATATCGGTATGTTTTTGATCCCAATCCGTTTCGGGGATAACATGGTCAACATACTGACAGGATTGAAGAATCTCTCGGCGCTCTTCAAATGGCAGGATCGATGGCGTGCCCTTGGCCGAATTAAATTGGTCGGTCGAAAGTCCGACAATGACACGGTCCCCCAATGTGGACAGTTTCTTCAAGAAACGAACATGCCCAATTTGAAGCGGATCGAAGCTGCCATATGTCAGAACACGGCGGTCGGCTGAAAGAGTATTCATAGCTGCATCTCCTGAATTGTATCAGCGAAATGCATTGGGATTCCAACGAAATATGGCTTTTTGTGGCCCTGCCGAAGAGCACAAGGCGCCATTGGCCACACACGCATAAATTGCGTGGAGATTGGATGTTTCATCAGTTGAATCTGCCCGTTCGCCGCATTTGTGATGGTCAGTGTCCTGCCTGACCTTGAAGTGATTCTAACGCAGCCGAATCAGCGGCGCAAAGTATTTATGGCACTGATTCGAAAATGCAGGCCGTAAGGTCACACTTCTTCCATGTTGCGCAGGTCGGCCAGAACCTTTGCCCAAAGTTCGGGAGGTTGTGCACCGGGAACCGCATGGCGTTGGCCGACAATGAAGGTTGGCACAGAGGAAATACCCATTTCGCGCGCATGGGTGTCGCGCTTTTTGATGTCTTCAACGTCAGAATCCGATGCCAAAAGCTTGCGCACGACAGCGGCGTCCATTTCAATTCCGTCAGCAATATCGGCCAGCACGTCTGTGTCACCAATGTCGCGCCCTTCGACGAAATACGCTTTGAACAATGAAGAAACGGCTGCTGTTTGACGCCCTTCAACACCTGCCCAATGGATCAACCGATGGGCGTTCAAAGTGTTTGGTGTGCGTTGCATTGCTTCAAGGTCAATGTTCAGCCCTGCTTTTTCAGCGTGTTCCACAACTGGGGCATAGGCTTTGATCGCACCGGCTTTCCCGCCAAATTTGCCCTCCAGATAATCACGACGCCCCATACCTTCGGGTGGCATTGTGGGGTTCAGCTGGAAGGGATGCCATTCAATGACAAACGGATGGTCTGGTTCTGCTGCGAGGGCGCGATCAAGATGTGCTTTGCCGATATAGCACCATGGGCAGATTGGGTCTGACATGATGTCGAGTTTGACAGGTTCCATCAGTTTGGGCCTTTCCAAGTGTCGCGCAGTTGACGGCGCAATAGTTTTCCGTTCGCCCCAGTGGGCAGTGTTTCAATCCGAGTCAGCTGGCGCGGACATTTGTAACGCGCGAGGTTGATGTGCAGATAGTCGTTCAAAGCGTGTTCGTCCACTGGTGATGCGCTTGTGTAGAACGCAGCAATAATACTGGCCGCTGATTTGATGGGCAGTTCAACAACAATTGATCCTGTAATACCGTCAAATTCATTCAGGACACGTTCAACTTCGATCGGGGATACGCGAAAGCCGCCTGCGTTCATCATGTCGTCTGAACGACCAAGATATGTGATGTTGCCGTCCTCATCGGCTTGTCCCACATCGCCAGTCATAAACCAGTCACCGTCAAAGCGGCGTCCCGTTTCTTCTGGCTGGTCGAGATATTCCAAAAACAAACCAGGGTCGCTTTTGTGCACAGCGATTACACCGGTTGTGGTCGTATCGGCGGGCTTGGTGTCGCTGATCAATGTCACCCGTCGTCCAGGTTGAGGGCGCCCAAGAGTGCCCGGCAATGCGGGTTCTGTTGGATTGCCTGAAATGAACGTCGAAATCTCGGACATACCAAAAGCTTCGAATACGGGTGTGTGTGTTGCGTCTTGCCAGGATTGACGAGTCACCTCGGGCAGTTTTTCGCCCGCGCTTAATCCGTGACGCAGATTAGGCAAGGCAGGGATAGGGCCGCGTAGCGCTTGCCGGTACACACCAGGGGCCGCGGCGAAAATCGTGGCCTTGTGTTCGGCGACGAGGTTCAAAAGATCAGGGGCAGGTGTGTTAGGGGCAGGGATGAGCGCCGTGGCTCCGATTGTCCATGGATCCATTAGGCCTGTGCCCAACGTATAGGTCCAATTGAACGCCCCGGCATGCAAAACCCGATCTTGTTGGCGCAGGCCGTACCAGCCATCAAACATCATCTGACGTGCCAGAATGGCGCGATGGGCGTGCACAACAGCGCGTGCAACACCCGAAGTGCCAGACGTATAGATGATATACCCTGGTCGGTCTGGATCCCCCATATGCCAGTCTGATGGTGTACATGTTCGCATCGATTGCAGCGCGTCACTTTGGACAATGCGCTTATCCTGGGGGCAGGCGACGTTTGACGCTCGCAAAATGACGGCAGGGTTTAGTTCTTTGATGATATTGCTGACTTCGGGCTCGGTCAGCGCTGCAGATGTCGGGGCAGGCACGAACCCCGCCGCCAATGCCCCAAGATAGGCTAAGGGAAAGTCAGGCGTGTTTCCCAACCGCAAAAGAACCCTGTCACCGGGCGACAAACCAAGATCACGCAGACCCGTCGCCGTTCCCAATACAGCAGTTTTTAGATCGCTAAATGTCAGGGGCGCTTCGTTTGATCCCACGACGTCCAATGCGATTTTGTCGGCAAGATGATCCGCTTGCGAAAGAACATGTGCGGCCAGATTGAATTTCGTTGTCATAGTCATGACTTGTCATGTGTAGGGCTGGCGTTGCAAGAGCGGTGCGCCTATAGGTGAGATATGTCGGAACAAGATCCCAAAACCTTAATTCGTATCGCACGTGAAAGCGGTCTGGACGATCAAGTGCAACCCCTTGATTTAGGGGCGCGTGTACGTGAATTGCGCAAAGCTCGGTCCTGGACGTTGGAACATGCGGCCAGTCAGGCTGGTTTGGCGCGATCAACATTGTCGAAGATTGAGAATGGTCAGATGTCGCCGACCTATGAGGCGTTAAAAAAGCTGGCCATTGGGCTCGATATTTCTGTGCCGCAATTGTTTACCCCACCTCAGGAAGGGCAGGTGAATGGGCGATTGGCCGTGACCAAATCTGGTGAGGGCAATGCGCAGGCAACGGTGACCTATGAGCACGAGTTGTTGGCTGAGACTCTGACGAAGAAAAAGATGCTGCCTTATCGGGCGCGGATACGGGCGCGCGACATTGCCGAGTTTGACGGGTGGGTGCGCCACGACGGTGAAGAGTTTTTGTATGTATTGACCGGCGTTGTGTCTCTTTATACCGAATTTTACGAACCAATCGAAATGCGTCGCGGGGACAGCGCCTATTACGACGCAACCATGGGCCATAACGTTGTGTCGACCAGCGCAGAAGACGCAACCATTCTGTGGGTGACGTCGCTGGTCTGAACTTAGGTTTGGGTTTCGAATTCTTGCTTCATGAAGGAATCGAGCGCGTCGCGTGCTTCTTTCAGTGTCATCTCATGTGTCGCAGCCAGATATTGTTCGAACCGCATTTGGTCTTGTTTCAAAAATGGCATCGCTGACCGTTCCAATTTTGGAAAAGCTATGATCAATCGATCAAAGCTTGCGGCCCAATTTTGCGTTAAATCAAACCAATTCATGACAAATGTCACCCCGCTTCTATTACAATTGGCCCGGATTTTTAAACCGGCCCACCCAATTGCCCACGCGCGGCAAAATAGCGAGGTTCAGCCGTCTTTCAAGAGGGGGGCCAAAATCAACTGGCCGATGATCACCCCGACGATCTGCATCGCGATAAACATCATGATGTGACCGGGATAGATTCCGGCAAATGTGTCGGACAATCCCCGAGCAATCGTGACGGCGGGGTTTGCAAAACTTGTTGAGGACGTAAACCAATACGCGCCCGTGATATACATCGCGACCAAGGCAGGTATCGCGTCTGGTTTCGAACGCAGTCCACCAAAGATTACGAAGAGCAGGCCAAAGGTGGCAACGATCTCAGACCACCATTGCGCAACACCAGTGCGATGCAGGGTTTGGGAGGTTTGCAAAATCGGTTGGTCAAACATCAGGTGCGTGGCCCACACGCCGAGAATGCCGCCAATAATTTGAACGGGGACATAAGATGCGGCTGATTTTGCATCGATGTCGCCACGCAAATAAAACGCGAGCGTCACAGCTGGATTGAAATGAGCCCCTGAAATTGGCCCAAGCACAGTGATTATGACAAACAACATGGCACCGGTTGCGATGGCGTTCGCCAGCAAGGCGACCGCGGTGTTTCCGTCGGCGAGAGTTTCGCCCATGATCCCTGATCCGACGACGCCGATCAAAAGGAACGCAGTTCCCAAGGCTTCTGCACCGAGTTTCTGTATCATGTTGTTTGCCTTATACGATTGTGATGCTCCAGCAATACGCCGGGCCAATCGTTTCCAGTGGATGTTTCCCGAACGTGCCGGGTAATATTGTTGATACCGTCATTGCTGTTTTAAAGCGCTGTATAACCTTGATGTGTCAGCTGTGTGAAAGGTGACAGATCAATCGGAGTTGGGCATGTTTTTAGCACCATGCCCAACAGGGGTCTTTGTATTTTTCCAATCTTGGCCGAACAGCGGATCACGCGGGATTACTCCTCCCACCACCAGAGTTCGGGCAGGTAATTGGGCCCATCGCCGTAAAGCGGTATGGTGTCTGGGAACTTCATTTCTTGGACATGCGCAATGCGTCCTGCCGCGAAGGTCCAGAATGGAACTACATAGCGGCCTGCCATAAGCAGACGATCCAACGCTTTGACGGACGCGTTGAAATCTTCGGTATCGCGCGCCGACAACATCGACATGATCATCGCGTCAATTGCTGGGTCTTCGGCCCCCATCCAGTTGCGCGATCCATCCAATGCGGCGCTTTCGCTGCCCCAATAAAACCGCTGTTCAGTCCCCGGCGACAAGGACACAGCCCGTCGATAATACGACATGTCAAAGTCAAACTTTGCGGTACGTTCATTGTACTGTGCGCTATCAAGCGGAGAGATGACGGCATCGATGCCCACATTGCTCAACGCTTCGACATAGATGGTGGCAATTTGCCGAGCTTCGGTGGCCGCTGGTGTCAGCAAAATTTCAAAGCTGAGCACATCACCATTGCCGTTTTGCATCTTTCCATCGCTGCCCGGCGTCCATCCGGCTTGCCCAAGCAGCTCAGTTGCGCGCGCGACTGCACGGCGATCGCGTGCGCGATCGGACCCTTCTGGCAATACATAGCCGTCCAATGTTCCGGGCAGAAGATCAGCTGAGAATGGTTCAAGCAATTCCGCCACGCGTCCATTTGCGGGGCCGGGTTCGAAGGCGAGGGGGGAATTTGAGAAATACGATGTAATGCGTGGTTGCTGACCACCCGTCAGAGTGGCGCTGATGTAATTGAAGTTGAACATCTCGATCAAAGCTTGACGGACGCGCCAATCATCAAAGGGGGGGCGTCGTGTGTTCATGACAAACCCGGTTATCCCAGATGGTTTGCCATGGGGGATAATCGTTTTGACGATCTCGCCGGAAGTGATGCGCGGGAAATCAAACTGCGTGTCCCACTTTGCAGCGTTAAATTCCCGTATCGCTGACAGTTCGCCGCCTTTGAAGGCTTCGAACAACACGTCTGCATCGCCGTAAAACTCGATGCGGATTTCATCAAAGTTGTTGTGCCCCTTGCGAACGGGAAGATCATTGCCCCAATAATCTGGGTTGCGAGTCAGCTTTACAAAGCGACCCGCGTCATAGTCCGAGATCACATAAGGGCCGCTGCTGATTGGAATGTCTTCAATACGAGCATTCGTAAAATCCAAACCGTCCCACTGCGCTTTCTTTAAAACCGGGCGCAGACCAGCTAATAATGCCAGTTCCCGATTGTCAGAGTTGAATGTAAATCGGACAGTTTTGTCATCGGTGGCTTCCAGAGTCTCTACTTGTTGCCAAAACCCTTGGTATCGTCCGTGCCCTTGTGTGCCGAGTGTTTCGAATGACCAAAGTACATCTTCGATTGTGACCGGGCTGCCATCAGAAAACCGGGCCGAGTCGCGCAGTGTAAATTCAACCCATGAGCGATCCTCTGCCACACGCACCGATTCTGCCAATAATCCGTAGAGGGTAAAGGGTTCATCCTGGCTGCGTGCCATCAATGATTCGTTGCCAAAAAAGCGCAGTTGCCAAGGTACATTCCCACGCTGAATGTAGGGGTTCAGGCTGTCAAAACTACCCGGATTTCCCAGACGAATCGCACCACCTTTTGGTGCGTTTGCATTGACATAGGGAAAGGCTTCAAAGCCTTCATCAAGCGCTGGTTTCCCATACATCGCAAGGCCGTGTTGCGATTCTTCATGCGATTCTGCGAATGCATTACTGGTCCCAAGAATCAGTAAAAGCGCAGTCACAGATGTGCGAGCGAGGTGGAAAAAATCCCTGTTCATTCTGGCAACAATCCCTGTTTGACCTTGTTTTGTTAACGATACTGGGTCTGAGGCCTGCGCGCATTATCAAACTTTTAGCTTGGACTCTGAGCAATGCATTGATTATAAAGAGTGTACTGCTCGATAGGTTTCTTGCCTGTATGAAACCTGCCTCAATAACTCAACGCCAGCTTCGTGCTGGCGTTTTTTTTGTGCTCGGGTTTGCACGCGGTGCGATGGTCTGAACGACAACGTCATACGTCGCGTTTACCCGCCGTTCGATTGCACCATTTAAAACGCAAGCTTTTGTGTGAATTCGATCCAGCATCATGAACGTCTTTCGCAACGGGGCGCTCGGCTTCTACATGCGCATGCCAATTGTGATTGGGAACACCGCGTCCTGTTGCATTGCGGCGGTATACTTTGCGTGTGCAGCATGACAATGTGCCGGGAATTGATCGACCCTGAATGGAGACTGAGAATGGCGATTGAAATTTCATTGGCGGGTAAAACGGCAATTATCACAGGTTCGAATTCTGGTATTGGGCTAGGTGTGGCGCGGGAACTGGCAAAGGCTGGCGCGAATGTTGTTTTGAATTCTTATACGGACAGCACAGAAGACCATGCTTTGGCAGCTGAGATCGGCGCAGAATTCGGTGTTGATGCCCGCTACATCAAAGCCGACATGTCCAAGGGCGACGAAGCCCGCGCATTGGTCGAAAAAGCAGGGACGTGCGATATTCTGGTCAACAATGCTGGCATTCAATATGTGGCGCCGATCCAAGATTTTCCGGGTGACAAGTGGGATGCAATCATTGCGATCAACATGACGTCGGCGTTTCACACAACAGCAGCTGCCCTGCCTATGATGCGTGCAGCGGGCTGGGGGCGCGTCGTTAACATTGCGTCTGCGCATGGATTGACGGCTTCTCCGTTCAAATCGGCTTATGTGACAGCGAAACATGGCGTGGTTGGTTTAACCAAAGTCACAGCGTTGGAAACCGCCGAAGAACCAATTACCGCAAACACAGTGTGCCCGGGTTACGTTCTGACACCTTTGGTGGAATCGCAGATCCCTGACACGATGAAAGAATACGGCATGGACCGGGAAACTGTGATCCGTGATGTCATGCTGGCGCGCCAACCCTCCAAGGAATTTGCCACAGTGGAACAAATGGGTGGAACCGTTGCGTTCTTGTGTTCGGATGCTGCGGCGCAAATTACCGGGACGTCGATCAGTGTCGATGGTGGCTGGACCGCACTTTGATCGTGACATCTGACCTGAAGGACGTTCTTTGATGGGTAAACCCAAGCGGATCAATTTGGCTTTGCAAGGTGGCGGTGCACATGGTGCATTCACATGGGGTGTGTTGCAGCGCATCTTGGAAGACGAGCGCATAGAGATTTCGGGAATATCTGGAACATCTGCAGGCGCGCTGAATGGGGCTGCGGTTAAATCGGGTCTATGCGAAGGCGGGCGCGATAAGGCGTTGGAAAATCTGAACTGGCTGTGGCGCGAGATTGGCGCGGTTTCGGACACTCGCATGCCAAGCTGGATGTCGCCTTTTGGTGTTGAAGGCATCAGCAAAGCGATGGAGCTGAGCCCCGTCTTTCAATTTGGCGAAGCGTGGTCGCGCACGGTGTCTCCCTATGCATACGGTCCGTTTTACGAAAACCCGCTGCGACGGATCGTGAAACGGTTCAATTTTGATATGATCTGTGCGCATTCTGGCCCCGCTTTTTTTGTGAACGCGACGCGTGTGCGTGACGGGAAACTGCGCGTCTTTAATGCGTCAGAAGTTTGCGAAGACGTGATTCTTGCATCGGCCTGCTTGCCGACGATGTTTCAAGCGGTTGAACTGTTTGATGAAAAGACGGGGCGCGTCGAAGCATTCTGGGATGGAGGGTATACCGGTAACCCGGCTTTGTTCCCTTTATTCGCTGATGCGCTGCCAGAGGACATCGTGGTCATCAATATCAATCCGCTGGAACGGGACGAAGTGCCAATCAGCCCTCAGCAGATACAAAACAGGCTCAATGAAATCAGTTTCAACGCGTCGTTGATGAAAGAACTGCGTGCCATCAACTTTGTGCAGCGTTTGTTGCGCGAGGGGGTATTAGAACGAGGACGCATGTCGCAGGTTTTTGTTCACATGATCTCGGATGATGAGCTGATGACCAAGCTAAACGTCGCCACAAAGATCATGGCCAACCCAATTGTTTTGGGAGAGCTGCAAGCCGCTGGATACGAGGCGGCACATGGTTTTCTGGATCAAAGTTTTTCAGATTTAGGTGAACGCTCCAGTGTTAACTTGGAAGCCATGTTCTGACCGGATACTTACGAGGCCCTATTCGGCAGCTTCTTTTGCCATTTCTTCAAGCGCATCTTTCGCGTCTTTTCCGTTGGGATACACAAGCCCAGCGGAAATCACGAGTTTCGCAGTATCTTCGACGGACATATCCAATTCGATGACGTCTTCCGCCGGCAAAAACAGCAAAAACCCAGATGTCGGGTTGGGCGTCGTTGGAACAAAGATACTAAGAAGATCGCCGTACTGGCCTGCACGCTCCGCGATTTCGCCACGGGCCTGCGTTGAAATGAACCCAATTGCCCAGATGCCTTTACGAGGGTATTCAATCAAACACGCCTTTTCGAAACTACTCTCTGTCTGGGCAAAGACAGTTTCCGAGATTTGCTTGATCCCGTTATAGATCGAACGAACAACAGGTGTGCGTTCTACGATGCCCTCGGCCCATCGTATGAAAGACCGACCAATATAGCCTTTGGCCAGCCAACCCACAAAAATTGTGAAGAACAAGAAGATGATAAGGCCAATGCCGCGCACGTTGATCTGCACAGCTGGATCAAGACCCAAATAGGTTTGGATCAATTTGTCAGGTTGGTATTGGAGCGGGACGAGGGGTAGAACAAAGCCATCCACCCATCCGACAACGGACCAAATCAGCCACACTGTCAAACCGACAGGCGCAATCACGACCAGTCCGGTCAGGAACGACGCACGAAAAGTCGCGAGCAGACCGGGACGGCGGCGTGGGGGCTCTTGGTCAAATGGTGTGTTCATTGGCGCTTTGGAATTTAACTACTGAAGGGTACTTATGGTATGGATTGGCTTCCTACAACACGGCAGTCGTAAAGTTTGCTTAGGATTGAACCTCATTGCCTAAATGTACAGCAATCTTGGCGGCGAGGCGGGCATTGTTAAGGACGAGTGCGATATTGGCCGTTAAGGATCGCCCTTCAGTCAGTTCAAACAACCTTTGCAACAGGAAAGGCGTGACAGCTTTTCCGTAAATCCCCTGATCATCCGCCTCAGTTTGGGCCTGTTTGATCACCGGAGCAAGCACATCCCGTGGAATTTCATGCTCCGGTGGGATCGGATTGGCGATCAATTGTCCGCCGGGCAATCCTAATGCTTGGCGCATTTTATGCGCTGCCGCG
Organism: Paracoccaceae bacterium; assembly: GCA_039975755.1. GTDB lineage: Bacteria > Pseudomonadota > Alphaproteobacteria > Rhodobacterales > Rhodobacteraceae > JABSSA01. The sequence goes on along the minus strand of JBDWGM010000141.1, from coordinate 31,845 downwards.
ATGTCAGCTGCTGTGTCCAGTCTGAGTGGCGCGGCAAGACTACTTTCGCGCGACCAAAAGGCGGGCAGGGTGTCTTGACCCACAGTGATGACAGGGACGCCATGCGTCTCGAGAACTTCGAGCGTTTTGGGAAGATCAAGAATGGCTTTTGCACCAGCGGCCACAACCGTTACCGGTGTCTGAGCAAGCTCCATCAAATCAGCCGAAATATCGAATGTGTCTTCAGCGCCTTTGTGCACACCACCAATCCCACCGGTGGCAAAGACCGAAATGCCTGCCAAATGCGCTGCAACCATTGTCGCCGCGACCGTTGTTGCGCCGGTTCCACCGGAGGCCATACAAACGGCCATATCGGCACGGCTGAGTTTGGCGACGTTTTTGGCCTGCGCCAGTGTTTCAAGCTCTGCTTCGTCTAGGCCGACATGAAGGGCGCCATCTAATACGGCAATCGTCGCAGGTGTGGCGCCTTCGGCCAACACCTCTGCTTCAACTTGACGTGCAACCTGAAGGTTCTGTGGCCATGGCATACCATGTGTGATGATCGTGCTTTCCAGCGCGACAACGGGCTTGGATTGGGACAACGCGTCGAAAACAGCGGCGGAATGGATCAACTTCATCCTGGGGTTTCTCCGGATACGTATGTTGCTGCGGCCTGTAGGGCATTTTGCAGGGCTTGTGTACGGTCAACACCTTTGCGTTCGGCCACTATGTGTGCGGCCATAAAGGTGTCGCCAGCGCCAGTGACACGGGCGACAAGAACCTGAGGCGGAACTTCGGTCTGAGTATTTTCAGCCGTTGCTTCGCTGGCTGCGTCTCCGCCGTTTGTGACCAAAGCACGTGCAGCGCCTCGTGCAACCAATGCTTCGGCCGCGTCGCGAGATTGCGTGAATGTTGTTTGACACAGCAATCCAGCCTCTTCGAGATTTACATAGAGGGTTCCGCGACTGTGGGTCAGAAATGGCATCAATCGTTCCGCTTTGCCGGGGGAAGCTGGCGCGACCCGTAAATCCGCTTGTGCCAACAGTGGTGAACTGGCGATTTTTGTAAGAAGATCCAACGTCAGATTTCCGTCAAGTGCAACAGAGCCGGAAAACGGCTGAGGCAATGTTCCATCCTTAAGAGGCCCCAATATCTTTGTGCCCGCGGCTTCCAACGAATGCGCATCGGCTATGGCTGCGATCACACCGTTTGCCCCTTCAATTGCCATGTATATGTCAGTGGGCAGATCACCCGAGCGATAGACCGTGCTGGTATCCAGGCCGCGCGCCTGGCAGGCAGCGATCAACTCGTCACCTTCGGCGTCTCGTCCTATGGCGGTTAATAATGCGGGGCGCACACCAAACTGTGCCAAAGTCATCGCAATATTCAGCGCGACCCCTCCGGGCAATCGAGTGATGCGGCCCGGTACATCAGATCCGGTACGCATGACCGAAGACGAACGACCGATCACATCCCAAAGAACTGAGCCAATACAAAGAATATCAGGTGTCATATTGGTCTAGTGACCTTGGATGTAACAGATGGCAAGGGGTTAGTCGGGCACGTTGTTGGGTACGTGAAACGACAAACCTGCCCAAAGCGTGTCATATATGGCGTTACCCTGACTGCCTGGGCGGATCACAACAGCATCGAACAGGTAGGTGTGCCCTGGTTTGACGGGAATACGGGCAATGCCTGCATTGTCTGTCTGAACTGTTGAAACCGACACGGTTTCGTCTGGTGCGCGTTCAAAGATTTCGACTTGGGTATTTAGACGGGCGCGCCCTTGATACAGCAACTGGATCTGCATGTCGTTGTTGAAACCATCGGCAAACGGGTTCGTTAAAGCCACGATTTCAGTTTGCAGCCCAAATGCGCGATCCACCCCTGCGCCATCCCCAATCGCAATCAGGCTTTTGGTGTGGCGCGTATAGCTTTCTGTGAATCCTTCAGGTGGATGCCCTTTGGCTTCGTGGTCTGTGCGTGTGATGCCGAGATCCTTGTGATCCACGAACTTTTGGAATTTTTCCCACGTCTTATACGAAATACGCGATGGGGTTGTTTCATGGATCACAATAGCAAGACCATCTTGCTGAGCCTCTGTGACCAAGGCAGGGCGATCCCCCATGCGACCGCTCACCTGAAGCTGAATAGGGCCAAAAGCAACATCGGCCCGTGACACGTTGTTATGAATCCATGCCAGTTTCGAGCCAGAGAAATTTTCGCCATTTAGAAGATCGGCGCGTATTTCATCGCCCTTTTCAAATCGCCAGCGTTCCGGCTCGATCCAAAGCTCGTGGGCGCTGGACAAGGTCGGTGTAAAGCCGCAAAAAAGGGCAAAACAAATAGGTCGGGGATTACGAAAAATGAGCATGATCACACAGCTTGCTTGGGTTTTAACGAGGCTGCGCTTTTTACTGCTGCTGTCAACCCTATCGCCGGTTATCGTGAATGCACATGAAGTGTTGCCAACAATTGCAAATCTAACCGCCGAACGTGGCGTCCTACAAATTGAAGTGTCTGCAAATCTAGAAGCGTTACTGGCGGACATAGATTTAGACGCGCTGACAGACACAGATGAAGCCGAGAACGCGGGTGACTATGACACATTGCGCGCTTTGAACCCGGACGCATTGGCAATTCGGTCTAGTGAGCTTTTGCCACTGTGGAATGAACACCCTTTGGTTAAGGCCGGAGAACAATCGATCGAGTTGTCCGTGGTTGAAGCGCAAACTGAACAAGAGCGGAATACGGAATTGCCACGCACAACCCGTATTGTCCTGCGTGGGACGTTACCAGCGGGCGCACAAAGCGTTGTTGTGGCTTGGCCTCAAGGTGACGGCGCGTTGATTCTGCGCCAGCAAGGCGTCGAAGACCCCTATACCGGTTATCTGGACCTTGGTGCACAAACCCCTGAAATCGATCTGAAAGGGGGTGGGGCGTTGTCGGGGTGGCAAACCTTTGTGTCCTATATTCCTGTTGGGTTTGACCATATCCTGCCCAAGGGGTTGGATCACATCCTGTTTGTGTTGGGCTTGTTCTTTTTGTCGACGCACCTTGGCCCGCTTTTGTGGCAGATCAGCGCGTTTACCTTGGCACATACTGTTACCTTGGCGCTGGGGGCTTTGGGTTGGGTCACTGTACCGGGCAGCATTGTCGAACCCCTAATTGCGGCATCCATTGTCTATGTCGCTGTAGAGAATATTTTTGCCAAGGGTCTGAACCCTTGGCGCCCGATTATCGTCTTTGGCTTTGGGTTGTTGCACGGGCTTGGGTTTGCCAGTGTTTTGGGTGAATTTGGATTGCCTGCGGGGGCGTTTATCCCGGCATTGATCGGCTTCAACATTGGCGTTGAATTTGGACAACTGACCGTTATCGCATTGGCATTTTTGGCCGTCGGTTGGTTCGCTCGCAAAGACTGGTACCGCAAGGCGATTGCGGTGCCCGCTTCTGTGGCGATTGCGGCGGTCGGCGTTTATTGGGTGGTCGAACGGGTGTTCCTCTAAGAACAGTCGCTATTGCATGGCTGCAATAAAGCCGCCCAGTGTTCCGGCGGGGTCGGTCGTTGACCAGATTTCCTCACCAATGCCAAAGAAATCGGAAACGGGGCTTAATGTGCGGATTGTGTTTAGATCCAGCGCGCCTTCTGCGACGACGGGCACTTCGATCATTTCTGACCACCAGGTGAACAAGTCTGTATCAGCGAGCTGACCATCGCCCGTACTGCCTGTGACCGGTCCAAAGGACACGTAATCAGCCCCGGCTTCACCCGCTGAAATTCCGTCATGGCGCGATGCTGCGCAATGACTGCCGACGATTGCATCAGGGCCCAGTGATTTGCGGGCATCACGCACCGAACGTCCGGCATCTGACAAATGCACCCCGTCCAGACCCAGCCGTATCGCAAGCTCTGTGTGGTCATTCACAACAATGGCGATGTCACGTGCATGGGCGACTTCGCGACACGCATCCGCTGCGCGCGCAATCTGGTCTTCGTCATGTGATGCCAGTGCAAGACGGATGCAGGCAACCTCATGGGCATCAAGCACTTTGGCAAGCTCAGTTGGAAAGGTCGACAATTCAAGGACCGGTGGGGTGATCAAGTAAATCTGTGGCTGCTCTGCGTCGGACATAGTTTTTGACTTCCATTCTTTCGCAAAGCACTAACCCAAAGATAAGCAAAAGAAAACTTTTTGCCCGCGATATTCGTCAATAATCAAAAGCTGTATGAGTGTCGCTTGCAAGATTCGAGCTGCTTGCATACTTCGGGGCGCATGACAGATTATCCAACAATTGTGCTTGTGCGACCTCAAATGGGCGAAAACATTGGTGCGGCGGCCCGTGCGATGTTGAATTTTGGTTTGGATCGGATGCGCATTGTCGCCCCGCGCGATGGTTGGCCGAACCCGGCGGCGGTTGCCATGGCATCAGGCGCTGGGCGTTTGTTGGACAGCGCGACCGTGCATGACGATATCGCAGCGGCTGTCGATGACAGCACATTTGTATTTGCAACCACAGCCCGACAACGCGAGCTGACCAAACCCGTCTATTCCCCCGAAGCTGCGATGAAGCTGGCGGCAGAGAAAATTGCACAGGGTCAACATGTGTCTGTTCTGTTTGGCCCTGAACGTGCTGGGCTGGAAAACAAAGATATCGCGCAGGCCAATGCCACGATCACCGTCCCGGTCAATCCGGAATTCCCATCTCTGAACCTTGCACAATGTGTGCTATTGCTAGGGTATGAATGGCGCCGCGCCGCAAGTGAAATCACCGACATAACCACTGAGATGGGCGGCACCGATTGGGCCAATGCAGATGAGATCGAAGCGTTGGCCAACCATTTTGAAAGCCGTCTCGAGGTTGCAGGTTTCTTTTTCCCAGAAAACAAAGAAGCCAGCATGAAGGTGAATTTACGCAATCTCTGGTCCCGGATGCCTTTGACGCAAATGGATGTGCGCATGTTTCATGGCATCCTGCGTCAGATGGTCCGCTGGAAAGAAAGAGGCTGAATACTGGACCTTACCCCATCACCGCCTTAGGTATCATGTCAGAGTGAACGGGGCCGAAGTATGAGCGGTAAGCGTAGTATTTTCGAAGAAGTAGACAGCAGCGAACCAAAAGTCGCGGCTCAACCTGGATTGATCGACCGTGGGCGCACTGGCGCACGGGGCGCAATCCGCGTCTGGCTGATGATTTTATTCGCTTTGGTCTTTGCTATGATAGCGGTCGGAGGACTGACCCGATTAACGGACAGCGGTTTGTCGATTACGGAATGGCGTCCGTTATCTGGGGCTTTGCCGCCGATGTCAGCCGCTGATTGGGACAGTGAATTCGCGAAATATCAAGCCATTGATGAATTTCGTATTCAGAACCAGTGGATGACCTTGTCCGACTTTAAGGTCATTTACTGGTGGGAATGGGGGCATCGCCAGCTGGGCCGTGTTGTTGGCCTTGTTTGGGCCATCGGTTTCTTTTGGTTTCTCGCGCGGCGTCAAATCCCAACGGGTTGGACGCCTCGATTGCTGGGGCTTGGCGCTTTGGGCGGTTTGCAAGGGGCCATCGGTTGGTGGATGGTGTCCAGTGGCGTCACGCAAGGCCAAGGCATAGTTGATGTCGCCAGCTACAGATTGGCCACGCATCTTGGGTTGGCCTTCGTGATTTTGGGTTTCATCGCGTGGTACATTTTCCTTTTAGGGCGCGACGAACGCGACCTGTTGCAGGCCCGACGGGGCAAAGAAGCGTCATTATTCGGAATGAGCACTGGCTTATTGCACTTTGCGTTTCTGCAAATCCTATTGGGCGCGTTGGTCGCCGGGATCGATGCCGGACGCAGCTATACGGATTGGCCTTTGATGGGGGGCAATGTGTTCCCTACGACGGCGTTCAACATCGAACCATGGTGGCGCAATTTCTTTGAAAGCCCGGGATTGGTGCAATTCATTCACCGTGTGACCGGCTATGTCCTGTTGGCCTTTGCTGTTGGCGTGTGGGTCGCATCGCGTAAATCTGCTCATACCAAGACACGTTTTGCATTCAATGCCGTTATGGCGGTAATGGTGGTTCAGATTGTGTTAGGGATTGTGACCGTACTTTACGCAGCGCCGCTGCACATTGCGATTTTCCACCAGATTTTGGCCGTTGTGCTGTGGGTACTCATTCTGCACGCTCGCTATTTGTCTGCTTATCCCGTTGCCACGTCTATCAGAGGAACCTAATCCATGTCCGAATTCGACGCCTTGATGGCCTTTGATCGTGAAACCCGCGCTTTGGGCCAAATTTCCGGCCGGTTGGGGTGGGATCAGGAAACGATGATGCCACACGGGGCCATGGAACAACGCGCCGAAGAAATGGCCGCCATGGAAGCTGTGCTGCATGCGCGTCGCACGGACCCGCGGGTTGGTGCGTGGTTGGCAGCAATCGGGACAGATGTTCCGGATGATGTGTCCCGCGCAAAACTGCGTGAAATTCGACGCAGCTATGACCGGGCCAACAAAGTCCCAGCGGATTTGGCAAAGACGTTGGCGCGGGTGACATCAACTGCGCAGGGCAAATGGGCTGCGGCTCGTGCAGACGATGATTTTGGCGCTTTCCGCCCCGTGCTGGAAGAGGTTGTCGCGCTGAAACGCGAAGAAGGTGCAGCCTTAGCACAGGGCGGCGATCTATATGATGCGATGCTCAACGATTACGAGCATGGAATGAAGGGCGCCGCGCTGGAAGACATGTTTGCCGAGCTGCGCCCCGCACTTGTTGAATTGCGCAGTGCTATTTTAGATCGGCCTGCACCCAGTGATTTGACCGGAACCTTCGACGAAGACGCGCAACTGACCCTAAGTACAAAGCTGGCCTTGGCCTTTGGCTATAACTTGGACAACGGTCGCATCGACAAGGCCGTTCATCCGTTTTCCAGCGGATCAGGTTTGGATGTGCGCATTACGACGCGAACCAATCCAGATGATCCATTCAACTGCTTTTATTCAACGATCCACGAAGTTGGCCATGCCGCCTATGAACAAGCGATTGACCCTGAATATCTGTTGACCCCGTTGGGACGCGGTGTGTCGATGGGGGTTCATGAAAGCCAAAGCCGGATTTACGAGAACCAGATTGGCCGCTCGCGGGCCTTTACGGGGTGGCTGTTTGGCGAAATGCAAAGCGCGTTTGGTGATTTAGGGGTTGCTGATCGTGACGCGTTTTATACGACCGTCAACAAAGTGCAGAAAGGGTACATTCGGACCGAAGCGGACGAGGTGCAGTATAACCTGCATGTCATGTTACGCTTTGATTTAGAACGTGCATTGATGTCCGGTGATCTGTCGGTTGCCGATTTAGAAGCTGCTTGGAATGATAGGTTTAAGGCCGATTTTGGATATGCTGTCGACAAGCCATCAAATGGCGTTTTGCAGGATGTGCATTGGTCTGTGGGATTGTTTGGGTATTTCCCGACCTATTCATTGGGCAACGTCTATGCCGGATGTTTGAACGAAGCCCTACGAGAGGCCGTGCCAGATTTAGACAATCAGTTGGCCTTGGGGGATACGTCACAAGCGACACAGTGGCTGCGCGAAAATCTTCAACGCCATGGCGGATTGTATGAACCGGTTGATGTTATTGCGCGCGCCAGTGGGCGCAGTATTTCTCCGAAACCGCTTATTGTTTATCTAAAAACAAAATTCGGCGACATTTACGGTCTGTAATCTGTGTGTCTCTTGGCATAATTTGATGGGTCAGGATAACGCTATAACAAGGCCATACGTTCGGAGCGTTCCGGGTCAGGGAAGGGGCGGAACAGGCCGAAATCTGATGACGCAATCAGACTGTGTACAGCGTTGTACATGTCCTGAATGTCGTCATTTTGTTGCCCGGACAGGCGAAATGCCAGATCAAGCTGAGACAGGTTTTCCACCTCAATCAACAATTCGAAATCCCGAAACGTGTCAGATGCGAGGTTGAGTTTGCGACGATAGAGTTGCCAGCTGTGAATAGTCCCGCTGTTTTTCAAGTGGGTCAGCCAGATGTCCAGCGCGTTGGCAAACACCAAAGCTTTGGCTTCTTGTTTTAAATCAATCTGGCACACATACAAATTCATTGCGTTCTCCGTTGCGAACCAGAACAGAGTGACGCCAGAAAGTTGATGCAGTGTTAAAGCGCGCTGTCACAGAGAGACATAGGCCGGCTAACTGATCTGGCCGGCGTCTATCAAATTTCAAATGGCGCGCGTGTTGATGAACCGCGCGCCAATGATTGAATTTTAGGTGCGTTCGATCATGTGTCGTCGCTTGAAACGTCGCCTTCGCCACTTGCTTCAGCACCGTCTTCGTCTTCGCCTTGATCCGCAATGCGCGCGACACTAACGACAAATTCGCCTTTGCCTGTATCAAAGACTTTAACGCCACCGGCACTGCGCGACCGGAAACTGATCCCTTCGACAGGTACGCGGATCGATTGCCCCTTTGAGGTGGCAAGCATGATTTGATCATCCAGCTCAACCGGGAAGGAGGCCACAAGTTCACCGCCACGCATGGCTTTGTCCATCGCAGCCACACCCATACCACCGCGTCCACGCACTGGATAATCGTGACTTGAGGACAGTTTTCCGGTGCCGCTTGCTGAAATTGTCAGGATCAGATTTTCCGATGCGGACATTTCTGCGTAGCGTTCTTGGCTGATGGTTGCATTTTCATCAGCGTCTTCACCGTCTCCTGCACCTTCGGCGTCATCGGCCAGTCCGGCCATTGCCCGTCGCATCTTGAGATAGGCGGCACGTTCGTCTGATGTCGCCTCAAAGTGACGAATGACAGACATGGACACGACGCGGTCTGACCCTTGCAACCTGATCCCGCGGACACCCGTTGAATCGCGCCCCTTAAAGACGCGTACATCCGTTGTTGGGAACCGGATGGCGCGGCCAGAATTGGTGGTCAGCATCACATCGTCCTCTTCTGAACAGATGCGTGCGTTCACCATTTCGACGCCTTCGGGCAGCTTCATCGCAATTTTACCGTTCGACTTCACATTGGTGAAATCGGACAGGGCATTGCGGCGGACATCGCCGGCGGTTGTTGCGAAAAAGATCTGCAGATCTGCCCATTCTTTTTCGTCCCGATCAACCGGCATGATGGCCGCGATGGAAACGCCTGATGGGATCGGTAGAATGTTCACAATGGCCTTGCCTTTGGCCGTCCGTCCACCTTGCGGCAAACGCCAAGTCTTGAGCTTGTAGACCATGCCATCCGTGGTGAAGAACAAAAGCTGAGTATGTGTGTTCGCCACAAAGAGGGTTGTAACAACATCCTCTTCTTTGGTCTGCATGCCGCTCAGGCCTTTGCCGCCGCGCTTTTGGGCCCGGAAATCTGCCAGTGCCGTACGCTTGATATATCCGCCTGATGTGACCGTGACGACCATGTCTTCACGCTCGATCAGGTCTTCGTCTTCCATGTCACCAGACCAGTCGACGATTTCAGTGCGCCGTGGCACGGCGAACAGGGCTTTCACCTCGTTCAATTCGTTCGAGATGATGCCCATGATCCGTTCGCGTGATCCAAGAATTTCCAAGTATTCCTTGATCTTACCTGCCAACTCTTCAAGTTCGTCAGTGACCTCTTTTACACCGATTTGTGTCAGGCGCTGCAGACGCAATTCAAGGATCGCCCGGGCCTGAGTTTCCGACAGGTTATAGGTCCCATCGTCATTCATTTTATGGGTCGGATCATCAATCAGCTGGATGTAGGGGGCGATGTCCTGAGCAGGCCAGCGACGGTCCATCAGTTTGGCACGGGCTTCGGCAGCATCTGCAGAGGCGCGGATCGTCGCGACGACCTCATCCACATTCGAAACAGCCACGGCCAATCCGCAAAGGATATGCGAGCGTTCGCGTGCTTTGCGCAGTTCAAACGCAGTGCGGCGTGCGACGACTTCTTCACGGAAGTCAAGGAAGGCGGTCAGGAAGCCGCGCAAGGTCAATTGCTCTGGACGCCCGCCATTTAGAGCAAGCATGTTGCAGCCAAATGATGTCTGCATCGGCGTAAAGCGGAAAAGCTGGTTCAGAACCACCTCAGCGGTGGCATCACGCTTGAGCTCAACGACAACCCGAACACCATTGCGGTCGGATTCGTCCTGAACATGCGAAATGCCTTCGATCTTTTTGTCGCGCGCTGTTTCCGCGATCCGTTCGATCATGGTGGCTTTGTTCACCTGATAGGGGATTTCGTCGATAACAATCGCCCAACGATCCTTGCGAATTTCTTCAACCCGTGTCTTTGACCGGATAACAACGCTGCCGCGTCCTTCGGTATAGGCTTTGCGCGCCCCACCGCGGCCAAGCATGATGCCGCCTGTCGGAAAGTCAGGTCCGGGAATGTAATCAATCAACTGTTCCGCGCTAAGATCGGGATCGTCGATCAGGGCAAGCGTTGCATCAATGACTTCGCCAAGGTTGTGTGGCGGAATATTCGTCGCCATACCAACCGCGATACCACCAGCGCCATTGACCAGCATATTGGGGAAGCGTGCCGGCAAGACAGTAGGTTCGCGGTCTTTGCCATCATAGTTGTCTTGGAAATCGACCGTGTCTTTGTCGATATCGGCAAGTATATATGCGGCGGGCTTGTCCTGGCGCACTTCGGTGTATCGCATGGCGGCCGGGTTATCCCCGTCCATCGACCCAAAGTTACCTTGACCATCCAGCAAAGGAAGCGACATCGAAAAGTCTTGTGCCATCCGAACCAATGCGTCGTAAATCGCGCTGTCACCGTGGGGGTGATATTTACCCATCACGTCGCCAACAGGCCGCGCAGACTTGCGATATGACTTGTCGTGCGTGTTCCCGCTTTCCCACATCGCGTATAAAATACGCCGATGCACAGGCTTTAAGCCGTCGCGCAAATCCGGGATCGCCCGGCTAACGATAACGGACATGGCATAGTCCAGATAGGATGTGCGCATTTCTGCTTCGATAGAAACAGAGGGACCGTCATAGATCGGGCGCGCAGGTTCTTCTGGAAGTTCAGGGGGTTGCGTGTCGTCGCTCACGTGATTGTGCTCGTCTTTGCCAGAGTTCTATATCTTGGGGTGGGTTATACACCGGACCGTATATAAGGTGCAATGATGCTGGGCATTTGATTGTCAGCACTCGCCGTGTATCGGTGCTAACAGGTTGTTTTTATTGAAAAGTAAATGTTTCACGGCCAAGTTAATTGTATGGTGTTCAAAAATAAAGGTTTGTTAGCGATGAATGAGACCGAAATGATGCTAAAAGGGTATGGTCTGACAACTGCAGAAATGTATTACCACATGCCCGACTACACCCACGTTCTGAACAGCTTTATTTGGCAGGACTACGATCTGGCGCCAGACCACCCCAAACTGTTTCAGTTTATCGATTTCTGGCAAGACGAGATTGAAGGCCCGCTTCATTCTGTACGCTTTACTCATCGCAAGATGGTGTCCGCTGGAGAATGGCGAAATGTCGTCGGAGAATTGCGCTTAAACTAGCGTTCAAAAGGGCAATTGTGGCGAATTGAACGGTGTTACGAATGTAACGTGACAATTTTGCTTTGATCTCAGCCGGTTCGCATGGCGAGCTACTATTTAAACGTGTACTGCATTGCGCAAGTAAACTGGGCTTATGCGATCTTTATCCATGGCAGAGGAACGACGTTGCTCGGTCGACAAGCCAGAATATTTGAGGACAACATCATGCAGCGGCTGTTGGTGAATCAGGCAGATATTACGCAAGTCGAGATCGAGGATTCGCGATCCATTGATTTGAAGCCGGGGAAAGCGCGTTTGGCATTGCGGCGTTTTGCGCTGACTGCGAACAATGTGACCTATGCAGCTTGTGGGTTTGCCATTGGCTATTGGAAATTCTTCCCATCCGGGATCGACGGAAAAGGCATTTTGCCGGTTTGGGGTTTTGCCGAAGTCGTCGAAAGCCAAAGCGAAGCATTGGACGTGGGCGCTCGTCTTTACGGATTTTTTCCGCTGGCCGAAGAGCTGGTGATCGAACCAGAAGTGCAGGGTGGGTCCGTTATTCTTGATGCCTCAATGCATCGTGCTGACCTGCCGGTCGTTTACAACCGATATACCTTGGTCAAACCGCGTTCAGCTGCCGAGGAGCAACTGCAAGCGTTGTTGCAACCCCTTCTTGCGACATCGTATTTGTTAAGTGACTGGCTATTGGACAATGCCTTTTTTGGTGCGGATCAAGTCATTGTCGGAAGCGCGTCATCGAAAACCGGTCTTGGTTTGTGCAAGTTCCTTGCAAAACAATCGTCGCGTTCCGTCAAAATCATTGGTCTTACGTCGCAACGCAATATTCCGTTTGTCCAATCGCTTGGCGCCTGTGATGCGGTCATTGGGTATGACGACATTGAAAACATTGACACAATTCCATCCGTCTATGTTGATATGGCGGGAAGCGTCGCAGTCAAGGCGCGGCTGCACGCGCATTTGGCCAAGGTTCTAAAACATTCTTGTGCGGTCGGTATGAGCCATTGGGACGAATTTCGACCCGGACAAAAATTTGAAGGTCCTGCGCCAGAGTTCTTTTTCGCGCCGGCTCAAATCGAAAAACGAAGAATGGATTGGGGCCCGGGCGTCATTGATGCGCGCATAGGCGAGGCGTGGCGGCGAATTGCATCAGACGCAAGCACCTGGTTGGATGTCAAACCGCACGCTGGGATGCGCGCGGTTCCTAACATTTACACGGGGCTTGCAGATGGAAGCGCATCCCCGCGCGACGGGTTTGTCGTGTCTCTTTAGGCCGAACAGCACGCGCCACCCAAGACGCAGAATTTGGCGCAATGGGGGTGATTCAACGACACGTCTACCTCTGCTTCGGCGAGGGTTTCGCCAAGTTCGAACTGTGGATCATAAGGCAACAGCGTACAGGCCAAAACGGTTGGTTTGGCTGCACCTTTGCGTTTTACCACCATCCGAGAATGGCTGCACATCACCGCATCGGGTGATTTGTTCAGAATGCTCCAGCAAGACGTCGTGATTTCAGGCACATCGACCTGTTCGTCCATTTCAGGAAAGATAACAGTTTCGCCGGGGTTTTGCGCGTCGATTTCAAAGCCATATTTGGCAAACACCGCCGCATAGCCTTCACGGGCTTTGGCATCGTTTTCTTCCATAATGGCGCGGCCAGCGACAGCCATTTTGACGTTGTTGTCACGCAACCACTCCATGCCAGTGATTGTTTTGGCATAAGCGCCCGTTCCACGCTCGGTATCGTGCTGAAACATATCGTGGTGGTCTAACGAAATGCGAAACGTCATTTTGCCAGGGAATTCTGAATTCAGCGCCAGAATGCCATTTTGAACGCGTGGACGCATCATCGGTGACATTGCATTGGTGAGGATTAGCACATCGTACCCACGTGCCAACGCCGCACGGGCCATGTTGTTCATATCCGGATTCATGAAGGGTTCACCGCCGGTAAAGGCGATTTCTGTGACACCCCAATCGCGCTCTTCCAGCTGATTAAGGAAATCTTCAACGTCTGCTGTTGTTAAATAAACAAGCGCGTCGTTTTTCGGCGAGCTTTCAATATAACAATTTACACATTGGATGTTGCACAGCGTTCCGGTGTTGAACCACAATGTTTGTGGATCAGACAAAGCAACAGTTGCACGCGCTTCCCCTTTGGCGGTCAAATGGGGGTCTTCAAATTTGCCAATATTGGCGAGATCTTTCATGTCGAGCCTGTATGTCATTTTGTCTGACAAACAGGTACGGGCTGGTGTATGTCAAGAAAAGGTTTTCAGAGACGCTCTGACGCAGTTGTGAACGCCTTGAAAGATGGTACAGTTAGCGCAAACATTTTTGCAAAAGGACACCACGATGGTATCGCGCGTAATCCCGGTCGACACGTTTGATCTGGTCATTTTTGGTGGAACCGGGGATTTGGCTCGCCGAAAAATCCTGCCTGGATTGTTTCGACGATTCTGTGCCGGGCAAATGCCGGAAGAATCTCGCATTGTTGGTGCGGCGCGGGCCGACATGGACGCAGCTGGCTACCGGCAGGTCATTTCGGACGCAATCGCAGAATTCGATCCTGGTGCCGCTAAGGATGCGGCGTCATTGGATAAATTCCTCAGCCGGCTTGAATATGTGTCGGTTGATGCGAAGGGCGAAAAAGGGTGGAAGGAACTGGCCGGGCATTTGCGTGATGGCATTGTTCGGGCGTTTTACTTTTCCGTTGCGCCAAGCCTGTTTTCCGATTTGGCCGGGCGTTTGAATGCGCATGGCATGACAGATCAAGACAGCCGGATTGTTGTCGAAAAGCCTTTTGGCCGTGATCTGGAAAGTGCGCGGTCCTTGAACCGGGACTTGGCGGCGTTCTTCGAAGAAGAGCAAATCTACCGCATTGATCATTATCTGGGCAAAGAGACAGTTCAGAACCTGATGGCTGTCCGTTTTGGCAATATGTTGTTCGAACCACTGTGGAACAGCCAATACGTCGATCACATTCAAATCACTGTGGCCGAATCTGTTGGTGTTGGCGGACGGGGCGAATATTACGACCTATCCGGTGCTATGCGTGACATGGTTCAAAACCACTTGATGCAGTTGCTGTGTCTGATTGCGATGGAACCACCCAGCCGATTTGAACCGGACGCTGTTCGCGATGAAAAGTTGAAGGTCATTCGCGCGCTGGACCCAGTTGAACCACATCACATTGTGCGCGGGCAGTATGACGCTGAAGGTGACAACCCAAGCTATCGCGAGGGTGTTGGCGATCCTAAGTCGCGCACCGAAAGCTATGTGGCGATGAAAATTGGGGTCAGCAATTGGCGATGGGCTGGCACGCCGTTCTATTTGCGCACCGGCAAACGGCTTGCTGCGCGGACCAGTGAAATCGCTGTGGTGTTCAAAGAGTTAAACCATTCGATTTTTGGCGAAGACAAAGATCACCGCAATACGTTGTCGATCCGCTTGCAGCCCAATGAGGGCATAACGTTGAACGTTACGATCAAAGAACCTGGACCGGGCGGAATGCGTTTGGTTGATGTGCCGTTGGACATGACATTTGCTGAGGCTCTTGGTGAAGAAGCGGGCGATCCACCAGACGCGTATGAGCGGCTTATCATGGACGTTATTCGCGGCAACCAGACATTGTTTATGCGCGGCGACGAAGTTGAAGCAGCATGGGCTTGGACAGATCCGATCATCAAAGGATGGGAAACGCGCGGAGACGTGCCCAAGCCCTATGATGCGCTTAGCGAAGGCCCCGGAGATGCGGTACAAATGCTTGCACGCGACCAGCGTGTATGGCGAAAGGTCAAAGCATGAAAATCATAGAATACCCAGATCGCGACCTGCTTTCGATGGGATTGGCAGATATGTTGGCCAGCGAACTGGAAAACTGTTTGCTGCGCCACGAACGCGCCAGCTTTGCGGTGCCCGGCGGTACCAGCCCTGCGCCGATTTTCGATGTGTTGTCTGCTGTTGATCTTGATTGGTCGCGGGTGCACGTCATGTTGACCGATGAACGTTGGGTTCCAGAAAGCTCGGAACGTTCGAATGGACGCCTTGTGCGGGAACGGTTGATCACCAACCGCGCCGCGACAGCCCAATTCGTACCATTTTTCGTAGACGGCAAAACGCCCGATGAGGCGGCGGGTGATCTGTCCGACGGCCTTGCTGACAAAATGCCAATATCCTTGCTGTTGTTGGGGATGGGCGCGGATATGCACACGGCGTCATTGTTTCCCGGCGCGGAAGGTCTTGCCGAAGGTCTATCAGACAAAGCTCCGATCCTTGTGCCAATACGCGCCGAAGGGCAGGAGCCTCGGATGTCATTATCTGCGAAAGCGCTGGATGGCGCCATGTCCAAGCACCTTGTGATTTACGGTGACGAAAAGCGCGCAGCATTGGAACGTGCGCGCGATCTACCCCCCGAACAAGCGCCGATTGCAGCTGTGTTAAACGAACTTACGGTCCATTGGGCGGAGTAACTTGATGTGGAATGATCTGAAATCGCATGCGGCCCGAATTGAGGGTCGCACATTGCTAAGCATGTTTGATGACCCTAGCCGCGCTGATGGGTTTGCGGTTGAAACGCAATCGATGCGGCTCGACTATTCCAAGACGCAAATCGATGGAAGCATACGCGACGATTTGTTGAAGCTGGCCGAAAAGGCCGGTGTTGCTGCACGTCGGGACGCGATGTTCGCGGGCGAAAAGATCAACGAAACCGAAGGACGGGCTGTGTTGCACACGGCGCTGCGCAACCTTGATGGGCCATCTGTCATCGTTGACGGCGAAGACGTGATGCCGGGTGTTCTGGAAACGCTTGCTTCTATGGAAGCCTACGCGACCCAAGTGCGCGCAAGCAGCATCACGGATGTTGTGAATATCGGAATCGGTGGGTCAGATCTGGGGCCGGCCATGGCTGTGCTGGCTTTAGCACCGTACCATGATGGCCCACGTTGCCATTTTGTGTCGAACGTAGATGGCGCACATATTGCCGATGTCTTGCAAGGGTTGGATGCCAAAACGACGCTTGTGATTGTTGCATCAAAGACCTTCACAACAATTGAAACGATGACAAATGCGCGGACAGCACGGGCGTGGATGCAAGACAATGGTGGTGATCCGGCGTCTCAATTTGCGGCATTGTCCACGGCCGAAGACAAAACGGCGGCGTTTGGTATTCCCAGTGAACGCGTCTTTGGCTTTGAAGACTGGGTGGGGGGGCGCTATTCCGTTTGGGGCCCTATCGGTCTGTCACTGATGATCGCGATCGGCCCCAAAGCGTTCCGGGCCTTTCTATCTGGTGGCCAGGACATGGACCGTCATTTCTGTGCGGCTGAAGGCGTCGACAATATGCCTTTGATGTTGGCCTTGGTTGGTGTGTGGCACCGACAAGTGCTGGGCCACGCCAGCCGGGCTGTTCTGCCTTATGACCAGCGTTTGTCCCGCTTGGCCGCCTATTTTCAACAGTTAGAGATGGAAAGTAATGGCAAATCCGTGGCGATGGACGGTAATGCGCTGGACGTTCCTTCTGGGCCTGTTGTCTGGGGCGAACCCGGTACAAACGGACAGCACGCGTTTTATCAGCTGATCCATCAGGGAACGGATGTCATACCGTGCGAATTTATGGTTGCTGCCGAAGGGCACGAACCTGATCTGCGCCATCATCACGATTTGCTGGTCGCCAATTGTCTTGCGCAATCCGAAGCGTTGATGCGGGGTCGCAGCTTGGATGAAGCACGCGCGAATATTTCGGGCAAGTTTTCAGGTGACGAACTTGAACGCCAAGCTGCACACCGTGTGTTTGCGGGCAATCGCCCATCAACGACTTTGGTCTATAAAACACTTGATCCATATACGCTTGGCCAGATCATCGCGTTGTACGAACATCGGGTTTTTGTTGAGGGCGTTATTCTTGGCATCAATTCCTATGACCAGTGGGGTGTGGAATTGGGTAAAGAATTGGCAACAGCTTTAGGGCCAGTTGTGACGGGCGAACAATCGTCTGACGGGAAAGACGGATCAACTGCTGCATTGGTCGACTGGTTGCTACGGCATAAAGATTAAGGGGCACAAACGTAAAAAACCGGGCGCTTCTGAAATGAAAGCGCTCGGTTTCTTTTGTGTTCGCTTAAGTGAGCTTAACTTATTTCGCACGTGTCCATGCGAATTTTTGAACGGGCTCGTCCAAAGGCGTCACAGCAACATGGTTGATGTAGTTAGACATTGTCTTTTGCGCGAGGCCCAAAACAACATCCAGAACAGCACGATGTGAATAGCCTGCAGCAAGGAATGCTTGCATCTGATCGTCGGCAACATTGCCGCGCTCGCGTATCATTTGCAAAGTGAAGGTTCGCAATGCTTCAAGCTTGGGCGACGGCAGCGGCGTTTCATTTCTGAGCGCTTCTGAGATGTCATCTGACACCTTCATCATCTTGGCCAGTCCAGTATGGGCCGGAACACAATAGTGGCATTCGTGTTCAACGTTGATTGTTTGCCAAACAACGGTCAGCTCATCTGCATCAAAATCTGTTTCCATGAACAGTTTGTGCAGCACTTGGTACCCTTCAAACGCCTGCGGGCTTTCTGCCAAAACGCGGTGAAGACCGGGCAGGCGGCCAAATGCTGCCTGTGATTTTTCAAGCAAGGGTTTGGATCCGTCGGGGGCGCTGTCCAAGTCGTGTGATGGGAAGTCAGTCACTTTTGTCTCCAGTGTTTGTGTGGGTCTGATTTCGAATTAGGGTTTATTGAATGATCATTCAAGTATATATTTGAATGAACGCTCAAGAAAACGGACGCACGACCCAATGCCACGCACAGCTTCTTTTGATCGCGATGTATTGATTGCCAATGCGCGCGAAATCTTTTGGAAAAAAGGATGGGCCGGGACGTCCATGAAGGATCTGGAAAAGGGCCTTGGGCTGCATCCCGGCAGTTTTTATGCGGCATTTGGATCAAAGGATGCCTTGTATGAATTGACGCTTGATCGATATGTCGAAGACGGGCAAGTGCGCCTTGATCAATTGGTGCAAACCCACGGCGCGCTTGGTGCCTTAAAGGCGCATTTGCGTTCGGTTGTTGAAGACAGCGCCATGCCTGTACGGGCCTGTATGTTGTCTAAAACGCTGCTTGAGTTAAGCGGGCAAGGCAACCCTTTGGCCTCAAAGGCACGACAACACATGGCGACGATGGAAGCGCGTTTCGCAGCATTATTTGTGCAGGCGCAAAGGGAAGGCGAAATCGACAACGAAGTGTCCGCTGAAAAGCGCGCGCGCAGGTTCCAGTCTGATCTGACGGGGCTTAGGGTTTCGGCCGAGCGGGGCGATATCGATGCACTTGAACTGGCGGATGAAATAGCTGCTGATTTGGACCGAACACAGGCTAAAGCATAGCTAAATTACTCTTGATGCGCGCCATCTTCTTTTAGGCGGGATTTAACGTGGTCGGGAATCTGCATTTTCCCTGACCCGTCAGGCTCAAGCAGAACCATGACACAGGTGAACGATGCCCGTTTTTGACCATCAACCCAAATTGCTTGCTCCAATGTCATGGACGTGCGGCGAAACGATGTGCATCCCGTTGTAATGATGTAATTTTCGTCGCGAAATGTTTCGGCAATCCAATGAATATGTCCCGATCGAATGACGATGCGCGGGCTATTGGGGTCCGCTAGCGTTCCGATCCCGTAAAATTCTACAAACTGAATGCGCAGGCGTTCGAACCAGACCATATAGCTGGTGTTGTTCACGTGATTCAGCGCGTCGCATTCGTCGTGATGGACACGATCTGCACGTGCGACTGGCTGAGGGGCCGAAACGCCAAAACTGATTTGGTCATCTTTGCTTAATGATGTGTGAAACGCATATTTCATAACGCTGGGCTATCGGCTGCGCGCAAAGCTTGCAAGGGGTCCGCGCGCTTGCCAAGGTACGAACAAGGGAGACGGCGCACGCATCAATTTTCTAAGCGGTACCATTGCGCGTCATAACGATAAAAAAGGGAGAGATCCATGCTGGGCCAAATGATGGAAATGCCGCTGACCATTCAGTCACTAATTGATCACGCCGCACTTTACCACGCGGACACAGAAATAGTTTCGGTCAATACAGGCGGTGGCGTTGAGATCACCAACTGGGGCGATGTTGGTGAAAATTCGCACAGATTGGGAGATGCGCTGTCGCAATTGGGACTTGAGCCACAAGCCCGCTGCGCCACGATTGCATGGAATAATCGGCGACACATGGAAGTGTACTTTGGTGTGTCCGGCGCGGGTTTTGTTTGCCACACGATCAACCCCCGGCTGTTTCCAGAGCAACTTGTCTACATCATCAATCACGCAGAAGACAAAGTTCTGTTCATCGACCGCACATTCGTGCCTTTGGTTGCAGCAATTCGGGACAAGATCCCGGGCGTCGAACACATTGTTCTGCTTGATGACATAGACGCGGATGCCGCGACCGCCATTCCGGGCATCAAATCCTACGACGACTTGATTGCAGGCGGCGCAGCAACGTTTGACTGGCCTGAGTTTGACGAAAATACCGCCTCAAGCCTGTGCTATACGTCTGGAACGACCGGTAATCCCAAGGGCGTTTTGTATTCGCATCGCTCGACTGTGTTGCATTCACTTGTTGCCTCTGCACCGGATGGTTTGGGGTTGTCCGCATTAAAGCGCGTTCTTCCTGTTGTTCCGATGTTTCACGTCAATGCATGGGGCACGCCCTATGCCTGCGCCGTTGTTGGTGCGGCGATGGTGTTGCCGGGGCCAGGTCTGGACGGGGCCTCTCTTGTTAATTTAATCGACACGTACGAGGTTCATCAGGCACTCGGAGTTCCAACAATTTGGCTTGGTCTTTTGGGCGAAGCTGCCAAATCAGGAAGCACTTTGGACAGCCTTGAAAAAACGGTTGTGGGTGGATCAGCTTGTCCGCCCTCTATGATTTCTGAATTTCGCGAGAAATACGGTGTGGAAACCATCCATGCATGGGGCATGACCGAAATGTCGCCGCTTGGCTCGGGTAACCAACTGAAAGGCAAGCATTTAAAGCTACCTGATGCAGAGCTACATAAAATCCGTGAGAACCAAGGCCGTCCACCGTGGGGCGTTTCTATGAAAATTGTGGATGACAATGGCGCGGAGCTGCCCCGCGATGGGAAAGCTCAAGGCGGATTGATGGTGAAGGGGCCGTGGATATTGGACGCCTATTTCAAGAAAACCAGCGCGGAAACGTTGACGGACGGATGGTTTGATACAGGCGATGTGGCCACTTTGGACCCTGATGGGTTTTTGTCCGTTAAGGACCGTTCCAAGGATATCATCAAATCAGGTGGTGAATGGATCTCGTCAGTCGACCTTGAAAACATCGCGATTGCACATCCCAAATTGACGGATGCTGCCGTGATTGGTGCACGACATGAAAAATGGGATGAACGACCTGTTTTGGTGGCGGTTGTCGCAGAAGGAGAAACGCCAAGTGAAACAGAGATATTGAGTATTTTTGTAAACAAAGTAGCGAAGTGGCAGGTGCCGGACAAAGTCGTTTTCACGGATGTTTTGCCACGAAACGCCACAGGCAAGGTGTTGAAACGCAATTTACGCGAAGAGTTTGGAGAAGTTTTGATTGGATAATGAAGTTGAGCCCGGAATTCGGGCTCAGCTCTTTGGCATTTATGCAGTTTGAAACGACGTTGACGTCAGGCTGTGCCGGCCACGTATGCTTTGACGGCGGCCACCATTTCGGACAACAGCTTATCGCTTAAATACGCCACGTTTTCCAGATCGGCACGAGTCGTTTCCTCACCATCAATTGCGTGCTGCATGATCGGTGACAAATCCTGCCAAATGCTCTTTGCATTGGCCAAATGAAGTTCAGTCTGTGGTGTTGGAGGCGCGATAAACTCGCCGGTCACCGCGTCTGAATTCAAAAGACTGTCCAAGGTTTTTTCGAATGTCGCTGCCGTGTCTATCAACAACTCACGATGCATCTCGGCGTTTACATCATTGTGAAGAAAGCAAAATTCCTTTGCTAACTTTTGCGACAACATTCGTTGTTTTCCGGCAGCGTTTAGCGTTTTCGAGATTTTGGGGTCGACGCCCTTTTGGCCCATGGCATTTGCGATATCTGACACGGCCGCGTTCATCGCAGTTACTGTTTTGTCCGTGTCCTTAACGATTTGGAAAACAGCAAAGGCCATCAGGTCGCCGTGTGATACTTGCAATGCTGCGGGGCGCAACGTGCTCCATTTGGCGTATGTATCTTGCATTTGAGCGAGGGCTTTGGGATTTCTCTCTGGGGCCCAGTTTCGTTCGGGCGACCCGGCAATAAGATTGGCCAAGGTGGTTTCGAACAAGTCGGTGTCTTTGATCGCGGAAGCGGCGTAATGCTCTGTATCGATGTTTGATAACACCAGACACGAGGATTTGACGATCCGTTGGATCAACATCCGTTCCCGACCAGCCAGATCCAACCGTTCTTTTTGAATGGCCGCGCTTGATGTGTCTGCAAGCACCGGTGTCCAAGCCATTGACGCGACAGCTGCAGCCATCGCAAATTTCAAAACAAACATAGCCAACTCCTTACTTAAGATTTGAAGCGATTATGTGGTTTTAATTGTTTACGCTTTGATAAGGCGTTGCATTTTGGTGCTTAAAAACGCACTAAGAGCTATGGATTGGTCCAAGAGAGCTCGACTAAGATACTGAATCTGCAGTGTAAAACAGAGGAAAAACCCAGATTTCGAACAAATATTAATTTAGTGTTGGTTTTCGCGAGCGGTCAAAATGGCAGTCACAGTGGACACGCTATAAGGGACCAAGAAAGTTAACGCACATTTCATCCAAGCAAGCGTCGTCATATGCCCCATGACAATTTTGTCGCCGTGATTGATGAACATAAGAATGATACCGACAACAAATGCAATTTTAGCAGCACGGCGTATGACTGCAGGCATAAGTGCAATCTGGAGTGCTGTTGGAGGTGTGTCAAACGTATCAGACATATTTTCCGGTCTGGACTGATTAAGAGCGCGCTGCAAGCCTAAGATACAATCAATGCCATAACATTAACGAGAGGCTCAACGGAGGATATCGCGCAGTTTGGCATATTGCAACGTTGGCAAAATGCCGGTCGAGGCTATGATAGCATTCCAAGCAAAAGGAGCGGGAAATGCAAAAGAGACAAATGGGTCGTGATGGGCAATCGGTGGCATGCCTAGGGGTTGGCGCGATGTCTTTCGCAGAATTCTATGGGCCAACAAGCGAAGAAAACTCATTTGCGATCTTGGATGCTGCGCTTGAAGCTGGGGTGACACATCTGGACACGTCCAATGTGTATGGCATGGGGCGTTCAGAAAACGCGATTGGAAGCTATTTGCAGGCCAATCCTGCCGCTCGCGACGTGTTTCACATCGCGACAAAAGCGTCGATCTCACGCGACGCGGACGGGAACCGGTTTTTTGACAATTCGCCTGAGCACTTGGA
Source organism: Paracoccaceae bacterium (assembly GCA_039975755.1). GTDB lineage: Bacteria > Pseudomonadota > Alphaproteobacteria > Rhodobacterales > Rhodobacteraceae > JABSSA01. Next base: position 8,909 of record JBDWGM010000141.1, on the reverse strand, counting down.
AGCCGAGTTAGATAAGTCATTGAAACGATTGAACGTCGATTGTGTTGATCTGTTTTACGTCCACCGTCGCAACCCGGCGATTGAAATTGAACAAGTGACAGAAACGCTTGCTAAGCTTGTCCAAAAGGGGAAGACGCGCAGTATTGGATATTCTGAAATCGCGCCAGCATCCCTGCGACGGGCACAGGCTGTTCATCCCGTTGCTGCGGTTCAATCCGAATATTCGCTATGGACCCGATCGCCGGAAATGGGATTGGTGCAAACCTGCGCTGAACTTGGTGTGGCCTTGGTCGCGTTTTCGCCGGTTGGTCGTTCTATGTTGACGGATCATCCATTGACCAAAGAGGTGATCGCGACCCTGCCGTTCTTGAAAACAAACCCACGGTTCCAATCCCCGCATTACGAAGAAAACCTGCGCTTTTCCGAAGGGTTTCGCAAACTTGCCGCCGAATTTGAAATGCCTGCGGCAGGCTTGGCGATTGCTTGGACCTTGGCAAAAGGGGACCATGTTATTCCTATTCCGGGGACACGGTCGGTTGGGCACTTCAAAGAACTGCTGGCCGGAACGAACGTTGCGCTTAATGGCGATGACTTAGCACGCCTTGAAACCGTGTTGCCCATCGGTTGGGCGCATGGTGATCGATATTCAGATGATCAATGGGTCGGTCCAGAGCGTTTTTGCTAAAGGCCTCAGAAGGCGTGCCTTGCGAGTTATTCCATTAAGTCGACGCGTTGCTTGGGTCAAAATAGCGCGACGAAACAAAGGCTTAACTTCTGCCGTAGTCAAAGAAAAACCCGCGCGCGGCGGGTTTTTCGTTTGATTTTGGGATCGTGGCTTATTCGGCGGCAACCGGTGCTTTGGCAAGGTTGCGCAGAACGTAATGCAGCACACCACCGTGTTCGATATATTCGATTTCAATCGCTGTATCGATCCGACACTTCAGCGAGATGTTCTTCACCTCACCATCTGCCATCGTGATTGTGCAGGGCACTTCTTGCAGCGGTTGGATCGCGTCCAGACCAGAGATTGAAACCGTTTCTTGTCCGGTCAATCCCAGCGATTTGCGAGTGTCTCCGCCAGTGAATTCAAAAGGGATGACACCCATGCCAACAAGGTTTGAACGGTGGATACGCTCAAAGCTTTCGGCGATCACGGCCTTCACACCCAGAAGCGCAGTGCCCTTGGCAGCCCAATCGCGGGACGATCCGGCACCGTATTGTTCACCCCCAAAGATCACCAGCGGCGTGCCAGTCTCTTGATAGGCCATCGCGGCATCAAAGATTGCGCTTTGGTTGCCGTCGGGACCTTTGGTGTAGCCACCTTCAACACCATCGAGCATCTCGTTTTTGATGCGGATATTTGCAAATGTGCCGCGCATCATGATCTCGTGGTTGCCACGGCGTGAGCCGTAAGAATTGAACTCACGCGGCTGAACCTGTCGATCTGTCAGGTATTTTCCAGCAGGCGTAGATTCCTTGAATGATCCCGCAGGAGAGATATGGTCCGTTGTGATCATATCGCCCAACAAAGCGAGAACGCGCGCGTCGCTGATGTTCGATATCGTTCCGGGCTCTGGATCCATGCCCTGAAAATAGGGCGGATTTTGAACATAGGTTGATTGCGCGGGCCAATCATACGTCAAAGCGTCTGTGGTTTTGACCTCTTGCCATTTTTCGTCACCTTCAAATACGTCTGCGTATTTTGTCTGGAAGGCGTCGCGGGTGACGGTCTGTTCGACCAACTCTGCGACTTCTTGAGAGGTTGGCCAGATGTCTTTCATAAAGACGTCATTGCCATCTTTATCCGTTCCAATTGGATCTTTGGTCAGATCAATATCCATCGTTCCGGCCAACGCATAGACAACAACCAGTGGAGGGGACGCGAGATAGTTGGCGCGAACATCCGGGCTGATACGCCCTTCAAAGTTGCGGTTTCCAGACAGAACGGATGTGGCGACAAGATCACCTTCGGCAATGGCGTCAGAAATCTCTTTCTGGATCGGACCGGAGTTGCCGATGCAGGTCGTGCAGCCATATCCCACAAGGTTAAACCCGATCTTATCCAGATCTTTTTGCAGTTCAGCAGCCTCAAGATAGGCGCTGACAACTTGCGAGCCAGGGGCAAGCGATGTCTTGACCCAAGGTTTGCGATCAAGACCCAGTGCGGCGGCTTTCCGGGCCACAAGGCCTGCACCAATCATGACATAAGGGTTGGATGTGTTGGTGCACGACGTGATCGACGCGATCACGACCTTGCCACTTTCCATCGTGTAATCTTCGCCAGCAACAGCGGTTTCTTTGCCCATCGGGCGTTTGAACGTGTCTTTCATTTCTTTTGAAAACGCGGATTTTGAATCTGTCAAAGCGACATAATCCTGCGGGCGTTTGGGACCTGAAATGGCAGGGACAATCGTACCCATGTCCAGATGCAGCATGTCTGTGTAAATCGGCGCATAATCTGCATCGCGCCAGAACCCGTTTTCTTTGGCATAGGCTTCAACCAAAGCAATGCGGTCCATGTCGCGTCCGGTGGTTTTCAGATAGCGCAGCGTTTCACCATCAATTGGAAAGAACCCACAAGTCGCGCCGTATTCAGGGGCCATATTGGCAATCGTTGCACGATCCGCCAGCGGCAAGCGATCCAACCCTTCGCCGAAGAATTCGACGAATTTCCCAACCACACCTTTGGCGCGCAACATCTCGACAACCTTTAGAACAAGGTCAGTCCCCGTGGTGCCTTCAAGCATCGCGCCCGTCAGTTCGAACCCAACGACCTCTGGGATCAACATTGAAATTGGTTGGCCCAGCATGGCAGCTTCGGCCTCGATCCCACCTACGCCCCAACCTAGAACGGCAGCACCGTTGACCATGGTGGTGTGGCTGTCAGTGCCCACAAGCGTGTCAGGATAAGCAACGTTTTCACCGGCCTGGTCGGTATCCGTCCAGACAGTCTGCGCAAGATATTCCAGATTCACCTGATGGCAAATGCCTGTTCCCGGTGGCACAACGCGAAAGTTGTTAAACGCGGACTGGCCCCATTTAAGGAACGTATAACGCTCCATGTTGCGTTCGTATTCGCGATCAACGTTCATCTGGAACGCGCGTGGATTGCCGAATTCGTCGATCATCACAGAGTGGTCAATGACCAGATCGACCGGGTTCAGCGGGTTGATCTTTTCAGGGTCGCCTCCCAATGCCACGATGCCGTCGCGCATTGCCGCCAAATCAACCACTGCAGGCACGCCGGTAAAGTCCTGCATCAACACGCGGGCAGGGCGGTATGCGATTTCGCGCGGGTTTTTACCCCCTTTGGTCGCCCATTCTGCAAAAGCTTTGATGTCGTCCACCGAAACAGTCTTGCCGTCTTCAAAGCGCAACATGTTTTCCAGAACCACTTTCAACGCGGCTGGCAATTTTGAAAAGTCGCCAAGACCTGCGTCGGTGGCGGCTTTGATCGAATAATATGCGACAGATGTTCCGCCAGCGCTCAGCGTGCGCCGTGTCTTCGAGCTGTCGTGACCAACTGTGATTGGCATAGATGGCTTCCTTTTGCAGAAAAGGCGAGATAGTGGTGGCCTATTGTTTTACGTTTGTGAACATTCAACTAAATCTGACGATAAAGTATCGTTTAGGTAGGCAGTGGCTTACCAGAAACTTTCTCACATCATCACCTTGTGAAGTTTGTGTCCGTTGTTTTCAACAAGTGTTTACTCGCAATTTATTACCCAAGCCATTAGGTTTGTACGACACCAAACAGCAATGCGAGCCCGAATGAAACATCTGATTCCGATAGCGGCGGCCATTTCAACCGCTTTCAGTATGCCAACGTGGGCAGATAGTCCTGTCGTTGTGGAACTGTTCACATCCCAAGGCTGCTCGTCTTGCCCACCTGCGGATAAACTGTTCCATCAATTGGCCGATCGTGACGATGTGATCGCTTTGTCGCTTCATGTAGATTATTGGGATTACATTGGCTGGAAAGACGAATTTGCAGATCCAGGCAATGCTGAACGCCAACGCGGATACGCGTCTGAGGGGCGTCGTCGGTCAATCTATACGCCACAAATGGTGGTTAACGGTACAACTGACATAGTTGGAACGCGACCAATGGCATTGGGCAAAGCGATTAGTGATCACGCGGCGGCCCCGTCACCGCTGGACGTTTCGCTGGTCCGGGATGCGGATGATGTCGTGATTTCTGCAGAATCCAACGGCGTGTCTGGTCCGTTGATTGTACAGATGTTGCGGTATTCGCCTGTGCGCTCGTCCAAGATTACCCGCGGTGAAAACGCAGGGAATACGTTGGAATACGCTAACGTTTCTGAAGGGTGGACGATCTTGGGCGAATGGAACGGCGCGACGCCGTTTGAAATGCGCGCCAAAGCGGAAGGCGACAAGCCAGTTGTGGTTTTGGTTCAACAAGGACGACACGGCCCGATTGTGGGTGCAGCCCGCTTACGTTGATCAATTGGTTTCCGCGCGCCATCGGCGCGGAACCCAAAACCATTGTTCTGGTGTCTCGAGGATTCTTTCGCCAAGCCGGTCGTTCATTTGTTGCGTCATCGTTTCTGGGTCGGAATGTTCAATCGGTTCTTCGATATAGCATCGAAAGCTTAGCCCGTCTGATTGACGGACGGAGAAAAACGGTAAAACAACGGCATCAAATCGCAACGCAAGCTCGGCTGGAGACAGCGGAGTCTTGGCGGGTTTCCCTAAAAACTTGAGAGTTGGTGCGGCGGAAGCATGTTGGTCATTTAGGATGATGAGTTGACCACCAGATTTTAGGTGCTTCATCACACCCCGCATCCCCGGCAATCCGCGCTGAAATGCAGGACCGCCATAAGCCTCCATTGTTTTCACGTAATGCTCGTGGAAGAATTCATTGTGCATTTTGCGAAAAATACCACCGGGCTCAATTCCCATGGTCAGCATCACCGCGCGTGCGGCTTCGTAATTTCCGAAATGGCCCGTTTGCAAAATCACCGCACGGCCAGAGGCCGCGGCATCTTTCAGCACCTGAACGCCAGCACCTTCCAGAGGTACGTCGGCCATACGTGCGAGAAAATCCTGAGTAGAGTAGTTTTCAATCAACGAACGACCAACATTATCTAGGCAAGCGGTCGCGATGCGGTTGATTTCGGTTTTCGGTTTGTCCGGAAAAATAACGGCGAGATGGGTTCTGGCACGTTTGTGATAGTGGGCCACGCGTCCAATTACGCGTGAAATCATCCAGCCCATGAAAGGCACGCGCATCCGGTAAGGCAGACGCAACGCGAAACCGATCACAGTGCGCGCGACGATATCAGTCACGCGATGTTCAAACGTGCGGGATGCAGACATCTTTTTCGTCTCTTTTTGTCATCAACCGGTGGGTATTTATCGCGACAGCGAATTGCTGACAGACATAGGCCCAGCCGCGCCTGATCACAAGCCAGAGACAGATCAGATCGGAATTTCACGCAAGTGTTCCATACCTTAACTTAGGAACGTGGACGGACCAGTGGTATGAAGGGCCCTTTGATTTTGGCGTGAACCAGTGCCGATTTACGATTTAGTCTTCTTCCGAAATCAACATCAATTCACCTGACTTTTCCAAAGCCCGGATCGAATCGATGATGGTCGCCATCGCTTCTTCTGTCTCTGCTGGTTTTGGTTTTTCGCGATCTGCAGCTTCTTCCCGCAATTGATCGGCCATTCGCGCGGACATGTTTTCAAAGATGTAGTCAGACGAAGATTGCATCCCTGCGTCCGCAGCGCCTGCAAGTGCAGTGATCAATGCAGCCTGATCAATGTCGCGTAAAATGCGTGGGATGTCGCGCGGCGCAATACGTTTTGGGATGTTTCCAAAGGTAAAGATAGCTTTGCGAACGGCAGTCGCGAACCCTTCATCGCGTTCATCTAGACCTTCGAGCACGTCCTCACGCGTAATACTTGTGCTTGAGTTTAAAATCGCACCAACACGTTCTACCGGGTCTTCGTCGAAGGCGCGCAAAGGCTGTGCGGACAATTGCGTTGCCAGTGACAAACCAATGCGATCGACTGCTTCGGGGGTGACTGAGGCCGTTTGTGACACCGCATAAGCGATTTGTCGAGCTTGCGGCCCAGGTAGGTTACCAAGCAAATCTGCCGCCTTTTTTGTGTCCAGCTTCGATAATAAGACAGCGGAAACTTCGATACTTTCATTTTCGACGACGGGTCGAAGAGTTTCGATGCCAAGGTCGCGGACACGCGCCCATGGATCGCCGGATTCGCGCACGCCAGCTTCTTTACGTAAGCGGGCTGCCGTCATTGGATTGATTTTTCCATCAAGCGCGGAAAGAGCGCCGGCAATGCCACCTGGAAATCGCAGGCCGATCCGATCCACTTCGCTTGCGAATTCTTCGACAACGCTTGCAACAGTGTCCTTATCGACAACCCGCATTTGCCCCATGGCCTTGGTCAATTCTTCCTGGCAAGCCTCGGGCAACTCTTCGAGTGGGACTTCACTGCCCTCGTTAAGCAAAAGTCGCACGACAATGGCGGCCTTTGCGCGTCGTGAAAGTGAATCGACATGAGAATTGAAACCACCGCCAGCGGGTAAACCCGGGGCGGCGGCGAGGGGAACCAAATCCATCATTACGCGCCAGCCTGAATCACAAAATAACTGTCACCAAGCTAGGCACAAAAAGTGAACAAAGAGTTTGGTTAGTAATTAAAAGTTCGCCCGTTTTTCAAGGCTGCAGCCAGTGATTTTTCGGACCAAGATCCAACACCGCCACGCGCGCGAATTTCACGCAACTGTTCCATCGCGGCGACCTTATCACCTTTGGCCACAAGACCCTGACCCATGTAAGATCTGGCAGCAATGTTGTCAGGATTTAAATCAATTGCTTTCTGGTAATAGACATCCGCCAACGCCAGATCACCCAATTTACGGGCAGTAAACCCGCGATAGGTCATGACCCGGTCACTGTTTTGATCGGGCATCTGGTCCAAAACAGTGATGGCATCGTCGTAACGACCAGCATAGGCCAGTTCGCGCACTGCACCATAAAGTGTGTCTTCGTCCAAATACGATGTCTTGTCAGGACGCACACATTTGCGAAGATTGGCATCCCAGACACCATTGACAGGTTTTGAAAATTTCACCCATTTTTTGATTGATGGATCCCACTGACGAACCTGAAAACAATCTTGAGTCGTCTTCGTCTGTGCTGGCGGGCTATCGTCATCCTTCGCAAACGCGACAGCGGGCAGGCAGAGTGAAAATGCGATCAAAGCTTGACGTAACATAGAAGATTTCCTGTTCAATTCGTTGGTTAGATAATCCAATAACGCATCAGGTCGCGTTTCTATTCGCAGCAAGGCGGTAACGTTTTTGTGATCTTTCCAAATTCACGCACTTACTGTGATGCAAGCCTCTTTTCCTGTGTTGAATACAGAACCTTCAGTACAAGACAAAGCTAACTTTTGATGAGTGCTGCAATTGAAGCCCATGGCAAAATTCACCGTCGAGCAGAATGAGACCGCATCCATTCTTGTGCAGTATCGCATCAGTCATTGGTCGCGATGCTTGAAATAGATTGCGCCTGTCACGCTTCTTCGTCTTGTTCGATCCATGTCAATATTGGGGTGCTTCCAGTTTGCATCGAAACCACTGGACGCATGGTTAACTGTTTATCTGCTCGGTCAGCGTCGCGCTGGCATCGAGCCAGAATTTGATCGAGAGATTTTGCCAGACCAACTCGTCCGGTTCGCTTTGCTATGTCTTGAATTGCTGTGATTTCTGCAGCCAGAGACTTGAGTTTTGACATGCGAAAAAACGTACTCTCGCATTGGTTGAAAAGTCAAAAGGAAATGCACTTAACGTAAGGTCTGCTCGTTCCCTGCGTTACTTTTACCCTGAGGAAACTCAAAAAGCGTTTCATTTTTGAGCAAGTTTTCCAGTGCTTTCGCCGTCGCGATAAAACCTTCGTCCATCGCGCGATCTCGAGCGATCTTTATTCTGTCCATCAAATCCATTGCTACATGCGCCCTATTTTACATCGCCTCATTCTTGCGGCATGGGTGCAGTCCAGCCGTTAACAACGCGTAAACTGGGCTACCTGTTGGCATCTTTTCGCGCATAGATTGCAGATGTCGGCGGTGCTGTACGACTTGTTTGCATAATGCGACGGGCACGTACCGGCGAAGACTCTGTTGAGGAAGACTCTGTTGAGTAGGCTTGCTTGCAAAACGAAATAGGTTGGACGGATGACGATTACTTAGGCCGTTTGGCGCGCCAGACTGCAAATCCCGTCAAAAGCAAAAACCCCGCCAAAACCGGTAGTAGAACAGCATCGTTATACACAAAGTTTAAAAGCCCGGTCAGACCCAGAGCCGTCAGAACAAATGGCAGCAACGGGGTAAAACAGCACAGAAAGGCTATAACAGAGCCTGCCACGCCAATTGCTGAAATTTTGTTCCACATTAAGCTCTGCTTTCATTTCAAGCGTTCCGCTTAGGATGCATTGCAAACGGAACAGGGTCAATTCATGGGGATGGGGCTGAGCCACATGCCCAGTTTGTTCATAGCGACCAGAATTAACCAACATCGACAGTTGGGATTAGGGCAGAAGGCGCGGGTCGAACGGATAACTGATCAGGTTTTCAAACCCATCTTCCGTAATAAGAACTTGGTCTTCTAACTTGATCGAGAAATCGCCACCAACCTCGCCGACCGCCGCTTCGACACATAGGACCATGCCGGGCTCTAGTGGGTAGTCGTAACTGTTGGGGACAGCTTTGTCTGGATATCGAACCAACGGCCATTCATCGCACAAGCCGACGCCATGCATCAGGCAGCCGTATTTGAGCTCCATGAATTTTTCATCCAATTGGTGACAGCCAGCGGTCAGATCAGGGATCATCACGCCGGGTTTCAGCATTTG
>JBDWGM010000140.1:0-6662 GCA_039975755.1 Paracoccaceae bacterium | reverse complement strand
CGCTGCCGATTATGTGTTTTGTCGGCAACAAGGGCTGCATCCAAATCCACTCCGGTGCAATTAAAACAGTTATGGACAAGGGGCCTTGGATCAACGTGCTTGATCCAAACTTTCACCTTCACTTGCGCACCGATCACATTGCCAGCGTCTGGGCTGTACGCAAGCCCGCAGACATAGAACACGTGACGTCGATTGAAGCCTATGACGAGAACGACAACCTGGTCATTCAATTTTTTGGCGTCAGGACAGAAGGCTCGGTCGAGCGCTCGGAATGGCGGGATCTGATCGAAAGGCTTCCTCAGGTTTCAACCAACACCACAATCGGAGTTGCCTCATGGGCTTCAGATCCACATTCTCGGGCCGCTTTGTGTCTCTCCTTGCAACAGCGTTTTTGGGCAGCCACCTTGCTCTGCAAGGTGTGGCACTTGCCGAACAGGCAGCGTCAGAACGCATCGTAGCCATCGGAGGGTCCGTGACCGAGATCGTCTATGCGCTTGGTGAAGAGGATCGCCTTGTCGCCCGAGACACAACCAGCACCTTCCCTCCAGAAGCAACTGAACTTCCGGATGTCGGCTATATACGGGCGTTATCGCCTGAAGGGGTCTTGTCGGTATCACCCGACATGATCCTTATGCTTGATGGAGCCGGACCGCCTGAGACGCTGGAGCTATTGGCAAAATCCGGAATTCCAATCGTCAGCATTCCGGAGGACTATTCGGGCGAAGGAATAATCCAAAAGGTGCAAGCAGTCGGTGAAGCCCTTGGCGTTAAGGAAAAAGCAGAGGCCTTGAATGACAGCCTGAGACACGCACTCACGACGGCGGAAGAGGGAAATGCAGACCGAACCAAAGACTTCAAGGTTCTATTCGTGCTATCTGCCAAGGGCGGCAGAATCCTGGCATCGGGCGACGAAACCGCGGCAAGCGGGATTCACAAGTTAGCCGGTGCGAAAAATGCGACGAAAGGCTTTACCGGGTACAAGCAGCTGACCGATGAGGCCATTCTGGAGGCTGCGCCAGACGTGATCCTCATGATGAGCAATGGAAGAGATCATGGCACCTCGGCACAGACATTATTTGTCCACCCGGCGGTTGCGCTAACTCCCGCTGGCGAACACAAACGGCTTATCCAGATGCTGGGAAACTACCTCTTGGGGTTTGGCCCCCGCACGCCGGAGGTCATTCATGAGCTCGGCGCAAAGTTGACCGAGTTCGGTGGCTGATACGCGACATGACCGAGATTTCGCTCAAACGGCCGGACGCAAACCGGATGACTGCGGCAATTGCAGATATACAACCGACCGGAATGCGGGATCTACTCGCGCGGCAGGTCATTTTCGCTCTTGTCGTCGTTCTTGTGCTCGCCATATCTGCAAGCCTGTCGATTGGGCCGATTAGAATTCCAATCCTTGATGTCGCACAGAGCTATCTCTTGAATCTGTTCAATGGCGCAGAGGAAACTCCTGTAGGCATAAACCTGCGAGACTGGATCGTACTGAGTGAATTTCGGCTGCCCAGAACGCTCCTCGGAGCGCTTGTCGGCTCTGCCCTCGCCGTTTCTGGTGCCGTAATGCAAGGTCTTTTCAGGAACCCCTTAGCGGACCCGGGCATCGTCGGCGTTTCCGCCGGAGCGGGCCTCGGCGCAGCAAGCCTCATCGTCCTTGGCGGAACAACTCTTGCCCCGATCGTCTCGATCTTTGGGATCTACGCTCTCCCCCTTGCAGCCTTTGGCGGCGGTCTTTGCTCTACATGGCTGCTCTATCGAATAGGCACTCGAGGCGGCATCACCTCCGTAGCCACGCTGCTTCTGGCGGGCATCGCTCTTGGTGCATTTGCAGGCGCGATCACAGGGCTTCTTATCTATGTGGCCGATGACCAGCAACTCAGAGACCTGACTTTCTGGGGATTGGGCTCCCTCGCCGGCGCTTCCTGGGAAAAGGTTTTTGCAGCTGCGCCACTAATTTGCGCGACCCTTTTTCTGTTACCAGTTCTTGCAAATGGTTTGAACGCATTGATGCTTGGAGAAGCTGCAGCAGGCCACTTGGGCATTCGCGTTCAGCGTCTTAAAAACATCAGTATCATCATGGTCGCAGCAGCTTCCGGAGCGTCGGTTGCGGTAAGCGGCGGAATTGGATTCGTGGGTATTATCGTCCCTCATCTTCTTAGACTGACCATAGGTCCCGACCATCGCTACCTTTTGCCCGCTTCAGCCCTTTTAGGAGCGAGCTTTCTCATCGCGACAGACACAATAAGTCGAACAATCGTTGCTCCGGCTGAATTACCCATCGGTATTCTGACTGCATTCATGGGTGCACCGTTCTTCCTTTGGCTCCTGCTTCGCAAACGCGGCCTGAGTAGCTTTTGATGGAGAACACAGCCTTGAAGCCTCAAGAAAAAGCTGGAAGCCTTGAGGCACTTGACCTTGAGGTAGGGTATGATCGAGCTCCGATCATCAAAGGTCTCAGTTTTGCGGCTGAGCCAGGGCTCTTTCATACCATCCTAGGCCCGAACGGCTCAGGCAAGAGCACACTCTTGAAGGCACTAACCGGAGAACTCCCCTACTCTGGCAGTGTCACGCTTAATGGCGAGAACCTGAGCACCATCAGGCCGGAAACATTGGCTTTGCGACGAGGCGTACTACCCCAGCATACAGTTCTCGCCTTTCCGCTCACTGTTGCCGAGGTCGTCAGTCTTGGTGTCCTACGCAATGACACTGTGGGAACAGCAACGCAGCGACGCAACCGTATCATCGACGCACTTGGCATGGTTGACCTGGAGGGATTTGAGAACAGGCAGTATCAGTCGCTCTCCGGCGGAGAACAGCAGCGTGTGCAGCTCGCCCGTGTCCTATGCCAGGTTTGGCGTCCTGTCGCAGAGGACGGTAGCCGCCGCTGGCTCTTTCTCGATGAGCCTGTATCCAGCCTGGATATCAAGCACCAAATCCAGATCATGAACATTGCCGCCGACTATGCTCGACGCGGCGGTGGTGTCTTGGCGGTGATGCATGACCTCAATCTCACGGCCAGCTTTGCCGACACCGTCATGGTCATTCGAAACGGTGAACTGAAGATCATGGGAAGCGTGGCCGCCGTCTACAAGGACGAAATTCTCTCTGATGCCTACGACTACGACATTCAGGTATCTCATGTAGATGGGCGCAGCGCACCAATCGTTCTCGCGCGGCATGGCTAGCAATCCATCTCGGCGTACCGGCGAAAGAAACCTAAAAGCGTGCAGTTCAAGGGAGTGCATTGGCCAAGCGCTTCTGTCTGAGGCTAAGATTTGGGATATGTTTCAGCTTTGCTTTTTCGCCTCGATGCCCCCATAAAGACAGCTCTAAAATCGCAGCTTTTTGGATGATAAATTGTAATGATTTTTCCCTGTATTTTGTCCGGAGGCATCGGCTCGCGGCTTTGGCCTCTTTCGCGTAAGGACCGGCCAAAACAATTCCTGCCCATTTTCAATGGTGAAAGCCTTTTCCAGAAAACCATCAAGCGCGTTCAGGGAGAAGCCTTTGGCGCACCGATTGTGATCGGAAACAACAACCATCGCTTTCTGATGGGTGAGCAGCTTGCGGAAACAGGTGTCGAGGCGGACACCATTCTTCTCGAACCAATGGGTCGCAACACGGCCGCACCGACCGCCATGGCAGCTCTTCTTGCTGGCGAAAGAGATCCCGAGACGCTTGTTCTTCTACTCCCCTCAGATCATCTGATCGGCGAGGAGGAAGTCTTCCGGAAGGCGGTTGGGAACGCGTCAGGCGCCGCCCGTTCCGGACAAATCGTGACTTTCGGCATTACCCCGCATGAGCCGAATACGGGGTATGGTTATATTCGGCTTGAGGATGGCGCCGCTCCAGTCAGAAAGGTTGCGGCCTTTGTCGAAAAGCCCGACCTTTTGACAGCAAAAAAGTTTCTTGCAGATCACAACTACGTCTGGAACGCGGGGATCTTTCTTTATTCCGCAAAAGCGATGATCGAAGCATTTGAAACACACCAGCCTCAGTTGATGGCCGATATTCGAGCGGCTCTGGCAACGCGCTCAAGAGATCTAGATTTCACGCGTCTGAGTGAAGACGCTTTTGCCAAGATCGAAAGTATCTCGATCGACTACGCGATCATGGAAAAGGCACCCAATATCTCTTGTGTCCCCATGGCCCCACAGTGGGATGATCTAGGGTCATGGTCCGCAATCTGGGATGTTCTCGAAAAAGATCCAGAAGGCAACAGTGGCCTTGGCGATACACGGTTCCTCGGATCGCAGAATTGTCTCGCCTATGCCGACGACGGTCTGGTGTCGGTAATAGGCCTTTCCGACGTTCTTGTTATTTCAACACGCGACAGCGTCCTTGTCGCCCACAAGGACAAGGCCCAGGATGTAAAGAAGATTGTAGAGGCCCTGGAGAATGAAGGGCGAGAAGAGGTCAACGCCCACCCCCGCACCTACAAGCCTTGGGGCTGGACCGAACGCATCAATTCCGGCGACAGATTTTCTGTCCAATCAATGATGATCAAGCCAGGAAAAGGCCTCACCCTTCAGAGCCACCTGCACCGTGCCGAACATTGGGTCGTCGTCTCTGGAACCGTTGAGATCACCATCGAAGGAAAAGCCGAATTGCTCACGGAGAACCAGTCGGCATTTGTTCCCCTTGGGGCCCAGCACAAGTTGTACAATCCCGGCAAGATCCCCGTACGAATGATCGAGGTTCAGTCAGGAACCTATCTGGATGCCGACGACATCCTGCGTCATTCGTGAGAATTCAAACCTGAATTTAGACGAGAAGCTCATCACGTCGCGGCGGGTTCGCCCCTGCCCGCGAAACGGTAATTGCCGCCGTCTGCGCCCCCAGTGCCAGCGCCTTTGCAAGCGTGCCTTCAGACACCTGCGCGATGGTGTCCCGCTGAAGAGCACCGCTCTCTTGCAATATGGCCAAAACGCCTGCGTTGAAAGTATCACCAGCTCCAACCGTATCGACCACTCGCACTGAAAGGCCCGGCACGGATACATCAAGACCAGAAGCTGTGAAACCGACAGCTCCTTTTGTGCCTCGTGTGACCAAGACGACAGACACTCCCAAGCCCATAATAGCCTGAGACTTTTCCCGAAGAGACTGAGGTCCGGGCAAAATCCAGTCGAGATCTTCGTCTGAGACTTTGACGATATCGGCGCTCCGCAACATCCGATCAAGCCGCTGACGATAACGAGCATCGTCACGGATGAAACCCGGCCTGATGTTGGGATCGATCATGATGACCTTTTGCCGAGCGTACCGTACCAGCAAATCCGCATAGGCATCGGCGCAGGGCTCGACGGCCAAGCTGATACCGCCAAAAAACAGCGCTTCGACCGCAGGGGTTAGCTCAGGAATGTCTGGGGAATCGAGCATTCGACCCGCCGAATTTTCATCATAAAACGTATAGGTTGCCTGCCCCTCATCTAGTTGAACAAAAGCTAGAGTGGTCGGTAGGTCGCTACGAATGGAGGGTGTCGCATCGACAGAACTTGCCGCAAGAGCCTGCTCTAACTGCACTCCGAAGAGATCTGTCGAAAGGCCGGTCAGCATGCCGGTTTTAATTTCTAGTCGTCCCAACGCAATCGCCGTATTGAAAACGGCGCCACCCGGATGAGGAACAAATGCTGTTTGCCCGGAAGCGCTCTTCTCCGGGATCATGTCAATAAGCGCTTCACCGCAGCAGAGGATCATGATCTCAATGGCTTCCTTCACTGAGATAGGCTTGGAGGGTCTTGCGCGTACCGCGCTCCCAAAGGCTATTCAGCTGTCGTTCGAACGCCTTTGCGAAGACATCGTTGCGGCCGAGGTCTCCGAAAACATCGTCAAGCGCGAGGAATGCCGTAGGGTTTTCTTTCGAACGTATTGCGGCACCGCGCAGCTGTTCGGCGCGCTCATCTTCCAGAATGACGCCACTGCCTGAAAGTACACTTTCCGCGCAGTAACGGCACCAGAAGGCAACCTCTAACGCAAGCCCTTCGATCAAGCGACCTGCGTGAAGCGCATCCGCGATCGTAGGCAGTATGAACTTCGGTTGCCGATTCGAACCGTCCAAGCAAAGCCGTGCCACCGTGTCCCCAATTTCCGGATTTGCAAACCGCGAAACACAGGTCTCGAGATACTCATCGAAATCGATTCCGGGTATGGGCGGAACGACCGGAATCACATCCGTGCGCGCCAACTTCTTGAACCAACCCGTGATGTCAGGGTCTGCCATCGCTTCATGAACAAAATGATAGCCAAGCAACGCAGATGGATAGGCGATCGCCGCATGACCGCCGTTCAAAATTCGAAGCTTCATCAACTCATACGGGGCGACATCGTCGACAAATTGAACACCAACAGCCTCCAGAGACGGGCGGCCGGCCGGAAACCGGTCCTCCATCACCCACTGGCGAAAAGGTTCGCAGGCAACCGGAGCATCATCCTGGATCTCGAATTTCTGAGCGACAAGTCCCACTTCGCGCGCTGAGGTGGCCGGCGTGATACAATCGACCATACTGCTCGGAAATGCGACATTCGCCTCGATCCAGCCTGCAAGATCGGGAACCATTTGCTTTGCCAATCCGACAACGGTCTGGCGTGCGACATGTCCGTTTTCAGGCAGGTTGTCGCAAGACAAGATTGTGAATGGCTCGAGGCCACTGTCCTTG
>JBDWGM010000139.1:0-26630 GCA_039975755.1 Paracoccaceae bacterium | reverse complement strand
CCGTGCGCCATGAAGCCAAGGGCCGACCACCCTTGCGCAGAAATGAAATCTACCGCCCAAGGCAGGCGGTCGCTGTCCTGTCGCACGTCATCAAGATTGTCAAAAACCACGACAAGGGTTTTCCCGGCCTCATCCTTTTGAGGGATATAAATAGCCTTGTGCCGGTCGCTTAATTCTTTAAAGAAACCGTCCTTTTCTGCAATCCCTGCTAGGGTGATGCGCCAAGCCTCGCGCGCGGCACGAATGTCTTCAATGGATTTTGCCACTCGATTTCTCGCCTTTTTTCCTGCCGTGTAGGCTATGCTTAGTGGATTAAAATGAAAAGAGCCGAGCTGAACCCAAGACCGATTTGCAAGTGGTGTAAAAAATCTGATTTGAGGCGGGACATTGGTTGGTTCGTTTTGGAACAGTCGACTGATGAACTGAAACTCGTCTATGACACTAGGCGACTTGCTAATGGATGTGATCGCGTTTGATGCTTCGGTTAGTTTCAGTCAGGGGCTTTGCCATTCGCGTCCAAGGCGTCCGCATTCAGTCGCAAGCAAAGACGTCGCGTATGCCGCTTATCCGATATGTGCTGTTGCTTCGATTTCGATCAACGCTTGGTCCTCAATGAGGCCGCTGACGATAATCATCGACATGGCCGGGAAGTGTTTGCCAAAAACATCGCGATAGGCTCGCCCAACCTCGGCCTGATGCGCCAGATATTCCGACTTGTCCGTCACGAACCAGGTCAGGCGTGTAACGTCGGTGACCTGCCCACCAGCCGCCTCGACTATGGCCGCGATATTGGAAAGCGCCTGTTTCATTTGCGGAATAAACCCACCTTCGACAAACACTTTGTTTTCGTCCCATCCAATCTGGCCACCGATGTGCAGCGTCCCGTCTTTGGTCAGCATCCCATTCGCGTAACCAAGGGCGGGGAGCCAGCCTTCGGGCTGGATCGTTTCATGTGTCATTGGCTCTGGTCCTTTAAATCGCGTAATTTTGCACCTAGTTCGTCGGACCATTGTGTCGGTTCGCCGCGGGTATCCACATTCACGAGCGTCGTCGTTGTTTCAAATCGACGTTGATCCGCGCAAGACGCAATGATCTGATATTTGGCCGAACTTCGACCGACCGCGATGATGGATAGGTTCAAGTTTAGATGGTCCCCATGGCGCGAAGGCGCAGTGAACCGGGTTTGAATCTGCGCTGTGGGCAGTGCGCCAGATTTGTGTAGATCTTCGAACGGTGTGTTTAGAACCTCGTCAAAAAAGGTCTCAACACAGTCATTCATCATTTCGAAATAACGGGGATAAAAGACAATCCCGGCAGGATCGCAGTGCTTGAACAGCACCTTTTGGGGAAAGCTAAACACGATTAGACCCCCACATACTTTTCAGAGATTTCAGGCGTTAAATCTGCCATCGCACCCGACCACGCCGTTTTGCCGCGTGCGAGCAGGACCGCATGATCTGAAACACTGCGCAATTCTTTCAAAGACTTGTCGATCACCAAGATCGCCATGCCTGTTTCCTGCTTTACGCGACGCAACGCGGCCCAGATTTCTTGCCGGATGATCGGGGCGAGGCCTTCTGTGGCCTCATCCAAAATCAGCAAACGTGGATTTGTCATTAAGGCCCGCCCAATGGCGAGCATTTGTTGTTCACCACCGGAAAGCGAGGACGCCACCTGCCCTGCCCGTTCCCCCAGACGCGGGAACAGATCAGAGACGCTGTCCAAGGTCCAATTGCCCGATCGTGCGGCTGCAATCAGGTTTTCTCGCACGCTCAGGTCCTTAAAACACCGCCGCCCCTCTGGCACCAATCCAACGCCAAGTCGCGCGACTGTGTGACTGGGCAAGCGATGCAGGTCGTGGCCATCAAGGGCCAAATGTCCTTGTGATGTGATCATGCGGCAAATGGCCTTCACCGTTGTGGATTTACCCATGCCATTGCGCCCCATCAACGCCGTGACCTCGCCCTCGGCCATCGTCAGATCAACGCCAAACAGCGCTTGCGATGACCCATAGCTGGCGGTCAAGTTTTCCAAGGTCAGCAGGGTCATGCGTCATCCCCCAGATAGGCTTCGCGCACGACTGCGCTGGTGCGGATTTCGTCGGCGGTGCCTGTTGCAATGATCTTGCCATAGACCAACACGCTGATCCGATCCGCGAGGGCAAAAACCGCGTCCATATCATGTTCCACCAAAAGGATGGGTGCCTCTTTGCGCAACGTGTCCAAAAACCCGGTCAACGTCTTGGATCCTTCCGCGCCCAGACCCGCCATGGGTTCGTCCATCACAAAGGCTTTGGGGGCCAATGTCAAAGCAATGGCAACCTCCAGCTGGCGTCTTTGCCCATGGCTGAGATTGGCACAAATCAGATCCCGCTGCTCCAGTAGCCCGACACGTTCCAACGCGGCGTCTGCGCGGTCGATCAGGGTTTTCGTGCTTAACGCCTTGCGCCAAAACCGCCACGGGCTGGCCTCTGCGCCAATGGCGCCCAAAACAACGTTCTCGAGCACGCTGTCTTCCATCGCCAATTCAGAGATTTGGAACGTCCGCCCAAGCCCTGCATTGGCGCGCGCTTGTGTGGCGAGGGAAGAAACATCGCGGCCCATCAAATGAACCGACCCTGAATCCGGTTTTAGGTTCCCGCAAATCTGTTTGATCAACGTGGACTTACCGGCCCCGTTCGGCCCAATGATCGCATGGATTTCACCGGGCATCAGAGTGATCGACACATCATCGGTCGCTTGCAACGAACCAAAGCTTTTGTTGAGGTTTGAAATCTGGAGGACAGCGTCAGACATGTGCGCCCTCCTTCCCGGTCAGCAAACCAATCACGCCGCCACGCGCAAACAAAACGATGCAAAGCAGGATTACCCCAAGATAGATGTGCCAATAGACGGTTAACCCGCCCAGCAAATGTTCCAGCGCGACAAAGACGCATGCGCCGATCACCGGCCCCATCAAGCGCCCGACACCGCCGATGATGATCAAAACAATCAATTCACCCGACAGTTGCCAGCTGAACATCGTTGGGGACACAAAGCGGTTCAGATCGGCGAACAATGCCCCGGCCAAACCGGTGACGACGCCGGACAGCACAAACGCAACCAGTTTGAGCCGCATAGGGTTCAGCCCCACCGTTTCCACCCGGGCTGCTGTTTGTCGTGTCGCGTTCAATGCCAGCCCAAAGGGCGCGTTTTGCAACCGATGAAACAGCAGCAACGCAAGCGCGAGCAGTGCAAAGCAAATCCCAAAATATTGAAACGGGACTAGGGTATTCAGCCCCGGAAAATCGTTGCGCACATAAATCGACAGCCCGTCTTCACCACCATATTGTGCCCAAGATATCGCGAAATAAAAGAACATCTGCCCAAATGCGAGCGTGATCATGATGAAGTAAACACCGCTCGTGCGTAGCGACAAAAGCCCGATCAGAAGCGCCACAAGGGCAGATATGGCAATGGCAACCAACCATATAAGGGGCATCATTTTGGTGCCTGGGATGCTGAAGGCTCCGAAATCCATGGCCGTGTAGGTCTGCGCATGATGGGCCAAGATTCCCATGGCATAACCACCAAGCCCGAAAAAGACCGCGTGCCCAAAGCTGACAAGGCCACCAATCCCAAGAGCGATGTTCAAGCCAACAGCGGCAAGCGCAAGGATCACCGCACGGGTCACAAGCGTGATTGTAAACGGCTCATCCACGACAATCGCAAAGATCGGCACGGCCAGCAGACCTAGAAGGACAGCGGCGTTGAGAAACGTCTCGTTCAGTCTCATGCGCGCGCCCCGAACAAGCCGGTGGGCCGCCAAATCAGAACCAGCCCCATCAGGATATAGATACCCATTGAGGCAATCGCTGACCCGCTTTTTTGCGCAGCGCCGGTTTCCATGAACAGCTTGAACAATTCCGGCAGAAACACACCGCCCAGTGTGTCCGTCAAACCGACCAAAAGCGCGCCGATAAACGCCCCGCGAATGGATCCGATACCGCCGATCACGATAACCACAAAGGCAAGGATCAGCACGGGTTCGCCCATGCCAACTTGCACCGATTGAATAGCCCCGACCAACGCGCCGGCCAGACCAGCCAAGGCCGCACCTAGGGCGAAAATGATGGTGTAGAGCTTTGATATATCCACGCCGAGCGCTGCAATCATTTCGCGGTCATTTTCGCCAGCGCGGATTTGAATTCCGATGCGGGTTCGTTCGATCAACGCCCAAAGCCCGACAGCAACGGCCAAACCGATCGCGATCAGTGTGAGACGATAGAGCGGGTATTGAATACCACCCGGCAAGGTCACCGGACCGGACAGCGCGTCTGGAATATCAAGGAACAAGGGAAAAGACCCAAACACCCAGCGGGTGCCTTCTGAAAAGATCAGGATCAGCGCGAAGGTTGCCAAGACCTGATCCAAATGCGCAGCCTTATAAAGTCGTCGGATCACGACCATTTCCACAATCGCCCCGGCACAGGCCGCCGCGACAAGGGCTGCGATCAGGCCCAGCAGAAACGATCCCGTTAAACCCGCAACAGCAGCCGCGGCAAAGGCTCCCACCATATAAAGCGATCCATGCGCAAGATTGATCAGCCCCATGACGCCAAAGATCAGCGTCAGCCCGGCAGCCATCAAAAACAGCATCACGCCGAATTGCAGCCCGTTCAGGATCTGCTCGATGATAAGAATTGTGGACATAGTATTCCCTAAATGACCTGCCCCATCGCGCGGGACAGGTCAGTCTTTTCACTTACATCTTGCACTGATCGGCATAGACATTGGAGTGATTTTCCAGTGCCACACCAATGATCTTGTTGGTGAAAACATCGCCTTCTTGGACGACTTCACGGGCATAGATGTCTTGGATCGGGTGCTGGTTTGTATCAAACGCGAAATCGCCGCGCGTGCTGTCGAAGTTTGCCGCACGCAATGCGTCACGGAACGCATCAGCCTCCGCCGGGGCAGCCACGTCCAATGCGGACAAGATCAGGTTGGCCGTATCAAACCCTTGGCTTGCGTAAAGCGATGGCAAACGACCGTATTCAGCAGAGAAGCTTTCGACAAATGCCGCGTTGGTTGGGTTGTCGATGTCTTTGTTCCACTGGGATGTGTTCACAACACCCAATGCTGCATCTCCGACCGCTTGCAAGATACCTTGGTCAAAGCTGAACGCAGGGCCAACAACTGGAATATCGACGCCGCTGTCTGCATATTGCTTGAGAAAGGAAATCCCCATGCCACCGGGCAGGAAGAAAAACACGCTGTCCGCATCCGACGCTCTGATCTGCGCGATCTCTGCGGCGTAATCCGTTTGGCCAAGCTCGGTAAAGACTTCGCCCGAGAGCTCGCCCTCATACATGCGCTTATATCCCGTCAGCGCATCCTGACCCGCTGGATAGTTCGGGGCAAGAATGAAGCTGTTGGAATAGCCAGTGCCATTTGCATAAGACCCGGCCGCTTCGTGCAGGTTGTCGTTCTGCCATGCGACGTTGAAATAGTTTTGGTGACACCCCGGTCCTGCCAAAGGGGATGGGCCAGCATTCGGCGACAAATAAAATACGTCCTGGTTCACTGCGGACGGCACGACCGCCATCGCAAGATTTGACCAAATGATGCCGGTCATGATGTCCACGCGCTCTGACTGGATCATCCGGTCAGCCAGTTGCACAGCAATGTCCGGTTTGCGCTGATCGTCTTCGATCACAACTTCGATGTCGTCGCGGCCAGATTGTGCAATCGCCAGCATAAATCCGTCGCGCACATCGATACCAAGGCCAGCACCACCGCCCGACAGGGTCGTGATCATTCCAATTTTGGTTTCGGCCATTGCAGAGCTGGTGCAAAGCGCCGCCGCTGCAGTCGCAAGTAGTAACTTTTTCATCTTCTATCTCCCTTTAGACTTTGATGAACCGAAAACACGAGGGTTGCCGGAAGTCGTTTCTTTCAATTCGTTGCGCGCTCTTTTTTGATCGCGAAACGCTGCACCTTGCCTGTTGCAGTCTTTGGCAAAGCGTCGCGGAAGACGATTGATCTTGGATATTTGTATGGCGCAATGGTTTTTTTCACATGTGATTTAAGGTCATCAATCAACGCATCAGACCCATCAGCATCAGACGACAAAACGATGTGTGCTTCAACGATGTTTCCGCGATCAGTATCGGGCACCCCGACGACCGCGCATTCCTCGACGGCATCATGCGCCAACAAAGCCGCTTCAACCTCTGGCCCTGCGATGTTGTACCCGGCGGACACGATCATATCGTCGTTGCGCGCGGCAAAGTGGAAATAACCATCTGCATCCTGCGAAAAACTATCGCCGGTGATGTTCCAACCACCTTCGACATAAGCCTCTTGCCGATCATCGGCCAAATACCGGCATCCGGTCGGCCCACGCACGGCGAGCCTGCCGACGTCCCCAACTGGGGCCTCTGTCCCATCCTCGTTAAGCACTTTGGCCTCATATCCCGTCACAGGTTTGCCCGTGCAACTGGGTCGATGGTCATCGAACCGGTTTGAGATAAAAATATGCAGCATCTCGGTGGCGCCGATGCCGTCCAGCATCGGTTTGCCCGTCTGTGCGATCCAATCATCGTACACGGGTTTGGGCAGGGTTTCCCCCGCGGAAACGGCCGCGCGCAGTGATGACAAATCCGCGCCCTCGTCCATCGCCCGCAGCATAACACGGTAAGCGGTCGGCGCAGTAAAGCACACTGTCGCTTTGTATTTCTCAATGATCTCGATCATGTTTTGCGGGCTGGCTGCCTCTAGCAGAGTTGCCGTTGCCCCAAACCGCAGCGGAAAAATCGCAAGCCCACCCAACCCAAAGGTAAAGGCCAAAGGGGGCGATCCGACAAAGACATCCTCTGGCGTAACGCCCAGAATTTCCTGTGCATATCCATCCGCGATAATCAGCAGATCGCGATGAAAATGCATCGTGGCTTTGGGGTCGCCAGTCGAACCTGAAGTAAAGCCCAGCAAGGCCACATCATCCCGCCCTGTCTGCACCGCTTCAAATCGCACGGGTTTTTCGAGGGCGAGGCGGTCTAACTCTGCATCGTGGTTTGACGTTCCATCAAAGCCAACGACGCGTTTGAGGTACGTGCTATCCGCCGCGCAGGCTTCCATGTCATCAAGCAGCCGCGTGTCACACAAGGCAAATTCAATTTCCGCCTTATCAGCGTATTTACTCAATTCTACCGCCCGCAACATTGGCATCGTGTTGACCACGACCGCCCCGACCTTGGTCGCGGCCAGCCAGCAGGCCACCATCGCGGGATTATTGGCGGAGCGGATCAAAACCCGGTTGCCCGGCTTTATGCCAAGATCGTCAACCAAAACATGGGCCAGCCGGTTGGTCCAATCCGTCAGCTCTTTGTAAGTGCGTTGGCGCCCATTGCCGATCAGCGCTGTGTTGTCGCCAAAGCCTTTGTCGACCATGGCGTCGGTCAGTTCGAACCCAACATTCAACGTCTCTGGATAGGTGAACCCCTCTAACAAATAGTCGGGTTGCAATTCGGGCGCAGGCAGTTGGTCGCGTGCGAACGTGTCCACATGTGCTGATTGGCCTAGCATCATAACCCTCCTTCAAATTCTGACATTGCTTGGCGCGCGATGATGACGCGCTGCACATCGGATGCCCCTTCGTAGATCCGCAAGGCTCGGATTTCGCGGTACAGACTTTCCACCATGACGCCGTTGCGGACACCGTCGCCGCCAAATAGCTGCACGGCTTTGTCGATGACCTGCTGGGCGTGATCGGTCGCGAACAGTTTGGCCATCGCCGCCTCGCGGGTGATGCGCGGCGCGCCGCTGTCTTTGGCCCAAGCCGCGCGATAGATCAGCAAGGCCGCAGCATCTACATCCAACGCCATGTCAGCGATATGTCCTTGCACCATTTGCAAATCAAACAACGGCGCGCCCTGAACATGGCGCGCATTGACCCGCGCAAGGGCTTCATCCAGCGCCCGCCTTGCGAACCCAAGCGCGGCCGCCGCGACGGTTGAACGAAACACATCCAAAACTGACATGGCAATCTTGAACCCTTGTCCAGGTGCCCCGATCATCGCGTCGGCGGGCAAGCGCATATCATTGAATGTCAGGGTCGCAAGCGGATGTGGTGCGATGGTTTCCAATCGTTCGGTCACTTCAAAACCGGGCGTGTCTGGTGTCACGACAAAGGCGGAAAGGCCGCGTGCGCCGGGGGCTTCGCCGGTGCGTGCAAACACGGTGTAAACATCGGCGATGCCACCGTTTGAAATCCACGTTTTTTGCCCATTCAACACATAATGATTGCCATCAAACGTTGCAGTCATGGTGGAATTGGCCACATCTGATCCCGATTGCGGCTCTGTCAGGGCAAAGGCCGAAATCGCCTGGCCTTTTCGTGCCTTGTCCAACCACGCGCCTTTTTGAGCATTAGAGCCGAACAGCGAAATCGCCCCTGTACCCAAACCCTGCATCGCGAAACAGAAATCGGCCAAGCCGTCATGGCGGGCCAAAATCTCGCGGGATAGGCACAGGTTGCGGACTTCTAACTTGCCGTCGTGGCTTGCAGTTGGCGCGAGTACACCCGTCTCGCCCAAAGTTGCGACCAACGTACGGCAGGCGGTATCGATGTCGGAATGATCAACAGATAATCCTGTCGCGATTTCTTCCACTTTTGCGGCCCAGTCACGGTGCGTATCTTCAAAGAACGGCCAACTAAGGAAAGTCTGGTCGGCCATCAATCGCCCTCAAACACTGGTTTTTCTTTGGCAACAAATGCGTTGTAGGCGCGTTCAAAGTCACCGGTCTGCATGCATATCGCCTGCGCTTGCGCCTCGGCTTCGATTGCTTGTTCGATCGACATTGACCATTCTTGGGCCAACATTGTCTTGGTCATCATGTGAGCGAAATTCGGGCCTGCCGCGATCCTTGCGGCCATGTCTTGCGCTGCCTTGGCCAGCTCATCCGCCGCAACGACGCGATTGAAAAAGCCCCAAGCCGCGCCTTCTTCAGCGCTCATTGAACGGCCCGTGTAGAGCAGCTCAGCCACGCGGCCTTGTCCGATGATGCGGGGCAGGATGGCGCAGGCCCCCATATCGCAGCCCGCCAACCCGACGCGGGTAAATAAGAACGCGGTCTTGGCCTCTGGCGTTGCAATGCGCAGATCAGACGCCATGGCGATGATCGCCCCCGCCCCCACGCAAATACCATCCACCGCCGCAATCACCGGCTTGCCGCAGTTCACAATCGCCTTGACCAGATCGCCAGTCATGCGCGTGAACGTCAGCAGCTCTTTCATATTCATGCGTGTCAGCGGCCCGATGATGTCGTGCACATCACCGCCGGAGCTGAAATTCCCACCGTTGGAGCCGAACACAACGGCGTCCACATCATCCGCATAGGCCAGATCGCGGAACCAATCGCGCAGTTCCGCATAGCTATCGAATGTCAGCGGGTTCTTTCTGTCGGGCCGGTCCAGCGTCACGGTCGCGATGCCGTTGGCAATTTCACAGCGGAAATGGGTCACGTCACTGCGCATCATTTGCCCTCCTCTTCGGATGCTTCGCTTGTGAATAATCGCACGGTGATTTCGCGCGCCTCTTCTGCGCTGAATTCATCCAAGGCTTCGGCGATCCAGCCTTCATGGGCCTTTGCTTGACGGTCAAATTCTTCCAAACCCTTCTTTGTCAGGCGCACCCGTGATACACGCCGATCACCAGGAACAGACACGCGCACAAGCTGGCCGTCGTCGCTTAGGCGATCCACGATGCCGGTGATATTGCCGTTGGATACGCGCAGAACGCCGGAAATCTCGCTCATCTTCAGGCCATCTTCATAGCGCGACAATGCGGCCATGACGTCAAACCGTGGCAAGGTCGTTCCAAATTCATCGCGAAAGTTCTCGCGCAGCGTAGTTTCAATAGAGCGTGTGGTTTTCAAAAGACGCAACCACAGACGCAGCCGTTCTTTGGACACATCCTCAAGCGGGATTTTGGACAAAATCTGGCTCATATCTCCCCCCCTGACACGCTCAACGCATGTCCGTTCACCGACGCCGCCCCTGCCGACGCAAGGAACAACACTGAAGCCGCGACCTCTTCGGGTGCAATCAGGCGGCGCATCGGGTTCGCCGCCACGATCATCTCCATCGCTTTATCTTCAGTCGTTCCAAATTTCTTAGAGACGCTGGTCGCAGCGGCCTGCGCCATATCTGTATCGACATAGCCGGGGCAAACGGCATTGCATGTCACGCCGGATTTAGCGATTTCCTTGGCCGTCGAACGCACCAACCCAAGTACCCCGTGTTTTGCCGCAGAATAAGCGGCCAGTGTCGCCCCACCTTGCAACGATGCGGTCGAGGCGACAGCGATCAAGCGACCGCCTTTCGACATCGTCGGCAGCGCCGTGCGGAACGTCAGAAACACACCGGTTAGGGTCACATTCAACGTCTCGTTCCAGTCTTGCAACGATAGGTCGGTCAGTTTGGCATTCCGCGCGATCCCCGCATTGGCGACGACGACATCAAAGGGTTGATCGAAAAGCTTTGCAACCGATGCTTCGTCGGTCACGTCGGCCTGCCGCAGCTGCATGTCGAACCCTACAGCCGTTTCCTGCAAAGGCTCCAACCGCCGCCCACAGATCGTGACTGCATCGCCTTCTTCTGCGAATGACCGTGCAATTGCGCGACCAATGCCAGTACCGCCGCCAGTGACCAAAACCCGTCTCATGATTTCGCCGCCATTTCTGCATCCCGATCTGCAAGACGCCACGCTTGATCTCGCCCCGCCTCATAGGGTTTTGGCCAAACCTCTGCCCGGTCTCCGATCTTTGTCGCCTCATGCAGGGTCCAATAGGGGTCTGACAAATGCGGGCGTGCAAGGCATACCAAATCCGCGCGGCCCGCCATCAGGATCGAATTGACGTGGTCGGCTTCATAGATGTTGCCCACAGCCATGGTTTTGATCCCGCGTTCGTTGCGGATGCGATCCGAAAACGGTGTCTGGAACATGCGACCATAGACGGGCTGACCTTCGATAGATGTCTGGCCCGCTGACACGTCGATAATATCCGCACCGGCCTGTTCAAACAGTGCCGCAATCTCGACGGCATCTTGGGCCGTCACACCGTCGTCACCCGCCCAATCACTGGCTGAAATGCGAACCGACATCGGCTTGGTTTCGGGCCAACCAGCGCGCATCGCTTGGAACACTTCCAATGGAAACCGCATCCGATTTTCAAGCGATCCGCCATATTCATCGTCCCGCACGTTAGATAGCGGAGAGATAAAGGACGAAATCGCATACCCATGCGCTGCATGCAGTTCGATCATGTCAAAGCCAGCGCGTGCGGCCATTTCCGCAGCCGCAACAAATTCAGCCTTCATCGCGTCCATGTCCGAACGATCCATGGCCTTTGGCACCGCATTGGCGTCTGACCAAGGGATGGCAGAGGCTGATAGCAACGGCCAATTCCCATTTTTCAGCGGCTCATCTATGCCTTCCCAACCCACATTGGTAGAGCCCTTGCGACCTGCATGCCCGATCTGGCAACAGATTTTCGCATCTGTTTCTGCATGGACAAAATCGGTCAAGCGTTTCCAGGCCGTTTCATGTTCCGGCGCATAAAGCCCCGGACATCCCGGTGTGATCCGACCATCCGCCGACGGACACGTCATTTCGGTATAGACCAGCCCCGCGCCGCCTTTTGCCCGTTCCCCATAGTGGATCAAGTGCCAATCCGTCGGGCAACCATCGACCGCTTTGTATTGCGCCATTGGCGAGACAACGATGCGGTTCTTCAATGTCATGTCGCGCAAGCTGAACGGGGCAAACATCGGTGCGCGGGCTGGTTCATTCGAACCTGCGCCCGCTTGCGCCATGAACCAGCTTTCCGCCGATCCAAGCCACGCCCCGTCGCGTTCGCGCAGGTTTTCGTGGCTTATACGTTGCGACCGCGTCAGCATGGAATAATTCAACTGGACAGAGTCCAAATCCAGATAACGTTCAACATCCTCGAACCACTCGACGGAATTGCGCGCAGCGGATTGCAGGCGCAAAACCTCTAGGCGACGTTCCTCTTCATAGCGTGCAAAAGCAGCCTCTAGGCTGTCTTCGACATGGATCAGTTCCGCCAGCGCAATCGCACTTTCCAACGCCAGCTTTGTGCCCGACCCAATCGAAAAATGCGCCGTGGCCGAGGCGTCGCCCAGCAAAACGACGTTTTTGTGGGACCATTGTTCACACAAAACTCGAGGGAAGCGCAGCCAAGCTGATCCGCGGATGTGATTGGCATTGGTCATCAAGGCGTGACCATCAAGGTGGTCTTTGAAAATCTCCTCGCAGATCGCAATCGAGTCCACTTGGCTCATGTCGCCAAAGCCATAGGCGTCAAATGTCTCTTGCGTGCATTCGACAATGAACGTCGCCGTTTCAGGATCGAATTGATAGGCGTGCGCCCAAACCCAACCCTTGTCGGTTTCTTCAAAAATGAATGTGAAAGCGTCGTCAAACTTTTGATGCGTACCAAGCCACGTGAACTGGCATTTACGATCTTCGATATCGGGCTTGAAGACATCTGCAAACTCGGCCCGCGTACGCGAATTTAGACCATCAGCGCCAACAACAATATCAAATTCGTCCATATAGGCAGACGCCGCTTCGACATCCGTTTCGAACCGCAGCTCTACCCCCAGTTCGCGGGCGCGTTCTTGCAAGATCAACAACAACCGCTTGCGCCCGATCCCGCAGAACCCATGACCAGAGGACAGTGTCGTCTTGCCCTGATGAACAAGCGCAACATCATCCCAATACGCAAAATGCTCGCGAATGATCGCGGCGCTTTTTGGATCATTCTTTGCAAGGTTATCCAGCGTCTCATCCGACAGGACAACGCCCCATCCAAATGTGTCATCTGCGCGGTTGCGCTCCAGCACCACGACTTCGGCCTGGGGATTACGCAGCTTGAGTGAGATGGCGAAATATAATCCCGCCGGTCCGCCGCCAAGACATGCAATCCGCATTCGCCCATTCTCCAAGTTACTTCGGTTTTAATCACGCTAGCCTTGGGATATTTAAATTTCAAGCAAAAATATTTTATACTTGAAGTTTCTGCATCTGAGCGTAAGGATTTGCCAAATCTGATCGGAGATGCATGCCATGAACCTAACATCCGCAATTCAAACCGGCCCGGAACAGGCGCGTGTGAAACCTGCTACGTTGGTTTGGGACGACCCCTTTTTGCTTGAAACCCAGCTGTCTGAAGAAGAACGCATGATCCGCGATGCCGCTCATGCCTACTGCCAAGACAAGCTGTTGAGCCGCGTACAAAATGCCAACCGGCATGAAGTATTTGATCGTGAGATCATGATAGAAATGGGTGCGTTGGGGCTTTTGGGATCAACCATCCCCGAAGAATTTGGCGGCGTTGGCGCGAACTATGTCTCTTACGGTCTTGTCGCTCGCGAAGTTGAACGAGTCGACAGCGGTTACCGTTCCGCCATGTCTGTGCAAAGCTCTCTGGTCATGCATCCGATCTATGCGTATGGCACAGATGCGCAGCGCGAAAAATACCTGCCCAAGCTTGCCAGCGCGGAATGGATTGGTTGTTTTGGCTTGACCGAACCAGACGCAGGGTCGGACCCTGCCAGCATGTTGACCCGAGCCAAAGCCGTCGATGGGGGCTATTCACTGTCGGGGGCCAAGAACTGGATCACCAATTCCCCAATTGCGGATGTCTTTATTATATGGGCCAAATCCGATGCGCATGACGGCAAGATCAAAGGCTTTGTCCTGGAAAAGGGCATGAAGGGTCTAAGTGCCCCTAAGATCGACGGTAAATTTTCCCTGCGCGCTTCGATCACCGGCATGATCCAAATGGACGAGGTTTTTGTCCCCGAAGAAAACCTTTTGCCGAATGTCAGCGGATTGGCGGGCCCGTTTGGCTGCCTTAACCGCGCGCGTTTTGGCATCGCTTGGGGCGCCATGGGGGCCGCCGAGGCCTGTTTTCACGCCGGGCGCAGCTACACCATGGACAGAAAGCAATTTGGCAAACCCTTGGCCCAGACCCAACTGATCCAGAAAAAACTGGCCGACATGCAGGCCGAAATCGGCTTAGGCTTGCAAGGTGCCTTGCAGTTGGGGCGCATGTTTGACGACAAAACCGCACCCGCAGAACTGATTAGCCTGATGAAGCGCAATAACTGCGGCAAAGCATTGGCCATCGCCCGCGAAGCCCGCGACATGCACGGCGGCAACGGCATTAGTGACGAATATGGCGTCATCCGCCATGTCATGAACCTTGAAGCCGTCAACACTTACGAGGGCACCCACGACGTGCATGCCTTGATCATGGGACGCGGCATCACGGGGTTACAGGCGTTCAGCTGATATCGGGTTTCGTCACGCCGCCCGCCCGTCAATCTCTGAAATAAAGGTCTGGCACGCTCACGAATACACCGGAACGCGCGCGGTCTTCTTGATCGCCGCGTGACGCTGCCGTCACATGCGCACGACTGGGCCTGTCCAAAAAGCGGCAAACGATTTCAGAGATACGCGTGTTGGCTTGCACCTGTCCGTGTTCCGTTTTCACCAACACGGATGCAAGATGCAGATTGCGGGTATCAACAAGAGGTGGCGCATGTTTGGTCAATACGCTGCCATCGCGATCCGCAATCAGGGACAATTCGGCCACCTGTTCCACTGAAGAATGATCCGTTGTTTGTGGGATCTCCAATGCCGTTCCTTCTGCATAGATCTTCAGCAGATCTGCATTCTGCATGATTGAGCATTTAAGGTCAGGAAACAGATCAAGATAGCCCTGCGGTGAACGCGGCGATCCGGTAAATTCATCAGGGATAAGGCCGTTGTGAATCTGGCTCAGGATCAAACGCCCTTGTTCAGATAACAACCGTATGACGTCGCCCGCCAATTTCTGTTGATCTGGCACAAAATGAAACGTGTCGGACATGACAACACTATCAAAGGCGACGCCATCAAATGGCAATCCATGAGACACGTCGGCCGCTACACATTGCGCACCTGGAACCATGCGGGTCCGCGCAACATGAAGATGCGCAAACACGGAATCGACCATGACGATCTGTTCTGGCAGGACATGGTTGGACAGCACCCAAGCGCCGTGCCCAAACCCGCCACCCACATCCAGAACCAGATCATTTGGACGCAGCAAGCTCGACAACGTCATCAAAGGCTTGAAGGTGCGGGCGCTAAAACGGTGCAACAGCCAGTCAACGAAAATCCCGCTTTCCAGATTGTGCAACATGTCTTCGACGGTGCCGCCAGTTTCACGCAGACTGCGTCCGGTGCTGAGCAGCGCGGCGATCTTTTGTGACATCGTCAAACGGGGGGCTATCCGCAACAAAAGCTTGGACAGTTTCCGCCGCACGCGATTTGACAGGTTTTTGTCCGGCCAACTCAAAGCAAGATCAGCCGCGGCGTCAAACTCACCTCGCTGTAGCATCGCAACCAAAGGCCCTCGCGTGTCGTCCGCAATCAATCGCGGAATGCCAAGGATCAGCGGGTATAAACGTCTTTGGCCAAGTAACAGGCCTGTTTTTGGGCGGCCCTGCGCATCGCGTTCAAGAACGGTCAAATCCAGCGGACTGGCATCAACGGGACAGGTCAAATGGGCGAATACGTCGTTTTTCGGAACTGTCATAGCGGTCACGCGGGTCGAGCCAAGGCATAGATATGAGACAAATACAGGCGCATTTTCCATGAGCTGACCTGCGGCCAGACTCCGATGCGGGCCCATTCAAATTGGCGCGCGGAAGGTGCGCGCACTGCTCCGGGGGCGCTGGTTACGGCGGCGCTGTACCCTGCATCCGCAACGGCTTTGCATGCCGCGTCATCGTGATCGCCAAACGGATAGGCAAACGTTGTAACGGCGTGTCCCAAACCGTCTTGCAGTGCATAACGGTCAGCTCGAATTTCGGTGGTCCGTTGGGATGGATCAAGGTGTGTGAGATAAGGATGGGTTTGTGTGTGGCCGCCCACATCCATGCCTTCCGCAATCAAGTCGCGGGCGGTGTCCCATGTCATGATCGGTAAGTTTGCAGATATGCGAAACGCGCCAACAGGATCAGCCGCCAAGGCGCGATCCTTGATCGCTGCCACGCCAATGCTCTGATCAAACGCGGCCATTGCCAATGCCGGGTCATCGCCGAAAATTGCTGGAAACTGCCGGGGCAGCCACGCTGCGGTTTGCCCCATCAAAGCGCTGACACAGTACACTGTCGCGGTCATATTCAGGTCGCGCAAAATGGGCCACGCGTTGTCTGCGACCGATTGATAGGCATCGTCAAAGGTGATTGCCACAGCATCGGACAGTCGGTCCCCGCGTGCGGCTGCATCCGCCGCCTGAGCCACGCTTAGAACACGGCGGCCTGATCTTTTGACGGCATCCATCTGCGCGCGAAACTGCGCGGGCGACACAGACAAGAACGACCCACTGTCATCAATCGAATGATAAAGGAAAAGCGTGAATGCCATTAGCCGCCAATCAATCCTTTTTCGGCCAACACGCCGCGTGGAGCACTAATCGTCATTGGGTAAATGCGATCGGCAAAGGCATCCAGCGGACGCAGAGAATAGGTGACCTGTGAGGTGATGGCTCGCATCAACCGTTTCGCAAGAGGGTCGCTGCCAAACCGAAGATCATTGAAAATTTCCTGCAATGGGTCGTAATCATATTCTGCGATCAGGTCTTTGACGCGTTGGCCGACAGAATCTCCGGTGACTTCGATCAACAGCAAGGGTTTGTGTTCCGCGATCAGGTCACGCAGGCCAGACAGCACTTTGTCCTCGAGCCCTTCAACGTCAATTTTGATCAGTTGAACCTTTTGCCCGTCTTTCAAAAGAGACGTGCAAAAATTCCCCGCATGGCGCAAATCCAGTTCGCCTTTCATCCGCGCACCGGGTTCATCGGCGGTTTCCCCGTCGCGCAAAAAGCCACTGCCGCCGAGGTTTGAATCGTGCTGCACCTAAGGAAGCTGTTCGTCTTCGTCAGATAGGGCAACGCGGTGGACAGTGACGTTTTCGATGTCGTTCAACATCATATTTGCCTCAAGAACGCGCGCGATCATTGGATTTGGATCAAAGCAATGTACATGTCCAAACTTACCCGAAAAGTGCAAAGCGTGGTTGCCAATGTTTGCACCGATATCCAACGCGACATCGCCCGGCTGTGTGCCAATGTTCATTTTGCCCAATATAGCGTCTAACGCGTTCAAATAACCCTTTTCGAACAGCACTTCGGCCAGAATAGTTTCGCCGATATAATCATCTGGGGCCACGAACATGCGCGGGGCGTTTTGTGTCTTGCGCCGTTTCGTCATAGCGCGCACAAGCCGGACGTTCAGTTGATCCAGCAGAGTTGAGGCAAGTGATTTTCGGTAAATAACTGTCATATCTGGGCTTCCGTCTTCAAATCGGGGGTCGCAACAATATCGGTTTCAGCGTCAGGGCGTGCGGAAAACAAAGCCCATCCAAGGATGGCCAAACCAACGCTTCCCCGAATGGCGAACATGGACCAAGCGGCACCCATTGCGCCGTGGCTTGGGATGAAAATCAACAACGCTGCAATGATTGCGATCAGGCCCACGCCTTCGATGATGCACAGAATATGTGGGGCGCGCAGGTTGATGAAGGGTGCCGCAACGGGTTGGACCGTCAACATAAACAGGGTCAAAGGCAACAGCACCGCGAAAATGGGCCCCGAGGCGCTGTATTCTACGCCAAAGACGGTTTCCATAATGGGCTGTGCATTCGAAACAGCAACCCAACCCACGATACAGGCAAGGGGAACAGCCACGGCCAAGAACTGCAACAATACGCGGCGCAGCGTGCCTTCGCGATACCATCTCAGGACATTTGGGTAATACACCACCAGCAAAAAGGCCCCGGCGAATTCTGCGATAATGGCCAGATTGATGGCGGCCGCATAAAGGCCCGCATCTTTGGCCGACCCTAAAAAGGCCAGCATCAGCAGATCTAACTTGCCGGTCACGATGGAAAAGACAAAGGCCAACCCGATCCATCCCCCAAGTCGCACCATATGCCCCATTGCGGCGCGTATCTGTGGGGCGGATGCCGCAGGGCCAAGCCGCGCAGGGCTGCCAAAGATCGACAACGCCGGTGCTGCGGCTTGGACGACAAACGCCAAAAGGGTCGTGAATTTGCCAGCAAGCGTCAGCGCAACAAGGCCCGACACGCGCAACGCGTACATCGCCATATCCAGCGCCAGATAGCGTCCATAATGTTGTCGCGACTGGTGAATGATCTGCGGAATGCTCATCAAAACTGTGGCGGCGACTCCGGCACAGATCATCGCAATCATCAGGCCAGAGAAAGGCAACTCAAACCCGCCGTTTTGCGCGACTGCATATCCCAACAGGATCAGGCCAACGGACCCCACGACACCCAACACGCGCAAAGCGATGTTGGCGCGGATCGCCACATGTTCTTGGTCTGCATCCATCTGGTCGATAGCGCGCAAATAGGCGGCGTCAGCGACGTGCTGAATGATACCCGCAAACACAACCACCATGGTTGTTCCGGCGGCATATATGCCAAACGCCTCGCTGCCCAAAGTCCGCCCGACATAAACGGAAATGCCAAAGCCAACCGCGGCCAGCGCGGCCTTGCCCACCGGGACAAAAGCAACTTTGAGCATATTCATCATACGTCAACGACCTTTCGCATCATACCAAAAACGCGTCTGGGTTTTCTTCGTATTCCTGTTGTGCCCGTTCGTATTCGCCGTGGTTGCCAATATCGATCCAACGGCAAGGATCCGTGAACCCAACGACCTTTTGGCCCTGTTCAATCAGGTTCAAAACCAATGTCGGTGCATCCAGATATTCGCCAGGTTCGATCAATGATTTGGCTGCAGGTGAATAGACGTAAATGCCCATGCTTGCGGCATAGGACATCGTGGGTTTTTCGTCATATCCGGTGATCTGATCGCCTGCGTCTAGTGCCAGAACACCCAGTTGAATTTGCACCTCCGTCGACACGACACCAACCGTCAAAGCCGCATCCGCATCCATGTGGCGTTGCATCATCGCGCCGAAATCAATGTTGGACAGCAGATCACCGTTCATCACGAAAAACGGTTCGTCCAGCCCATCAATAGTGCCAATCGCGCCAGCCGTCCCAAGGGGCTTATCCTCGAGGTGGTATCGAATTTTCATGCGTTTCGAAATCGGGCTTTGTTCCAGATAGGTTTGGATCAGACTGCCCAAATACCCGATGGCAATCACCACTTCGCTCACGCCTGCTTTTTCAAGGCGTCGCATGATAATTTCAAGGATCGGCAAATCCCCAATCGGCATCAGTGGTTTTGGCAGAACCGATGTATAGGGCCGCAAACGGGTCCCTTTTCCTCCGGCGAGAATTACAGCTTTCATGTCATCCTCCTCACACCTGATAGCCTTTTGTCGAGAAATAATCCGGATGCGCCGCAACCCATTCGGCAGTTTGCGCCAAGCCGTCTTCCAAACTGACTTGTGGACGCCAGCCAAGCAATTCTTCGGCCCGTCCGGTCGCGGCCAGCAAACGGTTCACTTCGCTTTTGGCCGGACGTTGACGGTCAGTTTCATTGGCGATGATCTTGGGCGATTTGCCCAGAACGTCACAGATTTTCTGAACCAAATCGCCAATGCTGATTTCCACACCTGTGCCCAGCTGAACAACTTCGCCCAAGGTCGCGTCTTCTTCGGCGATGCGCATGGCTCCGGCCACCGTGTCGCCCACAAACATCAGATCGCGTGTGGGATGCAGCGATCCAAGACGCACTTCGTCGCTGCGCATCGCTTGGCTGATCACCGTTGGTATGATCGCCCGCGCGGGCTGGCGCGGACCATAGGTATTGAACGGCCGACAAATCGCGACAGGCGTTTCGAAGGACCGATAATAGCTTAGCCCAATCTGATCCGCTGCGATTTTGCTCGCGGAATAAGGCGACTGACCTTGCAGGGGATGATCTTCGTCAATCGGCACATAAAGGGCGGAGCCATAGACTTCGCTGGTGGAAAACAGAACCACCTTTGATGTGTCGTTCAGGCGGGCGGCTTCCAGAACATTTGTCGTGCCCATGACGTTGGTTTGAACGACATCCACAGGGTGCACATACGAATATGGGATGCCAATATGCGCGCCCAGATGAAATATCGTGTCACAGCCACGCGCCGCTGTTGCCACGCCAGCCGGGTCCTTTAGATCGCCCATGATAAAGCGGACTTGGTCCCGCAAACTTGGGTCCATGTCATCGCTGGCCCCGCCCACACCACGCGACGAATACCGCGTGAAAACGGTGACATCTGCCCCTGCGCGTACCAATGCGTCGGTCAGGAAGCTGCCGATAAACCCCGCGCCGCCGGTGACCAAAACCCGTTTACCGTTCCAAAAACTCATGAAGCCGTCCTTGTGTCTTTTTGTTTTGATTGGCGGGTCATTTCGATGATCTGATCCAAGGCCGTTTCCAGATCGAGACGTGGCGCCCAACCGGTCATTTGCATCAAACGCGTCGGATCCCCAAAGCACACGTAATCCCCGCGCGCGTCATCGACATTGCCCTGACTGGCCCAATCGACGCCGAGGCGCGACTTTAACAGAGCAAGAATATCACCGATACGCGTTGCGCGGCCGGTTGCAATATTGGCCACGGTTCCCGGAGACCCAAACCGCGCCAGCGCGATCAAGGCATCCGCCGCATCATGTATATCCATAAAGTCACGCACCGCTCCGATCGGCCCCACATCAAATGTTTTGCCTATCTGCGTTTCCAGCGCACGCCGCACAAACACTTGGGGCGCCAGATGGTCAGGTTGCCCTGCCCCCATCAGGTTGAACACGATCCCAACCTGCACATCAGACCCTGCTTTGGCCGCATCTTTTGCAATCTGCAAAGCCTCCAGTTTCGCGCGCCCGTAATCGCTGCTTGGTAACATTGGATCGTCTTCGCAGGTGGCGCGATCCTGTGGTGCGCCGTCCCCAAAAACCGCAGCCGATCCCACCAGCACAAGTCTCGGTGCGCGATCCAAATCGGCAATGGCATCCAACCAGCTTTGGGTCATGATCACGTTATCCCCAACATCACCGGACCCCGGTGTGACCCCTGCCGCATCAATCACTATATCCGGCTGACTCTGCCTAAGGACCGCTTGGACCGCACGCGCATCACGTTGATCAACATCTTGCCGGGTCAGACCCGTCACGCGTCCACCTTGCGCCCTGACCCGATCCACAAGAGCACGGCCCAGAAACCCGCCCGCCCCGGCAACCAGAACATGGCCCAATGTCTGATCAGTGTCAGCGCCCTGCATCACGACCAAGCGTTTTGGGGATAGGATGTGCGGGCATGTCTTCCCGATCGGTTTGGTCGTCGTCATCCAAAGACAGCGCGAATAGCCTTGATCGTTTTTGCTGTGGCAACACAAACATCTGCGTTAGGATGATATAAAGCCCAACACCGCCAAGAATCGACACCACGATTCCCGCAATCAAGATCACCACTTTGTTTGGAGCGACTGGGTTATCTGACACTGTGATTGGTTCAAGAATAGTAATCCGGGCCGGCCCGCTGGAATCCAATGCCGCCAACCACTCAGATCGTGTGCGTTCGTCTGTGACTTGCGCGAGACTGGTCGCCAAAGCCGAACGTTTGGTTTCAAGCGCTCGCATAGATGCGTTTTTGCTGGATACTTTGGCAATTTCGCCTTCGATGTCTGAAATCTGGGTCGTGATGCTGTCTGATTTGATGTTGATCAACGTGTCTTCGCGATCAAATTGGCGCATCAAACGTTGTGTATGCGCGATGTCAGCTTGCCGGATTTCACCACGCAACGCTTCGATCACGGCGCGGGCTTCTTGCACCTGCTGGGATGTTCGCCCAAAGCGTACGACATCGCGTTGCATGTCCCGCACCGCCCGGCCCAGATCACCGCGAAAAGTCGACAGCAATTCGCTGCTGTTTAAGGGTTCTGCGTTCAATGGTGCGTCTTTGATCCGTAACAGATCGGCCTCGACCTTGGCGATCTGGCGATCCAGTCCGGCCTTTTCACGCGCAACAACGCTTTGTTCCGCTTGCAAGCTAGCCAATTGTAGGGTGCGTTGCTCAATCCACAGCGGGAAATCAAACACGTTCAGATCGACTTTGGATTGTTCGATCTCGCGACCCAATTCTGCCATCTCGGCTTCTGTTCTGGCTTGCAAGTCTTTGAACAGATCATTGCCGCGAAATACGGCGCGCGCGTCCTGATGCGCCTCAAAATAGGCCGTGGCAATTGCAGACAGAATTGCCTTGGCATTTTCAGGCGATCCGGCGCGAACACCCAGCGAAATCAAGTCAGATCGCACTGATTTACTGACGTTCAACGCGCCCATGATGTCGCTGATCGCGTCTTCGCGCGGGGTACTTTCGCGAGCCAGTCGCAGTTTGATCAGCGCCGCCTCAACCGAATCCGTCACGGTTTCCAGCGTCGCCTTGATGACTTGGATCACCCGTTGGCGGAAATTTTCCGGCGGGTCGTCTTCGTCCAAGAAAAAATCCGGGCCCAAGCTTTCATATGCCGCCTCAGCCACCTGTCGCCCTGTCAGGATCGATATTTCCGTTGCAACGTCTTCAGGGCGCACACCAGTGACAACAATCTGATCCGATGACGGTCCGCCCAATTGCGGAACCGGGGACGCATCGCGATCAACGCGCACCAGAATATCGACATGCGCTTCGTATTTGAACGGCAGCAAAACCAGCACCGCAAAAATCGTGCACAGAATACCAAGCCCAAAGAGAAGGGAATAGAATTTGTAACGCCCGCGCGAAACAGCACGATTGGACAACGCATCCAAAGTTGGTGTGTCAGATTTAGCGTTCAACTGGCATTCCTAATACTATCGTTTTTGTTGTTATCTTTGGTGCGAAACATCCGCAGAGTGTCCAAGCGTTCGATTGCTGCGCCTTGCGATCTCGGCCAAGGCCTTATCGTATACCCCGATCGTCTCGACCGCCGTCCTGCCCCAAGTAAAGCGGCGCGCACGTAAAAGCCCGCGTTCCTGTAAATCCTTACGCAAATTACCATTTTCGGCAAGCCCAAGCATCGCGGACGTCAAAGCGCCAACATCGGTTGTATCCACGCACAGACCGGCATCGCCAACCACTTCGGGCAAAGAATGGCGATCCGAACAGATGACGGGAACGCCTTGCGACATCGCCTCAAGCGGGGGCAAGCCAAACCCTTCGAACAGGGACGGATACACAAAGGCCATCGCACCGCGATACACAGCAGGCAAATCGGCATCTTCGACATGGCCAACCAACTGCACGACATCCTCAAGGCCCAAAGACTGGATGCGATCCGAAATATCCGATCCGCCATACATCTGACGCCCAACCAATATCAACGGATGCGCCTGTTGTAGGGTTTTGGGCAATTGCGCGAAGGCATCGATCAAGCGCAGCAGGTTTTTGCGCACATGCAAACGCCCGACATAAAGAAAATAACCGGGTTTCAGTCCAAGCCGGTGCAGGGTCGAATTATCCCGACGCACATCAACAACAGCGTTTGTTGGCAACAAGCCCCCTTCAGCCACGACATCAACACGATCAGGGTCAACTTCGGGATGGAACTGGAACAAATCTGACCGGGTCGCCTGACTGACACAAATGATACGCACGGCGCGGCGAAGGCCCATGGTGATCGTTTTGTCCAACCGCCACCGAATACGCAACGGATACATGTCCGGCATAACCTTGTGACCCATATCATGCAGGGTCATCACATAGGGCACGCGCGAATATAGGGGCGGTATGGATGTGACATGCAACAAGTCTGGCGAACGGCGCAACAGCTCAATCGGCAAAGCGGCCCCATGATATAAAGCACGCGACCCGGTGCCCACGTATTTGCGCTGAATTCCCGCAATCCCGTCCAACGCAGTCTTGCGCGCCGTATAGGCGGTAAACCGATGTTGCGATTGCCGTTCCGCCAATGCGGTAATCAGACTGCGCGAATACGCCTCAAGACCGCCCGCTTGGGTGCCAATCCATTCTGCCGTTAGACCGATATGTGCCGTTTGCCCGGCCATCGGATTTACCTCGATCCCAAACGTTCGCTTGCGTGGCTTATCCCCAAAAGCAACAGCTTACGCAAACTTAACAAACATCGCGCCATCAAAGCCCGAGGCGCAAACTCCCCTACCTGATGGTGTTCCAAATAGCATCGAAACGCCCCCAGATGGAAATCCCGGATGTGCCAGCGCTGCTTCGCAGGATCGCGTTTGCCGCTGCCAAATCCTTCGTAATGGACAATCTTGGCGTCCGTATGCAGCACAACTTTGTACCCCGCGCGCGCTATGCGATCACAAAAGACAGCTTCGTGCCAATAGTAATAGCTTTCGTCAAAACAGCCGACGTCAAAGAACACATCCGCTGGCGTCACCATGCCCGCCGCCGACACCCAATCCGCTTCAAAGGGCACGCCCGCTTTGATTTCATCGCGGTACAGATACCGCCGCAACGGCCCTGCATTTGGCGCGAATTTCGCGATTGGCGAACGGCGCGCAAACAACCCGTTCAAAATCGTTGGAAACCGACGCCCCGACCATTGATCCGTCTTGTCGACATTCAACAATCTCGCCCCGGCCACTCCAATCTTGGGCGTGTCGCGCACATATTGGGTCAGACGTTCCAATGCGCCATCCATGATAATCACATCATCATTGATGAAACACAGCATGTCCGATTTCGCGATACGCGCGCCCTGATTGGCGGCTTTGCAAAACCCCAGATTGCTGTCATTTTCGATGACAATCACGTCCGGGTGGGTATTGCCCAGCACCTCAAGCGTATTGTCTGTCGATCCATTGTCGACATAGATCAGCTCCATCTCAAAATCGGCACTGCCGCCATCGGATTTCACCGTGCGCCAACACTGATCCACAAATTCGCTGGCGTTCAGACCAACGACAATCACACTCAGGTCCGGTTTCTGCATCATGCTGTCCTACGCGACG
Organism: Paracoccaceae bacterium; assembly: GCA_039975755.1. Taxonomy (GTDB): domain Bacteria; phylum Pseudomonadota; class Alphaproteobacteria; order Rhodobacterales; family Rhodobacteraceae; genus JABSSA01. Next base: position 1,621 of record JBDWGM010000139.1, on the reverse strand, counting down.
CCGCAATATGCGGGATCTTTTCCGCTGGTTTGTCGCCCGGTTTATCTGGTTCGTCGGGGACATCGTCCATTTTGCTGGGATGCACCGCAAAGATATCGCAGCCATCACACACCGTCTTGCAGCGTCCCTTTACTTTTTCGGGCGAGAACAAAGACCGTGCGGATTTGTATCGTTCGTTGTTGAAAATGGCGTTGACGTCATTTTCACTGTCCGCGCTCAGTTGCGCGAAATCGCGATCCTTTTGATACACAACACAGCATGGCGAAACCCCACCATCAGAATTCACAACCATCGAGCGGTAAAGATAAAAGCAAGCACCGGGTTTGTGTCCCTGCCCAAATGTCTGTTCATCGTGTTTCGGATCCTCAACACGACCCTGCATATTTGTCGGGAACCATTCCTTTTGCAGCTTTTTGCGATCCGCAAAATCATAGGGCAAGCCGACTGGAATGAACCGCATGATATCGACGCCGTATTCTTCGGAAATACGTTCTGCTTCTTCGACTTCGTGTTCATTGTGGCGCATAACGATGAATTGCCACTCCACGACGGGATGAACCAAGCCACGCGCATTCCGGCGTTTGATCAATTCACGCATGTTGCGCATCACCCGGTCAAACTTTCCACGCACACGGTATTTCTTGTATGTTTCTTCGCTGGCCCCGTCCAAAGACACCACAAGATATTCCAGACCACTGTCAATCAGACGATCCAAATCCTCATCATCCAACGCAGATAGGTTCGAACTGAGGTTCGTGCCGACGTTTTGAGACTGGGCATATTCGATCATGTCATAGGTCTGCTTGTTCAATAGGCTTTCGCCCCAGTTGTGCAGATAGACTTCGAACAGATACGGCACGTGCGGATCAAAGTAATGTTTGAAACACTCAAGCGACATCATCGATTGTTCGCGCCCCAAGGATTTCACGCCAGTCGGGCACAAAGGACAGCGCAGGTTGCAGAAATTTGTCGGGTCAATGATCAAAAGATAAGGGTTTCCTTTGACGTCGACACGCCGCTTTTTACGTTCCCATTCGACCCGCGCCAAGTTGATCCACTTGCGTGGTGTACCGTGCTGCATCACCGCGCGGGCATGGCGTGAATTCCGCGTGTATTGCGGAACCATCTTCAGATATTTCTGCGCCAAGGACGTCATCAGCAGTCACCTCCCTCGTTAAACAGCATTTACAAGTTCTTCAGCATGATCTTCGTGATCTGAGGGCAGGGTCACTCCTGCCGCCACCAACGTTTTGCGTAAGCCTTCGCGCAAAGACGTCGCCGGGCGCCAACCCAAACTTGCCTCTGCATGAGAATTGTCAGCGAAACAGCGGAAAATCTCGGTTGGGCGCGTATCGCTTTCAATCAAAACCGGGGTCAATCGTCGCCCGGCAACGCTAGCCATTTCTTGCACCAACGTGCTGATCGACAGTTCTTTGTCGCCACTGATCGGGATCGCCATACCATCCAGCGCATTGCCCGGTTCCAGCTGTGCGCCCGCGGCAATGAACGCATCCACCGCGTCGTCGATATAAATAGGTGCGCGGGTCTGACTGCCGCCCATCAGGGGAATGTCCTCTGCCCCTTCGGCCAGACGTCCCGCGACAAAACTAAAGATATTGCG
>JBDWGM010000138.1:0-30555 GCA_039975755.1 Paracoccaceae bacterium | reverse complement strand
AAGGCTGCGACGGTGACAATGCACTTGGGTGCAGTAATCTAGGATGGATGTATGAAAAAGCGCTTAGCGTTGGCCAAGATTTGAATCGTGCTGAAACCCTCTATCGGCAGGCCTGTGACATGGGCCGCGAATGGGCCTGCGAAAGGTTGGAAACGTTCAAAGATGCTGCCGAGTAATGTGTGGCAAAACTTGACGACATCTTAACGCGCCTGAACAAACCTTAACGCAAATAAAGTTGCGCAACGCTTTGGGCGCTGGGCGGGTGTACGAAAGCCAGCTTTCAGCGCCGAAAGCCAGCTTTTGCGCGAAACCGGTCGAAATGCGTGGATTTGGCACAAAATGAAAGCTGTCTTTGGACCACGAAGGCTGGCTTTGCGCGGGAAAACCCGGTCAATCGCCACCGCACGCTGGGGTAAGGAATTGGCCCTGAAGGGGACAAAAAACGCGGCAAAGGTCGCCCCTTGCCGCGTCTTGATGGTCTCCCGGATTTACAGATTTCCGGCTGACATTTCCCGTGCAAGATGGTCGGCTTGTCGGATCGCCAACGCAACAATTGTTAGCGTTGGATTTTCCGCAGCCCCGGTTGTGAACTGCGATCCATCCGAGATGAACAGGTTCGCAATGTCATGGGTCTGACCCCATTTGTTCACCACGCCGTCGCGCGCGTTTTCTGACATCCGGTTGGTGCCCAGATTATGCGTCGACGGGTAGGGCGGCGTTGGGAAAATCCGCGTGGCCCCCACAGCATCATAGACCGCAGCCCCTTGTTTATAAGCGTGATTTCGCATGGCGATGTCATTGGGGTGATCATCGAAATGCACATTCACGACGGGCAAACCATGCTGGTCGGTGACGTCATGGTTCAGCGTGATGCGGTTGGTTTCTTGGGGCATATCCTCGCCCACAATCCACATACCGGCCATGTTTTCATACATGTCCAGCGCCGTTGTGAACTCGCGTCCCCACGCTCCGGGATCAAGGAACGCCGCCATGAATGGTAGGCCAAGCGCCAACGTCTCCAGCTCGTATCCGCCCACAAACCCGCGGCTTGGGTCATGTCGGCTTTCGTCCTGAATGATCCCGGCCATGGTTGTGCCGCGCCACATTTTAACCGGCTTATCAAACACCGCATAAACTGATCCCGTCATGTGCCGCATATAGTTGCGCCCCACTTGACCCGAGCTGTTGGCAAGCCCGTCCGGGAACATGCTGGACGCTGAATTCAACAGCATACGTGGGCTTTCAAACGAATTGCCCGCAACACAAACCACACGCGCTTTTTGCATCTGCAAATTGCCATCCGCGTCGAAATACTCAACGCCGGTGACCTTGCCCGCATCATTGTGCAAGATGCGCGCCACATGCGCTTTTTCACGCACCTCAAGGTTGCCTGTCGCCTCTCCACGCGGGATATCCGTATAGGCCGCCGACCACTTGGCACCCCACTTACACCCTTGAAAACAAAAGCCAGTTTGCTGACAAGCAAGCCGGTCGTCATTGTCGGCCGAGTTAATGGCCATGTTTCCGGTATGCACCTGTTCGTACCCAAGGGCCTTGGCGCCTTTTTCGAATACAAGATAGTTATTGTTGCCCGGCAATCCTTCGCGTCCACCGGTGCGCGTCACGCCCAGCTTGTCTTCGGCTTTGGTGTACCATTGCTCCATTTCGGCAGGTTCGATAGGCCAGTCCAGCAAGTTCGCGCCCTGTACGTTGCCGTAGTTTGTGGCCGCTTTCCACTCGTGGTCCTGAAAGCGCAGGGATGCGCCAGCCCAGTGTGTTGTGGTGCCGCCAACCGCTTTGACGATCCAAGCCGGCAAGCCTGAAAAATCCTTGGCGACACGCCAGTCGCCGCTTGTTGTGCGGGGATCAACCCACGCCAATTGGCCAAAACTGGCCCATTCATCATTGACGTAATCTTCGGGCAAATATCGTCCGCCCGCTTCTAAGGCGACAACGCTCACGCCTTTTTGGGCCAGTTCGTTGGCAAGGACGCCACCGCCGGCGCCGGTTCCAATCACGACAACAACAGAGTCATCGGTAAGATCAAATGGTGCAGCCATTGTAATGCTCCCTCAAAGCCAGTTGATGTCGTTAAATCCACGGTCGATGTAACCGCCCAGTTCGAAGGAGGACCCCTCATAGCCAAAGATCGGCCAGACTGATTTCTGGTTGTACAACCCAGTGACAAGGCCGCCCCGTATCTGTTGGAAAAACGCGCTGTCTTCCATACTGCGCAGTATATCGACGCGATCACGTTCCCAGCCTGCGGACAGGTAATCGGTATGACCTTTGCCTTGTGCGGCGGCGTTCAATCCTGCAATCCCGGCTTCGATCCCGGGTGCAGCATCGGCGGTGTCATACCCTTTTACAGCCGTCACATAATGTTCGTCCGGGACTTGATCGTGTGGGTAAATATCCCGCGCCATTTGAACCAAAGTGGCAAATGTCTCGGGTTTAAGATGCTCGGTTTCGGCGGCCCATGCCGCATCTGGTGCTGCGATAAAGCCTGCACCGATGACAAACGAAGCGCCTGTTGCACTGGCGCGTGATAAAAGCTGGCGTCGGGTTAACCCCCGATAGCTTGCTGTTTCTGTCATTAGTTCCTCCCTTTAATGAAACAGCGCGCCCCACTTTCTGAGGCGCGCTGATCAGCTGATTTACAAGTACCTCCCGGCACGTTGCAGAACTTCGATTTCGTATCCATCGGGGTCTGCGACAAAGAAAAACCGCGCGATTACTTCGCCCCCCGGTGCGAATTCGACCAGCTTGCGCGGGGCAAGCCCTTCGGCTTGGAAGCGGGCGTGTTCCTGATCAAGATCGTCGACAGAAAATGCCAGATGACCATAGCCATTGCCAAGGTCATAAGCCTCGGTTTGGTCTTTGTTGATGGTCAGTTCCAGTTCGAATTCACTGTCTGAATTGCTCAGATACACAAGCGTAAAGTTGGGGAAATCCAAACGGTCGGCGACACGCAGACCAAACGCCTTTTCATAAAAGGCGACGGACCGGGCCTCGTCCAACACACGGATCATAGAATGAATCGCTTTGGCCAATTGATCCTCCCATCGTTTCTTCAAGCCATAGCAAGAAGCGTACGCGCCGGAGGCGGGCGCGTTGGTAGTATCGGGCTACTACGTTTTCGGCGAGACTTATTCTGCGGCGATCGCGGGTTCGATCGTTTGGCTGTTTAGCTCAACGAATTTCAAACAGGCGCAGCGCACCAATGAGGTAAAGTTTGATGGCTCGCCGTGAAGTTCAAGAACTTCGGAATGCAATTTGGAAATGAACGTCGGCGTGGAGACATCTTCGCCTTTTGCGATGTCATCCAGTATGACCCAAAACGCGTTTTCCAGACGTATACTGGTGCTTTGACCATTCAGGCGCATGCGTCGTGTCGTACAAGCGTATCGGTCGGGGTCTTGGCCAGCAAACACTTGGCACATATCAATTCCTCCCAAAGCGGGCTCGATCGGTCTGGGATATATCCCAGCGAGTCACCGTGTTCGAATAACCTTACGTCGAGACTGCGAAATTTCAAAATCCAGCACTGAACACTTTATCTTGAGGGCCTGCGCAACAGGCTGGTTTTGTGAACCTAACGACCCGGCGCGAGTTTGATCGAGGCCCCCAAACGTGAGCGGATTTTAAGCTGCGTTTGTAGAAAATTGGTCGAACGCCTTCAAAGCTTTCGCCGAATAGGCATAAGAGGGACCACCGCCCATATACGTCGCCATAGCCAAAGCTTCGCAGAGTTCTTCGCGGGTGATGCTCAGCCTGACCAGCGACTTGACATGGAACCCGATGCAACTGTCACAGCGTGTGGCAATGGCGATCCCAAGGGCCATGATCTCTTTGGTCTTTTCATCTAGCGCGCCGGATTTCTTGGCCGCTGCCCCCATAAGGTTGAAGCCTTTGACCGTCTCTGGCATTTCCTTGGACATCGTGGTGATATCGGCCACGGTCGTCTCCATGAATGCATCCCAATCCATGCTTATCCCCTTTCGTCAGATCCCATTTTGCGTTCAAGCCACCGCACCCCGGCGCTGATCACAAGGACCAGCACAAGGTATTCCAAAATCAACAGCGTATAGATTTCCAAAGGCCGGTATTCCGTGACCACCAGTTCATTTGCGCGCCGTGTCAATTCTTGCATGCCGATCACGCTGGCAAAGGCAGACATTTTCACAATGTAAATGAACTGATTGGCCAGGGGCGGCAGAATGCGTCGAATGGCTTGCGGCAAGATCACGTAGCGCATGGATTGAACGTAATTCAGCCCGACGGTTTGCGCCGCTTCTGTTTGACCTTTGGCAATCGATTGAATGCCCGCGCGATAAATTTCTGCGGTGAATGCGCTGTCGGACACAGCCAACGTAATGATCGCACCCCAGAATGGATCGATTGGGATATTCAAACCCATTGAACGGAAAACGATAGGCAAGCCGTAAAAGACCCAGAACAACATCGGCAGTAAGGGAATGGCGCGGACGAATTCGACGTAAATCCGGTTGATCAAACGAATGTACCAACGTTCAGACAGCGCTGGCAAAGCGATGAACAATCCCAAAAAAATCGAAAGCGACGCGGCGATGACCGAAATTTGGATTGTGGCCCACATTCCACCGACAAGGAATTTGATATTGGTCCAGCCCGTCGCCTTGGTCGGGTCAATGACATACCAGCCCCATGTCGTGGATGACGCGCACCCTGACAGTAGGACGAGCAGCGACAAAAGAAGAAGCCCAATGCGCATCAATGGCTCAATATCTGGCTGAGGAACGTCTGGCAGCGTTTTGATTTCGGCGCTTCGAAAAATTCTGAGGGGGGCCCGGTTTCGACAATTTCACCTGCGTCCATAAAGATCATTTTGTCGGCGACTTTGCGGGCAAATCCCATTTCGTGCGTGACCACAATCATGGTCATGCCTTCTTCGGCCAATTCAACGATCACATCCAACACCTCAGAGATCATTTCGGGATCAAGGGCAGATGTAGGTTCATCAAACAGCATCACTTTGGGTTCCATGCAAAGAGATCGCGCAATCGCCACCCTTTGCTGTTGGCCACCAGACAATTGTGCGGGGCGTTTGTCGGCCTGTTCCGGTATTTTGACGCGTTCCAGATACATGCGGGCGCGCTCTTCTGCTTCGGTCCGGCTGAGATTTCGGGATTTCATCGGCCCAAGGACAAGGTTTTCCATCACGGACAAATGCGGGAACAAATTGAATTGCTGGAACACCATTCCGACTTCGCCGCCCAAATCCTCAGGATTGTCCGTCACTTCGTGACCATGGATGCGAATGGTGCCTTGTTGGTGCTTTTCCAGGCGGTTGATGCTGCGAACCACCGTGGATTTGCCCGAACCGCTGGGGCCACAGATGACAATTCGTTCGCCAGTTTTGACACTGAGGTTAATGTTTTTGAGGACCTGAAAGTCGTCAAACCATTTATTCACATCGATCATCTCGATGGCTAAGGCGCGATCGTCTGTGGCCATCCATTCCCCCCAATCTTCTTTCCTCAGAAGATTCCCCTTGAGATTAGGTTAGTAATATTCCCTATTTCAATACTGAAAGCGCCACGTCCTGGCGTTAAACCAATCGGGGGAACCGAAATGAAACAGTGGACCAAAATTCTTGCCGCCGGTGCAATAACCGTAGCGTTGGGGGCGACGGCGCACGCTCAATCTGCATTGAACGAGATTTTGGATGGTGGTGTTTTGAAATTTGGCACGACCGGGGATTGGAATCCGATGTCGGTTCGCGACCCCGCAACGAACAGCTATAAAGGGTATGACGTTGACGTGGCCAACGAGCTAGCAGCAGATCTGGGGGTCGAGGTTGAATTTGTTCCGACGGATTGGAAAACACTGGTGAACGGTGTGGTCGCGGGCAAATACCACGTATCTGGGTCCGCTTCGATTTCACCTGCTCGTATGAAAGCCGCAGGATTTTCCGAGAGCTATATCGCAGTTGAAATCATGCCATTCACATCAGCAGACAAAGCCGAAAAGTTCAATGGGTATGACAGCATCAATCAAGCAGATGTCAAAGTCGCAACAACACTTGGCACCACCTTCGAAGCGTTGGTCCGTGAGTGGTTCCCGAACGCTGACATCAAAGTTGTCGAGGCCCCCGCGCGTGGTTTCCAAGAAGTGCTAGCAGGGCGTGCGGATGTGTTCATTACCTCAAACATCGAGGGATCAACGCTGCGCGAGAAACATGGTGTTGTGCAGGTTCCCGGTACTGAACCGCGTGCACCTTCCCCAATTGCGATGTTGCTACCACAAGATGATCAGGTTTGGATCAACTACGTAAATAACTGGGTCAAAGTGAAAGCGGCACAAGGCTTTTTCGACGAGACCAAAGCCAAATGGGGTCTATGATCCCGACATTAAATTCAGAAAATGGGGCTGCCGACTGGGCGGCCCTTCTTTTTGCAGTAAACCCAAGACATGCAACCATATTGATGAACATTGACGAAACAGGCTTGGCCGCAAGCCTACGCTGCAGTAAGGCTGGAAAATGCTGGCCATCTTCCTGAAAACCTTACCCTTCTTTCTTCTCATTGGCCTAGGCTATTGGGCAGGACGGACACGGTTCTTTAGCGAAGAAGCGACGGTATACCTGACAAAGTTCGTGTTTTACTTTGCTTTGTCGGCCATGATTTTTCGCTTTTCGTCCAGCTTAGAATTCTCCGAGTTTTGGGACGGTCAATTGGTCTTGGCTTATCTAAGCGCAACGGTATTTGTGTATGTTCTGGCAGCATGTTTTGGCATTCTGCGCGGGTTGGATGTGCCGACAATCGCGATTGAGGCACAGTGCTCTGTCATCGGGAATGTAGGGTTCTTGGGCATTCCAATGCTGGCGTTGTTGTTGGGGGACGCGGCTGTTGGTCCTGTCATTTTGGTTCTAACCGTCGATCTGATCGTCTTTTCATCGCTGATCGTGATCTTGATCGTCGGGTATCGAGATGGGCGAATGACGATTGGAATTCTGCACACAATTGGCATGGGTCTTGTCCGCAATCCGATGATCGTGTCGATGTCGCTTGGCCTTTTGTGGTCTGCTTTGCAGGTGCCGACGCCAACGCCCATGGCGGATTTTTTAGAACTTTTGGGGGCTGCGGCAACGCCCGGCGCCTTATTCGCCATTGGCGCGTCGCTGGCGTCAAAATCAGCGGAACGCTTGTCCATCGCGGTTTGGTTAAGCGCCTGCAAGCTGTTCCTGCATCCGCTGTGTGTCGCGGTGGCGGTGTTATACCTGTTCCAGGTCAACCAATTTTCAGCAGGTGTTGTGATCGCGGCGGCAGCAATGCCAGTGGCGGGCAATGTGTTTATCCTGGCGCAGCATTATGGGGTTGCACCACAACGCGTTTCGGCGGCAATTCTGGTTTCAACTGTCATCAGTATCGTCACACTTACCGGTGTGATTGCATGGGTCAGTGGCTTCCAAGCTTGAGAGAAAGCCCAAGCTTCGATAGCAAATGGGTGTAGGGGAGAGTTCAACTTATGAAAACCGTTTCAGAAAACCGCTGTTTTGGGGGCGTTCAGGGTGTCTATTCTCATGCAAGTGAGACATGCGCATGCGATATGACCTTCGGATTGTTTCTGCCCGAAGAGGCGAAAGACGAGTCCGTTCCCTTGCTTTGGTATTTGTCTGGGCTGACTTGCACACATGAGAATGCGATGGTTAAGGCCGGTGCACAGGCCTGGGCGGCTGAACAAGGAATTGGTTTGATTTTTCCGGACACGTCTCCGCGCGGGGATGATGTTGCGGATGATGAAAACTATGATTTGGGAAAGGGCGCTGGATTTTACGTGGATGCCACTCAGACACCTTGGTCACCCCATTATAAAATGTGGTCCTATATCGCGACTGAATTGCCAACCCTTGCCGCAAAACACTTTGCGGTCGATTTAGAACGGCAATCCATCACTGGGCATTCCATGGGAGGGCATGGGGCTTTGACTTTGGTGATGGCACATCCCGGTCGTTTCAAATCAGTTTCTGCCTTTGCGCCGATCTGTAATCCAACGGGCGCGGATTGGGGGCGCAAGCAACTGTCAGCTTATTTGGGCGACGATGAAAGCACATGGCAAAAGCATGATGCCAGCGTTCAGATGTCGGATGCTGGTTTGGATATCCCCTTGCTTGTCGATACAGGCGCTAGCGATCAGTTCATTGACCTTTTGCGTCCAGAAACATTGGCCCAAGCGGTCGCGGCGCGACGTGTTGCTGGAAATGTCCGACTGCAAAAAGGGTATGATCACAGCTATTTCTTTGTCTCGAGCTTTATGGAAGATCACGTGGCCTTCCATGCAGAGGCGCTTTGGACGTGACGATTTACGTGGATGCCGACGCTTGTCCGGTCAAGGCCGAAGCCGAACGCGTTGCGACACGCCACAAGCTGGACTTGAAGTTTGTGTCCAACGGTGGGTTGCGTCCATCGCAAAACCCGTTGGTTGAGATGGTGATCGTGCCAGACGGACCTGATATTGCGGATATGTGGATCGCGGACCGTGCTGGGGCTGGCGACGTTGTGGTGACATCAGACATGCCACTGGCTGCCAAATGTGTGGAAGCGGGCGCGCGTGTCATCAAACACAACGGAGAAGCTTTGACCCAAGCCAATGTGGGCGAAGCATTGGCCATGCGCGATCTGATGACCGATTTACGCTCGGCCGATCCTTTTCGGCAGGGCGGCGGGCGGCCGTTTTCAAAATCCGACAGGTCCCGGTTTTTAGATGCGTTGGAACGCGCCGTGCGCGCGGCGAAAGGATAACACGATGACGATCAAGGCAGTTGTTTTTGATATTGGAAATGTTCTGATCCATTGGGATCCTAAACCCTTCTATGACGACCTGATCGGGCCAGAGCGTCGCAAACAATTGTTCGAACAGGCGGGTTTGGACGAGATGAATGAACTGGTTGATTTGGGACATCCGTTTCGCCAAACGATCTATAATTGGGCCGACAAACATCCAGAATGGCGGGATGAAATCCGGATGTGGCATGATCATTGGATCGAATTTGCCCGACCGGAAATTCCGTTGTCCGTGCACCTGATGAAGGCTCTTCAAGCCAAGGGCATCGCCGTTATGTCGCTCAGTAATTTCGGCGTAGACAGCTATGATTACGCCGCTACGTTTTATCCGTTTTTGCGCGAGTTCGATCAAGATTTCGTATCCGGCCACATGAGGGTGATTAAACCAGACCCGGAAATTTACGCGATGCTTGAGGCTAAGACGAAATTGTCCGGAGCAGAGCTGATTTTCACCGATGATCGGGCAGACAATATTCTTGCAGCTTCAGAACGCGGGTGGAAAACACATTTGTTCACCGGACCAGAAGGCTGGGCCGCTCGCCTTGTCGAGGAAGGGTTGCTGACCGAAGAAGAGGCTCAACCATGAGCAAATCCATGATCCCGTACATTTCGTTTTCTGAGGGGGATGCTTGTGCAGACTGGATCGGTTTGACGGACGCACTGGCCGCAGGCCACGCGCTGCCGCAAGCGGAAATCGGAGATACGTTCCTTTATCGTGACAACGACACATTGCTAAGCCGATCGGCATGGATAAACGGGCTGGGCATTGCGGTCAAATCGGCCACGATATTTCCGGGCAATCTGGGTGTGGGCAAGCCGATGGTCAATGGGGGCGTCACGCTTTATTCCGATCAAGACGGGACGCCTGCAGCCATTGTTGATTTTCATTTGGTGACCAAGTGGAAGACAGCTGGCGACAGCCTTTTGGCGGCCCGTCGATTGGCCCGACCTGACAGCGAACACATTTTGATTGTCGGGGCAGGGACGGTTGGGCGCACGTTACATTCCGCTTATTCAGCCGCTTTTCCGAAGGCGCGATTTGCAGTTTGGAACAGGTCGCCTGACAACGCACATAAAATGGCGGACGAATTGAATATCGAAGTGGCCGACGATCTTGAGATCGGAGTGCAAAGCGCTGACATCGTCACATCCGCCACGATGACGACGACGCCGATCCTCAAGGGGGACTGGTTTCAGCCCGGACAGCACATCGATCTGATCGGCGCATACCGCCCCGATATGCGTGAAGCCGACGATACGGCATTGACGCGATCACGTGTGTTTGTGGACAGCTTTGCCACGACAATCGGACATATCGGCGAAATCGAAGACCCCGTGTCGCGTGGTGTGATCTCGCGCGATGATTTGGTGGCGGATTACTATGATTTGCCCCGCTTTGTCAGATCGCCGAACGATATCACTCTGTTCAAAAACGGCGGAGGCGCGCATTTGGATTTGATGACCGCGCGTTACATCCTTGATCGGTGGCAGGGGTAAAGCCTTATCTGGGTTTTAGGCGACCGCAGCCCGATCCGTCAGTGGGGTTTCTTTGATCGGCAGATGCACAATGGCGCTGAAGGCGCCGATGGCTATTCCGACCCACCACACTGCGTTATACGATCCAAAAGCGTCATACATCCGTCCACCCAACCACACGCCCAGGAACGATCCAAGCTGATGGCTGAAGAAAATGATGCCGTATAGCGTTCCCATATATCGCAGCCCGTAAATATGAGCGACCAGCCCGCTGGTCAGGGGGACGGTTGCCAACCACAATGATCCCATCACAATCGAAAACAAAACGACAGTCAGCGGCGTCATTGGGAACAGGATAAACGCTGTTCCGACAATGGCGCGCGCGGTGTAAATCCCGGCCAATAGGTACTTTTTCGGAAAGTGTTTTCCGGCCCATCCAGCAAGCAAAGTCCCAGCGATGTTGGACAAACCAATCAAGGCGATGGCCAACGCACCCAAGCCACTGGTGGTGGTCACTCCCATTCCATGTAAGATCGAGCCGGGTTCAATCGGGCCGCAAACTTCGGTCACAAAGGCCGGGAAATGCGCGGTTATGAAAGACAACTGATAGCCGCAGCTAAAGAACCCCAAAAAGATCAGCGTGTATGACGGATCTTTGAACGCTTTCTTTAGAATGCTGCCCAGGCTTTCTTCTAGCTCTGCTTTGGTGGCGGGGGCGGGTGATCGCATCATCGGCAACAGCACCATGACAGCCATGATTGATGCTGCATAAATCAGGAAAACGCTTTGCCATGGCATCATCGTCAACAGCCATTCAGCAGACAAAGGCCCGACGATTTGCCCGGCAGATCCGGCTGCAGTGATTACGGCCAAGGTCATGGACCGATTTTCGTCAGACGCCGCGCGCCCCACCACAGCAAGCAACACACCAAACCCGGTGCCCGCGATGCCAAACCCGACGAGCCACTCATATGTTTGATGTTCAAAAGGGGTTGTTGCTCCGGCACTTAAGACAAGCCCCAACGCATATACGATTGCACCTAATATCAGGGCCTTGCGGTCACCAATCTTGTCTGCGATCGCCCCAAAGATGGGTTGCCCGATACCCCATGCCAGATTTTGAATGGCAATCGCCATCGAAAATTCGGACCGCAACCACCCAAATTCTTCAGCTATGGGGATTTGAAACACCCCAAACGACGCGCGAATGGCAAAATTCACCAAGATAATGACACAGCCCACAAAAAGGATGGGCGTGAAAAGTGGCGTTGATTTGGACATTTTGACCCCGCGATGATCGTTCTGACCCTAGAAGTTTCGCTCGGCGCGTCAAATCAGAAGTTCTTTGGTGCCGATCACGAAAATTGATGTGATCGTCCGCTTTTGTTCCTGCGAGCAATTGGGTAAGCGATTCATATGCGCGATATCATGGCTTTCTATAATGACCTTCTGGCTGCTGGGACTTTGATCAAAGACCCTGCCCAAGAAGCTGTCATCCCTGAATTTTCTCGAATCCAATCCGCGCTGAGCGTGCCAGAAAAGCGCGGCTTGTTCCGTAAACCTCCGCCGCCGCCCAAAGGTCTTTACCTTTGGGGTGGGGTCGGGCGTGGTAAATCGATGTTGATGGATATGTTTGCCGACCAGTTGGAAGGCGAAATACCTGTGCGGCGCGTGCATTTTCATGCCTTTATGCAAGAAATCCACGAAGCCATGCACAAGGCGCGGCAATCCGGTGTCGATGATGCAATTGTGCCTGTTGCTCAGGATGTCATCAGCTCGGTGAAGGTGCTTGCTTTCGACGAAATGCAAATCTCGGATATCACAGATGCCATGATCGTCGGGCGGCTGTTTCAGCAATTGTTTGATGCGGGTGTTGTTGTTGTGACCACATCGAACCGGATTCCGGATGATCTGTACAAAGACGGGCTGAACCGACAATTGTTCTTACCCTTCATTGAGCTGATCAAAGACCGCATGACTGTTCATGAATTGGCGTCACCAACCGATTATCGGCAAGATCGCCTGTCAGGCTCACCGGTGTATTTTTCGCCCTTGGGGGCGGATGCACGTGCGCAAATGGACAAGATTTGGCATGATTTCAGCCCAACCAAGGCAGAGCCATTGGTGTTGCGGATCAAAGGGCGAGACGTGGCAATCCCTCAGTTTCGCAACGGGGTCGCGCGCGCATCCTTTTTCGATTTTTGTGCCAAACCACTAGGTCCGGGCGATTTTTTGGCGATTGCGGATGCTGTGAAAGTCTTGATGCTGGATGATATCCCTCAACTCTCACGCTCAAATTTCAACGAGGCGAAACGCTTTGTGACGTTGATTGACGCCTTATACGAAGCAAAAGTCCGATTGATCTGTTCGGCAGCGGCGCGGCCAGAGATGCTATATCTTGAGGGAGAAGGCACGTTTGAATTTGAACGCACGGCCAGTCGCCTGCGCGAAATGCAAAGCGCGGATTGGGCGGCTTAGTTGAGGGTTTAAGCGTGTTCGCGCAAGATGTGACCCGCAAGGTATACTGACCCGCATATCAACACACGTGCATTTGGGCAGGTATCCAGTATTTGCCTAAGCGCGGATACGGCATCAGATGCAATGTCAGCTTGCAAAGCAACGGCCTTAGCTGCGTCAGATGTGTCTTGGGCAGGCAGCGTGTTTTGTTCACCGGGAATGGCAATGGCCGTCAGATGTTCGCTGACGTCGGCAAGGGGGCGAAGATAGCCTTGCACGTCTTTTGTGTTCAACATGCCGCAGATCAAGAAAACCGGCCGCTTCGGCATTTGGCCAAGAGTTTTCGACAGCGCTTGGCCTGCGGCGGGGTTGTGTCCGCCGTCCAACCACAGTTCAGCGCCCGAACCCTGTGCCATCTCAACCAACGGCCCCGAGCGTAATTTCTGCATGCGCGCTGGCCAGAATGCATCCGTCACAGCGCGTTCACAGGCATCAGGTCCGACACCCAGTTCGCGCAATGCGGCCAAAGCGATACCTGCGTTTTGTATCTGATGATCCCCCAACAATGCGGGGCGCGGCAGGTCCAGCAATCCGGTTTCGTCTTGATACACCATACGATCACGATCCGGCGCGGCGTGCCAATGTTGACCATATGCCAAGACGGGGGCGTTGTTGCGCGCGGCCTGCTCTTCGATCACGTCCAGCGCCTCGTCATCCTGTGGGCCGACAATGCACGGAACATTGCGCTTTATGATGCCCGCCTTTTCGCCAGCAATCAGGGCGATCGTATCGCCCAGAAAGGCCTCGTGATCCATCGAGACTGGCGTGATGACAGTCAAGCGCGGTTGATCAACGATATTGGTGGCATCCAAACGCCCGCCCAAACCAACTTCAAGCAATGTGAAATCAGCAGGGGTTTGGGCAAAGGCAAGGATTGCGGCGCATGTCGTAATTTCGAAATAGGTAATCGGAATCCCGCCATTGGCCTCATAGCAAATGTCCAAAATTCGGGTCAGATGGTCTTCTTCGATCAGCGTTCCGGCCAGCCGGATACGTTCATGGAACCGGGCCAGATGTGGTGATGTATAGGCATGCACCGCGTGCCCTTCGGCCTCGAGCCCTGCGCGGATCATCGCTTGGGTCGACCCTTTACCGTTGGTGCCCGCTATGTGAATGACCGGAGGCAGATCATTTTGCGGATTGCCCAAAGCGTCGAGCAGTCGATAAACCCGGTCCAAAGTCAGGTCGATGAGCTTTGGGTGCAAAGCCATCATTCGATCAAGAATGACGTCTGACGAGGCCGATGTCATTTTTCAGCTGCGTCGACTTGTGGCTCCTCTGCCTCGTCCGCCTCTGGTGTTGGAGCGGGTAGGTCGCCTTGGACTGCTGGGGGATGTTTCATCAGCATGCGCGCGATTTGAATTAGCTCATTACGCATTTCCCCGCGCGAGACCACGCGGTCCAGCATGCCGTGTTCCAGCAGGTATTCAGCACGTTGGAACCCTTCGGGCAGTTTCTCACCGATGGTTTGCTCGATGACACGTGCACCGGCAAAGCCGATTAACGCGTTCGGTTCGGCAATATGCACATCCCCAAGCATCGCGTAACTGGCTGTCACGCCGCCTGTAGTTGGGTGTGTCAGTACAACGATATAGGGCAGGCCGGCTTCTTTCAGCATTTGCACCGCAACTGTTGTGCGCGGCATCTGCATCAGGCTCAGAATGCCTTCTTGCATGCGTGCACCACCAGCGGCGGAAAACAAAATCAGAGGTCGATGAAGCTTAAGCGCTTCTTCGGCGGCGGCGACAATCGCGTTGCCAACAAACATGCCCATGGACCCGCCCATAAAGCTAAAATCCTGCCCGGCCGCGACGACTGGCGTGCGCCCGATTTCACCGGCGGCAATCAACATGGCGTCGGTTTCACCAGTTGTTTTTTGCGCTGTCTTCAGGCGGTCCGGGTATTTTTTCTGGTCGCGAAACTGAAGGGGGTCGACCGAAGGGGCGGGAACTTCGATTTCGGCAAAGATGCCACCATCGAATAATGCGGTGAACCGATCACGCGGCGTAATGCCCATGTGATGATTGCAGTTCGAACAGACGTTCAAGTTGTCCGCAATTTCGCGGTGAAACAGCATAGTTCCGCAATTGTCGCATTTGGTCCAGAGATTGTCCGGGGTGTCGCGACGCGAAAAGATCGAATTGATGCGAGGCCGCACATAGTTCGAAATCCAGTTCATTCAGGAAATACCCCTTGATCCATTTGACGCAGAGATAATCTGCTGATGCGTTGATTGCAATCAACGCTGTAGAACAAGTCGCGCCGCGAGCCAACTCACGCACATATAAAATAGATCAATCATCAACCATGTTCGTACAGCATCTTCATCATCTAGACCAAAAGGCATCGTATAGAGCGCAAGTCCGTTCATTTCGTCTGCCGGAGCAAGCAGTAACAGGGCAATGAAATTGTTCACCAGATGGATTGCGATAGCGGGTCCAAGAGTTCCTGCACGCGCAGTAATATCAGCCATGAACAATCCAAAGATCGCGGCCCAGACAGCAATTGCAACAGCGTTGCTACCGGCTTCTGGGTCGTAGTGCAGCAGACCAAAAAGGGCTGAAGGTATGATCAACCAGACCGCTGAGTTTTGGAAGCGCGCTGCAAGTTGTTGCTGGATATATCCACGAAACACAATTTCTTCTGCCGTGCATTGCAGTAAAACCACGACGATCGAAAGCGGCAGTAAAACCAGCCACTTTCCAAAACCTAAATTGGATTGGACTTCACCGTCTTCGTAACCGTAGGGCGGTAAGGCAAAGATAACTGCACAAAGGACACTCAGCACGACGAGCACGCCCACAAATTGCGTCATCGCCAGTTCGGTTGGTCCAATTAAGCTATTCAAGCGACGTTTATGAAGAGAATAGGCAACCATTGCGATAACCGGCGTAAGCAACGCGACCTGCAGCAGTAAGAAATACACAGAGGCTGGCGAAGTGCCCCGGTCTGCTTCTTCAAGGACCAAGTAAGTTTGTGCGGAGCCGAAAAATATTTCGATGTAAATCGACACAAAAAACTGTGCGATAAACAGCAGTAGAAGAACCGCAAGGACTAAACCTGCGCACAAACGCCAAAGCTCTGATTTGGCACGCGCAGGATCGACAAGGACAGCGTGTGCCCGGTAATCGGGGCGTAATATGTCGCGGATCATTCTGTCGGCAATGTGGGTGGGCCCACGTCCTGTGGCATGCGATTATCGGATTGCCTCAATAGTTCGGCAGCCCCGGACAAGTGACTGGCCACGGTTTCGAGCAGGTTCATGAGGACGCCGGTATCATTTTCAATGACAGACTTAAATTCACGTGCGCCGATACGCAGGAAGGTTACCTCTGTCACGGCCTCAAGGTGCAATTGTCGCGGTTCGTTCAAGATTACGGCCAAGTCACCGATCAATCTTCCGGGTTCAACTGTGGTGACCGGGACAATTTCGCCTTCATCAGATGAATAGCTAAGAACAGCCTGACCGGTTACACACAAATAAGCAGCATCAGGTTTGTCTTCCATTGAGAAGATGCGTTGACCCGGCTTGGCGGTGTACCATTGCGCCGCAAAAGCGAGCAAGCGTTGATTCCGCACGTCCAACCCGGCAAAGGTTTCGTTGCGCGAAATCACTTTGATTTTGTTGCGCAAATCATCCGAGCCTTCTTCGTCCTCTTCGACATCGTCCCGCGCACGTTTTACACCGTCGACATGACCGCCCTTGATTTCAACAAAAAGGTCATAGGCGTCTGGGTTCTCGAATTTGTCTTCCATGAAAATCAGAGTGGTTTCTGGGAACAGCTCTCGCAAAGCGATGCGTGTTTTGCGTCGGGCCTCTGCATCGTGGCTGGCCAGAGCCTTGTCGAGGATCAAGACGTCGGGACGCTTGATACCAGCCCGTGAAAAGGCCGCCCGTTCTTGGAAGACAGTTGCGATCTTGGCGCCGCCCAAGCCGGTTTCGATGTCGAAAATGATCTCCGCAACCTGGCGCTGTAATCCGCGTTCTTTGAAAACCTCGGCCACGACGTTTTCGATTTCTTCCGCCTTGTTTCCGGCGACCAATGAAATCCGTCCATAGAGCGCATTTTCCAACATCGTGAGACGCGGCAAGTAATTTTCCGGCGCGATTGGAATGAACAAATCTTCCGTTTCGCTGCGTAGATTGCTTGCGTGCCTACGCCGGATGTCGACGATTTCTTTTTTGAAGCTTTCCGGGAATGCAGGGCCGATTTGTTCAGCCGTAAATGCAAACGGGACAGTCAACAAAAGGGCAAACTCATCTTCGCTTAACGCCTCATCACCTTTGGCGCTTCGTCGTAACGCGATGTCGACCAATTGCTCGTACAGCTCTTCTTCGATATCCAAGGCGGTGAACAGGGGATGCTCTGTTCCATCTCTACCAAAGGTTTGGTGCAATTCTTCAACCAAGGTTTGCGAGATCGCGATAGCCTGTTCAGCCAAGCCATGCTGGAAGATCAGTCCAAGGAACCGTCCATCCGCCGCGAGGCCTGTCTGGCTGATTTGACGTTTGGGCGCAGCAAAGAGAATGTTACCACCCAATGGGACCGTCGGATTGAAATAATCTGGATCAAATCGGTACACTTCGTCGTCCAACCCAAGTTCAACAAGCTTTGCATGAACTTCTTCACGGATTTCTACCACAGCGCTGGCCAATTCGGGATGGTAATCAGGATCCATATGAGACGTCAGCATGCGGCGGAACATGAATTCACCGATGCCCATAGCTTGCACCAATTTGAACCACCACGCCCCGATTTCGTCGTTGCTTTCTAACCCTGCGATGGATGGATCAAGCCATTTCAACTTCAAGGAATCGGTGCTGTTTCCAGTGCGTTTGGCCTCCATCCGGTCACGATTTTTGCCGCGTTTTTTGGACTCTTCCTCATGCGGGGCTGGCATGAGAGGCATCAACAAATTGGATCCAAGTGTGCCATCAAAAAGATAGGGCCGCGAATGTGCATACCCAATCCGAGCTGCAATCACAGATTGATGCAATGTCTCTAGGTTATGGCCGGCAAAAGTCACATACCCACGCGATGGCAACACCTCGCGGGTTAACACCTCGGCCAATGCCAATCGTTCGGACTGCGTTCCAACCTGAATCGCCACGCGAGCGCCTGCGGGTATCTTCAGATCAATGTCTTCAATAACTGGGTTGCCATCAGAATTGCGCACGGTGACATCCTGTAAGACGATCTCACCTTTAAGGTGCGGAATGACATCGGGTTCGCCTTCAAACAGGCTTTCGTCGACCATATCCCGAGGGGCAAAGCGTTCTGTCACGATTTCCCAACGCAGCGCCATGTCCTGTGTCTGGTTGTAATAAAACAGCAGCTCTTTCCACGGGCTCGACAGGTCCTTGTAAGCGCCCAATGCCGCGACCAAGGCGCCGACTGAAATCTCTCCGCGGATGGCAAGAATGCCGCCAACCAAGTAGAAAAAGAATGGCGTAAGTTGCGTGATGAAGTTGTTGAGGAACTTCATAAAGAACTTCTTCTGGAAGATCTTAAAGCGGATGTGGAACAGGTGGCCCAACCGGCTGGTGAAAACTGCCAATCGATACCGAACACCACCATTTGTTCTGAGGTCAGAAATACCCGCAGCGCTTTCGCCGATTTCGGACGCAAAAGCGCGAATTTCTTTGATACGGTCTTTGTTCAGAAGGTTGATTTGGCGTTGCAGGATCGGAATAACCCAAGCCTGCAAGGGGATAAGAGCAACACTGGCCAGCCCGAACCAGAACGATTGAAGGAACAGGAACACCACAATGATCAACATTTGGCCGGCCTGAAACACAGGCTGCGCAACGGCGTCGCCCATAAGGCCGCCCATTGGCTCCGCTTCGGACGTTACCATGCTGACCAATTCGCCTTGGCTGGTTGATCTGAAATACGCCTTTGGAAAGCGCAGCATGCGTGACAAGAGCTTGAACCGGAAACGGCGCAAAAGGCGTTCTGCGACAACGCCTTTCATTGTGTTTAAGCGCATCTTGAGAAGACCGTGCGCTGTGACGGCAGCCAAATAACAAACGCAAAGCACGAGAAGGAATTGTATCTGCGTCAGGTCCTTCCCAAAGAGCGGAATAACATCCGTATCGGCTTCAATCGCGTCATTGATGATACGCTTGGGAAGCTCTAGCGAGACATAGAGGAAAGGAAATGTCACCACAGTCATCGCCAGCAACATCAATTGATCGCGACGAGAATATTTCCAAATAAAGCTAAAAAGTGTCCGTTCCATAATGCCTGCTGGATCGCTTTTGCCGTTCAGAATAAGTCTGACGACCTCGTAAGTTACGGCAAGTTATGTGGCCACAGACTTTATTACAACCTCGCATACGAACGGCGCTGCTTGCAGGGGGGCGCTGGCTTGGCTATTCGGTTGTTAAGTTTTTTAGGGAGATGCACATGCTAAAGCGTGAGTTCGATAAATCCAAACTACCGAGCCGTCATGTTACCGAAGGTTCATCCCGCGCGCCACATCGGTCGTATTATTACGCGATGGGAATGTCGGAAGAAGAAATCCATCAACCGCTTGTAGGTGTAGCGACCTGTTGGAATGAGGCCGCGCCTTGCAACATCGCGTTAAACCGTCAGGCTCAGTCAGTGAAGATGGGTGTGAAGTCGGCTTATGGCACACCACGCGAATTCACCACGATCACGGTAACCGACGGGATTGCGATGGGGCATGAAGGTATGCGGTCGTCGCTTGCGTCGCGCGAAGCGATTGCTGATACGGTCGAATTGACCATGCGTGGCCATTGTTATGACGCCATCGTTGGCTTGGCCGGGTGCGATAAATCTTTGCCGGGCATGATGATGGCGATGATCCGACTGAATGTGCCTTCCGTGTTTTTGTATGGTGGTTCAATCCTTCCGGGTCGTTTGGACGGCAAAGACGTCACAGTTCAGGATGTGTTTGAGGCCGTGGGTCAGCACCAAGCTGGCAACATGTCCAACTGCGAACTGGAAAAGCTCGAGCGGGTTGCCTGTCCGTCGGCGGGTGCGTGCGGTGGCCAGTTCACTGCAAACACCATGGCCTGCGTGTCCGAAGCGATTGGTCTGGCATTGCCCAATTCGGCAGGGGCGCCTGCGCCTTACGAAAGCCGGGATTCGTACGCCGAAGCATCTGGTTCGGCTGTAATGAATTTGATCGAAAAGAACATCCGCGCACGCGACATCGTGACGTTGAAATCGCTTGAAAACGCGGCGCGTGTTGTGGCGTGTACGGGTGGATCAACAAATGCGGGTCTGCATTTGCCAGCCATGGCGCACGAAGCTGGCATTGAATTCTATCTTGAAGATGTGTGCGAAATTTTCCGCGACACGCCGTACTTTGTCGACCTAAAGCCCGGCGGGCAGTATGTGGCCAAAGATCTGTACGAAGCGGGCGGCATTTATGTCGTGATGAAAGAGCTGCGCAAAGCGGGCCTCATTCACGAAGATTGCATGACCGTTACAGGCAACACAATCGGTGAGGAAATCGACAAGATCGATCTAGAGGCCGATGGACGTGTCATTTATCCGATTGAGACTCCGATTTCCAAAACCGGTGGCGTTGTCGGATTGAAAGGCAACCTTGCGCCGGAAGGGGCGATTGTGAAAATTGCTGGCATGGAGCCGCAACATCAGATCTTTACTGGTCCGGCACGCGTGTTTGAGTGCGAACAAGACGCGTTTGATGCGGTGCAGTCGCGTGGTTACGAAGAAGGCGATGTGTTCGTTATTCGCAATGAAGGCCCAGCAGGTGGTCCGGGAATGCGTGAAATGCTGGCGACAACGGCTGCGTTGTCCGGGCAGGGAATGGGCAAAAAGGTCGCTTTGCTGACTGACGGTCGGTTCTCGGGCGCGACGCGTGGTTTCTGTGTTGGACATGTTGGTCCCGAAGCATATCACGGTGGTCCGATTGCATTGCTGAAAGACGGCGACGTTATCACGCTGAATGCGATTGAAGGCACAATTTCAGTCGACATCACTGATGATGAAATGGCTGAGCGTAAAGCTGCATGGACAGGTCCACGTGAAACGATCTATGCAAGCGGAGCACTTTGGAAGTATTCACAATTGGTGGGTGAGATCTACAAAGGCGCTGTAACGCATCCGGGGGGAGCCGCAGAAAAACATGAGTATATGGACCTGTAAAACGGCCCTAGTTGCAGGGCTATTCCTTGCGGGTTGTAGCGATGTGCAAGATGTATTTGCGGTAAAGGCGATGGGGTCAGAGAATACCCCGCCGCCAAAGCAAATTGTGCTTGGAAAAGGCAAAATCCAACTGGCTGCGCCGGATGGATTCTGTATCGATCCAAGCAGCGTAAAAGACCATTTTGCTTTGATGGCGCGTTGTGACGCATTGGGTGGGCAGAATTTGGATGGCGAAGCGCCGCTTGCCCTGATCACCGCCAGCCTTGTCGAACCTGAGACCCGAAGCCTGCCGGATTACGCAAGTCTCGCAGCTGAGAACGAGCAGGTGTTAGATCAAAGCGACGTTGGAGACCTTCGATTGATTTCTGTATCTGGCCGTCCGCCTGTGGGTGGCTTGTCAGACAGGTACTGGCGCGGGGCAGGGTTTGTTGGCCCCTATGTCTTGGGTTTGGCCATTTATACCCACGCAGATTCGTTGGATTTGGGTGAGGCGGGCCCGGCTATTTTGGCGCAGGCTTACGATCGTACGCAAACGCAGTCTTTGGCCCAAGCGGTTGCGTATTCGAACCCGCCAGGCTCGGTGTCAGCAAACCCGGCTACTGAAAATAAACGACGCGGCGGTATATTTGGTGGTTTATTTCAATGAAACCATTTCGTTAGATGGTCCAAACTTGGAAGCAAGGGTGTCTGGCCTAATGTGACGCCGCAATGGAAGAGGCAATGTCCGACAAAGGATTTGGAATTCTAGACAAGCTGATGCATCGCCGTTCCATGCGGCGTTGGTCAAAGGCTGCAGACCAAACCGATCAAACGCCTCTGTCCGAGCTTCGTCGATTGCGGAATACGGCTCGTGGATTGCGCAGTCATTTGGATCGGGTTCTTTATGGTGCTGATGAGCGGCTTGCCTTGTCAGGGTTCGCGTCCAATTCCTTTCCCCGTCCGCACGATAGTGACTGGGCATGGCGCCCAGGATTGTGGCGTGGGCCTCTCACGAAACCGGGGCTGGCTTCGGTCTCGACGCGGGCCGGTTTAGGCGATGAAATTTCCGTCTTTCATGATTGCTCGAACTCAGAGCTGACTCTACGTCAGATCAGAAACTTCAGAGAAAAAGATCTTGCACCGTTTGGTTTGTCGCTGGACGTATTTAGTTTTGATGGGTCGTTCTTGTCGGTCGTTGTCGACTTGCCAAGTCAGGCCACTGATGGTCTGCGCAAAGCGCATTTAATCCGGTTGGATTGTATCGTTGAATTGGAAGAGCCTTTGCAGATGTTTGCACGATTGAACGTTAAACATGGACCAAACACGGAGCAATTGGTGCGTGAATTACCATTGCATGAAGCAGACGTTTTTGTTGAATTTGACCTGGCATATTCTAACCTAAAGGAAAAACGCGTTGACCGAGCCTGGATTGATCTGATCTTTGAAAACCCTAGTATGAATCGCGTTATTATGCGCGATTTGACGTTTTCACGCCGCCCGCGCGCTGCGCTCTAACTGTGGGAAACCGATCATGAGCACTTTGACACTGACACCAACCACAATGCGCGAAGCTGTTTGGATTGGTGTCGTTGATCAATCTGGACATGGGGTGCCGCAGATAACCGCCACACATCAGGGTGAAGATGTTCCAAATGTAGAGCTGCGTGAAACCGACGAAGAAAATCGTCAGTGGGAATTGCGCATCCCGATTCCAGCTTCGGCCATCGCGGAAGGGCTGCAAACCTTTGTTATCAGTGATACATTGGATGGAGAAGTTTTGGGGCATTTTAGCCTCATGGCTGGCGAAGCATTGGGTGAAGATTTACGTGCCGAAGTCGATCTGCTGCGTGCAGAATTGGATATGCTAAAGCGCGCGTTTCGTCGTCATTGCGTCGAGACCGGTTGACCCAAGGGGGATAATCCCGGGTTTTTCCCATAAACAACAAGCAGATCGCCGCGCTAAGCTTTGGGCATGAATACAGCTCGTGTCGCAAATCGTTCAGAAGAAGCATCTTTCAACGCACCCTATCGAGTCATAAAAGCCAACGGGTTTGGACCGGTCCTTGGGTATCACGTCGCCGGTTGTAAGGCTGGACCAAATTTGCTTGTCACGGCCGCAGAACCCGATGCGGATGAAGTCTTTCGCAGGCTTTTGTCAATTCCCACACTGCCATGGTTGCGTGGCCATCTATTTTTACTGCATTTGGATAAGACGGGCGGTTCGGTCACCGAGCAGATGCCCGAGATGATGGACGAATATCTAGAGAATATTGATGGCCGGCTCTGTTTGACAGACTTGCAGAATGCACAGGCTGGATATTGGACCATACTGAGATTCTGTACCCAATACGGCATGATCTCGGGTCGAGGGGTTCCGGCACCCGCCTTGGTCAAGGCGGATGCCGTTTGATAAACCGCTTATTGCGCGGGTGTGAAGGCCGTTAGACCTTTAAGGATGTCAATCGCGTAAGCCAGTTGATAATCCTCTTCGCGCAATTCCGCAGCTTTTTCAGCCTTCAAACGATCTTCTTCAATCTGGCGAATTTCGTCTTCGCTGAGAGAGTCATTGTTTAGACGACCGCGCAAGTCAGCTTCGGACCGCTGGCGAACGTTTGAGCTGGCTTCATCTTCTTCCTCGTCTGGACGGCGACGTGGCTGTTCCACGACGATGTCAGGCGAAACACCCAAGGCTTGGATAGAACGGCCAGAGGGCGTGTAATACCGTGCAGTGGTCAAACGCATTGCGCCGTCTCCACGCAGTGGCATGACCGTCTGAACGGATCCTTTACCAAAGCTCTTGGTACCAACAACAATAGCACGGCGATGATCTTGAAGAGCGCCAGCAACGATTTCAGATGCAGATGCAGATCCACCGTTGATCAGAACGACAATTGGTTTTCCCTCAGCAAGATCGCCGGGTGTCGCATTGAAACGGTCGCCATCTTGCGGGTTGCGGCCTCTGGTCGAAACGATTTCACCCTTTTCGAGGAACGCATCAGACACACGGATCGCCTGTGTCAACAAACCACCAGGGTTGTTGCGTAAATCCAGAACAAATCCGGTGACATTTTCCATGCCATCCAGTTCTTCCACCTGAGCTTTCAATTTGTCGATCAGGTTCGGCGTTGTTTTGTCGTTGAATGTTGTCACGCGCAGAACCACGGCCTCACCTTCAGTACGTGCCCGAACCGCTTGCAATTCGATTGTGTCGCGAATGATCGTGACGTCAAACGGCTCTGTTTCACCTTCGCGTGCAATCGTGATGATGATCTCTGATCCCACTGGGCCGCGCATGCGGTCCACGGCTTCATCAAGTGTCAGGCCCAGCATGCTTTCGCCGTCCACATGCGTGATGAAATCACCGGCTTCCACGCCTGCTTCGTCAGCGGGGGTACCGTCCATGGGCGAAACGACTTTGACAAAGCCTTCTTCTTGCGTGACTTCGATACCCAAACCGCCAAATTCGCCGCGTGTCTGAACTTGCATCTGTTGTGCGTCTTCAGGCGACAAATAGCTTGAATGCGGATCAAGCGATGTAAGCATACCGTCAATCGCGGCTTCGATCAGCTCACTTGCATCGACTTCTTCCACGTATTGACCGCGAATACGTTCGAAAATGTCACCAAACAGATCAAGCTGCTCGTAAACGCTTTCTGGCCCTTTACTCTGTGCCAGCAATGGACCTGCCACTTGAGTGGTCGCCAAGGCTCCGGCAAAAGTGCCGCCAAGCGCGGCCATTACGAATTTTTTCATTTTTTAATTATCCTCATCGATCCGGAACCATTCAGCCGGGTCCTGCGGCGTATTGTTTTGTCTTACTTCTATATAGAGCGTTTCGCGGCGCTCAGTGCTACCCCTTTCACCACCAATTGAAGGAGGATTTATGCTTAGATCGGGCTTAAGTCCGCCCATGAGCCCCACTGGGGTCCCATCTGTGATCACTTGACCGGCTTCTCCATAGGCACGGTCAAGGCCTGCGAATACGAAAAGAACGTCTGCCCGAGGCTCTAAAATCACAACGGTACCCAGGTCTAGCAGTGGCCCAATATAGCGGATCGTCGCCGCTGTTGGGCTGGCAACCAATGCCCCGGGGCGTGTCGCCATCAGTAAACCGGGCCGGGCAATACCTGCCGCATCTGCTTCGTTTGCGCGGCGCAAGGTGACGCCGCGCACCGGCAAAGGCAGCTCGCCGATCAAATTCTCAAGAGGTGGGGCAGTCCATCCAATGTCATCGTTGGCCACGGCTGCAAGCCCCGAAGAAAACGCATCAAGCGTTTCGGACGAAGCCAAAAGAGTCGCAGCACGTTCGTCATCTTCAAAAAAGCGCATTGGTAAGTCTGTGCGTTCTGCCATCGCTGTGTTCAGGGCGACGCGAGACTGTGTGACTGCGCTTAGGCCCCTTTGTAATTGTGCACGGGCATTGCGCTGAAGAAGTGCCAAATTTGCGACGTTTTCAAGATCAAGACGAAGGTTAACCGCCTGACGGCTTAGCTCTGGTGTCAAATCAGCCAACAACATACCGGCACGCGCAGTGCCCATTGGGCCGTTTGGGTGCAAGAATGTACGTGGGTTTGTTCCGGGTTGGATGGCCAGCAAGATGCCCATCAACTGCGCGATTTCTGTATCGCGTGCTTGTAGGGATTTGCGCAATTGTTCCTCGTGCAAGGACGCGCTGCGCAAACTGTCCCGGATCGCGGTTAACCCGGCTTCATATGCTTGAACGGTTTCCGTCAATGCGCGCACTCTGTCACGAGCTTTGTCTGCGTCTTGCAGCTTTTGGGCAGCGGTATCCAATTGGATCAACGCATCCCGCGCCTGTTGCGCGGGATCGCTTTGCGCCACCATGGGGGTGGCCAAAATACAAAGGCAAAACCAAAACCACCTCATGAAAGCAGCGATACCCCCGTCATTTCTTCAGGCTGAGGCAGGCCAAGCAAAGCAAGCAAGGTTGGTGCCAAATCTGCCAGACGGCCATCCCGCAACGTTCCTGTGGCCCCAATAACCGCAACGGGTACCGGATTAAGCGTATGCGCCGTATGCGCGCCCCCTGTTTCCGGGTCGATCATCATTTCACAATTGCCGTGATCCGCACACAGAACCATTGCACCGCCAACGTTCTCCAAAGCGTCGACAGCGCGACCCAACCCGGTGTCGACTGCATTACAGGCCATTTTGGCCGCTTCTAGATCGCCGGTGTGACCGACCATGTCAGGGTTCGCAAAATTTACGACAATCAGATCATAATCTGCGTTGATCACTTCAACAAACTTATCGCTAACTTCGGATGCGGACATTTCGGGTTGCAGATCATAGGTCGCAACCTTTGGTGATTGCGGCATAAAACGATCTTCACCAGTTTCGGGGGCTTCCTTTCCGCCATTCAAAAAGAACGTAACGTGCGGATATTTCTCGGTTTCGGCAAGACGAAATTGTTTCAGGCCATGCTGTGCCACCCATGCGCCGAGCGTGTTGACAATTTTCTGCTTGGGGTATGCTGTGGTCATATACGCGTTATGCGCATCTGAATATTCTGCCATGCCCAAAACGCCAGACCAGGCTGGCCGTTTGCCTGTGTCATAGGCGTCAAATGCCGGGTCGGCCAAGGCTGCCATGATTTGACGGGCCCGGTCCGCGCGAAAATTCAGACAGAAAAAACCGTCGCCATTTTCTGCACCGGTATATCCGTCGATGACATGCGCCTGTACAAATTCATCGTTGATGTCTGCAGCATATGATGCAGACATCGCGGTGTTTGCCGTTGAGGCATTTAACCCGTCTGCATGCAAAATCGCGGCGCTTGCGGCTTGGACGCGTTCCCATCTGGTGTCGCGATCCATTGCATAATACCGCCCCGTCAGCGTCGCGATGCGTGCGCCATCCGGAAGGCCGGCTTCCAATGACTCAACGAATGCCGCACCGGAAGTCGGGGCAACGTCTCGCCCATCTGTCAGCGCGTGAATCCAAACCGTTAACCCAGCATCCCGGCACGCTTTTATCGCCGCATTCATGTGCTCAAGAGATCCATGAACGCCGCCGTCCGAAACAAGCCCCATAATATGAGCTGCCCCGCCCGAGGCTTTTATGCCTTCGATCCATTTCGTCAGTGCGGTGTTCGTGAAAAAACTGCCATTTTCGATCGCCAAGTCAATCTGTCCCAGATCCATAGCAACAACACGTCCGGCCCCAATGTTCGTATGCCCGACTTCGGAATTCCCCATCTGGCCTTTGGGCAACCCGACGTCTGGTCCAAACGTGGTCAAAGTTGCATTTGGACAGGTCGACATGATCCGATCAAATGTCGGAGTATCAGCTTGAGCGACGGCATTGCCTTCTTCATTTGGTGACAGCCCCCATCCATCCAAAATGCAAAGAACAACGGGTTTTCTATTCATCTTCTGCCTGACCTTGTTGTGTTTGAATGTCTTCTAATCCCCTCTCGATGGAATTTGAAGACAGCAAGTTCACCGCCATTAGGGGTTGCTTTGGCGGCTTCTTTGAGTTGACGCAAGTTAGGTCTCGATAAATGGGTCATGTCAGCGCGAAGTTGCACTTTTTGTGGGTCAAACACATGGCACATGCTTCTTAAAATATCAGTTCAATCATGTCGGCATGTTGAACACCTATTAGGAATTTGAACAGCAACTAAGACACTCATTGGCCCAGATCAAATTATCGACCACGGTTGGCGACGCGTACGCCCCTAAAAACAAAATTAAAATTTGAGTTTTTGCCCCTGTTCGGCGGACGCATAGGCCGCCTCGGTCAGGTGCATCACAGGAAGATACTCGCGTGCGGTGTTTTCCGGCGTTTCTCCCAACAATGTTGCCTCAACAACATGATCGATCAGCGCATTTACGCATCCACCGCCAAAACTGCTCGCATCCATGGGGCGGGTTAACGGCACAAGCTCGGGAATTTGTTCACCAAATTTTCGTAGCCAAAGACGCCCATTGCTGTCCAAGGATAAGGTGCCAGTGTCGCCTTCAATGTCCATAACACCCATGGTTCTTCTTGGATCATTTGTGACCAGATCACCCAGACGGTTGCCGTCGAAAATAGAGCGAGTTCCAGTCTCATGCTCCATGATGACAAAACCCGCATCTTCGCCTTCGAGGATGAAATTCAGTCGCCGAATTTCGCAGTAGATGCTTTTGACATCGCCAAACATCCAACGGAACAGATCGAAGAAATGTACGCCGGTTTCTTGAATGAGCAACCGAGGCATCGTCTGAAAGGCAGGCTGTCGCGACAGGTAAGCGTCCGCACCGCGTCCGTCCCCGGGACGCAAAGCAAAACGTGCTTGCCAAACAGTTCCCATTTTCTCTTCGTCCAGAAAATCTTTGATCTCACGATGCCAAGGTTGAAAGCGAAAGTTCTCGTGAATGACGATCTGTGCCCCCACCGCATCGGCTTCTGCAATGACCGCTTCTGCTTCGGCAATCGATTTACAGAAGGGTTTTTGGCATATGACAACGCGATCCGGTGCCAAAGATGCGCGGACCAATTCCGCGTGTGCTGATGGGGGCGCAACAATGTCGACAATCTGTGCTTCTGTGGTTTCCAGCATTTCGGAGATATCGAAGAAAACAAAGGTTTGAAACGCGTTGCCAATATTGGTTGCGCGATCCCTATTCACATCACAAACTGCGGCAAGGCGAACATGGGGATTCCTGGCCCATGCGCGCATGTGAAATTGGCTGAAATAGCCCAGACCGACAACAACAACATTTAAAGGCGCCATCTTAGGCCTCCAGAATTTGCAAAATAGTATTTGTGACGGCTTTGGTGCCCATGTCTCCGCCAAATTCCATGGGACGGATATCGCCGATTGCAAAGCCTTGTTCGACAGCAGAGTCGATTAAGTCTGCAGCATCAGCGTAAGCAGGGGCGTCAAATCGGTCAGCTAAATAATCCAACATCAAAGCCCCTGACAGAATAGCGGCCAATGGGTTGGCTTTGTCTTGTCCGGCGATATCAGGGGCGCTTCCGTGTGCGGGTTGAAATAATCCATGTGCATCGCCCAGTTCAGCGCATGCAGCCATGCCCATGCCACCGACAAGACCACCGGCCAAATCTGAGAGGATGTCGCCGAACATGTTTTCCATGACCAATACGTCAAATTCCCAAGGCTGACGCACAAGATCAAGCGCCATGGCGTCAACATAGTTGTAATCAGCCTGTGCGTCGGGATGGGATTGGCGCACTTCGTCGAATATTTTTCGAAAGAACGCCATGGAAGCGAAAACATTGGCTTTGTCGACACAGGTCACCCGCGCCCCCCGGCCTTTTTCCTTGCG
Organism: Paracoccaceae bacterium; assembly: GCA_039975755.1. GTDB lineage: Bacteria > Pseudomonadota > Alphaproteobacteria > Rhodobacterales > Rhodobacteraceae > JABSSA01. The sequence goes on along the minus strand of JBDWGM010000138.1, from coordinate 1,317 downwards.
CTTTTGCGCAAGCTTAAAGGCAAAGGCGTGCAATCGTTCTGTTACACTGCGTGTGATCCGCAATGTATCGCGGACTTCGGTGTCGCCCCTGATATCGGACCGACCATGCACGGCTGCTGAATAGAACAAGCCTTCTGTGGACTCGCGTAGGATCACGAGATCAATGCCTGCCGCACGCGGGTCCGCCAATCTTTGCGGTGCGTTTGGATAAGCGCGCACGGGTCTGACACCCGCATAAAGTTCCATCTGATCGCGAAGGCGTAAATGTGGGGAAATTTCTGTACCATCCTCGTGCCGGACAGAGGGCAATCCGATCGCGCCCAGAAATATTGCATCTGCAGTTTTTGCACGGTCTTCGCCGTCTGCTTCAATATCTCGCCCTGTCTCGCTGAAATATCCCGCGCCTGCATTGACGATATCGCGATGCATCTGAGGTAGACCGCATTTTGAAAGGGCCGCGTCGGCGACGGCCAAAGCTGCCTCAGTAACGTTTTGCCCAATTCCATCGCCGGGGATGGTGCAAATGTGGGCGCGAGGCACCATATAAAAATCCATTTTATCAATTGACTTGTGTGCCACGCTATGAGGTCAGCAAAGCGAAGGCTAATTATTTTATGTCTGCAACGGAACTAAGGTCCCGATGCGTTTCCAAACAAACACATATTAATGGCAAGCCGGGGCGAAATTGTCCAAATTTGGTGTGGTTTTTTTTCACGCCTACACGGCTCTTCGGGAAGCTATTTAGAACGGATAGCCGGTAAAGCTGAGCCTGAACCAGTATTTCAGCCTAGTGCTCAAGATCTGGACTAGTGTTCTTCCTTCGCCCAACTCGCAACTCAAACTGAATTTGCCAAGAGATGTATTTTACGCTTATTGACAGATCGGCTTTAACGCGTGTGTATGCTCAAGAATAAAAATGAAGGAATGATTGCCATGAGAACACGCGCCGCAGTTGCAGTTTCCGCGGGTCAGCCGCTTGAGATTATGGAGGTTGAGCTTGAGGGTCCTCGTGCGGGTGAGGTTCTTGTTGAGATCAAAGCGACAGGATTGTGCCACACGGATGAATTCACGCGCTCTGGTGCGGATCCCGAAGGCATCTTTCCGGCCATTCTGGGCCACGAAGGCGCGGGCGTTGTTTTGGAAGTCGGCGAAGGTGTCACGTCCTTGGACGTGGGTGACCATGTGATCCCTCTCTACACGCCGGAATGTCGCGAATGCGAATATTGCCTGAACCCGAAAACCAACCTGTGCCAAAAGGTGCGCGCGACCCAAGGGGCGGGGCTGTTGCCGGATGGCTCAACGCGGTTTTCGATGCTC
>JBDWGM010000137.1:0-19204 GCA_039975755.1 Paracoccaceae bacterium | reverse complement strand
AATTGGGGTGCCCTGCTTTCTTGGACCGCTCATACCGGTCAACTTGAAACACCGGCAGTGGTTCTTTACTGCGCTGGCATCGCGTGGACGCTGTTCTATGACACGATCTATGCCCATCAGGACACAGAAGACGACGCGCTGATCGGCATCAAATCAACCGCCTTGTTATTTGGAAACATCACTGCCGTATGGTTGCGCCGTTTTCTGGTATCAACAGTCGGATTGATGGGGCTTGCTGTGATTTTCTCTGCGTTGCCAGACGCCTCCGTTCTAGCAATGATTCTGGCCTTGGCCGGACCATGGGCGATGGGGTGGCATATGGCCTGGCAATTGCGTGGCTTTGATTCCGAAGATAATGTTAAATTGCTTCAATTGTTTCATGTGAACCGGGACACTGGCCTAATTCCGCTGATCTTTTTCACCGCAGCAATTTTTGCCTGATTGCAAGATTGCGCTGGTCAGCGTATCAGGAACCGGATTTTTGTAAGAGGATACAGGCACATGCGCCTGTCGGCTTTGGCTACGATTATTTTGGCGTTTGTATGCGCCGCTGCTGCTTCGCTTTTGGCAGCCAGTTACTCTGTCACATTGATAGAGGACAACTCTGAAATTGGTGTGCGCGAAGCACTGGATGATGCCGGAATGTCTTGGGCCGAAGTTCAAGCAGATGGCCTGAAAGTCACTTTGGCAGGTACAGCACCGACCGAAGCCGTCAGATTTTCCGCCCTTAGCACAGTCGGCGCCGTCGTCGATGCCGCACGCATTATCGACGACATGCAAGTCCAAGCAATCGCAGCTCTTGCCCCACCCCGCTTCAGTGCAGAAATTCTACGCAACGATGCGGGTCTTTCGATTATTGGTCTGATCCCAGAAGAGCTTGATCGAGAGGATCTTCTGGAACGTTTCGCCAAAATCGGACGAGATGCACCAGTGGCAGATCTAATTGAAACGGCTCGCTTCCCAGCACCGGAAGGTTTGGAAGAGGCAATGGATTTCGCCATTGTCGCGATGGAGCGTCTACCGCGTGCGAAAGTGTCAATCGAAGCGCATAGTGTCGCGATCACCGCCATCACCGACAGCCCTGAGGAAAAAGCCGACCTTGAGCGTTACCTTAATCGGGCCGCGCCTCCGGGATTGCGGCTTGCGCTGAGTATTTCAGCGCCACGTCCAGTGATCACACCCTTCACATTGCGTTTCGTTAAAGACGAAGCCGGAACGAGGTTTGATGCGTGTTCTGCCGACAATGACGCCACCGAACGCCGGATTCTAGAAGCCGCACGTGCCGTTGGATTACCGTCCAACACCTCGTGCAAGATCGGTCTTGGTGTTCCCAGCCCAAACTGGGGCACAGCTGTTGAACAGGCGATCAATGCGCTTGATGAAATTGGCCAAGGCTCAGTTACGTTTTCGGATGCAGATATAACACTTATGGCTGCGGAAGGTACGGCGCAGGCCACGTTCGATCGTGTTATTGGCGAACTGGAAAACGGGCTGCCAGACGTGTTCGCCCTACATGCGCGCCTGCCTGAAACAGTTGCCCCTGACACTGGCCCAACGGAATTTGTTGCGACTCTCAGCCCGGAAGGGCTGGTTCAATTGCGCGGGCGTCTTTCAGACGAAAACCTGCGGCACGTTGCGACAAGCTATGCCCAGGCTTCTTTTGGGTCCGCAAACGTTTACACTGCGGCGCGCGTCGTCGAGGATTTGCCCGCAGATTGGCCCTTGCGCGTTCTGGCCGGGCTGGAATCACTGGCGCAATTGTCCAACGGGTCAGTCACGGTTTCACCTGAGTCAGTGAACGTTCGTGGCAACACTGGTGACAAAGACGCAAATGCGCGCATTGCGACATTGCTGGCCGAACAACTTGGCGAAGCTGAAAATTTCCAAATCGAAGTTGTGTATCAGAAAAAGCTGGATCCCGTCGCGGGTCTGCCGACTCCGGAAGAATGCGAAGCGGAAATCGCTCAGATCACGGAAAACGCGAAAATCACCTTTGAACCCAGCAGCGCGACTATTGATTCAAGTGCTTTGGGGACGCTGGACGATATTGCAGATGTTTTGAAACAATGCGGCGCGTTGCGATTGGAAATTCAAGGCCACACCGACAGTCAGGGTCGCGAAATCATGAACCTTGAACTCAGCCAGGCGCGCGCGACGTCGGTTCTGAACGAACTGCGTGCCCGTCGCGTTTTGACATCGACCTTTTCGGCCAAGGGGTATGGCGAAACACAACCCATCGCAGAAAACGACTCAGAAGAAGGACGCGAAGCGAACCGTCGGATCGAATTTCGCCTGATCCGACCCAAAGCTTCGATCCCGGAAGGCGAATCGTCTCTGGAGTCTTTGGCAAAGCCAAGCGATATAGATGCCGAATCGGATGCAACAAACGAGTCGGGTGAGGACACCACGGGTGAGTAGAACGGAATTCGTCATTGCGACGGCGATCATTCTTTTTGTGGCTTTTTGCCTAGGCTGGTTTGCAAACTGGTTGGTTCATCGTTTTACACGTGTGGCCGCAGGTGACGTTGCTGAATTGGACCGCATGAGCCAGGAACTGCACGAAGCAGAAGAAACGCGGGATCAAGCCATAACCTATCTGCAACAACGCGAGGCAGAGCTGACCAATCAGCTGTCACAAACCGAAGCTGAATTGCGAGCTGCCATGGAAGGTTTGCGCGACGCACGACAAGAAGCAGAAGAACTGCGCGGTCGGGTCGCTCGCTAAATTAGAACGCGTACTGCTGGCATTACCAGCGTTTAAGGGCATCTTCGTCTTCACCGCGCGCTTCCACCCAGCCAGCTTTATCTGCGGTGATTTCCCGTTTCCAAAACGGCGCACGAGATTTTAGAAAATCCATCAAAAATTCTGCAGCTTCAAAGGCGTCTTTACGGTGACGCGCCGCTGTTGCCACCATCATGATCATGTCGCCTGTCTTCAGAACTCCATGACGATGAATCACCAAGGCATCTTCTAACAACCAGCGTGTAATGGCTTCGTTTGCGATCGTCTCAAGAGCCTTTTCCGTCATACCAGCGTAATGTTCGATCTCCATCTGCTGAAGACCTCCATCCACATCCCGAACAACTCCAGTGAACGTCACAATCGCCCCGCTATCCTGACGTCCGCGCGCAAACCCATCCGCCTCCGCGCCAAAGTCAAACGGTTCCTTTTGAACAACGACGCGCATTTACCCGCCAGTCATCGGTGGAAAAAACGCAATTTCACGCACGCCATCTAAAGTTGCATCAAAATCAGAAAGCTCTTGGTCCACAGCCACACGCAAAGCGCTTAGATCAGAAAAGGCCATCGCGTATCTTTCTTCGCGAGCACTCAATTCTTTGACAAGGTCTGCCACCGTCACGGCCGCGCTTTCCACAGTTTCGCGTGGCACGCCGATCCGCTCGCGAACCCATGCAAAATACAGAACGTCCATCGTCTATCCTTTCAGATGCGGCACTGCTTTGCGGAAATAATCCCAACCCGTGACCAAGGTCAAAGCGGCCGCAATCCACAACAAGAACAAACCAATGCGTCCCGCCCATTCAGCTCCCGCAAGCATTGTTTTTAGACCAAGGTGATCCACCTCCCGGCCATCAAGAATTGCAAAGACCATTTCCTCGTCCATGCCCCATGTCCACATACCGAAGTAATGTTCAAAGATCCCCTGACTGAACAGGACCGCAATCGCAATCATCTGCAACGTGGTCTTCCACTTTGCCAACTGTGTCACTGCAAGCGTGCCCGACACGTCCCCCAGAAATTCTCGCAGCCCTGAGACAAACACTTCGCGGAATAAAATCACCGTCGCCGGCAAGACCAGCCAAGGCGACCATGATGAAAACCCAATGATTACCATCAGTGCAATGACCACCATGGCTTTGTCGGCGATTGGATCCAGCATCGCACCCAACCGGGTTTGTTGTCCCCAAGCCCGTGCAAGATAGCCGTCAAACCAATCCGTAATGGCCGCCCCCACGAACAAGACCAGCGCAATCCAATCCGCATGCGGGCGTGTGAAATACAAAAACATCACCGCCAAAAGAGGAGCCGCCGCGAGACGTATCACCGTTAGGATATTTGGAATGGTCCAAACCATATGTGTTAGGTAAACGCTTTATTTGGCGACGAAAAGGGGGCGCACGCAATTGAGACCATTTGCGAATGGAATCGCGCAACTAAGGGACGGTGGGCGGGGCGCATTGGCCAACGGCCAACAGCGTCCGAACATCGTACCTCAGCTCTCATGAAAATAATCATAAACTTTTTGCGCCAAGCCCTCAGAAACACCATCAACGGCTTTAAGATCAGCCAGATTAGCACGACCAACAGCCTTTGCCGATCCAAAATGGGCAAGAAGGGCCCGCTTGCGCGACGCCCCAACACCTGGAATATCGTCCAATGGGTTGGCCATTGCCGATTTTGCGCGTTTTGCCCGATGCGTCCCAATTGCAAAACGATGCGCCTCGTCGCGTAGGCGTTGCACGAAATAAAGAACCGGATCGTTGTGGCGCAACGCCATTGGACGCATTCCCACGCGGTGAAATTCTTCTTTTCCCGCATCGCGGTCAACGCCTTTAGCCACACCGATCATGGGAATGTCTTCGACACCGTATTCAGCCATGATTTCTGCAACGGCGCTCACCTGTCCGGCCCCACCATCAATCAACAGCAAATCCGGCCACATGCTTTTTTCACGATCCGGATCTTCTTTCAGCAGTCGTTTGAATCGCCGGGTCAAAACCTCTTTCATCATACCAAAATCGTCACCGGGCGTCAGTTCATCCCCTTTGATGTTGAATTTACGGTACTGGTTCTTGTTGAACCCGTCTGGCCCTGCGACGATCATCCCACCCACAGCATTTGTGCCTTGAATGTGAGAGTTATCGTAAACTTCAATTCTGTTTGGAACGTCGGGCAGATCAAATGCAGCGGCCAAACCTTTTAACAATTTAGACTGTGTCGCACTTTCAGACATTTTCCGCGCTAAGCTCTCGCGCGCATTGCGCAACGCTGAATCAATGATTTCAGCCTTTTCACCCCGTTTGGGCACAATCAGTTCGACTTTCCCACCACGCTTCTGCGTCAACGCCTCTGACATCAAGTCCGCATTTTCAATCTCGTTGGACAGGATCACTTGTTTTGGCGGTTCTTTTGTATCGTAAAACTGGCCCAGAAACGCCTCCAATGCCTCAGCGGCATCCACATCAGGCATAACGCGTGGGTAATAATCCCGATTGCCCCAATTCTGGCCTGCGCGGATAAAGAAAACTTGCACGCATGCCTGCCCTTGATCCAGATGCAACGCGACGATGTCCGCCTCTGTGACGGTGCGTGGGTTGATCCCTTGCGCCGTCTGCACCGCAGTCATGGCCCGTATTCGGTCGCGCAAAGCGGCCGCGCGTTCAAATTCCATTTCTTCGGACGCCAATTGCATATCAGCAGCCAGTCGAGCTTGAATATCCGTTGATCTACCTGCCAGAAAATTCTCTGCATCTTTCACGGCAGCGGCATAGTCAGATTCCGAGATCAATCCAACACAAGGCCCGGAACACCGTTTGATTTGATACAACAAACACGGTCTTGTTCTGCTTTCGAACATCGCGTTTGTGCAGTTGCGCAAAAGGAAGACCCTTTGCAATTGGTTCAACGTTCTGTTGACCGCCCCCGCGCTGGCAAAGGGTCCGTAATAAGCACCCTTTTGTTTTTTAGCGCCGCGATGTTTCTTGATCTGCGCAAAAGCATGATCGCCCGTCACCACAATATTTGGAAAGCTTTTGTCGTCACGCAAAAGCACGTTGAACTTAGGCTTGAGCTGCTTGATCAGATTTTGTTCCAGCAACAAAGCTTCGGTTTCCGTTCGCGTAGTAAGGAACATCATCGAAGCCGTGTGAGAGATCATTCGCTCGATCCGCGCTGAATGTCCCCCGGATCGCGCATAGTTGGACACGCGCGCTTTTAGGTTTCGCGCCTTGCCCACATAAAGAACCCGGCTTTCCGCATCCAACATCCGATACACACCCGGAGAGCCATCCAAAGTCCGCAGATATCCTTGAATGACCGAATACCCTGTTGGGACCGTTTCAGCAGGACCTTGGGTGCCGGGATCGTCTGGCGTTGCCATTTTGATTCGCTCACATTCTAGAAGTTGGCTGCACCGTCAGATGGGATTGATCAAGTCGTTTGAAATCCACCGTTCTTGTGGATAAGTCTCTGGGAAACTTCTGAAATTCCTGAATTTTTCGTTTCAATTTAGGCATTTCATTAACCTGCTTAATTTTTAGGCAATATTGTAAGCTATTGTTCTTAAACGTTAAGTTTTTTCACCTCTGGCAAGCCACTGAAAATAAAGGCATTTTCTTAACGTTTTTGTGACAATCCACGCAACAGTGCAAAACTCTCGCTTAGACTTACTCGACACCAACCACATCCGGCGTTTCCCACGCTAAATGTTGACCACCGTCAACACAAAGGATTTGCCCTGTGATCGCGGGGCTGTCGAGAAAATACCGCAACGCACCCACAATGTCCTGGGCGTTTGATCCGCGTTGCAAAACAGTAGCAGCGCGTTGTTTGGCAAAATGTTCAGCACTTTGACGTCCGCCTTGCAATGTCGGGCCTGGTCCAATCGCATTGACACGAATTGCTGGCGTCAAAGCGCGGGCTGAGGTTTGTGTCAACGCCCAAAGGCCCATTTTTGCAATCGTATAGGTCATGAATTCCGGCGTCAGCTTGCGCACCCGTTGGTCACACATATTTACGATCAGCCCGGATGCCATCGGCTCCCCGTTTTCATCAACATCCGGTTCAAGGCCCTGAGCGGCCATCGCTTGGGTCAACACAAACGGAGCGCGTAAATTCGACTCCATATGCTTGTCCCAATGGCCGCGCGTTGCCGTTTCAATCGTATCGTATTCGAAAATTGACGCGTTGTTCACAAGGCATTTAATGTCCCCGCCCAAAACATCCCGGGCCTTTGGAAATAAAGCTTGCGATTGATCTTCGTCCAGCAAGTCGGCTTGCAAAGCAACAGATTTGCGTCCCAACGCTTCGATCTTTGCAACCGTCTCTAACGCGCCTTTATCCGAACTTGCATAATGCACCGCCACATCAAAGCCACGCTCGGCCAGACCGATGGCCATAGCTTGCCCCAAGCGGTGCCCCGCACCCGTTACCAAAGCGCATGTCATTTGACGTCTCCCAAGTTGTGTATCAGGCGAGCACAAGCGCCAAGTAAGCGATATATAGCAAAGCCAGCAAAGCGCCCCACGCTCGAGTGACATCGAAACGCAAAAAGACGAAAGGTACAAGCAAGAGCGACGAGGCCAACATGACCCAAAGATCAAGTCGCAAGAACTCAGGGTCAACGGGTATCGGGCCAAATTGACTGGCGATGCCGATGATGGCCAACAGGTTAAACATGTTCGACCCGATGACATTCCCCAAGGCCACATCCGCTTGCCGCCGGATTACCGCCATGACAGTTGTTGCCAGTTCCGGCAGTGATGTCCCAATGGCCACCAAAGTCAGACCGATCACGGTGTCACTTATTCCATATGTGCGCGCAATAATGGTGGCATTGTCCACCAGTAAATTCGCACCCAATGGCAAGCCAATCATGCCCAACCCCAAAAACAACCCAATGCGCCAACTCGGCATATTGGGGTCTGCGCCTTCTACGTCTTCATCTTCATCATCTTCGACACAGACGGCACCTTTGCCACAGGCTTTACGATGATTGTTGGCCTCACACATTGCGTCAAACAAAACGAACCCCAACGCCCCAAGAAGGACGACACCTGAGATCCAATCGAAGACACCCCGAAACGCAAGAGCGATAAAGAGAATAGAGGCCGCGATCATAAACACATAGGTTTTGCGCGTTTCGCATTGCGACGTATGCATGACGGCCAACAAGGCCGGAATACCCAAAACCATCAGAATATTTGCAATATTCGATCCAACGACATTCCCAAGAGCCAATCCCGGTGCGTCATCCAGAATGGCTTGAATCGATATCAACAGCTCGGGTGCGGATGTCCCAAATGCAACAATGGTCAAGCTGACGATCAATGCCGGGACCCCAAGACGCAACGAAAGATTGACCGCACCTTTCACAAGGGCGTCACCTGCCAGAAGCAAAATCAAAAGACCAAGCCCAGATAAGAGCCACGGCATCGTTGCGTCCAACTTAGTCCCTCCGCTTACAGGAGCATGCACTGCGGCCAATACGATATCGGCCACAATCTGTGCATTTGGGCGGGGACAATCGTTTCCCACCGATCCAGTGAAGCTTGCCAAACATGGCAAGCACCGCAATGGATACTAAAAAGAGGACAACGATTTTTGTCAGCATTCTACAGCCCGAATTGCGCGTAAGCTGCGCGTTCTTCAACGGACCCTATCGCGTCTCCGATGATGCGGCCACTAAAGCGTGACAAGAAAGGGCGTTTGATGCCGTAGGTCCGAAACTTCACCTTGTCTCCAAATCGATCTTTCATAACGCCCTTTAAGTGGCCGATACCGTCAATCAACCCTAGCTCTTGCGCTTTGGACGACAGCCATACCTCACCAGTGAACAGGTCGATATCACTATTCAGCTTATCGCCGCGACGTTCTTTGATGTGCCCAATGAAATTCTGATGCAGATCTTCTAAGATACCTTTTAATCGTGAAACATCCGCTTCGTTTTCGGGTCGGAATGGATCCAACATCGATTTCGATTTTCCCGCTGTGTACACACGGCGTTCGATCCCATGGCGTGAAAGCAGCTCATGCGCGCCGAAACCCGCGGATATGACGCCTATTGACCCAACAATTGAACTGGGGTCGGCAAAGATCTCATCCGCCGCCACAGCCAGCCAATAGCCGCCCGATGCCGCAACGTCTTCGACGAAGGCAAAAACCGGAACCTCTTTTTCTTCGGCAAGGCGGCGAATGCGCGATCCGATCAGCGAAGACTGAACAGGGCTGCCGCCTGGTGAGTTAATCTGCAACGCAATTGCAGTCGGCTTTCCCTTTGAAAAAGCGCGCTCAATGGCAGGAGCCAGCGCTTGATCAGACAGGGTCCCACGATTGCCACTGGCGATGACCCCTTGCATACGGATCACAGCGACAACTGGGTCAGATTTGAGAAATGGAATCCAACGTTTCATTTAAGGGCATTTAAAAGCGACGGCGCGCTCAAACAAGGGCCGATACAAAACGACTGATTTTCGCGACATGCACGTCACACTCATGAACGGATCCGCCAACCTGATTTGAAGATCCATCCGACGAACCCAAGGCAGATCACAAAGAACAATCCGATGGCCATCAAAGACGTCGCGATCGGCACGTCCGCCACGCCAAAGAATGACCAACGAAAGCCTGAAATCAAATAGACGACCGGGTTGAACATCGACACCGTTTGCCATGCCGGTGGCAGCATGGAAATCGAATAAAATGACCCTCCCAAAAAGACGAGAGGCGTCACAATCATCAGCGGAATAAGTTGTAACTGTTCGAAATTACCCGCCCATATCCCGATAATGAACCCGAACAGCGCAAAGCTGAAGCAGGTCAAAATGAGAAACGCCACCATAGCAAGAGGATGGGCGATTTTGACATCTACGAAAAAGGCCGACGTCATCAAAATGATCGTCCCGATCACCAACGCTTTGGTGGCCGCAGCCCCAACATATCCCATGACAATTTCAACATAACTGACCGGGGCCGACAAAAGTTCGTAGATCGTGCCAATGAATTTGGGGAAATAAATCCCGAAAGACGCATTCGAGATACTTTGCGTCATGACAGTCAACATGATCAAACCCGGCACAATGAACGCACCGTAACTTACACCTTCGACCTGATCTATTCGGCTTCCTATGGCCGCACCAAATACGACAAAGTAAAGCGACGTGGACAAAACAGGCGAAAAAAGAGACTGCATGATGGTCCTAAAGAACCTGGCCATTTCATAGACATAAATCGCTCTGACTGCGGTCCAGTTCATTGCGCGGCCTCCTCTTCTTGAACGAGGCTGACAAAAATATCCTCAAGGCTTGATTGACGTGTCACGACATCACGCAGCTGTAGCCCCGCTGCGGCCACATCTGTCAGCAAACGTGTGATGCCTGTCCGATCAGATTTGGTGTCATATGCATAAATCAATGATGCACCACCTTCACCAAGCCTCAGATCGTACCCCGCAAGTTGATCCGGAACGCTCTGCACAGCGGTCACCAACTGCACTTCCAGTTCTTTCTGACCCATCTGCGCCATCAATTGGGTTTTCTCTTCGACCAGTAACAATTGACCTTTGTTGATCACACCAACCCGATCGGCAATGGCTTCGGCCTCTTCGATATAGTGCGTGGTCAAAATGATCGTCACGCCTTGAGCTTTCAGATCGGCTACGATGTTCCACATGTCTTTGCGCAACTCGACATCGACACCTGCAGTTGGTTCATCCAGAAACAAGATACGCGGTTCATGCGCCAAAGCTTTCGCGATCAGCACACGCCGTTTCATCCCACCAGAGAGTTCTTTGACCGCGCTTTTGCGTTTGTCCCAAAGGGACAGGCGTTTCAGGATATCTTCGACGACAGAATCTTTGCGACCTTTTCCGAACAAGCCTCGTGAAAATCGGACTGTGTTGATGACCTTTTCAAACGGCTCCAACGCAATTTCTTGCGGAACCAATCCAATCTGGCTTCGGGCTGCGCGGTAATCAGACACAATATCGTGGCCTGCGACGGAAACGGTGCCGGATGTCGGCGTGGTAATCCCACATACGGTGGAGATCAAAGTTGTTTTGCCAGCGCCGTTGGGGCCCAGCAAAGCAATGATTTCGCCTTCTTTAATTTCAAGCGAAACACCTTTCAGTGCTTCGAAACCGCTTGCGTAGCTTTTGCGCAAGTCATTGATTTCAAGAATTGTGGGCATTTTCAGCTTTCAGTTTCAACGCGGTTTCAAGGGACGTTTCGCCAAAGGGTTATCGCGGTTCAGTCCCCACCGCCCGTCAAGCGGCCCAACCATCCCTTTTTGGTTTCGCCTTCATCTTCCGATGCGTCCTCACCGTCGGAAGGGCCTTCCAAATGGGACTGAAGGTTATTGAAAAACTGATCCGCCATCTTCTTGGCAAACCCGTCAACGATCCGGCTTCCCAGTTGGGCGATTTTCCCGCCTACCTTGGCCTCGACATCATAACTCAGCTCGGTCCCGCCATCTTTGGCGACAATCTTGACCTCTGCGCCCCCTTTTGCAAAACCAGCCGCGCCCCCTTTGCCTTCGCCCGTAATGGTCAGGCTTTGGTTTTCGATCAAATCGGTCAAAGTCACCTGACCTTTGAACGTCGCTTTTACCGGTCCAACTTTTTGAACAACGGTTGCTTCAAAACCGTCTTGCGGATTGCCGGCAACTTCGGTTGCGCCGGGCACACACGCTTTCAGCACCTCAGGGCTCAAAAGGGCCGCATAAACATCCTCGGGTGATGCCGTTATCTGTCGAGTGTCTGTCATTTTCATGGGGCGTCCTCCGTTCGTTAAACCTTGGCTATCGGATTTCACGTGACAGGACCAGTGCACGTGTTAAGCAAAGGCCATGGACAACGCATTGAACCAAGCGCGTCTTGGTATTCTTTTCATTGTGGTGGGCGTTTTCTGCATTTCGATCAACGACATGCTTATTAAAGCCTTATCAGGTGAGTTCCCTCTGCATCAGATCGTTTTCGCGCGATCCGCGTTGGGTATTTTGGTCACCCTCTTCATCGTAAAATGGGAAGGTGGCTGGCTTATTCTGCGGACGCGCACACCGGGGCTGCACGCATTGCGCGGGGTTTTGATCGTCATTGCAAACATGTCCTTTTTTGCTGCACTCGCCGCCTTGCCGCTTGCCGAAGCCACCGCCCTGTTTTTCGCGGCCCCCCTTTTCATAACATTGCTATCCATCCCGATCTTGGGCGAAAAAGTTGGCCCAATGCGCATGAGCGCGGTTTTTGTCGGTTTTGTTGGCGTTATGATTATGCAACGCCCATGGGTCGATACAGGCGGATTGGATGCACCGCGCGTCGTCTTGTTGCTGCCAATCCTGGCTGCATTTACCTATGCATTGAACCAGATACTGACACGAAAATTGGGCGTGAAAAGCAAAGCCAGTGCGATGGCCGTTTATATCCAAGCCACTTTCATTCTCGTCTCACTGGGGTTCTTTGTGATCGCAGGGGATGGCCGGTTTGCAGAAGGCTCAACCAACCCATCGCTGGTTTTTCTGTTGCGATCTTGGATTTGGCCAAGCGGGTCTGATTGGTGGGTATTTCTAGGCTTGGGGCTGAACTCTGCTGCGATCGGGTATACGTTAAGCGCCGCCTATCGCGTCGCAGATGCTGCGACCATCGCACCGTTTGAATATATTGGCCTGCCGATGGCGGTATTCTGGGGATTCGTGATTTTTGGCGACTTGCCCGAACTCGAAGTTTGGATCGGGATCGCGCTTATCCTTGGGGCCGGTTTGTTTGTTTTTCTGCGGGAACAACAAAAGGCGCGTCCTATCGCAACGCAGAAGATCAAGGGGCGTTGATCAGGGGATTTCGATAACAACTTTTCCAGTCGCTTGACGATTGCGCAAAAGATCCAAACCTTCGTTGGCCTGCTCTAACGACAGTACATTGCTAACATGGGGATGCAAACGCCCCTGAACGTACCAATCGATCAGAACTCGGAAACTATTGGTCAAGACACTCGGATCAAGCCGCAGATATCCACCCCAGTATAGCCCAAGAACAGTGAGGTTCTTTACCAAAAGGTAATTCGCCGGGATTTGTGGAATAGTCCCGCTTGCAAAACCCAAGGGCAGCAAACGCGCGCCAAGATTGCACGCCCGCAAGGCTGCATCAAACAACGCGCCTCCGACGGGATCATACACAACATCAGCTCCGCCCAAGGCTTTTACGGCATCGCGTAAATTCACGGTATCACTGTCCAGCAGGTGATCTGCACCTGCTTGTTGAGCAACCGCAAGCTTGTTCTCACCGCGGGCACAAGCGATCACTTCGGCCCCCATCAGCTTGCCCAATTCAACGGCCGTTAAACCAACACCCCCCGATGCGCCTAAAACAAGAAGACGTTCCCCCGGTTGCAAGTGTGCTTTGAAATCAAGCGCCACGTGGCTGGTGCCGTACGCGACAAGGAAAGCAGCGGCATCGACAAAAGACATTTGATCAGGGATTGGGACGCAATAGCTGGCTGGAAACACGGCGTATTCGGCCAAGCCACCGTATCCGCTATAGGCTGCAATGCGCTGTCCCGGTTTTAAATCTGTGACACCTTCGCCAACGGCTTCGATGATACCGGAAACTTCCATGCCGATAGTCGCGGGACGTTGAGGTTTTTCCTGATAGGTTCCTTTGACGATCAACGTGTCGCCAAAATTCAAACCACATGCGGCCAATCTGATCAGCACTTCACCCGGACCGGGCTGGGGCGTGGGGACGTCACTCATGACCAATGGTTGGCCAAGGTCTCGCAATTGCATTGCACGCATGATCAATCCTGTCGTTGGATCTTTTGCACCTGAGGTATCAGATCAAAACTCGACCGCCACTTTGCCGATCATGCGCCCTGCACACAACTGTCATTTGTCCTGCGCAAGGTCTCGCTTTGCAATCAGAAGTCTTCGGGGCGGGCTTCGCGCGCCATGTGATCCAGTACGGCATTCACAAATTTAGCTTCTTTTCCATCTGGAAAAAACGCACCCGCAACTTCGACGTATTCTTTGATCACAACGATGGGCGGCGTGTCCGCGTCGCGAAATTCAGCACCCGCCGCACGAAACAAGGCCCGCAACGTTGGGTCGATCCGCCCAATCGGCCATTTGGCAACCAGGGCCCTGTCAGTTGACTGATCAATAGACGCTTGATGATTCACAGCGTCTGCAACGACACGCGTAAAATGATCGACGTCACCTTCGACCATCTCACCTTCATCATAGGTCGCGCCAAATCTGTGATCCAGAAACTCTTGCTGAACGGCTTCAACCGTTTGGCCACTGGTTTCCATTTGAAACAAGGCTTGCACGCCATAGAGGCGCGCAGCCGAACGCATTTTTCGTTTTTGGTTTCCCGAAAGGGTCATGGTGCCTCAGGCAATCTGAATGGGGTCCGAGAGCGGTTTGAAGCCGACTCCCTTTGTCTTTGCGCCCCACTTACGGCTGAGCGCAATCAGGTGCAAGGCGGCAGCAGTAGCTCCGCCCCCTTTGTTCTGATCCGAAGTGCTGGCTCGCACTTCGGCTTGTTTCATATTTTCTACCGTCAATATGCCATTGCCAATGCACAACCCCTGCAAACCAAGCAACGTAATCGCCCGACTGGAATCATTGCACACCGTATCATAATGCGTCGTCTCACCACGGATGACACACCCAAGCGCGACATAGCCGTCAAAGTTCGACATGCGTTCAGCGATTCCAATAGCCGTTGGAATTTCCAATGCTCCGGGCACTTCGACCAGCTCATGGGTTCCCCCTGCCGCTTCGATTTCTGCACGCGCACCAGCCACCATGTTGTCAGCAATGTCTTTGTAATACGGGGCGACAACGATCAGTAACTTGACCGGTTTGTCAAAACTCGGCCGCTCTAAAACATGATGCGAAATAGATGCCATTAGCTGTCTCCCATGATTGGACGTGTATCGACAATCTCAAGACCATAAGCGTCGATGCCCATGTATGTCGTACGCTTGCTGTCGGTCAAAAGAACAAGCTTGGACAAACCAAGATTGGATAGCATTTGCGCTCCAAGTCCTGTGTTCTTGACGATGCGTGGCCCTGTTTCTTCATGATCAAAAAGCGCTTTGCGCGGTTCGCGGAATAAACAAACGACGCCGCGCCCTTCTTGAGCAATCAACTCCATTGCGCGCTGCAATTCGCCAACACGCCGTGTCCCAATCCCAAGAATATCTGTCACTTCCTGCATGGCATGCGTGCGCACCAAGACTGGTTCAGACGTCGTGATGTCGCCCTTGGCCAATGTCACGTGCTCAACCCCCCACGTCTGATCGGTCCAGATCGTCATGTTCCAATCGCCACCATGTTCCGACGTCACAACACGCTCTTGGGATTTAACGACCAAATTGTCATGACGGCGCCGATAAGCAATCAACTCGGAGATCGTACCGATTTTCAGCTTGTGACGCTTTGCGTAATCGACCAGCTGCGGTAAACGCGCCATTGTGCCGTCTTCATTCATGATCTCACAAATCACGCTGGCTGGATAATGCCCCGCCAACCGTGCCACGTCACAGCCCGCTTCTGTGTGCCCAGCTCTGACAAGCACCCCGCCCTTGCGCGCACGAACCGGGAACACATGCCCCGGTGTCGCCAAATCGGCTGATGTTGCTTTGGGATCAATGGCAACACTGACTGTCCGCGCCCTGTCGCCCGCCGAAATGCCAGTTTCTATGCCCTCACGGGCTTCAATCGAAACGGTAAACCCGGTTTCATGGCGTGACGAATTATGTGTGACCATCATTGGCAAACCCAACTCGTCCACACGTTCTGCCGGCAGCGTCAGGCAAACCAGACCCCGGCCATGTGTCGCCATGAAGTTGATCGCCTCGGGCGTTGCAAAATCCGCTGGTATAATAAGATCGCCTTCATTCTCACGATCTTCATGATCCACAAGAATAAACATGCGCCCTGCACGCGCCTCTTCGATGATCTCTTCGATCGGCGACAACGCATCCGACAGATTCTGCTCAACGGCACCCGGTGTTTCGAAACTCATTGCAGTCCCTTCATTTCTTGCCGCCCCTTAATCCGTTGCCATTAAGAACGCCAGACAAACGTCACCTCGTTCCGATGAAGGGCTCACATCAGCCAAGCGCTCCAGAGTCTTGTCAGACCGCAGGTCTGTCCGCAAAATCAACTTCTGCTCGACATTAACCTGCCTCGGCAAGACGCGCCACATAGCGAGCGAGCGTATCAATTTCCAAATTCACTTGATCCCCCAAACGGACATCACCCCAAGTGGTCACCAATTTCGTATGCGGAATAAAATTGATACCGAATATCTGGCCCTGCACTTCATTCACGGTCAATGACGTCCCGTTCAGGGCCACAGACCCCTTCGGAGCGATGAACTTGGCCAATTCTTCAGGAGCACGCAATTGAACCCGCGTGCTATCCCCTTCGTCCACGATCGACACAACTTCGGCAACACCGTCGACGTGCCCCGACACAATGTGCCCACCCAGCTCATCTCCAACACGCAATGCACGTTCAAGGTTAACGCGTTTTCCCTCGGTCCAATGACCGATATTTGTCTTAGTGACTGTTTCGGCGCTGATTTGAACATCATACCATTCTGCGCCCAATTCGACGACGGTCAAACACACGCCATCAGACGCAATGGATGCGCCCAAATCCACTTTGGCCATGTCGTAGCTTGTCTTGATCCGCGCGCGCAGATCACCTTCTTGATGCAAAGCCGCAATCGTGCCGACATCCGTAACGATCCCTGTGAACATTCCAGATACCCTTTCTGTTGCGTCCCGAGGTAGCCTTGCAGCGGACCTAGCACAAGCCCGCCCTTGCTGCTTTACTCTGCACAAGCCATAGTTTTGACGGGATTCTACGATTTCATCGGGCGTCAACAAATATCGCGTATTCGGGGCAACATGACAGGTCATCCGGCAGACAATCGGGTTTTTCTTTTCCTGCAAGGGCCGCATGGCCCTTTCTTTAAGCAGCTTGGCAAAATGTTGCGTTTGACTGGAGCCGAAGTCTGGCGTGTAGGTTTCAACGCCGGAGATCAGGCCTTTTGGTCGGATAAAAACACATATCTGCCTTACACAGGGAAGCCCGTCGACTGGACCAAAACATTCGTGGACATCTGTACCAGCAAGAACGTGACGGACGTTGTTCTTTATGGTGACACAAGGCCAATCCACGCGACCGCCGTCCAACACGCCAAAACCAACGGGATTACAGTACACGTCTTCGAAGAAGGATATATGCGGCCCTATTGGGTGACCTATGAGCGTGGTGGAAGCAACGGGCATTCACGTCTTATGGTCATGGACATCGCCCAAATGCAGACAGCTTTGGCGCAATCTGACATGGAATCGCCTTTACCTCCCGCCAGTTGGGGCGACATGCGCCAACACGTTTTTTATGGCGCTCTTTATCACTGGTTTGTTCTGTTTAAAAACAAGCGCTATCAGAACTTTCAACCACACCGCGCCATAAGCGTATCCAAAGAATTTCGTTTATATCTTCGGCGTTTGCTCTTTATGCCGCTGCATGCGCTTAACCGCATAAGCTCGACCTTGCGCATTCGGCATGGGGGCTTTCCATACCATCTGGCCTTGCTTCAGCTCGAGCATGACGCATCGTTCCAAAAGCACTCGCCGTTTTCTTCTATGACCGAGTTTCTTGCTCTTGTGATCAAAGAGTTTGCCACCGGTGCAGCGCGCCACCATCATCTGGTGTTCAAAGCGCATCCTTTGGAAGACGGTCGGGTTCCCATTCGCAACGAAATCAAACGGCTTGCACAAGAATTCAACGTCGCTGATCGCGTGCATTATGTGCGTGGCGGTAAACTGGCGAAATTGTTGAACGATGCACGCAGCGCCGTGACTGTGAACTCCACAGCGGCGCAACAAGTGCTTTGGCGCGGCATCCCCTTAAAAGTGTTCGGACAGGCCGTCTTTGCCAAACCCGAATTTGTTTCAGACCAACCGCTGGCGTTGTTTTTTGAAACGGCAACCCGTCCCGATACGCGTGCTTACAAGGATTACCGACGCTACCTTCTGGAAACCAGCCAACTTCCTGGCGGGTTTTATTCAACCAAGGGGCGAAGACAATTGTTGCGTCAAGTCGTTGATATGATGTTGTCTAAAGACGATCCATACGACGCGCTGGCTTCTGGAACCGCGGCTCCAAGGCAACAGTTGCGCGTTGTGAACTGATATCACAGCTACCAAGCGGTAGCTTTTTCTGAGTTCGTGGCATAATTTGTCAAAAATGTGTTCGCAGTAGATAGCGGCCGATTCCGCCAGATAAGAACAGGTCGAGGAGACCGAGCAGTGATTTTCAATATTCGTCGCTGGGCAAGGCCCGTTGCAGCACTCGCCGTTTTGAGCATTCTAGCTTCATGCGGGCTGCCACAAGCTGGCCCAAACAAACGTCAAATTTTTGCAGGCTCTGTGGAAAATGAAGGCGATGCATTTGTGGTATCAGTCGACGGCGATGTAACGCGTGCCACAGCTTTCACCCCACCACTTGGATTTTCGAAATCATTGCTCAGTGCGGGTCGACTTGGGTCTGATACAATTCGACCAGGTGATGTTTTGGGTCTGACGATTTGGGAAAACGTTGATGATGGTTTGCTGGCAGGTGAAGGGACGAATTCGACAATCCTTGAAGAAGTTCAAGTCGATGGTGACGGATTTGTTTTTGTTCCGTACGCTGGTCGCATTCGCGCATCTGGAAATACGCCCGAAGCCATTCGGCGCATAATCACACAAAAACTAGAAGAACAAACGCCCGATCCGCAAGTCCAAGTGCGTCGTGTCGCAGGTGATGGTTCAACCGTTTCGTTGATCGGCTCTGTCGGTTCGCAAGGTGTTTATGCGATTGAACGTCCAACCCGCACACTGACCACAATGCTGGCGCGCGCAGGTGGCGTAACGATCGAACCTGGCATCGCGCAAGTCACGGTTCAACGGGGACATGTCTCTGACACCATCTGGTTCGAAGATCTTTACGACAATCCACATCTGGATATCGCCCTTCGCGGCGGTGACAAGATTTTGGTCGAAGAAGACTCTCGCGCCTTCACAGCCTTGGGTGCAACAGGCGGCCAATCGCGCGTGCCGTTCGAAACCCAAAACCTTTCGGCCTTGGAGGCCATTGCACAGGTTGGCGGCTTGAACTCACGCACAGCAGATCCAACCGGGGTCTTTGTTCTGCGTGACGAAACTGATGAGGTGGCTAATGCGGTTCTTGGCCGAAAAGATCTTCGCGGTGACCAACGCCTGATCTACGTCATTAATCTGAGCGAACCCAATGGTCTGTTCAACGCGCGAGATTTCGTTATCCGCGATGGAGACACGCTTTTCGTGACAGAAGCGCCATATACTCAATTCACAAAAATCCTTGGCGCTCTGACCGGACCCATTGCGAGTGCAAACTCCGTGTCTAGTCTTGGCGAATAACTGATCCTCG
>JBDWGM010000136.1:0-19195 GCA_039975755.1 Paracoccaceae bacterium | reverse complement strand
CATGACGGCGGCGGCGGCGGCGTATTCATCCACAGTTTCGCCACGGGTTCGCAAGGCCATCAATAGACCGCCAATTTGGCTTGGCGTTGCGGCACCGTTAAAGAGAATCTCGAACGCTTCCTCCGCTTGTGGCCGCGAAAGGGGCCCATTTGCTGCGGCATCGATCAAAGGCTTGAGTGCGTCGCTCATTTTTCTACCTGCGCAATTTTTTGCCGTAACGGACGGGTTGATATTCTTAAAAAAGACGTAAGCGCTTGCCGTGCAAGAGTAAACACCCTGTGGCCTGATGTTGCTTGTTGGGTGTTCTAAGGCGGTGGTCCAGAAAACGGATGCAAAAAGTTTTGCTGCACAGGCGAGTTCGCTTTCAAAAGGGCTGGAGGGTAAGGCCTCCTTTACCCTATAATCCGCAATATAGATGTTCAGGCTTGGGAGCGCGGGTCAAGTGCGTGTCAGGTCAAAGGCAACAAGCAAAGAACGCAAACGATTATCGGGTGGAGGCCCTGGGCAGTGGCACGTGGATTTTTAAGCGGCGCAATCTTAGGCGGTGTTGTCAGCATCGCTGGGGCAAGCGCGATTTCCGTAGTTGCGGGGTTGCCTGAGCAACCCAATGTCAACTCGGATTCACCAATTAATGCGGATGCACCTGATGTGGCAGAACGCGAGGCACAAGCCAGCCTTGGTGATGCGGATCTTGTGACGGAAGAAAGGGCAACGCAAGTTGCGCTGCCCAAAGAGGAAGATACAGCACCTGCATCGCTTGCTGGGCAAGATACAGCACCGAAACCAGAAACTGTCATTGCGGCTTTGGTTCCGGACGCGCTGACAGACGTGGCACAGTCTTCTGATGTGGCTCCAGCATTGGATGAACCAGTTCTGCCAAGCCCGCTGGCGGCGATTCCAACGGTACCGGGTGCAGAAGAAAACCTTTCTATTTCAACGGATCCAGCCCAACCGCTTACACCGAAGGTGGATGAAACAGAAATCACGGCAACAGATGCGCCTGCAGGATTGCCCGAGCTCACCACAGATGAAAGCCCGGTGGATACACGTGCCCCGCAAACGGATGTTGCAACACCTGAACAGCCGGAAACCCCTGACCTCGATGTCGCGGATCAAAGCGATGTAAAGGAACGGTCCGCCGAGATTGCAGCGTTGATCGACATAAACGAGCAAGACCGTCAGCTCGCGGGGCGTCCTGCCACTTCGCTTATTGAGCGTGAATCAACGACCGAGCCAGCCGAAACGGTTGCAACCGTTGAAGACGCGGATGCGGAAACGACAGACGCCAACACTGAAGCTGCGTCCGACGAGCCACCCCTTGAATACTATGCGACGGCTTTCGAAAACCCAGATGACAAACCCTTGATGTCAATCGTGCTGATTGATTCGGGTGCTGACATTTCGAGCGGCGCAATCGGGATCGAAGCTTTGCGCAGTTTTCCGTATCCGCTCAATTTTGCAGTTGATGTCACATTGCCTGACGCAAATGAGCGGATGAACGCTTATCGTAGCGAAGGGTTTGAGGTGTTGGCGTTGTTGGATTTACCAACCGGCGCGACGGCAACGGATGCGGAAATAAATTTGAGCGCGGCGTTTGATGCCGTTCCAGAAGCAGTTGGCCTGATTGAAGGCTTGGGTGCAGGTTTGCAGCACAGCCGCGAAGCCTCAGATCAAGTGATTGCTGCACTCAAAGAAAGTGGGCACGGATTTGTATTGCAAGCCAAAGGTCTGAACACAGTCCAAAAGCTTGCCGCACGCGAGGGGCTGCCTGCGGCGCTGGTGTTCCGTGATTTTGACAGTGCCGGACAGACGCCGTCTGCGATCCGGAGATTTCTGGATCAAGCTGCGTTTCGGGCTGATCAAGAAGGCGGCGTAATCATGATGGGCCGCTTACGACCTGATACGGTCTCGGCGTTGCTGCTATGGGGATTGCAGGATAGATCGCGCCGGGTTGCACTGGCACCGGTTTCAGCCACGCTTAAAACCAAAGCAGGTACCTCAGAATGAAAAAACCGGCGCCAAGGCGCCGGTTTTTTTTACTCTGACCATTATTTTGATGGATCAGTGAAAGTTTGCGTGGACCGCTTCTAAGGTATGGAAGTCAATTTCTTGTCCTGCACGCAACATCGCGTCCTGCGCAAAGATTGTATAAAGATTGCGGGCCAAAGCCTGATCCATTTGCTCAGACAACTGGTCTCTGAGCTGTTGCGCCTGTTCGTTTTCGCTGGCTGGGTTGATCGCGTTCAACTGAACGACAAGGACACTGCCAAAGCTCTCGATGACTTTGACTTCGCCAACGTCCATGCTGAACACTTCGGACATAAAGGCAGGCGGAGTGCCGGCAATAAATCCAGAGCGGTCAATGTCTTCTTCTTCAACAGCCTCTAATGAAACCCCGGAAAACGTTTTGCCCGATTGCAGTTCCGGCAATAGCGCATTGGCTTTGACCATCAGCAACTCTTCCGCACGATCTGCTTCCCAGTTGGCGCGAACGCCTTCGGTCGACTCTTCGTAAGGGGCAGGGCGCGGAGGTAAAATTTCATCCAAGCGCATGGCAAAGATCGCGCCGTCTTCCAACGGAATTATGCTGGGGAAATCATCCGCCTGAAGACGCGCAGCAGCCGTACGAAACTCGGTATATGCTGCGATCCCATCGCCAACAGCCGGGAACCAGTCGATTTGCCCAATTTCCATATCGGAACCGTTGGCCAAATCTTCGATCGTCGCGCCACCGGCAAGAATATCTTCCAGATCTTCGGCTTGGGATGCAATCAAACGACTTGCCCGGTCCATAGCCAAATTCGTACGAAGAAGCGGTTCAGCGGATTCAAAGCTGGTATTTTGCGCAGGCAAGATCCCATTCACACGAAACAACGCCGGTCCAAGAGCGGTTTGCAATGGCCCAACCACGTCACCAACTTCTGCGTTAAAGACGGCTTCTCCTGCGGAATCAAGTTCTAGGCGGCCGACATCACCCATATCGATATCTGCCAAAGCAAGACCGCGGCCTTCAACAAGTGCTTCGAAGGTGGTGCCCTCGACTTCCAATTGTGCGGCGGCTGCTTCTGCTGCAGCGTCATCCAAGAACGCAAGACGCTCTACTAGACGGCGCTCTGGCTGGTTAAATAGATCGGCGCGCGCTTCGTATTCTCTTTCAAGCTCTTCTGTCGGGATAACAATCGTATCCACAACTTGCACCGGGCGCAAAACAGCAAATGTGATGCGTTTGGTTTCCGGCAGACCAAAGTCGTCGATATTTTCATCATAATACCTGCGCAATTCGTCTTCAGTTGGTTCCGCAAGCGTGTCGTCCAGATCGGTTTCGTCTAAGCGTGCCCAAGAAAAGTCGCGCGTTTCAGCCACATAATTGACCAAGGTTCGCGTATACGTGTCGGGCATGGTGACACCAGTCAGAACGGCGCCCTGCAAAATGGTCCGCGATGTTTCTTCGCGTAGACGGTTTTCAAAGGCGGCTTCGGACAATCCGCTGTTTTGCAGTGCATACCGGTACCCTTCGCGGTCAAAGGATCCATCGACACCCTGGAAGGCCGGAATGGTCAAAATCTGGTCGCGCAGGTTTTCGTTTCCGATGGAAATGCCCAATTCGCTGGCTTCGTGATCCAAGGCGCGTTCTGTCACCAATCGGTTCAGGACTGCAGCGTCCAAACCGATTTCACGTGCTTGTTCCAAGCTGACAGTTTCGCCGCGTGCTTGGCTTTCTGTTGACAGTGCCGATTGCATTGCGCGGAAGTACGTCTGTACGTCGACATCTTTGTCGCCAACGCGTGCAACTCTGCTTTGGGATCCGTTGAGGATGCCGTCGACGCCAAAGCCGCCAAGGCCAATAATCAAAAGACCCATCAAGATCCACATCGCCGTGCGCGATATCGAATTGCCTTCTTTCGCCATTTTACCTGCTCTCCCTCGTTTGGGTCTGAATACCGGTGTGTTTGCCTTGCTACAAGCGTTGTTCGTTCACGTTCACAAGACGATCAAATAGTTCTGAAATGCCGTCCACGTCCAAATTGGCGAACGCGACGCGAATTTCTTGCGCGCCATTGGGGTCATCGGTTGGGCGGAACATGGTCCCGGGCAAACAGAGAACCCCAGCGGTTTTCACCAGTTTTGGCGCGAGCTTGTCCGATGACACGGCAAAGGGGTGGCGCATATATGCAAAATACGCACCCAGCCCTAAAAGCTCCCAACCGTTCTGAGCCAATGCTGAAAATCCATCAGAAATCGCTGCGCGGCGCGCTAGAATTTCGTCGCGTTCACCGGCAACCCATTGACCAAGGTTGTTTAACCCCCAAAGGGCTGCGCGTTGACCGATTTGTCCGGGGCAGATGGCAACCGTATCCAGAAACTTTTCGGTTTGTGCCAGTCGTTCCGTTGATCCGGCCAATGCGCCGACGCGGTGACCGGTCAATCGATAGGCCTTGGAAAAGCTGTACAGATGCACCAGCGTGTCGTCCCAACCCTCTTTTTGAAACAAAGTATGTGGCGGGCCAGATCGGCTGTCAAAGTCCCGATATGTTTCATCAACCAACAAAGCTATGCCATGGGACCGTGCAAGATCGAAAAAGGCCTCCAGCAGGTCGCTGGGGTATTCGACACCCGCTGGATTGTTTGGTGTGACCAATGTGATGGCGCGCGTTCGGTCCGTGATGAGGCTGGCCGCGGCTGAAATGTCGGGCAACAGATCAGGACCCGTAGGGAGTGGAATGGCTTTAACTCCGGACATATCCAACCACATTTTATGGTTGAAATACCAAGGGGTTGGCAGCAGAACTTCGTCGCCTTCGTCACATAATGTGGCAATCGTCGCAGCAAAGGCTTGATTGCACCCAGACGTGATCGCGATTTTGTCACCACTGACCTGGGCGGAGTAATGCGCGCTGATCTGCTCGGCCAGGCTGTTTCGCAAATCTGGTAGCCCCAGAACTGGACCATAAAGATGAGCGGAATCGTCGTTTAGCGCCGCATCTGCCATCGCTTGGCGCATTGCTGCCGGGGGTGGATCAACTGGGGCGGCCTGGCTGACGTTTATCAGTGGTCGATCTGGTGAAAATTCAACACCGTCTAACCATCGCCGCGCCTCCATGACCGGAGGGGCATCTGTCGCTTTGATTTGATTCGAAAAACTCATGTCGGGCCTTAATGACTTGCGCAAAGCGAACGCTAGCTGTGGGGCCGGATCAGTGCAACACCAGATCGGACCGCGATGCCGTGTTCAATCTGGAGGAATGCGCAGGCGTTCTGGCGCAGACCTTTTGGTCAGTCTTTGCCACGAAAGGGTTCGACATATTGCAGCGCCATATCCCACGGAAAGAAAATCCACGTGTCTTGACTGACGCCGGTGATAAAATCATGAACCTGCGGTTCACCCTGCGGTTTCGCATAAACTGTTGCGAAATGCGCGTTTGGATATAGCGATCTAACAAGCTCAAGCGTTTTGCCACTGTCGACCAGATCGTCAATCACCAAGATACCGGTTCCGTCACCCATCATGTCTTTGTCCGGGGCCTTTAGCACTTGGGCTTCGTCACGAGATTGGTGGTCATAAGATTTGACGCTGATCGTGTCGACGGTGCGAATATCAAGCTCACGTGCAACGATCATGGCCGGGGCCATACCCCCGCGCGTGATCGCAACGATTGCTTTCCATGCGCCGTCGTTGGGGCCTTTGCCATCAAGACGCCACGCCAAAGCGCGGCTATCGCGATGAATTTGATCCCAGCTGACGTGAAACCCTTTTTCGTGGGGCAGGCGGGCGGAATCGTCAGTCATGTTATCTCTCCACAATGAGGCGAAGACCGAAGGCACCCAATAGGGTTGCAGCAATGCGGTCGAAAACAGGTTTGAATCCAAGATATCCTTTACGGGCCGAATCCGAACTTAAGGCGGTGGCGCATAACGTATAAAACAAGATTTCAAGGAGCCAGTGATTTGCCACGATCAGGCCGATGTCACGCGCGTCCAAGCCTTTGGGGAACACAACGACGATGACCGCCGCCGCAAATAATGCGGATTTCGGGTTGCCTAGATTGACCAAAAGGCCACCAAGAAACGCACGTGATCTTGGGGTAGGTGCATCACCCATTGGGCGTTTGGCATGCCGCCATGTCTGAACAGCCAGCCAGATCAAATAAAACGCACCCCCAAGTTTCAACACCGTGTAGGTCCATGGGAACAGGCGGAAAACACTCTCTAACCCGAGCAATGCGGCCAAAGTCCAAATTGCGGCCATCGTGCCCAGGCCCATCCCGGTCGCGATACCTGCGGCGCGCCCTGAGGAGATACTTGTGCGCAGGATGTAAAGAAACGCCGCACCTGGTGACGCAAGGGCCGCAAGTAAGACACCGTTAAAAGCAAGCAGGCTTTCCCAACTCATGCCTTGCTCATGTCTGGTGCATCTACGGCTTTCATGCCGACAACATGATATCCTGCATCCACGTGCAGACATTCCCCTGTGACGCCAGCGCTGAGATCGGACAACAAATACAATGCTGATCCGCCAACATCGTCGATTGTGACATTGCGGCGCAAAGGCGAATTGTATTCATTCCATTTCATAATATAGCGAAAATCGCCAATTCCCGACGCAGCCAAGGTTTTGATTGGGCCTGCGCTGATCGAATTGACGCGAATTCCGTCCTTGCCTAAATCTTCGGCCATATACTGAACGGATGCTTCCAACGCTGCTTTGGCCACACCCATGACGTTATAATGTGGCATGACTTTTTCAGCGCCGTAATAGGTCAGCGTCAAAGCACTGCCACCGGGGTTCATCATCTTTTCAGCGCGCTGCATTACGGCGGTGAAAGAATAGACCGAGATGTCCATTGAAAGCGCGAAATTCGCACGGCTTGTGTCGACGTAACGCCCACGCAATTCGTTTTTGTCCGAAAAGCCGATCGCATGAACGATAAAATCCAAGCTGCCCCAGCGGTCTTTCAGATCCGCGAACACCGCGTCAATTGACGCTTCGTCTCCGACGTCACACGGCAGAACAATATCGCTGCCCAATTGTGCAGCCAGCGGATCGACCCGCTTTTTCAAGGCATCACCCTGATAAGAGAAAGCCAGTTCTGCCCCTGCCGCGTGCAGTGCTTTCGCAATGCCCCAAGCAATAGACTTATCATTGGCTAGCCCCATAATTAAGCCGCGCTTGCCTGCCATTAGCGTATTCGTCATACCGTGTTCCCGCCCATCCGTCCGTGTCTGGATGGATTTGCTTTAGGCGATTGACTATGGCGCTTCAAGGCCAACAGCCCTTGTGAAAGCTCTTGCTGACCCGTTCCAAAGGTTTTAGCTGCTAAAAAAGGGCGCGGAGTAGGCTAATGACTGATCGAACCGGAATTTTTGCAGGTGATGATCCTTTCGACATCGTACGCACATGGATGGCCGATGCAGAAATAAGCGAGCCGAATGATCCTAATGCGATAGCGTTAAGCACGGTGGACCCCAACGGGCTTCCAAATGTGCGCATGGTTTTGCTGAAAGATATAGAAGACGGCGCGTTTGTTTTTTACACCAATTACGGAAGCGCAAAGGCGAATGAGCTGGATTCAGCTGGCGCTGCGGCCTTTGTTTTGCATTGGAAATCACTGAGGCGTCAAATTCGGGTTCGCGGTCATGTGACGCGTGAAGAAGGGGCGAAAGCTGACGCATATTACGCGTCCCGCTCGCTTCAAAGTCGCTTAGGTGCATGGGCGTCAAAGCAAAGTACAAATTTGCCCAATCGCGCGCATCTCGTTGCTGACGTTGCGAAAGTGACTGCACAACACAAATTCAATCCTGAGCGCCCCAAATTTTGGGGCGGGTATAGATTAAAGCCAATAGAGATAGAATTTTGGGCTGACGGCGCATTTCGCCTGCATGACCGTTTTCGTTGGACAAGGGACTCGGATCAAGGAAATTGGAATACCCATAGGTTGTATCCCTGACATAAGTTTCGCCTATTAAAGCAACTTGTTCGCGCCAAAGTGCGATTGCGCTTGATCCTGAGGATAAAGTCCTGAACACTAGATTTACCTTGTAACAACGATTTGAACAACTTTTTGAAAGACCACACGTGACCGAAGAAGCAAATACTGGGCGGGAAGTTGCCGGCACTGTCAAATGGTTTGACCCTGTAAAAGGCTTTGGATTTGTCGTATCTGATGAAGGTGGACCAGATATTCTGCTCCACGTGAATGTTTTGCGTAATTTCGGACAAAGCTCTATCGCTGATGGGGCACGTCTGGCGGCAGTCGTTCAAGACACACCGCGCGGAGCACAAGCAATCGCCGTCTTGACGATCGATCCACCAGAAGTCGAAGAAGCGGCGCCGCTTTCCGATTTTGAAGGACTAGATTCCACTGATATGGCCACGCTCCCATTAGAGCCTGGTCGTGTAAAATGGTTCGACAAGGGAAAAGGTTTTGGGTTTGCCAATATTTTTGGTCGCTCAGATGATGTCTTTTTGCATGTCGAAGTACTGCGTCGTTCCGGATTGGCGGACTTGCAGCCGGGTGAAGCATTGGCTTTGCGCGTTATTGAAGGACGACGTGGCCAAATGGCTGCCGAAGTGCATGCGTGGGAAGCCGCGCTGCCAAAATTCGAAGAATGATCGCGCGTTGGATCGTAGGCGGTTGGCTTGCTTCGGCAGGCCTCGCAAGCGCAGCTTGCTCTGACAACGCGGTAATGGTGCGCGGCGATTTTGGCCAGGCCCGGTTTACCGTCGAGGTGGCTGACGATGCTCAGGAACGATCGCAGGGATTAATGCATCGCGAATCCATGGCTCAATCTTCAGGCATGCTGTTTTTGTACGAACGCACGGCAGAGCTTAGTTTTTGGATGCGCAACACGTTGATCGAATTGGATATGCTGTTCATCGACGACAAAGGTGTCGTTCAACACATCCATCATCGCGCACAGCCGTTGGACGAAACGCCGATTCCCGGTGGACGTGGAATTGCTGTTTTGGAAATCAACGGTGGATTGGCAAAACGGATGGGGATCGAAGTCGGTTCAGAAATCCAACATTCCTACTTTGGCGCCGATGCTGCTTGGTCCTGCTAATTTGAGCTTTGGCTGAGATTGTAAGATAAGTTTCAGGTCTGATACGGCCGCGCCGGAAAAAATTCGCACCACTTGGACCCTTCGTGGTCTTTTTGCTCTTTTCAAGCGGACAATCCGGCGCTAAACGAGCCGAACGGTCGGAGCGTGGCGCAGCCTGGTAGCGCACCTGTTTTGGGTACAGGGGGTCGGAGGTTCGAATCCTCTCGCTCCGACCAATTTCACCAGATAGCAAAATACCACCGGGGCTTGTCGACTGATGAGCGTTTTCAGATGGGTGTTCCACCGAACGCTTGGAACAACCGATCAATGTTTTGGTCGATCCGGGGCGAACGCAGGTAAACCTGTTGCTGGTTCCCCGTTTTCAAAGGCACGCTCGCAAAATAGTCGAATGTCACGATGAAACCGTCGCCGTCTTTGCGCGTTCGTCTTTTGATAAAGATGTATGGAATTTCCAACGCACCATCGAATCGCAACAAAAGTGGTGCCGCAACATCTGGTGGTGGAAGAATACGGCATTGGGCAGAACCATCGCGCAATTCTGTATACACGTCCTCTGGACCGTCGCACGCTGCTTTAAAGGCTTGGAACAGTTGTTCGGGCTGTTCTGTGAATCGCGCTTCGTTGACCGGAGCACTTTCCCCAAGTCCCAGTCGAGTCTCTGTAAATTGTGGTGCGCAAGCTGCACATAAGAGTGTTAACCCCAATATTTTGAAACGCATTCGGTCTTCTCCGATATTGATTTGTCGCAGCGAAGCACAATTTTGCACGCGCAGCAAAGTAATTCCATTGCTTGGATTGTCCTGTGGATAACTTCATGTTCCGCGTCACCTGTTTGGGCTAAGTCTGCCGAAGATTACAAAAAATTGATCATTGCCTCTGGGGGCACTTTTTTTCGAAAAAATGAGACGTTAACAAAGTGAATCATTTCTCAAGGCTGGCGGTCGAAACCGGTCATCACGTCAAGACAAAAGTTGTCAAAAAAAATCAAAAAACTCGTTGACGCAAGTGGGTGATATACGCCAATTTGTGCGAACCAAGCAGGCGACCACAACATCTAGTGTTGGATCATAAGTGGAGCTGGCGCGGTACGAGGGGCAAATTTCTAGACTAAATCATCGAATAATCGGTGGGATTTCGCGGCTTTCAAGCAGCGAATTCTGGAGATTTGGACTGATTAACAGGGGAATTCTGCTGCGCGCAACGACGCGTTGGCATGAATATGCGGCAACAGAGGCGACGCAATGAAAATTGAACGGAAGTTTACCACCGCTGGAAAAGACGCCTACGAAGGCATCGATTTCGTCAAGACAACATCAGAAATCCGCAATCCAGATGGCACGATCGTGTTCAAGTTGGATGACGTGGAAGTACCAGCAAAGTGGAGCCAGGTGGCAAGCGATGTCATCGCGCAGAAATACTTCCGTAAGGCGGGTGTCCCAAGCGTTCTGAAACGCGTGGAAGAACCCGATGTCCCAGCTTTCTTGTGGAAAGCAGAAGCAGCCAAAGGCGCAGACATCGAAGGTGAAACATCCGCGAAACAAGTGTTTGACCGCTTGGCCGGTGCGTGGGCGTATTGGGGATGGAAGGGCGGCTACTTTACGTCTGAAGACGACGCTCAGTCATATTTTGATGAAATGCGGTATATGTTGGCGACACAAATGGCCGCGCCAAATTCGCCTCAGTGGTTCAACACTGGTTTGCATTGGGCGTATGGGATCGATGGACCAAGCCAAGGTCACCACTATGTTGACTATAAAACAGGTCGCTTGACGAAATCCAAATCCGCGTATGAGCATCCACAGCCACATGCGTGCTTTATCCAATCTGTCGCCGATGATCTGGTCAACGAAGGCGGAATCATGGACCTGTGGGTGCGTGAAGCGCGTTTGTTCAAATACGGGTCGGGCACAGGCACCAACTTTTCGTCTTTGCGGGCCGCAAGCGAACCACTGTCGGGCGGCGGTAAATCTTCGGGCTTGATGGGGTTCTTGAAAATCGGCGATCGCGCTGCTGGGGCCATCAAGTCAGGTGGAACGACGCGACGCGCCGCGAAAATGGTGATCGTGGATGCGGATCACCCGGACATCGAAGACTTTATCAACTGGAAAGTCATCGAAGAGCAGAAAGTGGCGTCCATCGTTGCTGGCTCTAAGATGCACGAAGAAAAGCTGAACGGCATTTTCGCGGCGATCAAAGCTTGGGATGGTGTAGCAGAAGACGCATATGATCCGAAGTCGAACCAAAGCCTGAAAGAGGCGATCCGGGCGGCTAAAAAGGTCGCTATCCCTGAAACATACGTCAAGCGCGTGTTGGATTATGCAAAGCAGGGCCACACAAGCATCGAATTTCCGACCTATGATACGGATTGGGACAGCGAAGCTTACAGCTCGGTTTCGGGGCAAAATTCAAACAACTCGATCCGCGTCACAAACGCATTCCTGACAGCTGTAAAGAAAGACGCAGACTGGGAATTGATCAGCCGCGTGGATGGCAGTGTCATCAAAACAGTCAAAGCACGTGATCTCTGGGAAAAGGTTGGACACGCGGCGTGGGCCTGTGCCGATCCGGGCATTCAGTATCACGACACGGTCAATGATTGGCACACCTGCCCAGAAGACGGTCAGATCCGTGGATCAAACCCGTGTTCCGAATACATGTTCTTGGATGATACGGCATGTAACTTGGCATCGATGAATTTGCTGACCTTCCTTAAGGACGGTGAATTCCAAGTCGACAACTATATGCATGCCACGCGGTTGTGGACGTTGACGTTGGAAGTGTCGGTCATGATGGCCCAGTTCCCGTCAAAAGAAATTGCACAATTGTCCTATAATTTCCGCACCTTAGGTTTGGGGTATGCGAATATCGGCGGCCTTTTGATGAATATGGGCCACGGGTATGACAGCGTTGAGGGCCGTGCATTGTGCGGTGCGCTGACCGCTGTGATGACAGGTGTGGCATACGCGACATCTGCTGAAATTGCTGGTGAGCTGGGCGCGTTTTCGGGATACGAGCGCAATGCTGATCACATGTTGCGGGTTATGCGCAATCACCGTAACGCGGCTTATGGCGCGACAGATGGGTACGAAAAACTGGCTGTTAAGCCTGTCCCATTGGATCATGCCAATTGCCCAGACAGCCGTTTAGTTGATATCGCCATGGCAAGCTGGGACGAAGCGCTGAAGCTTGGCGAAAAGCACGGGTATCGTAATGCGCAGTCGACTGTGATTGCACCAACCGGCACCATTGGTTTGGTGATGGATTGCGACACAACCGGCATCGAACCTGATTTTGCTTTGGTCAAGTTCAAGAAACTGGCCGGCGGCGGTTATTTCAAAATTATCAACCGTTCCGTTCCAGCGGCTTTGGAAAAGCAAGGGTATTCCAGCGCGCAAATCGAAGAGATCGTCAGCTATGCTGTTGGTCACGGAACGATTGGCAACGCGCCTGCGATCAACCACACCTCTCTTTCGGGACATGGGTTCGGGATCAATGAATTGGCCAAGGTCGATGCAGCCTTGGAAAGCGCGTTTGATATCCGGTTTGTGTTCAACCAATGGACTTTGGGCGAAGAATTCTGCACCGGCGTTCTTGGGATACCTGCGGAAAAGTTGAATGATCCAACATTCGATCTGCTGCGCCATCTTGGATATTCCAAAGCGGATATTGACGCGGCCAATGATCATGTGTGTGGAACAATGACGCTGGAAAACGCGCCGCATCTGAAAGAAGAGCATTATAAGATCTTCGATTGCGCCAATCCTTGCGGTAAAAAAGGCAAGCGTTTCCTGAACGTTGACAGCCATATTACTATGATGGCAGCGGCACAGTCGTTCATCTCGGGCGCGATTTCCAAGACGATCAATATGCCAAATGACGCAACCATCGAGGATTGCCAAAAGGCCTATGAACTCAGCTGGTCGTTGGGTGTGAAAGCCAATGCGTTGTATCGCGACGGTTCCAAACTGTCCCAACCACTGGCCGCAGCCTTGGTCGAAGACGACGATGAGGCAGCTGAAACGTTGGAAAGCGGCTCGCCACAGGAAAAGGCAGTCGTTCTGGCGGAAAAAGTCATCGAAAAGGTGATCGTCAAAGAGATGGTGCGCAGCCACCGCGAAAAGATGCCGGATCGACGCAAAGGATACACACAAAAAGCCGTCGTTGGCGGTCACAAAGTGTATTTGCGCACGGGCGAATTTGAAGACGGTCAACTGGGCGAAATCTTCATCGACATGCACAAAGAGGGTGCTGGGTTCCGGGCGATGATGAACAACTTTGCAATCGCTGTGTCTGTTGGTCTGCAATATGGCGTGCCATTGGAAGAATTTGTGGATGCATTCACATTCACCAAATTTGAACCGGCCGGAATGGTCCAAGGCAATGACAGCATTAAAAATGCAACGTCGATCCTTGATTACATCTTCCGGGAATTGGCCGTGTCCTACCTTGATCGTACCGATCTGGCGCATGTGGCACCAGAAGGCCCTGCATTCGACGACTTGGGTCGCGGTGAAGAAGAAGGTGTTTCGAACGTAAAAGAGCTCAGCGAAACTGCAGCTTCGCGGTCTTTGGAAGTTCTTAAACAGATCAGCTCGACCGGGTATTTGCGCAAACGTATGCCGCAAGATTTGGTTGTCTTGCAGGGCGGAGTTTCGGCAACATCCTTGAATCCGGCTGCAGACCTTGAAACGCTGGTGCCCGAAGTGGCGGTTGCAAGCGGCGGCACGACAGTCGCATCGGGCGCAAGCGCAACCTCTATGGACGCGCGCGTCAAAGCCAAAATGCAAGGCTATGAAGGCGAAGCCTGCGGTGATTGCGGAAACTATACGTTGGTGCGCAATGGGACCTGTATGAAATGCAACACCTGTGGTGCAACAAGCGGGTGCAGCTGACGAGATAACGCGCTCCGACACGGGCGCGAAGGGGGGCTGGGTAACCCAAGACTTATCTCCAGCCTCCCGACGAACACCGGGACAAGACGACGTTCTTGTTCTGGCCACACGGGGCGGGTGCGCTCGCCCCTGACGACATCCAGGCCGCAGGCAAAAAAACACCGAGCGGTTAACAAATTGAGCTTGGATGGCGAAACTCTAACGGGGGGCTACGGCCCCCCGTTTTTTTGTTTTTGACACCCGTTTTTTGTTTAGAATTGGGTTGATAACAGTTTCTTCAACTTGCTAAGTTACTGCCGAGCGCAAGTCTTTTGGAGATTGTTTATGCGCTTTTTACGCTCGCTTTCCGTAGCAACGTCGATGATTGTCATCGCGCTCATCGGATTCATCGTCGTTTCCGTTTATGCGCAATTGCAAATTTACGGTGACTGGCAGCATAGCAAATCTTTGGAAATGGATACGCGGCTGACGTCGTTGTCGACCAGCATTGGCGGTTTGACACATGAATTGCAAAAAGAACGGGGCGCAAGCGCGGGATTTATTGCCAGTAAAGGAAGCAATTTTGCAGACACCCTAAAAAAGCAGCGGGGTCTGAGTGATGCGGAAATTCAAGCGTATCATGTCGCTGTCGAAGAGGTTGTCGGCAATGCCGTCCTCAGCGAAAAATTATCTGCAATGATAAAAGAAGTCGAAGCGCAGATTTCTGAACTGCCAGCTTTGCGAACATCGGTGGATCAGTTGAACATTGAGCTGCTTGATGCCGTGGGTAAGATTACCAAACTAAACCGGGACGCGATCGGATTGCTGCCTGAGATGGCGAAACAGATATCATTTGCCCCAGCAGCAAACGCGGTTCAACGTCATGCGATTTTGATGACAGCCAAAGACATCGCCGGATTGGAACGGGCAACGGGGGCGTCAGGATTTTCGCTTGCCCAAAAGGGTGATGGCGTCTTTCCGGCCAATGTCAAAAAGCGTTTCAATGCATTAAGTGCCGAGATGAACGTTCTCATAAACATCTACAGGCGAATAGCGTCCGACGAGTTGCTGGTTTCCATCAACAATCTGGCAAAAGCAGAGGCGAGCATTCGCGTCGACGAAATGCGTGGCCATGTAAACGCGGATGCAAAAGACCAGATTGCATCGATTTCACCTGAAACGTGGTTTGAAACCTCTACCGCGGTGATCAATCAGATCAAATCCATCGAAGATCAGGGCGCCGGTGAAATAACCAACCATATGAGCACTGCGACAGCCCATGCGGTTTTGGTATTGCAAGAAGAATTTGTTGCATTTGCAGGGATAGCCGCTGTTTATCTGACGTTGTCTTGCTTCTTTGTCGTGATTTCACGCAACGCATTGATGCGCACTTCACGTCGTGTTGTAGAACTTGCAGATGGGGACATCGACAGCGATATTTTCCAGCCTCTGCAGTCGGATTTGAACAAGATCACAACCGCATTGGAATCATTCCGCCTCGGCGAAGTGGAGCGCCGGGCGCAAACCAATCTTCAAAAACAACTTGAAGAAAGCTCGGCTGATGGGATCAAGCGCATTTCGAAAGCCGTTTCAGAAGGCGATTTTGAACATCGTCTTCGTCTGCGCGATTTGTCAGGTGCAACTATGATACTTGGGCAGGGGATCAATGAAATTCTACAAGTGTCAGAAGCCTTTGTGCAAAAGCAGCGCAAACGTGATTTGGAGTTGCTTGAACAACAAAGGCTGGAAGCGGAGACTCAAAAGAAAGCAACCCGCAACCTGAATGTCGTTGTCCAAGCGTGTTCCAAAGGTGACTTCACCAAACAGATGAGCGCGGAAGGTTTGGACGAGTCTTGGATCGAAGTTGCCAATGGAATCAACAGTATTTCGAGCACGACAGCAGCTGCGCTTTCTGACATCCGCAGGATCATGCAAGGTTTGTCGGCCGGCCGTTTGGACGAACGTATGGACAGTGCATATGAGGGCACTTTTGCCGAAATTAGCGCGGCGACGAATACCTCTTTGGACAAACTGCGCGACGCATTTTTGGAAATCGACCAGGCGATTGGGTCAGTTGGGCAAACGGCCTCTAAACTGCGTCTGGGAACGAACGATTTGGCACAAAGATCCGGGGATCAAGCACAAAGCGTCGATGCGTCCAAACATGCGACGGATCAATTGTCTGATACGATCGGAACAAATCAGTCAAGCTTGCAAGATTGCCGGGGAATAATGAAAGCCTTGGAAATACAAACAGATCGCAGTCAGGACGTGGCCAAAGGTGCCATCAATTCCATGTCTGCGATTGAAACAGCGTCAACGGAGATGAACAAGATTGTCGCCACCATCGAAGAAATCGCATTTCAAACGAATTTACTTGCGTTGAATGCGTCCGTCGAAGCGGCGCGTGCGGGCGAAGCGGGCAAGGGGTTTTCAGTCGTTGCCTCTGAAGTTCGATCACTGGCGACACGATGTTCTACGGCGTCCAATCAAATTTCTGAGTTGATCTCGGAAAGCGTGCAAGAGGTTGCGTTGGGTTCGGATAATGTAAAACAAACAGGTGACGCCATTCACGGTATTCAGTCCACGCTTGAAGATGTGCTGACACGGATCGAAACCGTGGCAACAGCTGGAGAAGCACAAAAACTGGGTGTCAGTTCACTAGAGGATGCGATCCAACAACTGGGTGTCGCAGCACAGTCGAACCTGGCCCTCGCCAAGGAAAATAGCGACCTTATGGACACGCTGTCATCGTTGGAATTGCGTTTGACGTCGACCGTTTCGGGCTTTCTGGATGATCAGATGCGCAGTGCCGCTACTCAACAGATATCTTCGGCAGCTTGATGTGTTTGTTAATTCGGAATGTTCATCCAAAAACCGCGCTCAGGCATTGTCCTCGTGCAACAGGATCCTCAATTTTGCGCGTGCGCGGGCCAAGCGGGACATGATTGTTCCAACCGGCAAGCCAGTTCTATCGGACAAGATTTGAGGCGACGTTTCCCCATCGACGATCCATTGCATGATTTCGCGTTGATGCGCGGGCAATTGATCGATGGCTGCAAGGGCATCAGCGCAATCCAAACGCAAAGGGGCATCAGGATCGATTGAGGCCATGCCTTCCTCAAGCGTGTCACCAAACCGCGCGCGCCAGTATCTTTGCGCCCGATTTGACAAGGTCCGCATCCCATACGCACGCAAATCTTGGATATCAGCTCCATTTTCTAAACGTTGGTACAGCTTTAACAGTGTATCCTGTACCATATCCTCTGCTTCAGCTTGATTGTTGGCCAAACGTGATGCACGTCGCATCAAAACGGGGGCCAACGCGACCAATTCTTTTGTGTATTCGTGTGACATACCCCTATGTGGCAATACTACCCATGAGAGAAAACCCCGGGGTTTTTCGCCGATCCAGACAAGCAACCCTTTTTGGGCAAGCCATCGCCAGCGCGGCTTTGCGAAATCGGCCAAGGCCCGCACGTTTGGCGAAATCCATTTTCAAACGGGACGATCCTCATCGTTTCCCGCTCTTACCTTATGAACGCGAAATCAGCGTTTGATTAATAGTGGGAGCACTAAAATGAACTATGCGATTCTTCGGAAACTTGGCCTGATCTTTGCAGTTTCTGTCCCAGCTGCTGCGGTTGCTTTGACCGCGGAAGAAATGGACACAAACGGTGATGGACTGCTGACAATCGACGAAGTGCAGGCGCTTTACCCAGATCTGAATTCAGACAGCTTTACAGCAATGGATCTGAATGCAGATGGCGCTTTGGATGCGGATGAAGTGGCCGCAGGTCAAGAAGCTGGAATTATGCCGACAAGTGACGGCTGATTTCAAAAAAATGATGCGAATCCTCCCCGAATGGACCTGGTCCCCCTCCGAACAGGTCTAAGGAACACGCATCAATTTTCCAGTGGATGTGGAAGCGTACCGGCTAAAACCTGCAGTTATATTGGCTGAACCCATCTCTGGAAAGCGATGCCCGAGCCTGGAATCCCCCCAGATTCTAAGGTTCCGGGCATCGCACTTTTTATGCGGGCAGGTGGATGTTAAATCGCGCGCGAATGGATGCGTCGACATCCGCATCAAAACCAC
Source organism: Paracoccaceae bacterium (assembly GCA_039975755.1). Lineage (GTDB taxonomy): Bacteria > Pseudomonadota > Alphaproteobacteria > Rhodobacterales > Rhodobacteraceae > JABSSA01. The sequence goes on along the minus strand of JBDWGM010000136.1, from coordinate 1,162 downwards.
ATTGCGTTGGTTGACCTAAAATTTCTTCTTTGCGGGCAATCGTTTTGGCGATCAGCTCGGGTTTGTCCATTTCGGCCCATTCTTTTGGGGACGTCCGGTCGGCCAAATTGGGATACACATATTCCGTTTGCATCAACCCAAGCGTTTGAGATGACCCCAGAAAATGACCAGGTCCACCGATACAAGTTTGGCGAATGGTTTCGACGCTGACCGAATCCTCGGTCACTTCGATTCCACGGACACAGCGCATCGCTTGGCCCAGCAGGTCATCCCCAAGGATGAGGCTTTCAAAACAAAACCCAAGTAGGGATGCATGCATTCCGGCGGCTTCATAGACCATATTCAGACCTGACAATCCGGCCATCACATTGGACATGGCCTGTTCCCAACCTGCCTGCATGTCAGGCATTTTACTGTCCGCGATCCCTGCAGCGGCACCACCCGGTAAATCGTAAAAACGGTGCATTTGCGCGCAACCTGCCGTCAACAAAGCCTGCTCACCGGAACCGCCAGACATCGCACCCGTGCGCAGGTCGCTGACAAAAGGCCATGTTCCAAAGACAACAGGGTGACTCGGTTTGATCGCGTGGACATAGATCAACCCAGCCAGACATTCGGACACGGCCTGTACAATAGCGCCCGCAATTGGGGCAGGGGCTGTTGCACCCGCTTGCCCCGCGCTTAACAAAAGAACGGGCATACCGGCGCGGATACAGGCTTCCATAACTTCGCAGCTTTCGGTTGCGAATTTCATGGGTGGTACAACAAAACAGTTCGAATTGGACACAAACGGTCGCGTACGCCATGCGTCTTCGCCACCTGCGATGTGATGCAGCATTTCGATTGCATCATGGACAAAAGCGACCTCGGTAAAGGAGGTGCCGATGTGTTTTTTGGTTCCGGTTGTACAGGCATAGATCGTATTCAAATCCATGTCGCGATTGTCGAGGATATCGCGGGCAACCATCGGACGTTGCAGAAAGTGGATGTTATCGAGCTGTTCGACAATGCGAGCTGCGTCGTGCAAATCTTGAAGCGTGGATTCACGGTAGTCGCGACCGTTTACATCGACGATATGCACCGCAGCGCCTGCCGTTCCATAATGAACGCGCGTTCCGTTTAATTCCAGGTCATGTTTGGCGTCGCGTCCATGAAAGGTGAC
>JBDWGM010000135.1:0-12670 GCA_039975755.1 Paracoccaceae bacterium | reverse complement strand
ATTGCGTAATTCGATAATTGCGCGATCCGGGTCACCGGCTGCAATTAATTCTTGCGCAGATTCGAAGTAGGCATCAGCTTTGTCTTCTGCTGACTCACAGGCTGCAAGGGTCAGGCAGAGCCCGCTGATTGCTAGAACTTTAATGAATATTTGACCGCGCATCGCTGAACTCCACAAACTTTGTACCCGTATTGCTCGTCTGAGGGTACTGACCAACAAGCTAAACATGTTGTTGGTGTATATGGCAGGGATATTCTGAAATATACTATATTTTCATTAACGTGATGAGTGCGTGAATATTCGTCTGGAAAATATAGAGAAGCTATAATTGTGGGGATTTAGAGGCCTGTGGCGCGCACTACAACGCCGACGGTTTGAAACAGGATACGCACGTCAGTGACGAAAGACACGTTGCGTGCATAGCCATCATCAAACACCGCGCGGCCAGCAAACACACTGTCGTTACGCTCGGACACCTGCCATGGGCCTGTAATTCCTGGGCGCAGCGCATAGTAAGCGCGGCCGGGGTAAAGGCTCTTTTGGGACACCATCATTGGGCGTGGTCCCACCAGTGACATGGAGCCTGTCAGGACGTTCCACAGCTGTGGGAGTTCGTCCATTGAGCTTTTACGCAGCAACACACCAATACGCGTGATGCGTGGGTCATGGCGCAGTTTCTGGCTCGCGTCCCATTCAGCTTTGGCTGCTGGGTTGGTTGCGAGGTATGTTTTCAGCGCTTGGTCTGCATCGGGGACCATTGTGCGAATCTTCCAAATGCGGAATTGGCGCCCACCGCGACCGATGCGTATTTGGGAATAGAAAGGGTTATGTCCATCCAGCGCCACAATCACACAAGCGAGTACAATCAAAGGTAAGATCGGCAGGACTGCAAGCACCACAAGGGCGACGTCAATCCAGCGTTTTACGAAACGATTATAAGTACTTCTCACTCGATACGGCTGCTTTGTAGCAGGTTTTACATATTCTGCATGCGTAGAAGAATTTAAAAAATGAACAGTCATAAACACTCAAACTCCCGAAGTGACTCAAAACACAGTCACGCGTTACACTCACACTAATCCGTCAGAATAGACGGTACCACCACTTATCTTCAAACTTATGTCATCATTTAAGAGAATATTAACAAAATTGCAAATGGAACGTGGATTCAAGGTTACCAAATGAGAGTCATGCTTAATGCTTGTTCATTTTTCCTTGGGGGGACAGTTTTTTTTGAAATTCCACGTGTCTGTTTAGAAAAGGTACTTAAATTTCGAGCATGATAATGGTCTTTCAATTCTGGTGCAGGTGCGTGACAGTATCAGGTGTTGTTGCTAAGGAAGCGCCCGAACGTATTAGACGGAGAATGCACCGTGCAAATCGAGCAAACTGGACTAGAAGGTGTTGTGGTATTGAAACCTCAGCGTTTTGGGGATGCCCGAGGGTTTTTCTGTGAAAGCTGGAACCGCAGCCGGATGGCAGAGGCAGGCTTTGACATTGATTGGGTTCAGGACAACCATTCGCTTTCAGAAGCGGTTGGGACGATCCGTGGGTTACATTTCCAGGCACCACCACATGCACAGGCCAAATTGGTGCGATGTGGTCGTGGCGCCTTTTATGATGTGGTCGTGGATATTCGCCGTGGCTCACCCACTTATGGGCAATGGTACGGTATCGAGCTGAGCTTTGAGAATGGCCAACAGCTTTTGGTTCCCGAGGGGTTTCTGCATGGTTTTGTGACCCGTGTCCCTGACACCGAAATTATTTACAAATGTTCTGACTATTATTCCCCTGAGGCTGATGGGGCCGTACGTTGGGATAGTTGTGGCATCGATTGGGGATTTGGTAACACGCAGCCGATTTTGTCGCAAAAGGATGCCGCGGCCCCGGCGCTGGATGATTTTGACACGCCCTTCGTCTGGGATAAGACAAGAAATTAATGATCCTTTGGGATAAACCCGCCGTGCCAACTCGATTTTCGTAACAAAGGGATGTTTTATGAAGCTTTTGGTAACCGGCGGGGCAGGGTTTATTGGCTCAGCTGTGGTACGACTCGCCGTGGCGCGTGGACATGAGGTGATAAATCTCGACGCGCTGACCTATGCGGCCTGTCTGGATAACGTGGCAGCTGTGGCGGGCAGCCCGCTTTATACCTTTGAAAAGGCCGACATTCGCGATCGCGCTGCCCTTGATCGTATTTTCGCAGAACATTCGCCGGATGCGGTCATGCATCTGGCCGCAGAGTCTCATGTGGACCGCTCCATCGACGGGCCGGGCGATTTCGTCGAGACCAATATCACTGGCACCTACAATATGCTTGAGGCGGCGCGCGGCTATTGGGAAGGGCAGGGGCGGCCAGAGTCCTTTCGGTTTCATCACATTTCTACGGATGAGGTTTTTGGCAGCTTAGGCGCCGAAGGCCAGTTTACCGAAGAGACCCCTTATGACCCCCGCTCCCCCTATTCGGCGTCCAAGGCAGCCTCGGATCATCTGGTCCGCGCATGGCTTGAAACCTATGGGTTGCCGATCGTTCTGACCAATTGTTCCAATAACTACGGGCCTTATCACTTCCCCGAAAAGCTCATCCCTGTGGTGATCCTGAACGCACTGGCCGGAAAACCACTGCCGATTTACGGCGATGGCTCCAATGTGCGTGATTGGCTTTATGTCGAAGATCACGCGGATGCGCTGCTCTTGGTGCTGGAAAAGGGTGCGGTTGGCCGCTCCTATAATATCGGGGGCGAAAACGAACGCTCTAACCTCGATCTGGTGAAAACGCTTTGCGCGACCCTGGATGAGATGCGCCCAAAAGAGACCGGTTCCTATGGGGATCAGATTACATTTGTGACGGATCGTCCGGGCCATGATGCACGCTATGCGATTGATCCTGCACGCATCCGCGATGAACTAGGATGGCGCCCGTCGGTCAATGTCGAAGAAGGCCTGCGGCGCACAGTGGCCTGGTATCTGGACAACGAAGAATGGTGGCGCGCATTACAAAACCGCCATGGTGTTGGTGACCGTCTTGGCGTGACCGCATGACCTTGCTTGTTTTTGGCAAAACCGGCCAGGTGGCAACGGAATTGGCCCGATTAGCGCCCGATGCAACCTTTTTGAGCCGGGATCAGGTGGATTTGGCCGACCCTATGCAAGTTGCTGCGATCCTATCCCAAACCCAAGCGGATGCCATTATCAATGCTGCGGCTTATACGGCAGTGGACAAAGCTGAGAGCGAAGCGGATGTTGCACAGGCTGTTAATGGCACCTCGGTCGGCATCATGGCGGCCCATGCCGCGGCGCAGGGCATTCCATTTGTGCATATTTCCACTGATTATGTTTTTGATGGCACCGGGGCCAGCCCCCGTGCGCCGCACGAGGCAACAGGCCCATTGGGTGTTTATGGTGAGAGTAAGCTGGCGGGCGAGGCTTTGATCACGGGGGCAGGGGGCATCTTTGCGATCCTGCGGACATCTTGGGTGTTTTCAGCCCATGGGAACAACTTTGTAAAAACCATGCTGCGCTTGTCCGAAAGCCGGGATCAACTGAGCATTGTGGCCGACCAGATTGGGGGTCCAACCCCGGCTGGGGCAATTGCACAGGCCTGCTTGGCCCTTGTCGAAGCCTTGAAGGCAGAATCCGGCAAGTCAGGAACCTATCACTTCAGCGGCACACCTGATGCAAGTTGGGCAGACTTTGCGCGGTGCATTTTTGCGGCGGCAGGTCGGGACATTGGTGTCGAAGACATCCCCACCACGGCATTTCCAACGCCGGCTGCTCGCCCGCTGAATTCTCGACTGGATTGTGCCACATTACAGACTGAATTTGGCATTAGCCGCCCTGACTGGAAAACCGCTGTCGCACAGATCGTTGGAGAGCTGACATGAGCACACGTAAAGGTATCATTCTGGCAGGGGGATCGGGCACGCGGCTCTATCCGATCACGCTGGGCGTTTCGAAACAACTGCTGCCGATTTACGACAAGCCAATGATTTACTATCCGCTGACCGCCTTGATGCTTGCCGGCATCCGGGAGATTGCGTTGATCACCACACCGCAAGATCAGGACCAGTTTCGGCGCATGTTGGGGGATGGATCGCAGTTTGGTATTTCGCTCACGTATATCGAACAACCCGCGCCAGATGGGTTGGCACAGGCGTTCATTCTCGCCGAAGATTTTCTGGCTGGGTGTCCGTCAACGCTGGTTTTGGGGGACAATATTTTCTTTGGTCATGGTCTGCCCAAATTGATGGCCGCCGCAGATGAAAAGCCTCAGGGCGCGACGGTCTTTGGCTATCAGGTGGCGGATCCGGAACGCTATGGGGTTGTTGACTTCTCTGCTGATGGCACGGTGCGACGCATTATCGAAAAACCGACAACACCGCCGTCGAATTTTGCAGTAACGGGTCTGTATTTTGTCGATGGTACGGCGCCGGAAAAAGCGCGCGCCGTGAAACCTTCAGAGCGTGGTGAACTCGAGATCACCACCCTGCTGGAGATGTATCTGGCTGAAGGCAGCCTGTCCGTTCAACGTATGGGGCGTGGCTATGCTTGGCTTGATACGGGCACCCATGCATCGCTGCTGGACGCGGCAAATTTCGTGCGCACAATTGAACAACGGCAAGGCCTACAAATCGGTAGCCCTGAAGAAGTCGCCTACCAAATGGGCTGGATTGATGCAGACGTCCTGCGCAATCAAGCGCAACGCTATGCCAAAAACGATTATGGCCGCTATCTCGAAGGGTTGCTTTGAGGAAGCCACCGCTTTGGTCGCTTAATGCATGCCCTTTGTATCTTAGATACCCTGACCGACGCGGCCATAAAGCGACATAAAAATCGCAGATATTGTAAGGCCATCGAGTATGAAAAAACGTATTCTAATCATCGGAGGGTCTTCCGGTGTTGGCCACAAACTGGCGGAACACTACGTGTCAGAGGGGCATACTGTTTGCATCACGGGCCGAAAGAACCCTGATGTTTCAGGGGCCCAGTTCTATTCGTTGGGGATCACAGATAGCGCGGGGGATTTGGCCCGTGACCTTGACCATCTGCTGGAGGTTTTCCCTGCGGTTAACACGTTGATCTATGCTGCCGGATATCTCCAACGGGGACGTATCAATGACCTCGGTGATCGTGAACTTCAAACGATGGTAAATGTCGGTCTGTTGGCCCCGTTAATGTTAGCTCAAAGGTTGAAGGAGGGCACCAATACCGCCCTAAAGGTCATGTTGATCACTTCCAGTTCTCAATATACGCCGCGAGAGCTGGAACCGGCCTATTGTGCGACCAAGTCTGGTCTTGGAATGCTTGGAGCATCACTTGTCCTTGATCGTGGCATTGGAAAAGTGCTGGTTGTGGCCCCTTCCGGGATCGATACCCCATTCTGGTCTGGCACGGATGAAGACACTGAAACAATGCTTGAAGTCGGCTGGGTTGCTGAACAGATCGTCTCGTTGTCTGGCGGCGTGTTCAAGTACAAATACGCTAAGCTACTTCGCAACCCGAAGCGGGTTGAGATCGTGGAATGTTTGGATAATGATTTCCAAAAGGTGGATCATTTCTCAACTTAACATGCGGAACGTCACGCATCATTGCCTCGATGCAGAGGGTTTTTAAATCTTATCAATGGGTTGCGTTGGGCGGTATTGCCCAAACCGGAGCTATCCCATGACCTAAGCGAGCGCCAGCTGAGCGGTATTTTGTTAACCTTCGCCGCTCTTCTTCAAAGGACCACTTCGCTGCGCGAATGATTACCCTCGTGATGCCAAGGTATTGTATTCGGAGGTAGTAACCCGGAAGCTGTGGGCATGACGAACGAAGTAGAATTCTCTTTCAATGCTCTGCCGGGGTCAGCACGACGGCATCTTCGAGTGTTTCAGATACACCAATTTCTTGATCGCTTTGCCATGGGTCTCACAGTGGCCGTGGTTGCGCTGGCGTTGACGGATCGAGGCATGGACCTCTTCCAGATTTCGCTTCTGTTCGGGGTCTACGCGATCACAACAATGGCGATGGAACTCCCGTTCGGCGGCTTAGCCGATAATATTGGGCGCAAACCGGTTTTTCTTGCAGCGGTCATTGCTAGTTTGATTTCGTTAGCGCTTTTCCTAGTAGCTAGTGATTTCTACGTTCTGGCTCTTTCGTTTGTCGTCATTGGATTTGGACGTGCTCTGCGGTCAGGCACGCTTGATGCGTGGTTTGTCGAGACTTTCAAAGCCAATGCGCCAAATGTGGATGTCCAACCTGCGCTCGCCAAAGCTCAGTGGGCCAATGCTACGGGCCTAGCTGTCGGTGCCGTTTTGGGAGGCATCCTGCCCGATGCATTCGGTTCAGTCGTTCAGAGACATGGATTCAGCATTTATGATGTTTCCTACGCAGCAAGCTTTGCCGTGATGGTCGGAGTGTTGCTTTTCACCCTGTTTGCCATTGCCGAAGAACCGCGCGCCCTTCATCCCAAAGCCCTCAAACAAGGGTTCGCTAACGTCCCATGGGTGATCACAGAGGCCGGCCGTCTTGCGTTGAAACACCCTACGCTTTCAATACTTTTAACGGCTCTCGCATTTTTCCTAATGGCAACTAATCCGGTTGAGGTGATCTGGCCGACATACGCTAAGCCAATGTTAGATCAAGGTTACGCAAATACCGCTATTGGTGCTCTGACGGCCTGCTACTTTTTCTCAATCGCGTTTGGTGCCTCGCTGTCTCCCTATATCAGTCAGGTTTTCAAACGTCGCCACGCGGTCACTCTTGCGGCAATTCTTACCTGTCTCGCGGCTGTTCAGGTAACACTGGCGATGCAGAGCAAGATCGACGGATTTGTAGGCGTTTTTATTGTGTATTCCATTATTCTTGGAGCGAGCGAGACGCCTGCCAGTAGTATTCTGCACAGATGTGTGGAAGATCGCCAAAGGTCTACAATGCTGTCTCTGCGATCTCTAATACAACAGCTCGGAGCTGCGCTAGGACTGGTCTTGGTCGGAGCTATGGCCGAGGTTTACTCCATACCTGTTGCATGGGTTTTTGGTGCGGGTTTTCTGGTCATAGCAGTGATCCTGATTTGTGTGCTAGCGATGCGGCCAGAAACGATACCAGAATAGCTGAAATTCGTGCGCGACGCGGCACCAGGCAATATGGTCTCTTTTGAGACCTTTGCGGGGATCTGCATGAAGGTCAGCTATGCCGATTTCTGAATTTTGGATCTGTTATTGACGTGGAGGCCAACAACTGAGGTTTCACATAAAGCCGTACGTCTGCGGCTGGGCTGTTTGACGGTCTCAGTGGAGAGCGTCGCGTGGCCTCACTTAGCCCAGAGGGTTTTTATAGAACCCGAGCTTTTGTTTGAGCACAGCCCAGAGGAAAGGTGGCTCGTGGACCACATAGCGGTGAAAGCGTGCGCGCGGCTCTTTGACAAGCCGGTAGAGCCATTCAAAACCCCATTCAGTGATCCAGACAGGTGGCCGCTCGAACCCGCCGGATTCGTAATCGATTGTCCCGCCGAGCGGCAGCCAGAGTTTGACGCCGGGCATCCGATCTTTGTATTTCATGATGAACTTTTCTTGGCGTCCACCGGCAAGCCCGACCAGACAGACAGTGGCCCCGCTGTCGTTGATGGCTGCGATCATGCGGTCGATTTCTGCAGGGTTGCTGTCGAAATCAAAGGCAGGGCTGTCGGTGCCCACAATGAATTCGCGGCCGACCTTGGCATTGATGTTCTCTGCCGCCTTTTCGGCGACACCCGGTTTGCCACCACTCAGAAACACGGTCATGGAGGGGTCATTGGCATAGCGCATATAGAATTTCGGGAAATAATCACTCCCCGAGACCCGTTCCTGCACGGGTGAACCCAGCCAATGGGTGGCAAAATACATGATCTGGCTGTCACAGGTGATGACATCAAACTGCTCTAGCAGATCATAGAATTCCTGATCCGATTGCAGCTTCATGATCATGTCCACATGTAACGTGAGCATCACGCCCTCGCGGAAGTTCTCCACGATATCGTCCATCGAGACGTCATGCACCCAAGCGTTGAGCATCTGCATGCGTTTCATATCACTAAGGCCTTTGGGGACCTCAACATTGCTGCCATCGGCCATCACGCGGATACCCCCATGTATTTGTCTACCAGAGCTTTTGTGCCGTGGATATTCCCCGCTGAAGACGCGCCAAACACAATTGATTCAACGCCAGGCAGCTCTGATATCCAGTGGATCGCTTCATCCGCCGGGATCGCCCCAGAGGCATAAACCGACATTGCGACAGCCCGTACCCGACCTGATTTCAGTGCATCAAGATAGGCGTCAAACCCGCCTGACATCCGAAACCCGAGTTTGTTGATATTAGAACAGATAATCGGCCGTTCGATACCTTCTTTTTCCAGAGCTTCCAAAAGTGCGGGCATGTTCATGGTAATATAAGCAGGCTCTGCACCGTGTTTTTCACGGATATGATCGTCAAAAATTTTGAAGGCGCGGGTGAAGCCCATGCCCAACAGCAGATCGGTAAAAACGTTCTGGATAAAGACAACGGGTGTTTTGGCACCTTCGAACATCTTCATTTCCATGTCGATGAGGACTTTGGCGATCCCGTCTACTTCTTTGGTTGCCAGTGCCTTGGTGCCGGTCAGTGCGGTTGCCAACAATCCGTCAGACGGCATGAAGTCGCGCAGCGCTCCCACCATGCCATGCTCGGTCACCGCATTGGCGTACTTATGTGCATAAGGCATGCAGGGGTAAAACTGGAAATCGGGATAGCGCGCAGGATCTGCCTGCACGCGCCGGGCGATTTCCGCGATGCGGTCGTGCGTGGTGCACATAAAGGTGTTGATGCCCGCATCATAGGCCACGTCGAGCACATCCATAATGGCGTCACTGCGCTGAAACCGCATGGCCTGCGCGCGGGCTTTCTCCTCAGACATGTGGTTGATGCCGAAAAATTGGTTATCACCGAATAGAAGCTTGTCCATGTCTCTCTCCTCAGCGCCCAAACCAGCCGCGTTTTTTGGCAGCTTGCGGGGCTGCGGCACGCGCCTCGCCGACAGGCTGTCCGGTTTCTGCGTTTTCGATGATCATTGCCATGGTCTTGTCCGTCTCGGTCGCGCTGGCAAAACCATTCTGGGCGGCCGTGGATTTGCCATCGCGGACCGCGCCGATGAAATCGTCAAGCTGGCCAGAATATTCTTCACCCCGCAGATAGAACCAGCGATCTTCTGTCAACTCGGTGGTGTATTTTACGGTCCAGCCTTCGTCGTAACCAGCAAGGCCCTCAACGGGTTTGCGCAGATAGCCCTGGCATTCCTGCCGGTCCGCATAAAGGCGACCATTGGTACCAATGAGGCTGATTTTGGTGGACATCTTGCGGTGGCTCTCATCCGACCAGTTGACGGACAGCTGTGCGGTCGGCCCATCGTTCCAGCGCAGGGTAGAGAAGACTTCGTCGTCTGTTCCCTCAGAGAAAACCTGACCCAGATGTGAGCCGATCACCTGATCTGGTGCCCCAAAGAACCAGTTCAAGAGGTTCAGCGGATGGGCGGCGTAATCATACAGGCAGCCCCCGCCTTCGGCTTTGTCCGTGCGCCACGTCGCGCGTTTTGGACGCAGCACCACAGGCCCGTAAGCTTCGGCCAGAACATGGGTGATCCGTCCGATGGCCCCTGCTTCGATCAGGCGTCTCATCTCGGCAAAAGCGCCCACATAACGATAGTGATAGCCAACCTGTGCAACCAATCCTTTTTCGGCAGCCAGATCGGTTAAACGCTGGCTGTCGGCCCAATCAAGGCAAAAGGGTTTTTCGCAAAATACATGCAGACCTTTATCCAGAGCGGCCTGCACCATAGGCGCATGCAAGCGGGACGGCGTAGCAATCACAACCGCGTCAAGCGCCTCTTTCTCGAGCATCTCGTTGTAATCTTTGTGGACGGGGGTCTCGATGTTCTTGCTCAAGACATCCACCATAAACCCCGATCCATCGCAGGCGATAGTGTCGACATCCGGATGCGCGTTGACCATGGAAAAATGGCTGAGGCCCATTTTGCCCAGCCCTACAACGCCAACTTTTATCTTCTGCACGATCCTACTCTAACCTCTCGTCATGAAATTTAGCATTTTACGGTGTCCGGTGCTTGCCAATACCGTTCTATACGTCCGCAATTCCTGTTCATCCGACTAAATGCAACCCAAATAGAACAGAAACATTACTGAGTGGTGGCATTTGTATATTCAAGGTAAATAGTTACGCATATTGACGCAACATGCTCTGTTTTGTTGTGGCCAGACGTGAGCATCATGGGTCGCAGTGTTGAACGCTGGCCAGAAAATGATGGCCTGGCCGCATGAGGCACTGCCTTTATTCGATCTGATCTGATTTTGCCTGATATTCACGTGCTACGATTTGCTAGAACTTTGGTGTAAATCTCGACGATTTTGCGCGCTTTTGCGGGCCATGTGAAATCGTCAAACACCCGTGTTTGGGCGTGCTTTGCCATCGAGGGCAGGGTATCGCGGTTCTCTAGAATACCATCCAGGGCGTGGCGCAGGGCGACGATAATTTCGTCTCGAGAACCAATTGGGACGGCAAAACCGGTCTCTGGTGTGACGAGCTCTCCGGGTCCCGCGTAATCTACAATCACTGGAACCACGCCCAGCGACATTGCTTCCAAGACAACACCCCCGCCGAACTCGCGAATGGAGGGGAAAAGCAGGATGTTGGACTGTACTGCAATGTCCTGAACGGTCTCATGCGCCATCTGCCCGTGGAAGGTGACCGCATCTCCTAAGCCGGCGTCCTGAACCATAGCCTCTAGCGCGCCGCGCATTGGGCCGTCGCCGATAACGTCAAGCCGCATTGCGCCGCTTTCCAGATGTGGTCGCGCAGCTTCGATCCCCATATCGAGCCCCTTGTACGGCACAAGCCGCCCAATAAAGACCGCCCGCAACGGGCCTTCTGTGCGCTGTTCGGCGATGCGAGAGAACCGCGTAGTGTCGATCGCATTTTCTGGGCAATAATAGACCCTATCCTGAAGGTCTTCTGGGATTTCGCTCGCAGTATGACGTGAACCGGCCAGAAAGGCCGCCGTCGATTTCAACATTCGCGACCGACCGGGCATCAATTTGTAGGCATCGCGTACGTAGGACAACCATTCCCGTTCGCGTCGTCGCTCTGTGTCAAACCCTTTTGGCCAAGGGACGCCGCCGTTGAGAGGGCCGACCATAAACGGCACCCCAGCTGCGGCGCATTTCGCGGCGATCGGTGAAACTGTTGTAGGGGTCAGCGGTGTGACACGATGTACGATATCATAGTGACCAGCTTTGATATCCGAGCCAAAACGTTGCCACACCAGACGCTCGAAATAGGGGTAACTAAGGACCGCAATGGCTGTGTTCATTGTCCAACCTTTGCCGCTGCCCATGCGCAGTACCTGAGCCAGTTTATGCATGGGTTTGGAGATGGCTTCTGAATCTATTGCCGTAAAATCTGTGCCTTCGGTGTAACCGGCCCGCAAAATCGCCTCTTTGTTGCGGATTTGAGTCACCAGATGCACATCCGCCACCTCGCGCAAGGCATGTGCCAACGACCAGCCAACCAACGGAACGCTTACCCATTCGGGGTTTGCGGCTTCGGCAATTAGCAGAATTCGGGGGCGGGATATCGGATCATGATGTGTCTGGTCATGTGTCACGAGGGTCTCCATTCTTCAGCGTCGGTGCGCGGATAACATGATCGTCAAAAAGGCAGAAGAAGAAATACACATCTCTCTCCCGTAGTATCAAAGCATGCGTGGATGCCGGTCAATTAATGGTGCTAAGATGCCGCCCGCAACAAGACCGCCAAGGTGCGTCTGCCAAGCCAGTTGCCCCGCGAGAACCCACCATAACACGACGTTTAGTCCAACCAGAATTGCCAATGTTGCGAGAACCGGGCGAAGGCTGTCCCTGTCGGCGCGCCGGTCTATAAAATCCCATGCAAGCAGCCCCCCCGCGAGACCAAAAAGGGCCCCTGAGGCCCCCACCATCAGGCTGGGTCCGCTGGCCAGCAATGCGTATCCTGCCGCGCCACCAATCATTGTGCCAAGATAAAGCAGTGAAAACCCCGCGACCCCCACCCGGGCTAACACGGCGTATCCGAGAGACCATAACGTGATCATATTGACCACCAAATGGACGGGTCCACTGTGCAGGAAACCGTAGCTGAGAAACATCGCATAGGGCTGGGCTGTATAATTGGGCTGCCAATGATGCAACAGACCAACCCAGAAGCCGCCGTACTCATAGAATGTGGCACGTAACCGAGGCGACAATTCCAGATGGTTTGCCAGTTGCAATGACCCCTCGACCCCAACGCAGGCTGCAATCGTCAAAATTAGAAGCCATCGACCTTGCACGGGTTTTTTGGAAGAAAGATCGGGTTGCACCATGAGATGATAATGCCGTTGCGATGGGCTGAATAGCAAGAGGCTGAACCTGTTCAAATGCGCTGAAGTCTTGACAGATCGCTCGCATAAATTGTTAATATATTATTAAATTTTTGGTTTTTTCGAACTAATAAACATGTCATTTATGTTTCAGATTTTAGTGGAGTACTTTAAATTGCATTTTTTCAAAATTTCCCTTTTGGCGGGTCTGTTGACAGCCTCAGCCAGCACTGCTTCAACCATCGTTTCCCAATATGATGCCTT
>JBDWGM010000134.1:0-55709 GCA_039975755.1 Paracoccaceae bacterium | reverse complement strand
AATTGGGTCACCAAAATCAGGGGGCCCGGTGTTGTTTCTGCCAAGCCAAGGGCATCGACCATTTCGCCTGCTGTTAACCACCCAAATTGCACCACGACGTCTTGGGCCATATACGCCAGAACCGCATAAGCACCGCCAAATGTGACAATGGCCAATGTGGAAAAGAACTGACCCAATTCCGCCAACAGCTCAGGTGCACGCAGCCACGTAAGGGTAAATAACGGCAGCAACCAAATCACGAGCCAAACAGTTATGGTTCCAAGCGTCTTTCGCCATGAAACATGCGCCATATCCACGTTCGTGGGAACCTGTTGTGACGTGCCCCAAAACCACCCAAACAAACCCGCGCTGAGCACGATGAGCGGGTACGGGATCGACAGAAAGAAAATCCCGACAAAGGCAAGACCCGCGACAATCCAGTGCAGGTTTTGCGTCAGTGCTTTCTTGGCCACCCGCAACAATGCTTCGATGACGATGACAAGAACCGTTGCTTTGATCCCAAAGAAAAGCGCTTCGACCAGTGGGACAGTGCCATAGAGGCTGTAAATCCCGGCCAAAAGCATAATCACGACCGCGCCTGGAATGACGAAAAGCAGCCCCGCAATAAGCCCGCCCAGCACGCCATGCAGACGCCACCCGGCATAGGTCGCCAGCTGCATGGCTTCGGGACCGGGCAAAAGCATGCAAAAGCTAAGCGCATTCAGGAATTGCTGTTCGGACATCCATGCGCGGTTTTCGACGACTTCTTTGTGCATCAAGGCAATCTGTGCCGCAGGACCACCAAAGGACAAAATGCCGATTTTCCACCACACACGGGTTGCATCGGGCAGGGTGGGCACTTGCGGTTTAACGTTATCGGACATGGTCATGCTTTTGCCGCAGCAGGCCAATCGTGCCCTTCATCCGTCGCATCCCGGGCCCATCGATAAAAAGCATCATAAAGCGTCATGCCAGCCTCAAGCTGTTCCAAATCATCACGGAACATACGTGACAATCCCAATGACGCCGCAAGCAGACCTGCCGCTTCTGGGGCTAGATCATGTCTGTTGGTATCAGCCGCACGCACAATCAAAGCCAACCTTGCAAGAGCGTTGTGTTCGATGCCAAATTCTTTGATCATCGTATCAAAGGTACAATCTTCGCCCCGATGGCTCCAGAACACGTTTTCCATATCAAACGGTGTTGCGTTAAATCGTTCCGCGACATTGATCACTTGCGAGGCGGACACGAACAATATTTGCGCCTTTGGATCGACAAATCGCCGTATCAGCCATGGGCATGCGATGCGATCGATTTTGGGACGGTGACGCGTGACCCAGACCGTACGACCCGTTGCATCTCGCGGCGGAAGTGATTTGACAGAAACCATCGGATGTTTCGCATCCCGCCATGCAAACTGCCCGCCCTCAAGTACTTCTGCCTGTACGCCCGCATTGCGCAGAAACGCGGCCGCGCCCTGACTGATCTTTAGACCTTTCTGGCAATAGACTACGACCGAACGACCGTTGATCTCTTGGACCAAATCCACAACGTTCTCAAACGGATATCGAAACGCGCCGGGGATAAGCCGGGGATCATCGTCGAAATCTTCGTCGATGCGGACATCAAGAAGAACAGGGCAGTCTGGTGTTCCGATCAAACGGGCCAGAGCGGTTATGGGAATTTCATTATACGACGCCATACAGCATCCTCCATGCAATGCGTTGAAACCAGAAGGATGCAAGATTGGGCTGGCGCCTCACGGGGTTCTTGCCAACCCCTGAGCTTCTTTTTTAGACGCCATCAGTTTAGCTGTCAAATTCACAGAAAGTTATGGTGTGACCGCGCGTTAACACGCTTCATCCACTCAGATATCTGGTAACATTCACTCCATGCGGTCGGTGGTTTCGCGACTCAGTCGGTTTCGTGATGTGTCAGTTCAGCTTGTGTCTCAAATACATGTCCTTGACAGCATGGAGCCATTGCTATCAAGTTGTACATACAAATTTCGTACGGGAGAGCGAAATCGCACGTCCGTCTGCATGTCAGAGGATTGCATCAGGGGGGATCAATTCAAAAATTTGGGTGTGTAGCCCGTTATTTTGAGCGGCGTATCCCTCAAACCGAAGGCTGAGAAAACAGCCGCACGACTTTTCAAAGGGAGAGACGATGAAACAGAATTTGAAAATCGGCCTGATGGCGACCAGCCTGATGCTGGCACCTCTTGGCGCGTTCGCTGATACCGCAGATGGTGATGCGTTGAATGCGATGTCTTGGGATCAAGTTGTGGACCTTGCGCGCGGGGGCGAAGTGAATTGGTTTTTGTGGGGCGGTTCGGACAACATCAATCAATATGTGACCGATACAATCGGTGGCATTTTGAAGAATGAATACGACGTCACGCTGAACCGCGTCGGGCTTAGCGATACGGTCGAAGCGGTGAATATCGTGCTGGGCGAAAAAGAGTCAGGCGTTTTGGATTCCGGGTCCGTCGATATGATTTGGATCAACGGCGAAAATTTCCGCACGATGAAGCAGGGCGGCTTGGCCTATTGCGGGTACACCGACATTCTACCAAACAACGCGTTTGTAGATTGGACCAACCCAGCAATTGCCAATGACTTTGGTGTTCCTGTTGAAGGATGTGAAGTGCCTTGGTCCAAGGCGCAATTTGCGTTTGCATATGACACCAGCCGTACCGCAGAACCGCCACGCTCGATTGGTGATCTGTTGGAATGGGTTAAAGCAAATCCCGGCAAATTCACCTATCCGGCTCCGCCAGATTTCAATGGATCGGTTTTTGTCCGCCACGTGTTTTACCATGCAGCGGGCGGCGTCGAAAATTTGCTGGGTGATTTCGATCAGGCCAAATTCGATGAAGTTTCCGCGAAAACATGGAAGATTCTCAACGACCTAGAGCCGTATCTGTGGCGCGAGGGAGCGACTTATCCTGCGTCCATCTCAGCCATGGAACAGCTTTATGCGAACTCCGAAGTTGATCTGACCTTTAATTATGAACCGGCAAGCGTCGGTCTGAACATTGAAAACGGGATCTTTCCAACGACGACACAAGGCTATGGTCTAACGGACGGTACGATTGGGAACACGAATTACACGATCATTCCGTTCAATTCGCCCAATAAAGCCGCTGCTTTGGTTTTGCAAAACGTCCTGCTGTCGGGTGAAGCGCAATATCAAAAGGCGCGACCTGATGTCTGGGGGGCTGCTCCTGCAATCGTTGTAAGCCGGACAAGCGCAGAGGTTCAGGCCGACTTTGCAACCATCGAGTCGCATCCGAATGTCGCGCCCGCAGAAGAACTGGCGCAATCAGCATTGCCAGAACTGCAAGCCGCATGGATTTCCGCCATCGAAAAAGGCTGGCTTGAAAACGTAGGTCAGTAAAGCCAACTGATCATTTCCGCGGCGCTGCGTGCGCCGCGGCTGCCTCTCTCTCTCGCTCGCAACCGTAAGGTGTTTGGTGCCATGTCGGACCGCACAAAGATATTTTTACTGTTGCTGCCGGCGATGTTCATCATTGTTGTGTTGTTCTTCGGTGGGCTGGCCATCGGATTGATGCGCAGTTTCAATTACATGCCAGTCATCGGCCTGACAGACCCTGATTTCAGCGCATATATAGCCGTGTTCACCGATCGCGAATTTTACCTGTCCTTTGCCCTGACATTCCACATTGCGTTCACATCCACCGTGATTTCGTCGGTGTTGGCGATTGGCGCGGCTTTGTTGTTGCGGCGCAGTTTTGTCGGACGGGGGATGGTAAATTTCCTGTTCCAACTGAACCTGACCGTCCCGCATTTGGTGGGGGCAATCGGGATGCTGTATCTGTTTTCGCAATCGGGCAGTTTCGCGAGGCTTGCCGCCGAATTCGAGCTAATCGCAGGTCCGGCGGATTTTCCGGCCCTTGTGTTTGACCCCTTCGCCATTGGCATCATCCTTCAATATGTCTGGAAGGAAATCCCTTTCATCGGGGTGATCGTTCTAGCCAATATGCAATCCATCGGCGAAGATTACGAAAGCGTGGCCCGGTCCCTTGGAGCGAGCAAATGGCAAACCTTTCGCCATGTGTTACTGCCATTAATCTTTCCGGGCGTCCTGTCCGCCAGCGTTATGGTGTTTGCTTTCACCTTCGGCGCTTATGAAATACCCGCGATTTTAGGGGCCAATTTCCCCGCCGCATTACCAGTTTTGGCCTATCGCAAATACACCGATGTGGATTTGGCCGCGCGCCCAGAAGCCATGGCTATGGCCATTGTGATCGCCTTGCTGAGCGCATTGATGATCTATTTTTACGTGCGCTATTCGCGCCGCCGGATCAGGGGGTAAATCATGGCCGCACAAGAAAGCCTTGGCATCCGCAGTTTCCGTGTCTTGACGGGCGCGTTCTTGATCACTTGGTTGATCTTACCCTTGATCCCGTTGGCGATCTGGTCATTTGCAAAGGGGTGGTTTTACCCTGATCTTTTGCCACGAAACTGGTCGATGCGGGCATGGGAATACGCGATGTCCGACACCAGTGGCGTGTTGGATAGCCTGTGGTTGACTATCTGGATTTCCCTTGCTGCAACCGCCTTGTCGATCTTGGTTGGCATCCCGGCCGGACGTGCATTGGGAATGTACAAATTCAAAGGCAAAGAGATCATCGAATTGATGATCCTTGCCCCGACAATTGTGCCGGGCATTGCGGTTGTGTTGGGCATCCATTCGGTCTTTATCTCTTTGGGTTTGAACAACACAGTCCACGGCGTGATCCTTGTCCATTTGATCCCAACGCTGCCCTATATGGTGCTGGTGATGTCAGGCATTTTCGCCAACTACGACCCCGCATTTGAAGCTCAAGCGCGCAGTCTTGGTGCGTCACCTCTGAAAACCTTCTGGTACGTCACATTGCCCGCCATACGGCCCGGCATCATTGTCGGCGGCCTTTTCGCGTTCCTTGTCTCGTGGAGCCAGTACATTCTGACGTTGCTGATCGGTGGGGGCAGGGTCGAAACCCTTCCTTTGTTGTTGTTTAACTTTGCCACCGCAGGGCGCAACGACATCACCGGAGCGATTGGCATGATCTACATCTTGCCCGGTATCATCATTCTTCTTCTTACAGCCAAGCACCTGTCAGGTCGCTCCGGCGCGGTCGGAGGCTTTGGCCAGATTTGACACATGTTTCCATCAAAGAACTGACAAAGGTTTATCCCGGTGCAGATGCCCCCGCGCTGGACCGTTTGTCGCTTGAGATTCCAACCGGTGAATTGACAGCATTGTTGGGTCCTTCGGGCTGCGGCAAGACAACCACGATGAAGATGATTGCGGGCTTGTTGGAGCCCACATCTGGCGACGTGACCTTTGACGGGCGGTCCGTCTTGCGCGACAAGCCTGAGAACCGCGGCGTTGTCATGGTGTTCCAAAATTACCTTTTGTTTCCTTACATGAGTGTGGCCGACAATGTTGGCTTTGGCTTGAAGATGCGAAAGACGGATCCAGCCGAAATCAAACAACGCGTTGGTAAGATGCTCGAACTGGTGAAATTGCCCGACTTAGGAGACCGCAAACCCTCGGCCTTGTCTGGTGGTCAACAACAACGCGTGGCGCTGGCCCGTGCGTTAATCGTTCAACCGAATGTGCTGTTGCTGGATGAGCCGCTTTCGAACCTTGACGCGCATTTGCGATTTGAAATGCGTGATCTGATCCGGTCGTTGCAGCAGGAAATGGGGATCACCACGATCTTTGTGACGCACGACCAAGAAGAAGCCGTCGTTTTGGCCGACCGGGTGGCGTTGATCCTGAACGGTCAGATGAAACAATACGATAAGGCCGATGCCTTTTATAAACGCCCGGTTGATGAGGCAACAGCGCGGTTCTTTGGCGGGCATAATTTCATTCCCGGCACTTCAGACGGCCATACGTTTGAGTGCGCATTGGGCAAGCTGACCTTACCCGAAGGCGCAACACATGGTCAGGGAAAACTGACATTCCGGCCTGAAAATGTGCGGATCGGACAGCCGGGCATCAGTGAGAATATCCTAAACGCACAAATCAACGACATCATCTATATGGGCACGCAAACGCGGCTCAGATTGTCCGTTGGCGACACGGATATTGAAGCGTTGGTTAATCCGAACGAGATCGAAACCTACAGCGTCAATGATGCTTTGCCTATTCATCTGCCACGCCAGACATTGTGGGTGATCTAATGGGGTTAAAATTCCGATCCATTTTCGAAGTGACCGACGATGAATGGCTATCGGGTTTGAACTTGTCCCAAGACGAAATCCCAGATGTCGTTATTCTTGAAGGATCATGGTGGCGGGCCGAACGACAGGCCTTACGGCTGAGCGCCCTTACAGAGGTCCGCGAATTGGGGTTTCCGGATATCTTCTGGGGAAAACACGGCGACAAAAAGATCGTGTTTTGCATGGCTTACGGGGCCCCGCGCGCGGTTGAGATTTCGCAAATGTTTGCGCAACTGGGCTGCAAGTTGGTGATCCAAATCGGAACCTGCGGTGGCTTGCAATCCTATCTGGCACCGGGTGACATCATTGTGCCCGATCACATCAATTGCCAGGACGGCGTGGCGGAACATTATGTCGCCGGAAAAACGACGCGTGCAGACCCGACATGGGTGACCCGTGCAAAGTCGGCATTGACGACACAAGGTCGGCGGGTTCACGTGGGCCGACATATAACATTTTCATCGCTTTTTGCGGAAACGGTCGAAATGTACGAACGCTGGCACAATGAGGGCGCGCTTAGTGTCGAAATGGAAGCCGCAAGCACAATTGCCGCCGCTGCCAAGTTCGGCGTGCCGGGCGTTGCGATGGTTGTTGTGTGGGACGAATTGACAGCAGGACGGCGGTTTATGGATCCGATGCCGCCTCAAAGCCTCGCGGAGCTTGAAATCAGCAACAAAGCCGTGTTCGACGCAGCCCTGACCCTGACAGAGGAAATCATATGAAATTCGGTGTGCATGCGGGCCTGTGGCAGGTCAAATGGACGGATGAAATGACCCCCGCGTTCAAGGCGGCGGCTGATCTTGGATATGACGGAATCGAAGTCTCGCTTTTGGGCATGACCGATGAAAAGGCCGCATCGCTCAAGGCTTTGGGTCGGGATCATGGATTGGAAATCACCTGCAGCGATGGATTGGCCCCGGACAAGGATATCACGTCGTCAGATCCTGCCGTTCGCGCCGCCGGTGTAGAATATTTAAAGTGGGCAATTGAAGCCACCGCCAAGATCGGATCGCGTGGCTTGGCCGGTGTCGTGTTTGGGGCATGGGGCCAATTCGACCCTCTGAATAAACCACAGCGCGCCGCCAATTCTGCGCAATCCTTGGCACAGCTGCACGACACATTGGTCGCGTTTGATGTGAATTTGGGAATTGAGATGTTGAACAGGTTCGAGACCGATTTGGTCAACACCGCACAAGAAGCGGTCAGTTTGGCTGAGGCGGCTCAATCAGACCGTATTGGCGTGTTGCTGGATACGTTTCACTTGAATATCGAAGAAAAAGACATCCACGCCGCCATCACCCATGCAAAAGATAAAATGGTGCATTTTCATGTCTCAGACAATGATCGCGGTGTGCCCGGATCAGGTCATGTTCCATGGGATCAGGTCAAAACGGGGCTTGATGATATTGGATATGACGGATGGATCGTGGCCGAGATGTTTGTGATTGCGGGCAACCCAACAAGTGCGGATTTGAACATCTGGCGCAATATTGAACCCGAAGCCGGTGACGCAGCGGCCCGCGCCCTGACCTTTATGAAAGCCACATTCGGATGAAGGATTTTCTAGCACTTTGTGTTTCGCGCTTCGAAACTCTGGAAGACGAATTAAACGCCCTTGATGCGGCCACTGGTGATGGCGATCACGGGTCAACAATACTGAAAGGCTTGCGTGCGGCGGCGTCCTCGGATGATCCGCCATTGAAAGCGTTTCGCAAAGCGGCGGGTGGCGCATCCGGGTCCTTGTTCGCTCAGGTTATCGCCGCATTGGAACGCGCATCAACGACAACGCCTTTGCCGGATGCTTTGTCAGACGCAGTCACAAAGATATCGATGTTGGGGCAGGCCAAAGCGGGTGAAAAAACCATGCTGGACGCTCTTATCCCCGCGGCCGCAGAACCCACAGTTCAAGCCGCCGCAGACGCCGCAGCCAAGGGCAGGGACGCCACGCGCGACATGAGTGCCAAACGAGGCCGCGCCAAACATGTCGAAGGGGCCGGGGTCGGCCATATCGACGCTGGGGCGACCTCTGTTGCGGAACTTCTGGCGCTGTTTGCCGAATGGAGAAGCCGATGAAGAAACTGTTTAACAGCAAAGAGACGATGGCGGATGACATGATTGATGGGTTTGTGGCGGCATACCCAAACATCGTGACACGCGGCGCTGATCCACGCATCGTTCGGCGTAAGAAACTTCGCACCCAAGACGGCAAGGTGGCCTTGTTGATCGGCAATGGCAGCGGCCACGAACCGATCGCGATGGGGTTTGTCGGCGAAGGCTTGTTGGATGCAAACGTTGTCGGTGACGTATTTGCCGCCCCATCCCCAGATGCCATTCTTGAAGGGATCGAAGAGGTCTGTGGTGATGCCGGGGCCATCCTTTTGATTTCGCGCCATGAAGGCGATGTGATCAATGGGAATGGGGCCGCTATGATGGCAACGGATGACGGGCTGAATGTGCAACCGTTGTTGATGTATGACGATATTTCCTCGGCTTCGAAAGGCGAAGAACAAGATCGGCGTGGTGCTCCGGGCACGATGTTCATGTACAAAATTCTTGGGGCTGCCGCCGAACAAGACATGGCGATTGACGATCTGATGGCGCTTGGGGTTGATGTGCGCTCTGCGACACGTACGTTGGGCGTTGCCGTTTCCCCCGGCGTGTCGCCGCTGACTGGCGAATTGATGTTCACGCTGCCTGATGATGAAGTGTTCATCGGCATGGGCGTGCACGGCGAACCCGGCGTGGGGCGGCGCAAAATGGAACCGGTCAAAGATCTCGTGGCTTATATGCTGGATGCATTGCTGGAAGACCGACCAATTGCAGCAGGAACACCCACAATCGTTCTGATCAATGGAAGCGGTGGCACCACAATGATGGAGCTGTTGACGATCTATGGTGAGGTCGCCAAGCAATTGGGGGCAAAGGGTATCGATCTTTTGTCGCCAATGATCGGACCTTTTTCCACGACCCAAGAAATGGGTGGGTTTTCGATATCGTTGTTCACACCAACACCGCATATGTTGGAGCTGTGGCGTGCCCCGCATAAGGCACCCCACTTTCCTCATATCAGCGCGCAGGGGGGGTAAGACATGGCCAACAAAATTCATGGTGTCGCCGTTGATGCGGGAAGCGGGCTTGAGGCCAGCATTCGTGGCGCCCGCCAAGACTGCGCAACGCCAGATGATCTGTCGACATTCAAAAGAGCGGTTCTTGAGACGCTTGGACCGCATGCAAGCACCGTTTTGCTTGACGCAAATTGTGGGCCGGATTTGTTAGGCAATTATCCTGCCGGTTGTGATCGGATGCTCGCGTTTGAGGCGGATGTTTATCATATTTCCGACGAAGACAGGATCACCGTCCTACCTGATAACTTCACAGTTGCGGATTACCCAGAGATGGGTGTTAAGCAGCTGAAATTCTTTATCTATTACGCCCCGGATGACGATGTCGCGCTGAATGCGCGCAAACATGATTTGGTCGCTGATATCGGTCAACGTTGTCGTGACACTGGCATTCGATATCTTATGGAGCCGCTGGTGTATCACCCGACAATTGCGCCGGGTACCGCAGAATACGCCAAACTGAAACCTGATCTGGTGCGCAGGGCCACGGCCGTCTTTGCAGATCCCAAATTTCAGGTGGATGTTCTCAAAGTCGAAATTCCTGTCGATCTGAACTTTGTCGAGGGTTTTGGCCAACCCCTGATGTCGCGTGCAGACGCGCTTGGGGCGTTTCGCGATGCTGCGGCCGCCGCAAAAGGGATCGACCTCGTGTACTTAAGTGCGGGGGTCGCCTTCGAATGGTTCGAAGCATCGTTGAAAATGGCGCGCGAAGCGGGTGTGGATTTTACCGGTTTCATGTGCGGGCGTGCAATTTGGTCAGATGGTGTGGCTCTGTTTGGGGCCCAAGGCGAAGACGCTTTACGAGAATGGCTGGCTGACACGGGCAAATCACGACTGGCCAAGCTTATCGCGGCGCTGGGTTAATTAAGTGAACTAAGGGAGATTCCGCCATGAAAGTAGGGCTTATTCGGGCATCCTTGCCAAGTTATTTCCCACAGAAACACGGCGTTTGGGAACAGGCCGAAACAGCCTTGCGCGGGTTGTGCGACGAGGAAGGTGTCAGCCTTTATGTCAGCCCAGATATTCCGATGGGCAGCGCGGACACACAGGCGGTTTTGGATGACTTTCAAGCCCAAGGCGTCGATTTTGTGTTGTTGCTGCATGGTGGCTTTACGATGGGTGATGTGGCCCGCACGGTCGCGGCTTCACCATTTCGATGCGGGTTTTGGTCGGTACCCGAACCGCTGCGGACTGGTGACGTGCAACTGAACAACTTTGTGTCGCTGAATATGTCCTTGTCCATCGCGCGCCAAGTTCGTGATATCCGCCGTAACCCCGTGCAGTGGTATCATGGCGCGCCTGAAACGCCGAAATTACAACACAGATTGCGCAACAGCTTGGCCGCGATCAAGGCCGTGTCCGACCTGCAAGGCGCACGCATTGGCGTGATTGGCGGGTTGGCGATGACGTTCTACAATATGGAGGTCTCGACCTCTGACCTGCGCAGCCGTTTGGGCGTCGAAGTCGCGCATCACGATATCCACGAACTGACAGACCGTATGGCTGCGTTGGATGGCGATCGTGTGTCGCAAGAAACGAATGCGATGGCCGTCGCCGCCACGGTTGACGGCGTGTCCGATGCACAAATGGCGTTGACCGCACGCGCGGCCTTGGCTTTGGGTGATATGGCCAAAGACGGCGGGTATGCTGCACTTGCTGTCAGCGATTGGCCTGCGTTGCAGAACAATCCTGGCATGCATCCCGGCGCTGCGTTTACCTGGCTCGAAGAAAAACACGCGCTTCCTGTCGCATCGGAAGGCGATGTGCTTGGCGCAATCACGCAGTTGGTTGCGCGAACCGTGACGGGCAAGGTGGGGTATTTGCTGGACATGACCGAACCTGACATTGATGCGGGTCAATTGCTGATGTGGCATGGCGGCGGGGGCCCGCTGTATCTGGCTGATGATCAAGGCGCAAAGTGGATCAACCATCCGATGATCGGGCGCGGAACGGCAGAAGGCCCAATTTATGGCGCGATCAGCGATTTGGTGTTTCGCGATGGACCATGCAGTATCTTCCGCGTGGCGCGAAACGCGGGCGCATGTTTCACCATGACCGCACGGATCGCCGGACGAGATCCAAGTGGTTTTACCGGCTGTCGTGGCTGGCTGGATACATTCAAAATTGACGGCAACGATGCGTCACTTGAGGACGTGGTGAACACCGTGATGGCCCATGGATTGGAACATCACTTTGTGCTCGTGCCCGGTGACGTCAGTGGCGTTTTGCAAGAATTCGCAAGCTGGGCCGGGATGGACATCCTTGGCCATGTTCCGATGAAAGATCACCTTGATGCGCGCGATTTTACTTAGCCGCACGCCCTAGTTTTTCATAGAAATCTAAAAAGATTTCGTCGCGCTGAACATCATGAGCTTCGCGCATCAGATGTCGCGTGTCGTCATGTTGCCAGAACAATTCGTCGTCCAGTATCGGCGACGCCGTCAAACGTGTTGGAACCCATTCTGGATTGATCAGCCAAGCGATGTTGATGATGTCCCAGATCACCCATGTACGTTGCTCACGATTGGTAATGGCGAACATGTCGTGTAACGGATTGTGCGTGTAAAGGTGGTTTAGATAATCACCAATCGCGCCTTGGCCTTTGACAAACTGGTCCATTTCCGGCCGCGAAATCTTGAGCTGCGCACCGACGTGATACCCGGGCAAATAGACATGCGGCACACCGCAATCAAAGATCAGACGCGACGCATGGGTGTCTTGCACCAAGTTTAACGACGGTCGGTTGCAATGTGGTGCTGACGACGGATAGGCCGATGTCCAGATGACAACGATCCGGTCAATGATGTCAGGGGCTTTCAGCAACGCGCTTGCGATATTGGTCACACATCCCATCGCTGCAACGTATAGCGGGGCATCACCTTCGCGTGCCAATCGGATGATGGTGTCCACGGCATCGGATTCCACAATGTCGTCTGGACTTTGCATATACCGCTCCGCACCTGCAAAGACGCGCCCCTCATGGGACATCCCGAGCTTTTCATATATCGTGCAAATTTCGGTATGGCTGAGCGCCATACCTTCTGCGGGGCCGACAAAGTTAAGATCCGCGGCACGGCGGCCCTGTTCATGCAGCCGCGACAGCCATCCTTGAAACCCACCAACAAGATGTTCCTGACGGATTGTCCCATCTTCCAATGCCTTTTCGGCGGCCAACAATTCTGGTTGGTGATGGGCAAAGGAAAACGGGACGGCAGTCACCGCCTCGACCGTCATGTGTTCGGGGGATAGCAACGCCCAAGCGATGGCGTATTGATCATCAATTTCATTGGCCGCGTCTGTGTCGATCAGCAAACGGACCGGGCCGTCACCTGTAGGAAGAGCCAAACGATCGGTCATCAATTCGGTGCTAAGTGAGGCAAATGTCATAGTTGAAGTGTCCTAAACATGGCGTGGCGTTCTGGAAGATTGCGATAAGTTAAAGCTGACGGACCCGGCGCGATACACGTCTTCATGAAACACCATGCGACCTGCATCATCGAACGCGGAACAGGCTTGTTTCAACAAAGGTTCACCGGCGGAAATTTGAAAGGTCGCGGCCATATCTGCATCGGCAAGAATGGGGCTGATGTCTTCGCAAGCGGCCGACCAATCCAATTGGAACCGATCGCTTAGAATGCGCAAAATCGACTGTCCGGGTCCGCGTTCCGGGAAATCCTCGGGTCGCGCATCTTTCAGCAAACTGCGCGGTGCATAGGTCTTAACCAGCATGCTTGGTGTGCTATCGACCAACCTTAGGCGCACAACGCGACTGATTTCGACACCCTGCATTTCGGCTGGTAAATGCGCTAGTTCACTGGACCCAGCCTTGAAATGATCAAGGGATATGAACCGCGACGACGGATCATGCCCAGCCCGCAGCATAGCGTCAGTGAATGACGTCAAGCAGGTGTCGGATGCGGGCGACAGCGTCAGCACCCGATAGCCGCTGCCCTGTTTGCTTTCGACGTACCCGTCCTGAACCAACATATCCAACGCGCGGCGGATCGTGGCGCGACTGACGTCGAAATGCGTCGCCAACTCGCTTTCCGTCGGCATGCGCCCCCCGACTGGATAGCGGCCCGATTTCAAACGTTGCACAATCACCTGATAGGCGCGTTCGTATTTCGGCTGGCCATCTGTTTGCATGGTTTCAATCCTTTGCCCGACCCAATGGTGTCTGGTTCGGTTGTGGAAATCGACGGAAAGTGGTGTCCATTATGCGACTGTACCCTGATTGGAGGATCGCACCAAATGGCAGGTCTGCATTCCTCATGACGCTGCCGCCTTTTCGGCCTCGCGCAATACGCGGCGATTGATTTTACCGGATGATGTCATCTCAAACCCTTCGACATACGCAAAGGCACGCGGAGCCTTGTAACCTGCAAGCCGCGTCTTCACGTGTTCACGCAATTCGGCGGAAAGGGCATCATCGCCGGTAAACCCGGCGCGCAATTTGATCATCGCTTTCACAATCGATCCACGATCTGGGTCCGGCTTACCGATCACCGCGACTTCGGACACTGAGGGGTGCGCCAACAGACATTCTTCGATTTCGGCGGGGCCAATGCGAAAACCGGACGATTTAATCAAATCGTCAGAACGCCCTTTGTACCAGAAATACCCATCCTTATCGCGCACAGCCAGATCGTGAGTCCGCAAATAAGGTCCAAGCTGCATTTCAGCCGTTTTTTCCGGATTGTTCAGGTACCCTAAAAACTTCGTCGGCGAGGATTGAACCGTTACGATCTCGCCGGGTTCACCGTCAGGAACATCGACGCCATCCGCATCAACCAAATGCACACGGTGGCCCGGATAGGCCCGCCCCATAGATCCCGGTCTGCGCGGAAACAGGGCCGCGCAATTGCCAATCAGATGGTTCACCTCGGTCATGCCATAGAATTCGTTGCAAACGACCTTCAGTTTGTTTTCCGCCCAGTTCAGGGTTTCCGACGCCAAGGCTTCGCCGCCGGTGCAGATCACGTTCAGAGACAGATCATAATCATCACGCGGATTGGGCGTTTGTGCCAAACGCTTTATCGCAGTCGGGGCCAAAAACGTGTGCGTGACCTTGTGGCGACTGATAAAGGCGAACGCACTTTGCGCTTCGAACCGGTCCAGTGACGTCGCGATGGGACGCCCGGCCATCCATGCGGGAAACAACATATCAAGCAAGCCGCCCACCCAAGCCCAATCTGAGGGTGACCAATATACAGCGTTTTCCTGTTCCATCGACAGATTGAAAAACAGGTTTATCGACGGTGTATAGGCCGCCAAAATGCGATGCCCGTGTAATATGCCCTTGGGTTTTCCAGTGGATCCTGACGTATACATCAACAGGGCAGGGTCATCGGCCCCGGTATAGTCCGGTTGAAAATCAATCGCATCAGTTTCAAGAGCCGCCCCAAGATCAAGGTCACCGTCTTGCGCATCACGGCAAAACACGTGTTTGAGGTCGGGCAGGTCGTGATCCGCAGTCTTGCGCATCGGTGCCCATGCATCGTTGGATGTCAAAATCACAGGCAACGCACAATCGGTCAGCGCGTGGCGCAAAGAGTCTGGCCCATATAGCTGTGAAAGCGTCACTGCGACGCCGCCCAATTTGCACACCGCCATATGTGCAACCGCAGTATCTGGATGTTGCCCTGTATGAAGGCCGATCAAGCTGCCACGTCCATAGCCAAGCGCCTTGAGCGCTGCTGCGAGGTTGGTGGCTTCGCGATCTACATCCGCAAAGCTTTGTATATGTATTTTGCCAGTTGAATCCTCGTAAATCATGGCGGGATCATTACGCGTGGCTGGCCCAAGGTACTTGCCGATTGTCATATGAAAAATGTTGACGTCATCCGGCCAACTGATCGTAAACCCGTCGCCATCCTTGCGTAAATTCAACGCGGCCAATCGGTCCGCCGGGATTTCAATTGGGCTATGCATTTGGTTCCCCTGTCAAAAGCAGCATAGGAAGATCACCATCGGACGCGATCAGTTGGCCGTGCGTGGTATCGGCGCTGACATCGATCAACTTGACGGATGACAGCGTGTTTGCCCCCTCAAACCGCGCCAAAGCAAAGGATCCGTCAGAGCCATCAGTCCGCCATATGATTTCAGCCTGACCCGACAATGCAACCCACGTTCCGTTGGCGCTGCCGCAGGGGCAAATGCGCAGGGGTGGAAAGCTTACTTTGGCACAATTCGAACATTGCCGCCCGGTCGCCACACCCGCTTTCACCCCTTCAATGAAAGGCATCATCCACCCTGAGGTCAGGTTGTAGTCAATGACAAGGTGATGCGAAATCATGCGGCGCGCCTTCCTTGTGTCAGGATCGTCACCGCCGATGTCGTGCAAATCCCACCATGCGTATCTGCAAGCGCCCACATGGGTGGTTTTTGTGGTTGAAGCGCGGCGTGATAGCGACCCTCTAACACCAATGCGCAGGTCGCTGTTTGCCCAACACCAGTTGCACCAACAGGGGCGCCTTGGCCCATCAACCCGCCAGATAGGTTGATCGGGCAGGGACCATCCTTGGCGAATTTCCCATCCCTTAGATCGTGTGAAACCGTATCGGACAGCCCCATGGCGACGATCCCTTGCAGCTGCGCACCGGCATAGGCGTCATAGATTTCGGCCATTTGAATATCGGCCGGATTAATTTCAGCCTCTGCACATGCGCGCTGCATGGCTTTGGTTTTGGCAGCAAACGCACCAGGATCAGCACGCGCGCCCAAATGCATATAATCTGTTGCCGCCCCGGCACCGGCAATACGCGGCGCGGTTGCGCGATTGGCGGGAACGTAACCCGCATGCGAAAGGATCAAGGCCGCCGCCCCATCCGACAATGGCGAACAATGCAGCCGACGAAATGGGGACGAAATCATTGGACTCGCAGCGATGTCATCCGCGCTATCTTGTCGGCCTAGATGCGCGCCTGGGTTGGAACAGGCATTCATTCGATTTTGGATCGTCACCGCCGCCAAATCCGCCTCAGTCGTGCCGTGGTTCGCCGCAAACGCCTGGTAAGACATCGCGTACAAGGCCGTCGATGTCAGCCCGGTCATGCCATCCGTCCACGCATCAAACGAAAACCCATAAAGCGAACGGATTGCGTCGCCAGATAAAACCGAAGCCGACGGATCAACGCCGATCACCACAGCATGGCGTGCAGCGCCCGATTGGATCGCGCGCATCGCTGCATGAACCGCCAGCTGGCCAGATGCTCCGCCGCCCTCGCAACGGGTTGCCGCCACGCCGACAAGGCCCAATTCAGTCGCCAGAACAGATGCCGGATTCAGTTGTAGATGAAAAAAGTCACTTTCCGACGCCACGAACAACGCATCCATGTCCGAGGGTTCTAATCCGGACATGGCCAACGCTGTGTCAAACGCCGACGCGGCCCAATCCCGAAAACCTGTGCCATCCCGACGGCGATTGAAAGGCGTCAAAGCTGCCCCAGTCACAGTGACATTCGTTGTGTGCATTTTGCGCGTTCTACTATTTTCTGGATCGCTCAAACATCTTGACCTAACATATTTGTAGATACAAGTTGATTTATCTACGCTGCATGTGGGGGCTCATGTTGTCTGCAAAGCAAAGTCATTCAGACTTTGATCTGGGTAAGGATGCGGGATTACAGACCATCGCAACGTCAGTGCTGGTCTGTTGCTGCGCCGGTGCTCTTTATGGGTGGAGCGCTTTGATCGTGCCGCTTCAAGCGACCTTTGCAGTTACGACGGCCCAAACCGGTTTTGTGTTCTCTTTGGCTATCGTCAGCTTTACGGCTGCGGTCATCATAACGCCGCGACTGCCGTTCCATGTTTCACATAAGTTACTGCTGGTTTTCTATGGTTTGGCAGGTTCGCTCTTTCTGGTGTCCGCAGCACATGCCAGCACATTCCAAGTGTTTTTGTTGTGCTTTAGCCTCGGGTTTGGCGCAGCCAGTGGTGGAATATACATCACAGCACTTGGTATTGCAGGAGGAACACGCAGACACGTGTTCGCAACCCCAATCATGGTCGCAAGTTTTGGCCTTGGCGGCGCAATATTCGGACCCGTTTGGCGACAATTGGACCGGGCGGATTGGGGGATGGCCGCATTGTACCCCCTTGCCGTGCTCTTGTGCATCGCGTCGTTGATTGCATTGGCCTCGCGCAATCAAACCGAACCCATCAAAAAAGCCCCTGTAGCGATCAACAGGCCGTCAAACGCACCAATGATGCGATTGATATGGTCCTTATTTGCATTGGGTTCATTTGCCGGCCTAATGGTGCTGGGCCTTGGCGCAAAGATGATGAGCGTCGCCGGAGCCGGGGCGGGGCTTGCCAGTTTCAGTTTGGCTGGTGTCGCGCTTGGAAACACCGGTGGCAGACTTTCCGTTGCATGGTTTGGAACGTGGTTAAGGGCGGATCACATCATGCAGGGCGCGATGATGCTGACATTGCTCGGGTTAACCCTCACGGTGATACAGCACAGTCCGGCAAGCGTTTGTTTCGGGCTGTTTTTGGTGGCGACAGGTTATGGGGTCATCGCGTCAGGCGTGCCCGTTTTGACCCGAGAAGTCTTTGGCGCTGACGAATTCCAACACCGCTTTGCGCTGATTTTCACCGCTTGGGGAACGGCGGGTTTCTTGGCCCCTTGGGTTGGCGGTGCGCTGTATGATCTAAGCCAGAGCTTTACGTTGCCGCTGATCTTTGCGGGGATCTCATCTGTGTTGTTTTGCGTGGTGTCACAGCGGATCAAGACCCTTGGACAGACGCACAAAGCACCTGGTTCACATTAAGCGATAGGCTCTTGGCGGTTCCAAGACCTATTCGCGATCGTCATGGTTCGTTTTCAAATCGAATGCGCAAGATACCGTCGAAACGATATCTTGCGGTTTGATCATTCCCCGAAGACGCGCGCGAAAATTGTGCTGACGTGTTTCGTATGATAGGCGAGGTCGAACTTTTCTTCGATTTCTTCAGCGCTTAGAGCCGCAGTGACTTCGCTATCGCCCAAAAGTTCAGTTTTGAAATCTTTGCCTTCTTCCCAAACCTTCATCGCATTGCGTTGCACAAGACGATACGCGTCTTCGCGGCTGACACCGGCTTGGGTCAGAGCCAAAAGAACGCGCTGGCTCATGACAAGACCGCGGAATTTGTTCATATTGGCCAACATGTTGTCGGGATAGATGACCAATTTGTCGACAACATTGGTCAGACGCGCCAGCGCAAAGTCCAGGGTCACGGTCGCGTCTGGTCCGATCATGCGTTCGACAGAACTGTGTGAGATATCGCGTTCGTGCCAAAGCGCGACGTTTTCCATGGCAGGTACAACGGCGGAGCGCACAAGGCGGGCAAGACCTGTCAGGTTCTCGGTCAAAATCGGATTGCGCTTGTGCGGCATGGCGCTGGACCCTTTTTGGCCCGCGCTAAAGAATTCTTCGGCCTCAAGCACTTCGGTACGTTGCATGTGACGGATTTCAGTTGCGATATTTTCAATCGAACTGGCGATCACGCCCAATGTTGCAAAGAAGGCGGCGTGGCGATCGCGCGGAATAACCTGCGTGCTGATCGGTTCAGCCGTCAGACCAAGCTGCGCGCACACGTGTTCTTCGACACGAGGGTCGATATTCGCAAAAGTCCCAACAGCACCGCTGATGGCGCCGGTCGCGATTTCGTTGCGCGCTGTGCGCAAGCGTGTCAGGTTGCGATCCATTTCGGCATAAAAGCGTGCAAAAGTCAGACCCATCGTTGTGGGTTCTGCGTGAATACCGTGACTGCGCCCAATGCGAACTGTGTCCTTGTGTTCAAGGGCACGACGTTTCAGGGCGGCCAATAGACCAGTCATGTCAGCAATCAACAGATCTGCGGCGCGGGTCAACTGAACGTTGAACGTTGTATCCAACACGTCGGAAGACGTCATCCCCTGATGCACAAAGCGCGCTTCGTCGTTGCCGATGATTTCCGCCAGATGCGTCAGGAACGCGATCACGTCATGTTTGGTGACGGCTTCGATTTCATCAATGCGGGCCACATCAAATTCGAAATCTTTGGCTTTCCAAACCGCTTGCGCGTTTTCCTTTGGAATGACGCCCAGTTCAGCCATTGCATCACAGGCATGCGCTTCAATTTCATACCAAATACGAAACTTTGTGGCCGGTTCCCATATCTGAACCATTTCGGGGCGGGAATAACGCGGGATCATGGGAAGTCCTTTTGTGGCTGTCACTTCTTGCGGGGGCCTCTTAGACTGCGCGCCATCTGGCCACAACCGCTCGAGCGCTACATGAGACTCTTTGCCCTTATTTTCTTTGTCATCGCTGGCCCAGCATGTGCTGATGACTGGGTGGCCCTAACAGGGTCGCAGACACGGACCGCGTTAGAGGGGCGCAAATTGCAATATGCGAACGCTTGGCAGGAATTCCGATCTTCGGGACGCACATTGTATAATGCAAGGCAAGACAGTTGGGGATATTGGCGCATCGAAGACGATCAATATTGCAGCCAATGGCCACCTTCGGACCTTTGGGCGTGCTACCGGTTGGAACAAAAGGGCGAAATGTTACGATTTGTGGGCGAGGGCGATGATATCACCGAAGCGGCCTATGCAGATTGAATTGGCCGATTTTATAGGGTGCTGGCGTGTGGAACGCGCTATTCGTCATGCGGACGGCACTGAGGCGCAGTTCCAAGGGACGGCGACCTGGACGCCCGACGGTACTGATGCGTTGTACGTCGAAAACGGTCGCCTGAGCATGGCGGGCGGCACGTCCTCTCACGCGGAACGACGCTATGTGTGGGATCACGCACTAAACGTGTATTTTGACGATGGGCGGTTTTTTC
This sequence comes from Paracoccaceae bacterium, assembly GCA_039975755.1. Taxonomy (GTDB): domain Bacteria; phylum Pseudomonadota; class Alphaproteobacteria; order Rhodobacterales; family Rhodobacteraceae; genus JABSSA01. The sequence goes on along the minus strand of JBDWGM010000134.1, from coordinate 35,551 downwards.
ATTCCGTTTCTGTAGTGGGGAACCAGTCCACACATGACTGCGCCCCCGATACGTACTGTGTCGACTATGACTTTGGCGAATGGCCAACCTTTCGCGTGGTTTGGCACGTCACGGGGCCGCGCAAAGATTATGTTTCAAACACCATTTACACGCGGCAACCCGACTGAATTTAGGCATTGTGACCAATCATCGCGATTACAGGTCGCTTTGCGCTTGCAGCAAATCCTCAGTCTTGGCAAAACCCATCGCAAGAAAAAAACATCGCGAGGAGCGGATAGAATGGAAGCAACCTTGAATAACAAAGTCCTAAGCGAAGTTTGGGGTGTAAGCGAAGGCATCGGTCTACGTGTCAAACAAGCCGCTCTTGTGGTTCTGGGCATTGCAATCCTTGCGATTGCAGCGAAAATCAAGGTTCCGATGTGGCCTGTTCCAATCACAATGGGCACTTTTGCTGTGCTCAGCATCGGCGCCGCTTATGGTGCGCGACTGGGTTTGGCGACCATTCTTGGATACATGATTGTAGGCGCGATTGGGTTTGACGTGTTCGCGGGATCATCTGCCGAAGAATTCGGCCTGACATATATGATGGGCGGCACGGGCGGATATCTGGTTGGTTACGTTCTTGCCACGTTCGCATTGGGCATGTTGGCACGTCGCGGTTGGGATCGGTCAATTGTTTGGATGGCGCTGACGATGCTGATTGGGAACGTCTTGATTTACGTACCCGGTTTGATCTGGTTGGGTCAGCTTTACGGATGGGACCAGCCCATTCTTCAGTGGGGTCTGACACCGTTCCTGATCGGCGATGCCCTCAAATTGGGATTGGCTGCGGTTATCTTGCCCGCAGTATGGTCGTTCGTCGGCAAAGCCCGCACGTAACTCACCAAAAGATTAACAAAGGGCGCAAGGCATTAACCTTGCGCCCTTTTTCTATACGGCGAGTTCCGTCAACACGCGTGAAGAATGTTCCAACGTTCGATGCACAGGGCATTTATCCGCAATCTCAAGCAACCTTTGACGTTGTTCGGTATCTAGATCGCCAAGCAGGGTAATCCGGCGGACCCATTCATCAATCTTGCTGTTTTCGCCCGCATCACCTGCGTGCATCTTGGCGTGGCTGACATCGACGCTGACGTGATCCAAAGACCATCCTTTGCGCCGCGCATACATGCGAATGGTCATCGACGTACACGCCGCGAGCCCTGCAGACAGGAAGCCATAAGGGGTCAGACCCTTGTTTGTACCGCCCACACTGATGGGTTCATCCGCCAGCAGGTGATGATGTGGCCCACTTTGAATGTCTTGCAAAAAGCCACTTGCATCGGCCTCGGCTGAGCGCACAACGCCCTCTGGCGTGTCAGGATGTTCGGCGTGGTGGTTCAAGTTGAGATACTTTGACGCCCATGTCGAAATAACATCAGCTGCATATTCCGCATGTTCGGCTTCTGTCACAAGGTGATCTGCATCGTCTAAGGTCACAAAGCTTTTAGGATGTTTGGCTGCCATAAAGATTTGGCTGGCGTTATCAATCGAAACGATCCCGTCTTGTGGTGCATGCAACACCAACAGGGCCGAGTGTAGCTTGGCGATTGACTCAGTTAGAGCCGTTTGTTTGACGTCTTCGACAAAGGATTGCCCAATGCGGATTGGACGTCCGCCCAGATTGACCTCAGCCACGCCTTCGGATTGGATTTCGGGCAGGGCGCTTTCGAAATTATGCGTGACATGCCCCGGATCAAATGGGGCGCCAATGGTCGCAATCGCTTTGATTTCGTCCAGTTGGCTGCCAGCCTTCAGAACGGCTGCGCCGCCAAGGCTGTGACCGATCAATAGGGCAGGGGCGTTGCCACGTTCGGTCATGAATTTTGCAGCCAGTACAAGATCTTGGACGTTGGACGTGAAATTCGTGTTGGCGAATTCACCCTTGGAATGCCCTAGGCCGGTAAAGTCAAAGCGCAAAACAGCAATCCCAAGGGACGCCAAACGCGCGGCGATCCTACGTGCGGCCGGGATATCCTTGCCGCAGGTAAAACAATGCGCAAACAAAGCGTTGGCCAAAACTGGACCATCAGGAAGATCGAGACGAGCGGCGAGTTCCGAGCCGTCGTGACCCGTAAACGTGATGCGTTCTGTCGGCATAAGTCTTCTCCTTCTTTGGAGCAAAGAGTGGCGACCCAATAGCGGCCTGTGAACACCTGTTACCGCAATCTCACGTCCATGTGTTAGTGACGCTTGGAAAATTCCAGCGAATTGCATCGAACATTACACACCGGTTGCAGTCTTCTTGCACATCACAATTAACGAATTCGGAACGAAAAAGGGCGGCCCCCGGAAGGGACCGCCCATGTGCATAACCACTAAGTGGCTTTATTCAGTGTCTGACGTGCGCGACGCGTTGATGTCTGCTTCGACGGACGCGACAGTTGATGTGAGCGCGTCAAAGATTGCTTGACCGCCATCCACATTGCCTTTGAACCAGTCGTAAACAGGCGCGGCGGCCTCTTTGAACGCTGTTTTCTCTGCAGGTGTTGGAACGTAGAGATCACCACCCGCAGCGGTGAAGTCCTGATACGCTTGGATCGACTTACGCTTTGGTGACGCGAACGTAGCCTGCTGCAACTGATAGAACCCATCGGCCACAACATTGCGCAGTTCTGGTGACATGGACGACAGTTTTTCGTTGTTCATGAACCACAACGCACCCATGTAGGCGTGACCGTCAAGCGTGACGTATTTCAGGCCAGCATCAGGGAATTTCATACCCATGATGTCGGTGATGCCGTTTTTGGAACCTTCAACAACGCCCGTCTGGAACGATGTGAACAGCTCTGGCCATGGGATCGGTGTCGGCGCCGCACCAAGGGCTTTCACAAGCTCCTGAGGCAAGTCAGCGACAACCGTACGGATTTTCAGGCCTTCCATGTCAGCCGGGTTCGCAACACGACGCTTGGTGTTGGCAAAGTTGCGCCAGCCGCCTGTGTTCCCGATAGTCATCAGACGGATAGCACCGCCAGACGCTTCCAAGGTCATGGATTGCATGGTTTTTGTGAATTCTGTTCCGCTGGACAATGCAGCTTCGGCCACGCGGTCATCTGCCATCAGGTACGGCAAATCCAGAACCTGCACGAAGGGGAAGATACCCGACGCGCCGCCAGATGTGGAAATGTAGACGTCGATATTGCCGTCTGCCACTCCTTGCAGACATTCCGCACCGTTTGAACACAGCTGTGTGCCGATGAACATTTCGACTTCGATTGCGCCGTTTGATGCTTGTTCGACATAGTTTTTGAACACAACAAGACCGTCATAGTCTTCGTCGTTTTCATTCGAATTCGCGGTTGCCCGGATTGTAAAATCAGCCGCCTGCGCAGCGATTGCGGACGATGCAAGCATGGCCGCCATCGTCAAAGGTTTTATGATAGATTTGAGCATTATAGGTACCTCCCTAGTTAATTATTGGCTCAGTTCGCGAACCCGGTTAGTCTCGGGATCGTCATGGAAATGGCTGGCACGAATGTGATCAAAAAGATCACAAACACTTCGACAGCCAAAAACGGTAAAATCGTGCGGGCGATTGTTTCGACCCTTTCTTTGGAAACGGCAGACGCCACGAATAACACAAGCCCCATCGGCGGCGTGGCCAGACCAACGGTCAAGTTCACGCTCATGATGATTGCAAAGTGGATGGAATCCACACCCAAATCAGTAAAGATCGGGCCGAGGATTGGGCCCAAAATGATAATGGCAGGCCCCGCATCCAAGAACATTCCGACGATGAACAACAGGAGATTGATCAAGAACAACAAGATCAACGGGTTCTCGCTGAGGGACAAAATGAATTCGGCCAATTGTTCAGGCGCATGGCTTAGGCTGACAACGGTTTTGAACGCCATGGCGGCCCCAACCAAAAGCAAAACGACTGCGGATGTAATGCCAGAATTCACCAGCACTTGTGGGATATCGCTCCATTTCAAGCTGCGCAGAATGAAGAACCCAACCATGATGGCATAAGCCACCGCAACGGCTGCGGCTTCGGTTGGGGTGAACACACCCGCAAGGATTCCGCCCAAGATCAAGATCGGCGTTTGCAGCGGCACCATTGCCCGTTTGCACACCATCCGAAAATCATGGCTGACCATGCGGCGGATGCCCAAAAAGATTACATGCGCGATCAGTAGGGCGATAAGCAACATCCCCCATGACATGCCCGCGCTTAACCCTTCGGGTGAAGGCATAAAGGACCAGATGACCAAAGCAACGTTTAGGCGCACAAGGACAAACGAAACCCACCATTCGACCTGTCCCAATTGTGTGCCCGTCAGATCAACACGGTGAGCAGCGGGCAAATCGTAGCGATCCGCCATCAGGCGCACCATGATCATCAGACCGACGCCTACAAGAATGCCCGGAACAATCCCAGCAAGGAACAGTGCGGCCACGCTTTCGCCCATGACATAGGCATAAATGATCATGATGCCCGACGGCGGTATAATCGGGCCGATGACGGAACTTGCGGCAGTAATGGCCGCTGCAAATTTGCGGGTATAGCCTTCTTTTTCCATCGCCGGGATCAACATGGATCCAAGCGCCGAAGTGTCCGCAACCGCAGATCCGCTGAGACCAGCAAACAGGATCGAAGACAGGATATTAACCTGGGCCAAGCCACCGCGCAGATGGCCCATCAAGGCCTGACTGAATTCAACAAGACGGATCGTTATCCCGCCACGGTTCATCAGCTCACCCGCCAGCATGAAAAACGGAATGGCCATCAGTGGGAAGCTGTCCATGCCGTTGTAAAGGTTGCGATAAAGCAAGGTGATTTCTTTTTCTTGCCCGCTCATCCAAAGCAAAATGCCCGGTGCCGCAAGCAAGCCAAAGAAGACCGGCAAACCGATCATCAAAAAGATCAAAAACGCGGGGAGGAACCAAATCAACATTTAATCTGCCCCCACCGTTTCCGCATCAGGAATGGGTTGCAGTCGGTCACCGCCGCCCAGTAAGGACACGATTGACCGCAAAATCAGTTCGATATTGACCGAGATCAAAAGAACGATCCCCACCAAAAGCGATGCCATCATCCAACTGCGGGGCAGGCGGTACCATTCACCACCGCCGAGCGGCAAATAAAGCGAAGCTGACTTAAACCTGCCACCGAACCCGGTGACTTCGTTCCATCCGATTTGAACGCCCACAACCAAGACCGTGAGGCAAATCAGAAACAAGATCAGGTTCAAAAATTGACCGGCTTTGGTTGGCAAGGCACGCCCAAACATGTCGATTGCGACGAAACCACCGCGTCTGAACGCCGTTGGCGCCATGAGACCCGCCATCCATAACATGCAAAATCGAGCGGCTTCGTCAGGCCAGGGCAGGGCGCTGTTCAATACATATCGGAAAAACACCTGCACAAGGATTGCGATGACCATTAAAGCCACCGCAAATCCCCCAATCGCGCGTCCCAACTTCAATACAGCTTCATTGACGAAGCCGATTGGTGCGATCACCGCCAGCAATGCGCCCATGCGGGCCCTCCCAGTCACGCGTTTCGCGTGTTTTCGCGCCTAAGGCGCGTGCGCTATGTCATTGCGCAAATTGGCCGAATTTACCGGCATAAAAGGCCAAAGCGTCTCCATCCCTCACTTCGGCCCGAGTAACTTTCCCAACGACTATCACGTGATCCCCTGCGTCATGACAAGCGACACGCGTACATTCAAACCTTGCCAAGCACCCTGAAATCAATGGAACGCCATCTTCGTTTTCCACATGTTCCACTTTGCCAAGCGTAAACGCATCTTTGGCGCAAGCATCGCACAGCTCTTCTTGTTCTGCTGCCAGAATATGGATTGCAAAGCGGTCCGCCATCGAAAAAAACGGATACCGACGTGAACTTTTGTCGATAGCCCACATGACCAGTGCTGGATCCAGCGATATCGACGAAAAACTGTTTGCTGTGATGCAAATTGGGCCTTGTTCGCTGGCGCAGGTTACAACTGTGACCCCGGTGGCAAATTTTCCAAATGCATCGCGCAGATTGCGTGTGTTTTCTACGTCGGGTGTGAATGTCTTGGGCATCTCGGGCGTCATCATGTTCATTAGGGAACCTCGTTTCCAAGAGCCGCTGTGTAAAGACGATACCAAGTTTCGCGATCAAGTTTTACTTTCATCGCATCCGACAAACGCCCGATCCGATCAAGGTTATTGGTTCCCATAACGGGCAGAATATTCGCCGGATGGGCCAACAGAAACGCGACTGCGACGGCTGATCTGTCAACGCCAGCTTGTGCGGCGATTTCATCAGCAACCGTCGCCACATCGCCTGTTCCGGTCATCAAGCTGCCACCGCCCAGGGGAGACCAAGCCATTATCGGCGTGCCGATACGCTGCTGGAATGCCAGATCACCATTTGTGAAAGGTGAGATTTCACCCAAGGAAATCTCAATCTGGTTTGTGACCAGTGGCGTTTTCATTCCCGATTGCAGCAATTCCCAATCCCAGGGGCGGAAGTTGGAAACACCGACAGACCGCACCTTGCCGCTGGCGACCAGATCATCCAATGCGCTACCGGTTTCAATGTGATCCATCATTGGGTCGGGGCGGTGAATAAGCAGCAGATCAATGTGATCGATGGACATTTCACGCAGGGAATGTTCAACCGACGCTTCGATATGTGCGCGTGACGTATCGTAGTGTTTCACGGTCGTCGCTGCATAACGTCCAACGGGTGCAACGATATCGCATTTGGTGACGATTTCCATCTTGTTGCGCAGCGATGGATTGGCTTTCAAAGCCGCGCCCATGACGGCTTCGGCTGCGTATCCGCCATAAATATCGGCCTGATCAAAGGTTGTGATCCCTTGGTCCAGACAAGATTGAATTTTCGCCTCAACATGGGCTGGCGATGTGTCATCAGCCTCGGCCAAACGCCACATGCCATAGACGATGCGGCTGAATTCCAGACCATCTGTAATCTTTACACGATCCATTAGCGACGTTCTCCGACAGCAAGAGGGGTTGCAGGCGCAGTTGCGGGCACACGACCATAGGCGTGGGGCAGGCTGCATGTTTTCAGATGAGGCATCACGCGCTGCCCAAAATGTTGGGCTTCATCGAGATGCGGGTATCCGGAAAAGATAAAGGCGCGAATGCCCATCTTTTGATAGTCTTCGATCTTGGACAATACTTGATCTGCGGATCCGACCAAAGCCGCACCGCATCCTGAACGTGCGCGGCCTACACCCGTCCACAAATTAGGTTCAACATATCCAAATTGGTCCGCCAGTTCCCGTGCGCGGGCCTGATGCGACACACCAAGTGATGTGGAATCCAATGCGCGTTCGCGGATCAATTGCCCGTATTCATCATCCAGTTTGGACGCAATGTAATCCGCATATTCGCGTGCTTCTTGTTCTGTGTCGCGCACGATCATGTGGACGCGCAGGCCGTAATCAAGTGTTCTGTTATACTTTTCAGCAACTTGATTAACATCCTTCATACGCTGTTTGAGATTTTCAACCGGTTCGGGCCACATCAAATAGACGTCGCAATGCTGACCACACAATTCCAAAGCCGCCGGGCTGTAGCCACCAAAATAAAGCAGTGGCCCGCCATTTTGTTGATAAGGCCGCACCGGGTCCGTTGTCAGCCCCTGAAAGTTGTAGACATCACCTTCGAAATTGATCTCATCACGGCTCCAAGCCTGTTTGAGGATCTCAACCACTTCGCGTGATCTTTGGTATCGGAAATTGCTGTCTGCCTTTTCCCCGGGAAAGTCAGATGAAATGATATTCACCGTCAGACGGCCTTGCAGCATGTGGTCAAGCGTTGCCAAGGTACGCGCCAACATGATCGGCTGCATTTCCCCGCACCGCACGGCGGCCAGCAGGTTGATTTCTTGTGTGATGGGGGCGCATCCTGCAACGAATGACAGCGTGTCTTGGCCCACTTGATAAGAGGACGGGCACAGGATGTTGCGAAACCCTTGCTTTTCAGCCTCTTTCACAATGTCGGAACAATGCGCCCAGCTGGACCGCAAGTTTCCGTCGGGCACGCCCAAGAACTGATAGTCATCCGAACACAATGCCGAAAACCACGAAACCTCTGCGGCATCCAAGTCTGGCGAAGTGATGGGCACAACGGTCATGGGCTGGTCCTTCAGAAATAGTTCGACTTTTCACTTGCGTAGCAGGCGCTTTGATGTAGATCAATGGTGTATCAATTTTCTTTTTCGAAAACACAAATGACATCGAAAACCGACCATCAAAATCTGCCTATGTATGTTCAGATCACTGAACTGCTGATCAGAGATATTGGTGCAGGGCGTTTGATTGATGGGGAACGGCTGCAGCCCGAACGCGAGATGTCAATTCGATTGGGCGTGTCCGTTGGCACATTACGCAAAGCGTTAAAAGAACTAGAGGCCAAAGGGCTTTTGGAACGCGTGCAAGGGTCAGGGAACTACATTCGCGCTGGCGATCAGAGTTCAGGCGTCTACGCAATGTTCCGTCTTGAGCTGCACGAAGGTGGTGGGTTACCGCGCGCTCAGACGTTGGATGTCGATTTCGTTGAAAAGCCTGCTGATCTGCCCAAATTTGGCACCAGTGCGCACGGGTCCAGAGTGCGCCGCCTGCGGTCGTTGAATGATACAATTATTGCTGTCGAGGAAATCTGGCTCGACGAATCGGCGGGACGCGTCGACAAAACGTCGGTTTCAGAATCGTTGTATCGTTACTATCAGCAGCAGCTCGGCTTTTGGATCAGCCGTGCAGAAGATCAAGTCAGTATCGGACAAGTGCCAAGTTGGGCGCCAAAGGAATTTACAAAACCTGTCGGTGATATCGTCGGCTTTATCGAACGCTTCAGTTGGTCCGACAAACCCGAAGCCGTAGAATTTTCACGCACCTGGTTCGATCCGGACCGGGCACGTTATGTACAGCGTCTTAGATGATGAAGGAAAACAAGTGAGTAAGACGATCAATTACGGTATCATCGGGTGTGGCATGATGGGTCAAGAACACATTCGAAACATCGCCTTACTGGACAACGCGCAGGTTCGAGCGGTTTTTGAACCTGACGCAGACATGGCCTTGGAAGTGTCCAAACTGGTTCCGGATGCGCTGCTTGTCCCATCATTGGACGACCTGCTGAACGTTCAAGACTTGGATTGTCTGCTTGTCGTCAGCCCAAACCACCTGCATGCAAAGCAATTGCACGAAATCGCGCGCATTCGACCCTTGCCGTTGTTGGTTGAAAAACCACTGTTCACCGATCCAGATGATACTGATCGTATGTTGACCCTGCGCGCGTCATACCCTGCGCCAATTTGGGTCGCGATGGAGTATCGTTATATGCCGCCCATTGCTGCCTTTTTGGACGCGTCGCAAAAGGCGACTGGCGGCATCAAGATGCTAACCGTTCGCGAACACCGGTTTCCTTTCCTGAAAAAGGTTGGCGATTGGAACCGGTTCAACAAAAACACAGGCGGTACTTTTGTCGAAAAATGCTGTCACTTTTTTGATTTGATGCGCTTGGCGCTTGGGTCAGAACCTGTGCGCATAATGGCATCTGGGGCGCAGGACGTAAACCATTTGAACGAAACATATCATGGCGAACCCTCAGACATTCTGGACAATGGGTATGTCATCGTTGATTTCGCCAATGGGGCGCGTGCCATGCTTGAACTGTGTATGTTTGCAGAAGGCGCAAAATACCAAGAGGAAATTTCCGCAGTTGGCCCCAACGGCAAGATCGAGGCGTTTGTTCCTGGTCCCGGTCGGTTCTGGCCCGAGCATCTGGGCGCCGCACCAACGCCTCAGCTTATTGAGAGCCCGCGTTCACCCAAAGGTCCGATCACCCGTGAAATCCCCGTTGATCCAAAATTGTTAGAGGCCGGAGACCACAATGGATCGACCTTTTATCAACACCAACGTTTTCTGGAATTGGTGCGTGGTGAAATCGAAATGCCCGAAGTTTCGGTGCTGGATGGGTGGGCTGCGGTCGTTATGGGGCAGGCGGCCCATCATTCTGCTGTAACGGGTCAGGCGATTGACCTGCACTTTGATCTGGACGCGGTGCGTCCTCGTGCCTCAGCTTAACGCGCCCGGACTTTGGATTTGTGGTGTTGATCTGCTGAAACAGCCGCGTTAGGACAAATGTGAGCGCTAACATAACCTGTGTTTAACGATCCAGCGACCGGTTTGGGTGGACGTTATGCACAATTCGACCAGCCCGGAGGCCAGTCATGAATCCTACGATCACATCTGTCACCGATCGCATTATCGAACGGTCCAGAGCCAGTCGCGAAACTTATATGGAACGCTGCAAAGCCGCCATTGATAAAGGACCGGCCCGCGCACATCTGACCTGCGGAAACATCGCGCATGTAACAGCGGCAAGCGGTGATGACAAACTGCCAATCGCGCAAGAGCGGGGTGGCAATATAGGGATCATTACAGCCTTCAACGATATGCTGTCGGCGCATCAACCCTTTGAAACCTATCCCGATCTGATCAAACAGGCCGCACGTAACGTCGGCGGAACAGCACAGGTGGCCGGTGGTGTACCCGCGATGTGTGATGGTGTGACCCAAGGCCAACCCGGCATGGAGCTATCATTGTTCTCGCGGGATGTGATCGCATTGGCGGCAGGGGTCGGGCTTAGCCACAACTGCTATGACGCGACCATTTTTCTGGGCGTGTGCGACAAGATCGTCCCGGGCCTTGTCATGGCTGCTGCGACTTTCGGGCATTTACCAGCGATTTTTGCCCCAGCAGGCCCAATGATCAGCGGTCTGCCAAATGATGAAAAGGCTAAGGTCAGACAGCAATTCGCCTCTGGTGAAGTTGGCCGCAAGGAACTGCTGCGCGCAGAAATGGCATCTTATCATGGCCCAGGCACGTGTACGTTTTATGGGACGGCCAACTCAAACCAGATGCTTATGGAATTCATGGGGCTGCACTTGCCCGGTTCGAGTTTTGTGAACCCAAACACACCGTTACGAGACGCGCTTACGGCAGAAGCGGCCCATCGCGCTTTGGCGATATCGGCATTGGGCAACGAATTCACCCCAACATGTGACGTTCTGGACGAACGCGCATTTGTGAATGGGATCGTTGGTCTGAACGCTACAGGCGGGTCTACCAATCTGGTTTTGCATTTGGTCGCAATGGCGCGGTCCGCTGGTGTTTTGATCGATGTGGAAGACATGGCCGAAATTTCATCCGCTGTTCCCTTGTTGGCGCGGGTCTATCCAAATGGCTTGGCAGACGTGAACCATTTTCACGCAGCGGGCGGAATGGGTTTTACCATACGCCAATTGTTGGACGGTGGCCTGTTGCATGGGGATGTGAAAACGGTCGCGGGTCAGGGGCTGGATCACTATACCAAAGAACCGAAACTGGACGACGGAAAACTGGTTTGGCGCGAGGGTGCATCTGAAAGTGGCAACGACAAGATTTTGAAAACTGTTCCCGATCCCTTTCAAAAAACTGGCGGTCTTGCATTGCTGAAAGGTAATTTGGGACGCGCAGTCATCAAAGTGTCAGCCGTCAAACCCGAAAACCGTGTTGTCGAAGCGCCAGTGCGCGTATTTCACACACAACAAGATGTCAAAGCAGCCTTCAGAGCAGGTGAATTGAATAGCGACGTCATCGTCGTTGTTCGCTTTCAAGGCCCCAAAGCCAATGGAATGCCCGAACTGCATTCATTGACGCCCGCGCTCAGCGTTCTTCAAGATAAAGGGTTCAAAGTCGCATTGGTGACCGACGGGCGCATGTCTGGCGCATCCGGCAAAGTGCCGTCCGCAATCCATCTGTCGCCAGAAGCTGCAGCGGGTGGCGACATTGCCAAAGTGATGGACGGCGACTTGGCACGGGTTGATGCGGAAAAAGGCACGTTAGAATTGCTTGTCGATGCTCAAGAGCTAGCCGCTCGAGTCCCCGCTGAAGCCGATTTGTCGACCAACGAATGGGGCATTGGACGGGAAATGTTTGCGTCCTTCCGCGCATTGGTCGGGGCCTCGGACACAGGCGCTGCGGTGATCAATTGAGATATCAAGCATAGCGTGCGCAGCGAGTTGACAGGACATTGCGCACCGCACCGTTTTACAAATTGACTGAGAAAGCCGTTTTTTGTGCTCCGTTGGTTCAAACAGCGGCTTTCCCTTGAACTGGGGGCGGGATCCTTATCTATCAACGATAGCTTCTGCATTAATGCCCATTGAACAAAACCTGTTTTTCTCCACCAAACAATGCGTTGTCTTGATGACAAGAAACGTATGAAACAGGGCCGACGGATCCATGACGAACAAAAAACTTGGATCAATCAATTGCTAATTAATCAGACGTTCATTCGACTTGATCAAAGTGCCGATGAAGCACGGCCCAAGGATCAAGGAAATAGTGAACGCCGATCAAATTCAATCAATCGGGATGATTTACCCTCTGGCATTCGCTGGTAGGGAAACGAACCAAGCCCAGAATGGGTGTCGGGCGCAGGTGGCACCTTGAAAACCCGCGTACGTGTAGTGGTCATTGATGACTCGTTGACCATGCGCAAATGGTTGATCGCCATATTGAATTCGGATCCCCGTCTTCACGTTGTCGGTGAAGCCGGTGATGCATTAGAGGCCCGGGAAATCATCAAAAAAACGTCTCCCGATGTCATCACTCTGGATATCGAGATGCCGCGCATGAACGGTTTAGAATTCTTGAATCGTGTTATGCGCCTAAGGCCCATGCCCGTTGTAATGATATCAAGCAAAACAAGAAAAGGGTCTGCGTCAGCGGTGCAAGCATTGTCCTTGGGTGCAATTTCCTGCCTTTGGAAACCGGATAACCCGAAGAACCTTGATACCGCTATTGTTTGCGAAACAGTTTTTGTCGCCGCCAATGCCAAGGTCCAAGGTCACGGGCAACATGCTGAAGTTAAAAAAAAAGCAAACCGTCACAAAATCATTGGTCGAGACAATCAAATTATTCTGGTTGGAGCATCAACAGGCGGTGTTTCAGCGATCGAAACCTTCTTATCTGGCTTGCCCACGACGGCCCCTCCAGTGGTCATTGCTCAACACATGCCGACGCAGTTTCTACACAGCTTTTCATCTCGACTTGACGGGTTAATGCCCCACGACGTTGCCATGGCACAAGATGGCGAAATTCTAAAACGAGGCCAAGTTAGACTTGCACAATCTTGCGACAAGCAAACGGGCGCAAAGCAGACTTCAATGGGGTGGCAAACTATTATGGTTCCTCCTGAAGGATATGAAAAATACAATCCATCTGTGGAACACCTTTTTCGTTCAGCCTTACGGCATGCACCTAACGTAGTGGCAATCATTATGACCGGGTTGGGAAATGACGGAGCGCAAACAATGCGACGGCTCAGAGAAAACGGCGCGCTGACGTTAGGCCAATCCGAAAATAGTTGCGTGGTCTACGGCATGCCGCGCGCCGCTATGGAAATCGGGGCGGTTCAAGAACAAGTACACATCGAAAAAATCGCGAGCAGGCTGGTTGCCTTATCCGAAAGTCGTCAGGAGACTGCACCATGACTGAACAGAGAATTAACATCACTCAAGGTGAACACGCGACAAGTGACAGCGACAATGTTGTAATAACCACATTACTGGGCAGCTGCGTTTCCTGTTGTTTATGGGATCCAATCGCCGGGATAGGAGGCATGAACCACATGTTGCTTGCCCGTGGAGAGTCCGGAGACGACATGAACACTTTGGCCGGCGTCAACGCAATGGAAGTCGTCATCAACGAGATGATCAAGCTGGGTGCCGTTAGATCCAGAATGCTTGCAAAAGCATTTGGAGGGGCCAGAATGGTTTCAGGACTGTCCGATATTGGAAAAAGCAATGCGGATTTCACATTGGACTTTCTGTCTCGCGAAGGCATTGAGTGCTTAGGGCACTCCCTGGGCGGAACAACTTCCCGTAATGTCAAATTCTGGCCAGCCAGTGGTCGGGTTCTTCAGCGCCAATCCGGGACAAAAGTAATCGAACCCGAAGTCGTAGCAACACCAGTTGAAAGCGGCAACGACATGGAGCTATTCTAAGTCAAATTATAGATTCGATAATCAGCGGACTCCACTAAATGGAGACATCCGCATTAGATTTGATAGAATTCAATAAGGTGCGTATCTTTTTGGAAATGCACGACAGGTCAAAACATCTGTATATCTCCAGACCCTGGAAACTTATTTCCTACCTCCACCTCCACGTCCACCTCTATTTTGATCTTTGGTTTCAATACGGAAGCTGTTTTTTCCAAATGCAATTTCTCGATAATTTCGTCAACCGGCTCCGTCAAAGATAAAGAAACGCTATTCATCAGTCTCGCTGAATCAGCGGTTGCCTGACGAACAAAATCCAAGTTTTGTAGTGTTTTCAATAAATCATCATCAAAGCTGTCGGATGAATTCAGTCTTCTACTAAGCAAATCTTCAATATCAGACGTAATGTCTGATATCTCATTCAAATAATTCGAAATTCGAGATGCAAAGTTGGACGGAATATCAATAAACCTATGTACATCTTGTTTCATTACAGTGGACCAACAACAGTCTCGATACATTTTCTTAATTCATCTGGCTGAAACGGCTTCTTAAGGTAGTTATTCATACCAAGTTTTTTTCCGTAATCTATTATTTGCTGTTCCGCACGACCAGTAATCAGAATGAAACCAACACCCTTAGTTTTGGGACCTGCACGTAGATTGTGTAACAGTTTCAAACCATCCATATTCGGCATGTTATAATCTGAAATCACCAAATGCACAGGGCTTTTGGCCAGCAGCTGCAAAGCGCCAGTGCCGTCTTCCGCCGTAGAAACATTTTGAACACCGAAATTATCCAATGCTTGAGTAATTAACCCACGACTCGTCGACATATCATCGACTACCATGACTCGTATTTGATCACGTAGTGCCATCATGAGTCTCCTTGACTTCGTTAACTTTGTTTCTGGTGATCGATGGTTCAACTTCGTATGCAGTTGGTCCACATGTTTTAAATCCAAAAGATTCCGCTGCAACCATTCGTTCAGAATGGCCTATAAATAACTTACCGTTATCTGATAATTTCTCGCGAAATCGAGGCCAGAGTTTCTGTTGCGTTTCTTGATCAAAATATATCACGACATTTCTACAAAAAATAACATCGAAATAATTTTTCATTGGCCAATCTCTCAGCAAATTTAATTCACGAAATACAGCCCGTGATCTCAATTCTTGATTGACTGTGTATGAAGAGTTTCCAGAATCTGTAAAGTACTTCCCCAGCATCTCCTCAGACAAATTGGAAACCATATTTTCATGGTAGCAACCAGATCTTGCGAAGCTCACAACTTTTGGATCAATGTCGGTGGCTAGTATTTTTACGTCCAACTTTTGTGCTTCTGGGATTCTCTCCAAGATCGACATAATAATTGAAAACGTTTCCTGGCCGTTCGAACACCCCGCTGACCACACCCGTAATCGATTAGATTGCAATTGATTATTTGAAATAATTGATTTCAAATGATCAATCATGAGATCGAAATGATGTTCTTCTCGAAAAAAGTGAGACACATTCGTAGTTAAAGCTGATATTAGAAATTTTGTTTCAACTTCTCCCTTTGAGGAGCAAACAAAATCAATGTAATCGTCAAACTCTCTAATCTTCAAACTCTTCATTCGAGGCCGCAATCTCGATTGAATCATGACCGATTTTTCCGCAACGAGAAGCAATCCGCTTTCATCATAAGCGAATTTTGCCAACTTAGAGAATGCCGCTTTTGATATTACGGAATTTTTGGCTGCGTCTTGCATTAGGCGGCATCACTCTGTTCTGTGTGTACAACATTTGGCAAATCCAACACACGTATCATTCGTTCGTCTAGCAAGGTGAGGGATTTGATCACACCAGCTTGCGTATTGGGAACCAAGTCTGGTGGAGGCTGTAAATCTTCGTCTGTAATCGCAATGATGTCAGAAACCGCATCTACCAATAGCCCTGTCATTGCTTCGTCATGCTTAACTACAATAATAACATTTCTGTCGTTGTGCTCACGCTGTGGCAATCCCAACCGTTCCGCGAGATCCATAACCGGAAGGACTGTTCCACGAAGGTTAATGACACCTTTCATATGGCTTGGTGCATGCGGTAAGGGTGTTGTCTTTGTCCAACCGCGAATTTCACGAACGCACATGATATCGAGAGAATATTCTTGATCGCTAAGCCGAAAAGTTAACAGTTCAACGTGTTGAGTGGTTTCTACTTCGCTCATGTTTACGCTTCCAATTGTTGCGGTATCGTAATTGGGCCAGTCTGGCTCAATGCGTGAGATATGATGTCAGATGGATCCAAGATTAGGGCAATTTGCCCATCACCTAAGATGGTTGCCGCTGCAATTCCTGGTGCTCTGTAGAAGCTTTCATCTAGGCCCTTGATAACAACCTGTCGTTGATCCTGAATTTCATCGACAATTAAAGCTGCTCGATGACCTTCCTCGTGGGCAATGAGGAGGACAACCGAATTGACATAGTCATCAAGTCGTTCTCGGTATCCGAGCTGAAGCCCAAGATCGAAGAGCGGAACGAAGTCACCACGAACCCTGACCACGTCCAAACCAGGCTTGACCTGATCGAGATTATCTTTGTCTAAGGTAAGTGTTTCCACGACAACGTTTAAAGGCAATACAAGTGTTTCAGAGGCAACATTGACAACCATGCCGTCCAAAACCGCGAGGGTTAACGGAAGTGAGATCGAAAACGTCGTACCTTCATCTGGAACTGAGTTTATCGTAATTCGGCCACCAAGCGCCTGGATCGCAGTTCTGACTACGTCCATACCGACACCGCGACCTGACAAGTCTGAGACGACCTTCGCCGTCGAAAACCCCGGAAGAAAGAGAAGGTTATCAATCTCGCTATCGCTCAGAACAGCGTCGGCGGGAATTAGGCCTTTGTCTATAGCTATTTGGTGAACACGAGGGCGATTGATCCCTGCGCCATCATCCGAGATTTCAATCACCACGCGCCCTGATCTGTGCGCAGCTGATAGGCGCACTTGTCCTTGTGCCGGCTTTCCGGAACTTACGCGTTTTTCCGTATCCTCAAGTCCATGATCAACGGCATTTCGGATCATGTGTGTGAGTGGATCGGCAAGTCGTTCAATTACTGTTTTATCAACTTCTGTGTTCTCACCTTCGGTCACCAAACGAACGTCTTTTCCGACGGCGGCAGAGGACTCTCTGACAATTCGGGACATTCGTTGAAACAGCGATTTTACGGGCTGTGCCCGGATCATCATAACGCTGTCCTGAATGTCTCGGGTCAGACGTTGAAACTCTTCCAAACCATTCATCGCGTCTGAATGCGGTGACAACCCTGCGCTTTCCAAACTTTGAGACAACATAGCCTGATTGATGACCAATTCACCGACCAGGTTTACGAGCCGTTCAATGCGATCGAGATCAACACGAACAACTGATTTGGCTGTCGATGCAGCTTGTTGATTGGCAGCGGGCTTGGTTTCTTTTGGAGGTGTAGATTTCGGCGCAACTTGTGGCTCTGCTGTGTTCATTTCACTAGCCTCGAGCGCGCCGTCGGACTTTTCCGGCGGACTGGCCTCCGCCTCAGACGCAAGCTCTGGTACTTCAGCCGGTTCGTCATCTAGCGTTTCAGGCATGTCATCTAGTGGCGGCAGTTCCAAAACACCCGAAATCTGTTCGATGTTTAAAGTGCAAAGCCCTTCAACAAACTCAAATACTGATAGAACTTCGTCCTTTTCAACTTCACTCGTGAGACTAATAGTCCAAGACAAGTACGGCGTTTCGGCGGACAAGGACCCGAGGTCCGGCAACTTTTCTGTGTTGCAAGCAATTTCGCAGGGACCGAGCTCTTGGAGAGCTCTCAGGATCAGGAACGGTTCATTTCCTGTGTCAAATAGCTCAGCTTCGGGCGCAAAGGATATCGTGAAGCCCGGTTGTGGGAGGTCAGCGTCCATTTCAATGTCATCGCCACCCAGATCAAGATCCAATGCCAGCCCCATGGGTTGGAACTCGATATCCTCTTCTGCTTCCTCTTCTTCCTCTTCGGCACCGAGATAGGCGTTCAATTCTGCAATCAACGCTTCGCCTTCGGCGACAGGAACCTCACCGTCGTCACGAGACACGCGAACCAAATCTGACAGGTGGTCTGCGGCTCTGAAAAAGACCTTCATTAGGTCGGGATCAATAGACAGTGTCCCGCTTCTTATCGCATCCATGACGGTTTCATAACGGTGCGCAAACCGAACAAGGCCTTCTAACCCGAACGCACCTGCGCCGCCTTTGATCGAATGTACCGCACGGAAGACAACATTGATTGTTTCTATATCACTTTCGCCGGAATCCAGCTCTTCCAAGCCGTCCTGCATTGCCTCTAACAATTCTTCACATTCGATGAAAAACGAAGCTTTGATTTCTGCCATTGGGTCCGACATGATGAGCTCCTATCCCGCAACCATCTGAAGTGCTTTGATCAGCTTGGCGGGGTCAAAGGGCTTAACGATCCAACCTGTCGCACCTGCTTCTCTGGCCCGTGCTTTCAATTCAGGGGCTGCCTCGGTGGTCAGAACCAGAATTGGAGTGGTGCGGTGTATGTTTTGTTCACGTACGGCGTCGATGAACCCAAACCCATCCATGCGAGGCATGTTGATATCGGTAATGATGACATCAGGTGCCAAACCACCCAAAACTTCTACGCCATGAATACCATCATCTGCGGTGTGAACTTTGAAACCCGCAGGTTCCAATGCCAATCGGATCATATCACGCATTGTACGGCTGTCATCGACGGCCAAAACTTCAAGGCTCATCTCGCGCCCTCCATTACTGCCTCTTTCGTCAGGCCGAGAGACGCAAGTTGTTGGTCAACGCGTTCGGATACATTGCCCAAGGATACTTGTCCGCCAGCGTCTTGTGCAGCGCGGGACGCCGCAATCAGAACCTGAACACACAGAGCACCCATATGGGTCACTTCTTCCGCATCAAACTCGATACCTGCGCTCAGGTCTTTGTCCGCGAGTTCCTGTACAAGCTGCTGGGCAGCGGACAAATCCAAGCGCGCAGGGAGTTTCATATTTTCAGCCAATGAATAGACCTCCGACTGGTGCAGCGCGATTGTGCATACAGGCCTCCTTTAGTTGCGACGTCTCGGAGGTGTAGCGGACGGTCTGTTAAGACACAGTTACTGACGGCGGAGGTATTTTGGAAAATTCACGTCATCTCAGACGACCCGGTACATCAGGCATAAAAAAGCCCGCAGAAAACGCGGGCCTTTTTCGATCGATTTAAGTTCTCCTTAGGCGCGTCGGCGTCGCCCTCCGGACCGTCCTCCTCGCCCACGTCCACCACCTTCGCCGGCTTGTCCTGCAGGCTTATTGGTTCTGATCCACTCACTTCCATGCGGATCATTATTGGTCAAAAGATTGGCCGCGCGAATGGCTTCCATCTCTTTCCCAGCACGTGGTTTTGTCGATCCAAGTCCAAACAATTGTACGAATGTTTCGTCATCCATTCCTTCAGGCAGAATGACACCTGAGGCTTCGACTTCTGCACGTTTCTCGGCAACCTTCTTCGGTCCAACCGGAAGAGCAATGGGATTCATGATGGCGGACGTCATGCCAGCAGTCATTGCCATTGGAAGGAAGGCGTTGTTGATTCCATGGCGGTTAGGCAATCCAAAAGACACATTGGATGCGCCACAGGTCGTATTGACCCCAAGTTCTTCACGCAGCTTTCGGACAAGCGCGAAAACCTGTTGCCCCGCCGTTGCCATTGCGCCAATCGGCATGACCAGTGGGTCAACGACAATATCATGGGCAGGGATACCGTAATCAGCCGCACGCTCGACAATACGCTTTGCTACAGCAAACCGCACTTCGGGATCTTCGGAGATACCTGTGTCGTCGTTAGAAATAGCCACAACAGGCACGTTGAATTTCTTGACCAGAGGCAGGATAATCTCCAAACGCTCTTCTTCCCCCGTGACCGAATTCAGCAGCGGGCGACCTTCGCAAACCTCAAGGCCTGCTTCCAAAGCGGCGGGAACTGAACTGTCGATACACAAAGGCACATCCACCAAACCTTGCACGAGTTCGATCATTTTGCGCATCAAGGGCGGTTCGGTTTGGTTTGGATCTGGGTTGGTATTGTAAACGACCCCGGCATTAACATCCAAAATGTTGGCACCGGCAGCCACCTGGGCCAACGCGTCTTTTTCGACAGTCGAAAAATCTCCAGCTTCTAATTCGGCGGCAAGCTTTTTACGCCCTGTGGGGTTGATGCGTTCCCCAATGACGCAAAACGGCTGATCAAAGCCAATGATTGCAGTTTTAGTTTTCGATTCGACGATCGTTTGCGTCATTCTTTGGTGTCCCTTTAGACAGCGTTGACCGGGGTGGCGGCTGATCCGCCATTTTCAATAGCCCAGTGAGCATTCGTCTTAATACCTCCCAATGGGAAGAAGTGCACCCGGGTAACGTTGAAGTCAGGATTCGCGGCCTTGTGCGCCGCCAATTCGGTCAGAACGTCTGTTGGTTCAAAGGGTAACAGCAGTTTTGTTACGTCTTTGGCACGGCGCTGCAAAACGCGAAGGGACGCGCCGACGCCGCATGCGATCGAGAATTTGATCAACGTTTGCAACTTGGCCGGGCCAGCGATTCCAATGTGAATCGGTAAATCGATACCCGAAGCCTTTAGATTGTTCGCCCATTCAATGATCGGTCCGCTTTCGAAAGCAAACTGTGTGGCAATCGCCATTTCTGCGTCTGTTTGTTCTGAAAACGATTGCTTCCATTTCAACGCAGCATCCACGTTTTTCCGAGTTCCGTCGGGATCAATGTCTTTGTTGCCTTCGGGATGTCCTGCAACATGCAACCGTTTGAAGCCCGCTTTGTCGAAGGCACCTGTCTCAAGCAAACTAATGGAGCTATCGAAATCTCCGTACGGTGTGTCGACACCACCTGCCAAAAGGAGAGCTTGTTCCACATCGGCTTCGCCTTGATATCGTGCAATCCAATCCGCCAAGGTTTCCTTGTCTTTGATGATCCGGGCAGGGAAATGCGGCATTACCGAAAATCCGTCGCTATTCAAACGCGCGGCCGTGCGGACCATGTCCTCGATAGGTGTGCCTTCAATATGCGCTATGTACACACGCGTCTTAGCTGGAAGGAGGTCGCGAAAATCCGCGACCTTCTCAGCCGTCCGAGGCATGATTTCTATTGAGAAGTCTTGCAGTAACATTTCAACTTCTGGCGTCAGTCGACCCGAAACAGGACCTGTGTCCGACTTGAATTTAAGCAATGCCATGGTGTCTGCTCCTTGTTTCGGGATTGTTGCGGTGGGTTTTAAGTGATTAGGCCCAACCGTCGTTTGCGATCAGCGATTTAATCCGCTCTTTGTCATATTCAGATTCCAGACGTTCCGCTTCTGCGGCAACGATTTCTGCGGGATCACCTGCCACTTCGTAAGGCGGCGCTTTTCGCCACTCAGCCAGATACGCATCAGAATCGTCTGCTCCGACTTTCATCGCAGCCCGATCGATTGCTTGTTCAAAGCGTTCTGCCAATTGCCGCTTGGCTCCACGACGACCTTTACCCACAATCACTTGGGCAGGGATATCTCGCCAAAAGACGACCGTTACGTCAGGCATCTGATTCCTCCAATTCTCTTTTCCTCACTAATCCCAACATCTCTGTCGGTTTCGCTCATTTTCGACACGACACAGCACACACGCGACGTTCACCAAATTAGGTGGGCTGTATTCGACCCTTGCACAACCCATCGAGCAACACGTTTGATCACAAGGCTTGCGCGGGTCATGGCTTGCTCCTATCCTTAACTTAACTCGTAATGAAAGGCGCAAATGACATGGCGCCAAAGCGTCCCAGCGGTGAGGGCGCGCTCGAAAAAAGGAACGAAGCGCGACCCGCGTCGCGTGCCGATGACTCGCCTGATCTCTATGCAGCGCTCGATCTCGGTACGAATTCTTGTCGGATGTTGATTGCTGCGCCTGATGGCGCAGGCTTCAGGGTTGTCGACAGCTTTTCTAAATCGGTCCAACTGGGAACTGGTTTGGAACAATCCGGGCGTCTGTCACGGGGTTCAATGACGCGCACCATTCAAGCCTTGCGGATCTGTCAGCAAAAACTGAAACGGCATCGCGTCAAACATATGCGGCTTGTCGCAACCGAAGCCTGCAGACGTGCCGATAATGCCAAGGAATTCATCGCGCGGGTGCACAGAGAAACCGGGTTAACGCTGGACATCATCGCTGCCGAAGAAGAAGCGCGTCTTGCCGTGATATCCTGTGCGCCGTTGGTCAGCCCCAAGACCGAACATTTGATGGTCGTTGATATTGGTGGCGGGTCGACAGAACTGGTTTGGATCGATCTATCCAATGTCGGCAAACGCAAACGCAAAAAAGCGATAATGGGCATCCGCGCAGGGTTCAAAGACACGATCCAACGCTCAGGCGCGAAAGTCATCGACTGGATCAGCGTTCCATTGGGGGTCGCCACGCTGCGCGATCAATTTATGGACGTCGAAGACGACGCCGCACGATTTGCATTGATGAGTTGGTTTTTCGAGGAAAACCTTGCCGACTTCGCACCATATCATGACACGGAAACCCATGACCGTTTCCAAATTGTTGGCACATCGGGCACGGTCACAACCGTCGCGGCATCCCATCTGGGCCTCAAACGATATGACCGTACTAAGGTTGATGGATTGCGGATGACATCTGAACAAATCGATTCCGTCATACGAAGCTACTTGACGATGGGCCCCTCAGGGCGCAGATCAGACC
Source organism: Paracoccaceae bacterium (assembly GCA_039975755.1). GTDB lineage: Bacteria > Pseudomonadota > Alphaproteobacteria > Rhodobacterales > Rhodobacteraceae > JABSSA01. The sequence continues at coordinate 12,716 of JBDWGM010000134.1, read as the reverse complement.
CTCGCATTGGACAAGATCGTCAGGCCTTGATCATGTCTGGCGCGGCGATTTTGCAGGCTTTGATGCGATGCTGGCCAACGGACAGGTTATCCGTTGCGGACCGGGGATTGCGAGAGGGGCTTTTATATTCACAAATGAACGCAAACAGCGTACTGGCCGACGAGTAACAGAGACAAGTCATGGCAAAAAACACTTCAGGACGCGGACAAAGAGACCTCAAGGTCAAAGTAAAATCGGCGCGCGGGCGCACGATCAGTTCGACCCGTTGGTTACAACGCCAGCTGAATGACCCATATGTGAAAAAGGCGAACGCCGAAGGATACCGGGGCAGGGCCGCCTTTAAAATCCTGGAACTGGACGAAAAATATCGCTTTCTTGTCCCCGGCGCGCGTGTTGTTGATCTTGGCTGTGCACCGGGTGGATGGTGCCAGGTTGCCGTCAAACGCACCAACGCGCTTGGCGATCGATCCGGCAAAGAAAAAGGCTTTATCCTTGGGATCGACATTCAAGAGGTCGAACCTATTGCCGGTGTTGATCTGCATCAGCTCGATTTTTTAGAAGACGACGCCGATATAAAAGTCAAAGAATGGCTGGGTGGTGAAGCCGATGTCGTTATGTCGGACATGGCTGCGTCTGCATCGGGCCATAAAAAAACGGACCACCTGCGTATCATGGCATTATGCGAAGCGGCTGCATATTTCGCTTTTGACGTTTTGTCTGTTGGGGGAACGTTTGTGGCAAAAGTGCTGGCAGGGGGCGCAGAGGGCGAGCTGCAAAAGCTATTGAAGCAGCGCTTTGAAAAGGTCGCAAATGTAAAACCACCAGCATCACGCGCGGACAGTTCTGAAAAATTCGTCGTCGCGACAGGGTTCCGCGGTCCGGAAACATAGTCCGGCAAAAACCGCGCGCGGACTGCATTCAGGCCAGAAACACTGTCGAAGTGGCTTCAGCCCCGAGCGAACAGTGATTCAACCGCGCGAATGCGAACGTTTTCAAAATCTTCCGGTGACAAACTTGGACCACGCTTCTGCGGCGAAACAGCAGCTTGGGGAATCTCTTCGAATTTCCCTTGGTTCAAAAGTTCGAATAGGCGGGAATGCCCAATGTCTCGTGCGTGTTGCATAACGTTCAACCTAAAACAATCTCAGCTAAACACAGGTTAGTTAACCAACTAGGCGCGAATTAGGCGTCAAAATGGCATACGCATTATTTTGAACTAAATCATTGTTTTTATTAATTATTATAAATTCAAGCGTCAAATATCCACGTGAATCAGGTTGCCTTGGCGGTCAAATCTTGACCTAAGGTAAAGATATTGAACACAATCGCGGGCAAAACGTGACACTTCCTACTTTTCGCAGACAGTTCGCTCTTTGAATGCGCATTGTAAGCTTGATTGCGGCCAAGGCTATGTCCGCCCGCAACCGATAGCTTGACAGAAAGGTACCGACAGACATGGTAAGTCGAGCAACCTTCAAAGGACACTCGCTTGTCTCATACACTTTTTCAAAATGCCAAAATCATCGATGCACGCCAATCGGACCCAATCGAAGGGCATGTGTTGATCGAAGATGGTCGAATTAAAGAGATCTCAACGTCACCGCTACACACAGAGTCTGGACAGGTCATTGATCTGAAAGGGCTATATCTCATGCCCGGTTTGATTGATGGCCATGTGCATGTAAAAGCCTCGTCGCTTGATTTCGCACAAATGGCGCGAACCCAGCCTTCATACCTATTCGCCGGTGCCACACAGATCATGAAAGGTATGTTAAATCGCGGCTTTACCACGGTGCGTGATGCATGCGGTGCAGATCGCGGATTGGCGGATGCCGTTGATGAAGGATTGCTTGCTGGACCACGGTTGAAAGTGTGTGGGTTGGCCCTGAGCCAAACCGGCGGGCATTCTGACACGCGGTCCAGAAACGAATGGAGCGCGCCTGCCGCAAATGAGCAGCATAACGCAATGCATCCATTTGGGCGGATTGCGGATGGCGTTGATGAATGTCGCCGCGCCACGCGGGATGAACTGCGCAAAGGGGCGCATCACGTTAAGATCATGGCAGGCGGTGGGGTATCTTCACCGTCTGATCCCATTGAAAACACACAATATTGCATGGATGAACTCGAAGCAATTTGCGCAGAAGCTGCAGCGTGGCACACATATGCAATGGCGCACACCTATACGCCAGACGCGATATCAATGGCTGTCCGCGCCGGCGTGCGTACGGTCGAACACTGCAACCTGATAGACAAGGCAACGGCCGAACTGGTCGCACAAAAGGGCGCGTTTCATGTGCCAACCAACATTACCTATTGGGCCCTAAACAAACACGGGGCCGAATTTGGGTTTCCTCAGGTGTCTATCGACAAGCTGGGTATGATCGTTGACGCGGGCCTGTCCTCGATTGAGATCAGTAAGGCCGCGGGCGTTCAGATTGGCTTTGGCACAGATTTGCTTGGACCATGTCATGTGTATCAGGCCAACGAATTTGCGCTGACTGCAGAGGTTCTGGGAAACAAAGGGGCCTTGGCAACCTCACTTGAGGTCAATCCAAAAATCATGGGCATTCCGGATATTGGTCGGATGGAACCGGGCTACATTGCGGATGTTATCGTCGTGAAAGGCAATCCCATGGATGACATCCACGTCCTTGAAAACGATGGCGAACAAGTTCCGCTCGTTATGCAAGGTGGACGTATTGTGAAGAACCACCTTTAACAGCCGAGGAAACTGATTATCGCGTAACCGGACAATTTGGATTTCCACGGAATTGTAGCGCGTTCATCACTTTATCGTGGACAACTGAAATTTGTACAGCAAAGCTCAAGACATAAAAACAATATGTAGGGAGCGAAGACACATGATCTTCAAACAGAAACTGACAACTGCGTTGCTGTTATCTGCGGCTGTTGTTGTGGCACCATTGGCGGCAAGTGCTGAAAATGTACTGCGCTGGACCAGCCAAGGGGATGCGTTGACCCTTGACCCGCATTCGCAGAACGAAGGCCCCACAAACGCAATGAACTCAATGATTTACGAGTCGCTTGTTGGACGTAACGCGGAACTTGAATTGGAACCTGAGCTTGCCGAACGCTGGGAAGCCGGAGAAGACGGATGGACGTTTTATCTGCGCAAGGGCATCAAGTTTCACAATGGCGAAGACCTAACAGCCGAAGATGTCGTGTTCTCATTTAATCGCGCAAATGCAGAAGCGTCCGATTTTAAAGAACAGGCGAAAAACGTGATCTCGGTCGAAGTGATCGACGATTACACTGTTAAGCTGAAAACAGACGGGCCGAACCCAATTTTGGCCAACCAGATGACCACGATTTTCATCATGGACAGCGGTTGGGCCGAGGCCAACGACGTCCTTTTACCGCAAGATTTCAAAGCCCAAGAAGAAAACTATGCGGTGCGCAACACCAATGGCACGGGCCCCTTCAAGGTGGTCAGCCGCGCACCTGAAGAACTGACCGTTTTGGAACGCAACACCGATTGGTGGGGCAACAACCTATTCCCGGGCAACATCGACAAGATCGAATACCGTCCAATCACCAATGCGGCGACACGCGTTGCTGCGTTGTTGTCAGGCGAAGTCGATTTCGTTCTTGATCCACCACTTCAGGATCTCAAGCGTATCGAAGGTGCGGACGGGTTGAAAACATCGACTATTGCCCAAATTCGGTCGATCTTTTTCGGAATGGACCAAGGCGTCGACGAACTGCGAACATCTTCGGTCAAGGGTGCAAATCCGTTTAAAGACAAGCGTGTACGCGAAGCATTTAACCTTGCCATCGACAAAGCCGCTATCCAGCGTGTCGTTATGGAAGGTCTATCCTTTCCAACAGCGATGATCACACCACCCGGTGTGTTGGGCAATACGCCTGAGTTGGACGAGCCCTATGGTTTCGACGTCGAAAAAGCCAAAGGACTGTTAGCTGAGGCAGGATATGCTGATGGGTTTTCGATCCAGCTGGATTGCCCAAACAACCGCTACAACAATGATGAAAAGATTTGTCAGGCGGCCGTCTCGATGTTGGCCAAAATCGGCGTTGATGTGAGTTTGGATGCAATTCCAAAAGCACAACACTTCCCGAAAATTCAAAACCGCACGTCAGATTTCTACCTGTTAGGGTGGGGCGTTCCAACTTTGGACAGCCATTATGTGTTTTCGTATCTTTTGGACACTGAAGGGTCGTGGAATGCCACAGGTTATTCCAATGGACGCGTTGATGAGATCACTGACGCCATCACAACCGAAACAGATTTGACCAAGCGGACAGCGATGATCGACGAAGCCTGGCAGATCATTAAATCGGACGTTCCTTACTTGCCAGTACACCACCAGGTCTTGGCTTGGGGTATGGCAGAAAATCTGGATATTCCAATTGCTTCGGATGATGCATTGCGTCCTCGTTACGCGGTTATGAAGTAAGTCTAACAGCGCGGAGCGGCTCAGCCTGGGTCGCTCGGCACACAAAGGTCCGGTTCATTTAAATGCTATTTTTCATTCTGAAACGGCTGGCCCAGTCGCTTTTAGTCATGGCTGTTGTCTCAGCTGTCAGCTTTTCGCTGTTCAACTTTGTCGGCGACCCCGTCAATAATATGGTTGGTCAAGATGCCACGCGTGAACAACGCGTCGAAATCCGCGAAAAACTAGGCCTAAATGATCCGGTGTTGACACAATACACCCGGTTTATTGCCAACGCGGTTCAGGGCGAATTTGGCCTGTCTTATCGTATCCGCCGCCCCGTCGACACGCTGATATTGGAACGCTTGCCTGCGACGCTAGAGTTGGTCTTTGTATCCGCCATCATCGCTTTGGTCGTTGGGATAGGATTAGGCGTCTATACGGGCATCCGCCGTAACACATGGATGTCACGCGGTATTCTTTCGTTTTCATTGGTCGGGGTTAGTCTGCCAACATTCATCATCGGCATTTCCCTAATCTATCTTTTTGCAGTTATTTTACGATGGCTGCCGTCATCGGGGCGCAGTGGCACGGTCGATCTGGGGTTTTGGAAAACATCCTTGCTGACGGTGGACGGTTGGCGTGCAATCATACTGCCGTCGATTACCTTATCCTTGTTTCAGCTTACCCTGATCTTGCGTCTTGTGCGCGCCGAAATGCTTGAGGTCATGCGCACCGACTATATCAAGTTCGCGCGTGCACGCGGATTAAGCGAACGATCCATTCATTTTGTACATGCGCTGCGCAACACTTTGGTTCCTGTCATCACCATCATTGGCCTGAACATTGGCGGTTTGATTGCCTTTTCGGTCATCACGGAAACTGTGTTCCAATGGCCGGGGACTGGGTTGATGTTCATTCAGGCCGTCGACTTTGTCGATGTGCCGATCATGTCAGCCTATCTGATGTTTGTGGCTTTGTTGTTTGTGGTCATCAATCTGATCGTCGACATTTTATATTTCGTCGTCGACCCCCGAATTCGGCTTGGAGGCTGACATGAACAATAGCCCCAACACCAGTCCCGAAGCGGGCCGCATGTCGCGATGGCAGCGGATCAAAGACAATGACATCTTTTGGTCCTTCATCAACAGTCCCGGAGCTATGATTGCCGCGGCCATAACCGTGATCTGCATTCTCGGAGCATTCGCCGCACCATTGATTGCACCGTTCAACCCGTTTGATCCGTCACAAATATCGCTGTGGGACGGAAAGCTGCCGCCAGCCTGGGCCGAAGGTGGTCAATCACAATACAAGCTAGGCACCGACAACCAAGGGCGCGATTTGCTGTCGACCATTTTATACGGTGGGCGGCTGTCCATCATCGTTGGATTGGCCGCTGTGTTTCTGGGCATGGTTCTGGGCGTGTCACTTGGTGTTATTTCCGGGTATTTGGGGGGAACCGTCGACGCCGTGATTATGCGCATCGCGGATGTGCAGCTGACCATACCCGGCATCTTGCTTGCGATCCTAATCAATGGGATTGGCCGCGCGTTTTTACCGCTTGAGCTGCGCGATGACTTTGCAATCTATGTGGTTATCATCGCCATTGGCCTGACAGATTGGCCGCAATTTGCACGTGTTGCGCGCGGTGCAACATTGGTCGAGGCCAACAAAGAATACGTACAAGCGGCCCGCGTCATTGGTTTGCCCGGATGGTTGATCATGATCCGCCACATTTTCCCTAACACGTTACGTCCAGTCCTGGTCATTGCGACCATTGGTTTGGCCTTAGCCATCATATCAGAAGCAACGCTAAGCTTTCTGGGGCAGGGCATTCCACCCACAACGCCATCCCTTGGCACCTTGATCCGTGTCGGTAATGAATACCTGTTTTCCGGCCTGTGGTGGATCACATTCTTTCCCGCCATCGCACTTGTTGTACTGGTCTTTTCTGTGAACCTTTTGGGCGATTGGATGCGTGATGCGCTTAATCCGAAGTTACGATGACTGAGCTTTTAACCATCACAGACCTCGATGTTGATTTTCCAACGCGTCGCGGCACGGTTCACGCGGCCCGTAAGGTGTCGTTGGATGTATCACCCGGTGAGGTATTGGGTTTGGTTGGCGAATCCGGGGCGGGGAAGTCTACAATCGGCAACGCCATCATTGACCTGTTGGAGCAACCCGGACGCGTGGCTGGCGGATCCGTTTTGTTTCAAGGCGAAGAACTGATTGGTCTGAACGAAGATCAGATGCGCGACATTCGCGGTAAGCGGATTGGGATGATCTTTCAGGACCCACAAACGTCGTTAAACCCTTTGCTGACCATTGGTGCACAATTGGTCGAAACGATTGAAAAAGCGACCCCACATCGCGGAAATGATGCCATAATCCACGCCATCGAATTGCTAGAAGCGGTAGGCATCACCGAAGCGCGCGCGCGCCTAAAATCCTATCCGCATCAGTTTTCGGGCGGTATGCGTCAACGCGTTGTCATCGCACTGGCGCTTGCCGGTGATCCTGATCTGGTGATTGCGGATGAACCGACGACCGCCCTAGACGTATCAATTCAGGCGCAAATTCTTGATCTGATCAAAAAGCTTTGCCGCGAGCGTGACCTAGGCGTCATCATCGTAACGCATGACATTGGCGTCATCGCCAACATCGCAGATCGCGTCACTGTCATGTTCCGAGGCGAAGTCGTCGAAACGGGACCTGTGTCCCAAATCCTTGGCGCTCCTGAACATGAATACACGCGTTCTTTGATTGCCGCTGTGCCACGTGCCGATATGCGTCTGAAACGGTTTGCATCTGTCGATTATATCGAAGGGGGCGACGAAGAACGCAATCGGATCGACGTAGGGTCACATTGGCTGGGAGCTGGACAAAAACACGAAAATGCCTCTGGCGATGTCATTGAGCTGGAAAAGTTAAATCTGGCTTTCACCTTGCAGCGTGCCATTCTGAAAAAGAACCGGAAATACGTTCAAGCCGTTGATGATGTGTCCCTGTCTGTTCAACAGGGCGAGGTTCTTGGGCTTGTGGGGGAATCCGGATCAGGAAAATCGACGGTCGCACGATTGATCGCTGGGTTATACAAACCAGATTCCGGTTCGATCCGCATCCACGGCACAGATATCACATCAAACCCACGCAGCGCAGACGCCCGTCAGGCCAGCAAGGCGGTGCAAATGATCTTTCAAGATCCGTATTCGTCTTTGAATGCGCGGATGCGGGTCATGGACGTCGTGGCCGAACCCATTCGGTTTTACAAATTAACCTCGTCCGAGGCAGAGACGCGTCAGATTGCTTGCGATCTATTGGATCACGTTGGGCTAGGGGCGGCCGCGGCGTTTCGGTACCCTCATGAATTTTCAGGGGGACAGCGTCAGCGCATTTCCATCGCACGCGCCTTGGCATCACGTCCTGAAATCCTGATCTGTGACGAACCGACATCCGCATTGGATGTGTCCGTACAAGCAACCATTCTGAACCTTCTGAAAGATCTGCAAGAAGAATTAGGCCTGACGATGTTGTTCATCACCCATGATCTTCCCGTCATTCGTCAAATGGCGGATCGCATTGCTGTGATGCGCAACGGTGCCATTTGTGAAATCGCGGAAACAGATCAGCTGTTTGCCCACCCAAAACACGAATATTCCAAACACCTGCTCGACCTCATGCCCCGGATGGACTTGCTGCAGCGTTAGTCCCGTGGTCCCGGATCAAGCAGCGCCAGAAGGTCTAACAGAGTTTCGTAACTTTCATCGCTGAGCGTCTCGCGAAAGTTCGCGACAATCTGAGCAGATTGCGCAGAATGATCATCGATTAACTTTTGACCGGCTGGCGTGATTGCAAGCATCTGGCGACGACGGTCCGCATCATCCCGAGTCTGGGTGATCAATCCTTTGTCCCGCATGGTCGCGGCAATACGCGTCAAACTTGGGAACAATAAACTGGATCGGTTGGCCAGTGTTTTAGTATCCATCAAGCCGCTTTCCGCCAGAACCCGAAGAACACGCCATTGTTGTTCAGTTATGCCCGTCTCAGCCAACATAACTCGGATCGGCGACATGACCCCTTCGCGGGCACGGATCAGGGCAATAGGCAGAGATCGCGACGTGGATGGGAGCTTGGTGTTCATTCAAAATCTCTGCGTCTTGTCTTAGTTTCGTGTTCCTTTTGCGTTTACGTAAGCCGGTCAGAACATCAAATAGGGCATCTACACACAGGTATCATATGAGAGACGAGGACGCATTAGTTGCATCAGAATCTGCCACCCATCGATCAAATGGTCAGATCCTGCACCCCGGAAAATCAATGCACAAAAGCGAAGCTCTTGCCATGATAGAAGTGCGCGACGCTGTCAGTGCAAATACCTAGATATTTCAACATACACCTGATGGCGTAGTCCGGCCTTTGAGGGTCGGTAACTGCCCATGTGAAATGCTCTGGTTCAATCTGTAAACGTCCCTGAATTGGAACGTCAGAGAGCCCTACGGCTCTCTGACATGGCGGTTTATGCCTTCGCCACGTTGCTGCCAAAGTACATGAACTCTCTGTCCATTGACGTCACCTCTGCCGCGTTCAAGGCAAGACCTGAGCTGTCCAACATCTTATAGCTCTTTTGACTTTTGACCCATTCGTCTGCGTGTCTCAACGTGGACAGGGTGTAGGTCGTTGTTTCGTTCAAATAATGAGTTGGAATCACCACTTTGGGCTTTAGCCGATCTACGATCGCGTTGCCTTGCTCATATGAAAGGATGTGTTCCGACCCGTCCACCGGCATCGTCAGAACATCAACTTGGCCAATGGCTTCCCAGAAACCCGGACCGGGGTCTGCGCGATTGTCCCCCCAGATCAAGGTCCGAATGCCACCCGTTTCGATCAGGTAAACGACCATATCCATATGGCTGACATTATTGGGCGCACAGGCTTCGACCCCGAATTCGGCCAACGCATTGGTCCAGTCATAATATCCGGGCGCCTTGCAGACGTGCTTGTCCGCAAAACCGGTGATCTTCAGATCCGCAAATTCGAACGAGCCAACCATGCGGTCCAAAACCATCGTTGAGACTGGTCTGTCGATGGCGTCATGATCAAAATGCGTGTGGGTCGACAGTGTGATGTCAGTGACGATTTCGGGGAACTGATATTTGTACCAAAGCCCCCAAGCGCCAGACGGATCATCGCGCCACGGATCAACTACAACGCTCGCACCACCAGGTGATGTAATCCTAAAGGCGCAGTGACCGTAATATTCAAAATTCACTGCGCCATCGGCAAAGCTGGTCGCGTTTTGCAGTTCAATCACATGGTTATTGTTGCCCGGCTGTGTCCAGTCAGTCGACTGCGCCTCGGCTCTTTTTGGTGCGATCAGGCTGGCTGCAGTCCCGACACCAGCGGCCCCCGCTGCCACAAAGAACGAACGCCGCGACAGGCCAGGTGCCATCGCATCCGTTTGTCCATTAAGTTTGATTGGTTTGAGGTCTTTTTTGTCCATTTGTCCGTTCTCCGTGTTGTGGTGATCCACGCCAAACGCATGGCCAGTTCACCTTACGGAGCAAAAATCAGACTGTATCGTTAGTTTTTCATGGGCTTAATATGGGGAAATTCCCCATATTAATTCAGCATCAAAAGGTGTTGCCGTAAGTTTTGCCCACCATTTCTTAGACCAAGCTTTTGGCGAATATTGTTGCGGTGAAAATCCACTGTGCTGGTACCGCGGGAAAGTGTTTTCGCAATTTCCTTTGTGCTGCGCCCTTGAACGATCAACTGAACAATTTCTGCTTCTGTCGGCGTCAACTCTTTCAACGTTTGCGCCAGCTTGCCGCTAAATTCCGATGTTATGTTGCGCAGGTTTGCCTCAATAACATCCAGATGTGACAACGCCACATCGTCATCCGCCATCTGGCATTTCATCCGGCTGATATGGGGCAACACCAGCCCTTTAATCTGCTGGACGATATGATCCTCAACTTCGCTTCTCGACGTCTCTACGCCTTGCAATAGGACCCTTAGTGCAGTGTTTGCATCTTCTAAATCTTGCGTTCGTTGTTTTATGATTGCTTCGCGATTGGCGAGCTCGCCTTGCAGTATCTCTTCTGCCTGCGCGCGGTGTTCGATCTCCACCAACATGGCCAGATCGTCTTCTACGATGCGACAGAATTGACGTAGCCCATTGCGGAACGACAGTGCCTGTTTGTTGCGGGCTTTGTCCAACATACAAATTGTTCCGAAGGTCTCACCATCCGGCCATTTCAATGGCAGGCCCACATAAAAACTCATGTCGTGTTCCATATCCGGGTTGTCATGCCAACGCGGATGCTGGGTTGCATCTTCGACGCAGAGCTCTCCGTCATTTTCAAAAACGCCAAAGCAATAGAGCTTTTCTTGGAGCTCAAACGACTGCCCTTCAGAATACGGATTGTCTTCGCCCGAACTTTTGACGCGCACTTCATGCAGCGGTCCTTGCGTGTGCATGATGAGCGTTGCAGGGACGTCGGCGATCTCTGAAATATGGTCCACCAGATACTGCCACTTTGCGAGCATCTCGGTCGTGATTGTTGGTCTATGCGTCATAACAGTGCGTCCAATCTGCGATCAGCGTACATCAGAACAAGCCTTGTCAGTCTTTGATCTTGATGATCCAACCCGTTTCTTGAAATCCACATCGATATGCCAACATCGATACCCTCAAAGATCAATACGTTTCTTCTTGCGTTCGATATCTGTTTTCGCAGGGCTGAGATTTTTAAACGAACGTGATTCTGGACTAAGGCAAGTCCAACCCAGCCGGAACGATCATCTTAGCTGACCATTTGTCCCTGGTTCCAGACGCCGCGTAAAATTGGTGTCTGACGTATCTCGCGTACACGCAAAACATCACCGCGCATCCCGACTTGCAACGCGCCGCGATCAGCAAGGCGTGCCGCTTTGGCCGGATTACGTGTCACCGTCGCAACCGCGCGCGGCAAGTCATTCCACACACGAGCCAGATGGAATGCAGAAAGCAAAAGCGCCGAGGGCACGTAGTCCGAAGAAACAATGTCCAGAAGGTCCCGCTTTGCCAAATCTTCAGCGGCGACATTGCCTGAATGCGAGCCGCCCCGGATCAGATTGGGTGCGCCCATCATCACGGCGATACCATGATTGCGGCAGGCTTCGGCGGCCTCAACTGTCGTCGGGAATTCGGCGAAACCAATGCCATTGCTTGCGGACGTTGCGACATGCTTTGCTGTGGTGTCATCGTGACTGGCCAGAACAGCGCCCAGACGGCTGGCTTCTGCAACCGCGCCAGTTTCGTGCTTGGCCCCGAAACGTTCCTGAAGGCTTTTAAGGTTTTGAACGTGGTCGGAAAATTCCGCGTCGTTCATCCCCCGTTTTTTAGCGATATAAGTTTTGAGTACCATCAAATCCCGGAATTGCCTCTGACCTGGCGTATGATCCATGAGACTAATAATACCGACGCGATCTGTCGGTCCAAATGCGGCCAACTCGTCCAGCAAAGTTTCCGAGCATATCTCGGCCCGAAGGTGCAGGAAGTGGCTGATTTTGAACAGACCCGCTGCACGAGCATCGAGCAATTCGTCGGCCAGATTGCGAGCATAATCAATGTACCGCCCTTTACCAGAATGGATGGATCCGACGCGCATTGCGTCGAACACGGTGGTAATGCCCGTCGACGCCAGCTCCGCATCATGCGCCAATAGGGCAGGCAGATGGGGCCAATCGACCTCAGGGCGAGGTTCGATATGGCGTTCAACATTGTCGGTATGAAGTTCCACGAGCCCCGGCAGAACCAGATCTCCATCGCAATCCAATGCGCCCTGCGGAACTGTGTCGCCCTCTGTCACCTCGGTAATGACACCCTGTTCTATGGTGATAGATCCAAGTGCAACGCGGTCGGCCAAAACAAGCTGCGCGTTTGCGAGGCATATGTCGCCTGAAACCTTGCTGTCACTTGAGTGCGTTAACGACGATGTCGGAAAAGGGGAATTCATGTCATACGCTCACTTTGCGAATTACGAAGTGCCGCCCAAGGGCCTTGACCAAATTTGGCACAAACTGGCTGGGCAGGGATGTTGTGACGGGTGGATTGAGGTCATTCATCGCTACACACTCACGGGCTGAAGCAGCGCAACCGCGCGTGCAATTGTCTGATCAAGCGGTCCGTCATTGGACAGCGTGATAACATCCAGACCTTCGGGCAAAGGTTTGACGGCCTCTGCAAGACGTCTTGCGATTTCAGCGTCATTTTCGCGACCACGGGCTGCGAGGCGGGTGGCCAAGGTCTCGGGT
>JBDWGM010000133.1:0-15647 GCA_039975755.1 Paracoccaceae bacterium | reverse complement strand
GATCGCGGACAGGACCACAACCGGGGTCGAGGCCAGCAGCGATTCACCTGTCTTTTCCGCAGTGTCTTCGACGACCCGACCCTTAAACAGACGCGTGGATGTGGCCAGAACAGTGTCGCCCTTGGCTGCCTTTTCCTGGTTGCCCATGCACAAGTTACAGCCCGGACGTTCGAGGTACAGGATGTTTTCGTAATCCTCGCGTGCTGTATTTTTGGGTGCTGAATCGTCGAATTCAAACCCGGAATACTTTTGCAAGACGGCCCAATCGCCTTCTTCTTTCAGCTCGTCGATGATGTTGTAGGTCGGAGCAGCAAGGACCAGCGGCGCTTTGAATTTAACGCTTCCGGTTTCCTTTTCTAGATTCCGTAGCATTTGCGCGACGATTTTCACGTCACCCTTATGCACCATGCAAGACCCGACAAATCCAAGATCGACCTTCTTTTCTGCCTTATAGTAAGAGATCGGTCGGATCGTGTCGTGCGTATAGCGTTTGGAGACGTCGACATTGCTGACGTCTGGATCGGCTATCATCGGTTCGTTGATCACATCAAGGTCAACCACAACTTCTGCAAAGTACTTGGCATTCGCATCTGGGGTCAGCGCAGGCTTTTCGCCTGATTTGATCTCAGCAATACGCTTGTCTGCAATGTCGATCAGCCCTTGCAGCATGCGCTTTTCGTTATCCATGCCCTTTTCGATCATGATCTGAATGCGGTGTTTCGCAATCTCAAGCGATCCAATCAGCGTCTCATCTTCGGAAATACAGATCGACGCTTTGGCCTTCATCTCGGCTGTCCAATCGGTGAACGTAAACGCTTGGTCCGCGAGAAGAGTGCCGATATGCACCTCGATGATGCGGCCTTGGAACACGTTGTCGCCAAATTGCTTGAGCATTTGCGATTGTGTGGCGTGGACCACGTCGCGGAAATCCATGTGATCGGCCATCGTGCCCTTAAAGGTCACTTTCACAGATTCTGGGATCGGCATCGTCGCCTCGCCCGTCGCCAAAGCCAAAGCTACCGTGCCCGAATCCGCGCCAAACGCGACGCCTTTTGACATGCGCGTGTGGCTGTCGCCGCCGATGATAATTGCCCAGTCATCTACGGTGATGTCGTTGAGCACTTTGTGGATCACATCCGTCATCGAATGATACACGCCCTTGGGGTCGCGCGCGGTTACCAGTCCAAAGTTATGCATGAATTTCATCAGCTTGGGTGTGTTCTCTTGCGCTTTGAAATCCCAGACAGACGCAGTGTGGCACCCTGATTGATAGGCCCCATCAACGGTTGGGGACAGAACGGTTGCGGCCATCGCTTCAAGTTCTTGGCTGGTCATCAGGCCGGTTGTGTCTTGCGATCCGACAATGTTCACCTTGACCCGCACGTCAGAACCCGCGTGCAATACAGCGCCTTCGGTCACACCAACGGCGTTCTTGTTGAAAATTTTCTCAACAGCTGTCAGGCCTTGACCTTCATGAGAGATTTCTTTGGACGGGGCGAAAGCGGATTTATATTCGCGGCCCAAAATTTCGCACGCGAGACTTTGCAGCTTTTTGCCGAATACAATCGCGTAAGACCCACCAGCTTTGATGAATTCGACCTTTTGCGGCGTGAAAGACGACGCCACATCGACCAGCTCTTCGTCGCCAGCTTCGTTGTACAGCTTTTTGTCCTTCGTGTTGATCGACAAGACGGTTCCAGTTTCGACCGAATATTTCTGCTCAAGGATCGGATTGCCATCATTGTTCAGGATCGGTTTGCCATCTTCATCCAGCTTTTTGACCCAGTTCTTCAGGTCAAGTCCGATGCCGCCGGTCACGCCAACAGTCGTCAAGAAGATCGGCGAGATGCCGTTTGTACCAGCCACAACTGGGGCGAAATTCACGAAAGGCACATAGGGGCTGGCTTGTTTGCCGGTCCATAGAGCCACGTTGTTCACGCCAGACATCCGCGACGAGCCAACGCCCATCGTGCCTTTTTCAGCTATCAACATGACGCGCTTGTCGGGGTGCTGTTTCTGCAAGTCTTGGATTTCAACCTGCGCCTCTGGCGAGATCAAACATTTGCCGTGCAATTCACGATCAGAACGCGAATGCGCTTGGTTGCCGGGGGACAAAAGGTCGGTCGAAATATCGCCTTCCCCAGCGATGTAAGTCACAACTTTGATGTTTTCTTCGATCTCGGGAAGCTTGGTAAAGAACTCTGCCTCGGCATAGCTGTCCAGCACATCTGTCGCAATTGCATTGCCCGCATTATGGGCGTCCTTCAGACGATCCGTATCCGCGTCATAAAGGAACACTTGCGTTTTCAGCACCTCGGCGGCTTGCTTGGCTGTCGACGCATCATCGCCCAGTGCAAGATCCAGCAATACCTCAACCGAAGGGCCGCCCTTCATATGAGACAGCAGCTCGAATGCAAATTCAGGCGTGATTTCTTCGACTTTATGATCCCCCAGAATGATCTGCTTGAGGAACTGCGCCTTGTCACCTGCCGCGCTGGTTGTGCCGGGCAGTGTATTGTAAATGAAGAACTTCAATGAATCCGCGCGATGCTCGTGATTAGTGTCGATAATCTGGGCAATGATCTCGCGCGTCAGGGCGCCGTCTTCGATTGGCTTGGGGTTCAAGCCTTGTTCTTTGCGTGTCTCAATTTCATTGAGGTAGGCTGTATACAAGCTCATGGCTGCCTCGTCATTTGTGCTGAGTTGTAGAGCGACCGCCACCTGTGGGCGTGCTCTTTGAATTTCTTTGTATGCAACGGTATACTGTCGCGATGTGCTTCGCAAGCCTCATAGTCCTGTTGCATTCCACCAGTGGTTCAATTTGTCTTGATACCAGAGATCACGTTTCGCACAGCGGGTGATCGCAGACACAGGCCTTACGATATTTTCTGTTTGGTCATGATCTCCGGATTTTCGCATCTGATATACTGGTTCCGTGGCAATAGACAACGTGTCCAAAATCAATTCTTTGCGCAGAAAGGCCATCTGTCGCAGTCCAAAAAGGTTTCCTATGTCTGCTTTCACATGGCGAAAAGATGTAAATATCGGATTGAGAAGTTCATGAATTTTGTCATGCGGAAAGGCGCTCTGGCAGGTTTTGGAATCTGGTGCCGTTAAGCAGTAGGGTGCGTGATTTCACGCGCCGCCGCAAAACTATTTCACATCAGAGTGTTATATCTGTCCAAGCCCGCCGATCCCTGCAATCGTGGACGCAAGCCCATCAACGCACTAGCTTTTAACTGGAAGGGGGGAATGGAATGCATCGACTTGTTATTCTTTGGCTGGTGTCCTTGTTCTGGACGGGCAGCGCCTTGGCTGAGAAAGACGAATATCTCAAGCTGGCCCGTCAGGGATGGAACTATGAATTGCGCACTACGATGGTTGGGCGGGATCTTTCGATTCCGGTGCATATCAACGGGCGCGATCTGTCTGGGTCGTCGATATGTTTGGTGGGGGATCGTCCGCATCCTGCATCGCTTGAGGTGATCGATGCGTTTCGCGCACTGCTGGCGCATAGTTTCGGTAAGCTGGTGCCCATGCGCTATGCTGGGTTGGATGCCCGCAGCTGTGGATCAGGGCGCACCGTTGTGTTGCGACTTTATTCCGGGTTCCCGCCAAACAAAGCACTGTCCATCGATCTGCATTGGATGAACGATGTGCATCAGTTGGGATTACCCATGGGGCGCGATTTTGCAGCGTCCTCTCCGGCGATGGCGCAAACCTTCTTTGGGCGGCGCGGGTTGGCCACACATATCATGGTCAAACAACCGGCACATGGGCGGCCCGATGTGATCGAAACCGCCTTTTACAAATCCATTCTGGTTGAGGAACTGTTTCAGGCTTTCACCTTTGGCATGGATATCATCCAATTTGATCGCAGTGCGGAATTTGTGTCCAAGCTGCAAGAAGTCCCGATGAACCTGACCCGTATGTCTTGGGACTCGCACGCGTTTATGCGCGCCTTGTTGGGTGGTAATCCCGGGCGTTTATGTGCTTTTGACGTGTTTATGTTGCATGCAGTTGCGCAAGCCCCAGTGGATCAAACCATCGATGACGGCTTTATCGATTATATCGATGCACAATATGAACGGCTTTTGCTGCAAAGCGATCAAACCATGAATGACCCACGGTTTGCGCCGATCCTCGATGCCACCTGTGCCCACCCAATTTAGCCCAACCCAATACCTTCGGGTGTGTTTGAGAACGCCCAGACTCCGGTTAGCTTTTCAAAAAGCATGCGGGAAATGTCCTGCAGGGAGGATACATGGACACGCGTCCCAACACCTTGCCCGATGGTGTAGGCGGGCTGTTTGCGTCTTTGTCGCAAGGGTTGGTTGGTCATGATCATCTGATCGAACGGCTATTGGTGTCGCTGTTGGCCGGGGGGCATTTGCTGGTCGAAGGATCCCCGGGCCTAGCCAAAACGCGTGCGGTCAAATGGTTGTCGGATGCGGTTGAAGGCAGCTTTGCGCGTATTCAATGCACGCCTGATTTGATGCCGTCTGATCTGACAGGAACGCCGGTCTATCGCCCACAAGATGGTTCATTTGAATTTGTTCAGGGCCCTGTTTTTCACAATTTGGTGCTGGTTGATGAAATCAACCGCGCTCCGCCCAAGGTGCAATCTGCACTGCTTGAGGCGATGGCGGAACACCAAGTGACGGCTGGCAATGAAACCTATGCCTTGGCCGATCCGTTTCTGGTGGTGGCCACGCAAAACCCGATTGAACATGACGGCACGTTCCCCTTGCCCGAAGCACAGTTGGATCGGTTCTTGCTGCATGTGGTGCTGGAGATGCCCAACCTGGAAACCGAACGCCAAATTCTGGATCTTGTCGAAACCGAATCCCAAAGTGGCCCAAGCGTGGGGCAGCAGATGACGTTGCAACAATTGGCGGCTGCACAGGCCAAAGCGCGCGCGGTTTATCTTGCACCGGAATTGCGCGACTATATCGTGCGGCTTGTTCTGGCAACGCGCGAAGGCACGCAATCTGACGATATCGAACACGCCGTATCACCGCGCGGATCGATTGCTTTGGCGGCTGCGGCCAAGGCGCGTGCCTTTCTGAAGGGTCGTGATTACGCCGTGCCAGATGATGTCGCCGCCTTGGCGCCGGATGCTTTGGCGCATCGCATGGTGTTGTCCTGGCGTGCCGTTGCCGACGGGCGCAAACCCCGCGATATTGTGGCCAGCATTTTGAATGCTGTCGAGCCACTGTGACGCAGGCGTTGGATGCGCCGGGTGTGGCCCTTGGTTCGGGCCCGCTGATCGCATTGCGCCGGGTGGCTTTGGCCACGCAAAACGCACCTGTCTTGGCGGCTTTGCCCGGCGGCTTTTCCACACGGCGAAAGGGGCAGGGCCTCGAAGTAGCGGATATGCGGGACTATGTGGCGGGCGATGACATCCGGCATTTGGACAGAGGCACAACCGCGCGCACAGGCCGGTTGCACATTCGTCAGTTCCAAGAAGAACGCGACCGGGTCAGCCTGTTGGTTGCAGATTTCCGTCCTTCGATGTTTTGGGGGCTGCGGCGCGCGTTTCGATCCGTTGCTGGGGCAGAGGCGCTAGCCCTGATCGGCTGGCACATTGTTGAAAGCGGTGGACGCGTGGCGTTGTTGGCGTTGACGCCGAATGCACCGGTCGTGGTGCCGCCCCGTGGACGCACACGTGGAATGTTGGATGTGATTGGCGGTTTGGTGCAAGCCCATGGGGCTGGTTTGGCCGACATTATGGCGGGAGGTGCGGATCGGGACGCACCGTTGGATCAAGCTTTGTCACGTGCAGACCGGTTGGTGCCGTCGGGGGCGGAAATTGTCATCGCGTCCGGGTTTGACACCGAAGGGGCAGGATTGCGCGATCGACTGGATGCATTGGCCCGCCGTCGCACGCCGCGCCTTGTGCTGATTACCGACGCCGAAGCCGCTCAAATGCCGCGTGGGCGATACCCTATTCGCACAAGTGATGGTCGCCACATCAGAGTCTATCTGGACGGATCAGGTACGCTCGACGCGACCTTGCATCGGACAGTTGCAGGACGCCCGGCGTTGATCTTGAATGCCAGCGACAGTGTCGAAGATACTGCGCGCCGGATTTCGGTCGCCTATCCGATGGGGATCGCGGCATGAGCGATAGCGCCTTATCCGAAGCCGCATTACTGGTCAGTCTACGCGACATTCGCTTGCCTGCAGAAGCTGCGGGGGGAATTTTGGCTGAAATCGCTGTTGCCGTTGGAATGGCAGGGCTGTGCGCCATCGGTTTGGTTTTGCTGTTGCGTCTGATCAGTCGCCGGCAGGGTCCGGTCGATCCACCCACGTTACAGGACCACATCGACGCTTTGGCACAATGCACCGACGCGGAACGCCGCGTGGGATTGTTGCATCTGTTGCGCACGCATGCCCCGGATCGGTTCGCAGAATTGAAACCAGAATTGTATCGTCCGAATTCATCGCTGGATAGTCAGCAGCTCGAAACGGAGGTTGCCCGTTTTGTTTGACTCCACTTTGTTTGAACTGGCTGACCCATGGGTGTTGCTGCTATTGCCAGTGCCGTTTTTGGTTGCCCGGTTTTTGAGGGCACAGCCGATGATGGGCCGCGCCCTTGCTGTGCCGGAACGCATCGGTGGCGCATTGCTGGACGCGCGTACCCTGGGGTTGGGGCGAAGCCGCCTGTCGCTGAAACAAGGTCTGTTGTGGGGGATATGGGCGCTGGTGCTGATTGCGGTGTCAGGGCCGCGCGATTTGGCACCAATCCCGGCTTTGAAAGTATCGGGGCGTGATCTGGCCTTGGTTCTGGACCTGTCGGGATCGATGGTGCGGGACGACTTTTATCTGAACGACGCCCAGATCACGCGGCTTGAGGCTGTCACGACGGTGGGTGCAGATTTTGCGCGACGGCGAGGCGGGGACCGGGTGGCCTTGGTCGTGTTTGGATCAGAGGCTTATTACGCTACACCCTTCACCTTTGATGTCGAAGCCGTCGCGCGACGCATCGAAGAAGCGACGATAGGGATATCGGGGCGGGCAACTAACATCTCGGACGGGTTGGGGTTGGCGCTGAAACGTTTGGCTAACAGTGATGCAGCATCACGTGTTGTGATCTTGCTGTCCGACGGGGTGAATAATGCAGGTGCCACAAACCCGCGCGGTGTGGCCGAATTGGCCGCGCGTATGGGCGTGCGCGTGCACACGATCGCGTTGGGCCCCAAAGACCTGCAAACGGCACAGGCCGGCGAACGTGGCGTGGTGGACGCCACCACATTGCGGGCCATCGCGCAGATTTCTGGGGGCGAAAGTTTCCGTGTCAAAACCACAGATGACCTGATCGAAGTTACCGCGGCTTTGGACAACCTGGAATCAACGGACAGTGATGGGTTGGCTGCCGAAGTCTATCGCGATTACTGGTTTTGGCCTGCGAGCCTCGCTGCGCTGTTATGCGTGGTTTTCGTCTTGAGAGATCCAGAATGACCGGGTTGGATGTGACTCTGTTGCGGCCCCTTTGGTTGCTGTGTTTGCCGGTTTTGGCGTTGCTCGGCTGGTGGCTCTGGTCGCGGCGTGGCGGTTTGGGGGATTGGGACAGGGCGGCGGATCCGGCCTTGATGCAGGCAATGGCTGCCTTGGGGCGCATTGATGCATCCGCCAGTCGCATGCCTTTGATCGCGGTGATGGCCACGATCGCCGTTTGTATCGTGGCCTTGTCTGGTCCTGCGGTGGAACGGCGCGATACGCTGTCTTATCGCAATCTGGATGGCGTGTTGTTTCTGGTTGATGCGTCATCCAGCGTGACGGATGACCCGCGCTGGCCTCAGATGTTATCGATGGGGCGGTTTGGGCTGGCCTCGTTGGGGACACGACCGGGGGGGATCATCGTTTACGGTGGTGATGCCTATGTCGCAACGGACATGACGGCGGATCATTTGCAGTTGGGCCAGAGTTTCGCATTGATCGATGCGGACACTGTCCCTGACAAAGGATCACGCCCAGAACGGGCCTTGGCCTTGGCTGCAAAGATGCTGATCGAAGCGGACGTGATCGCGGGCGACGTCGTGCTGTTTACCGATGGGGCCGGTCTTGGTTCGCAATCGTTGCAAGAGGCAGCTGCCATCGCAGGGCAGGGCGCGCGCCTATCGATTGTGTCGATGACTGGCGCGGCACCAGACATCGCGACCCATGTCAGCGCCGGGGGTGGGGCGATCTTTACCTTGGATCAAACCGACGCGCTGGGGCAATACATGTCCGAAGACGCGCGCACCCGTTTAGAACGGCAGGATTACCCGTTGCTGTACTGGAAAGACCTTGGTCGATGTCTGATGGCTTTGGCGCTGATCCCGCTGGCCTTGCTGTTTCGACGAGACGCGGCATGAGGGGTATGATCTTTGTCACAATTGCCGCGTTGGCATTTGCCGTTCTGTTAGGCGGGGCGGCACCGTTTGGGCGTGTTCTGCTGGCAGTCGGGGCGCCGGGATGGGCGGCAATGGTCTTTGACGATCCGGTTTGGCAAGGCGTCGCCTTTTACCGGGCTGGAAACTTTGACGCCGCCGCATCGGCCTTTGATGCGGCGGGCGCGCGGTTCAATCTGGGCAATGCCGAGGTCAAACGACAGAATTACGCCGCTGCCTTAGAAGCCTATGACGTGGCGATTGTGCAGGGCGATCCGGATGCGCAGGCGAATTTTGATGTGGTCGCCGCGTTCTATGCCGCGTTTGGTGTCGATCCCGAGGCTTTGGGGCTGTTTCCTGATCGCAAAGCTGGACCAACAGAGGACAGCTTTATCGCAAGGGGCAATGCGCGCGCAGCGGGGACGGGGAGTGAGGTGAACAACACCAACACGATGATGGGCTTGGCAGAATTGGACAGTCGTGGACGTCTGGGCGTGCGGCGTATCTTTGATGACAAATTCATGGTGGCGGATGAACGCTGGATGGAACAGCTGTCCGATGTGCCCGGTGAATTTATGGCGGCACGGATCGCCCAAGAACACAAACGCCGGGTCAAATTGGGGCTGGCCCCCCCACCGGCGGAGACCACAGAATGAGGTGGGTGCTGATCCTGTGGCTGATCTGGCCGATGGCGGCGTTTGCGCAATCCAAAACCGTCTTGCCGTCTGAACTGGAGCTCAGCGTGTCCATTGACGACGCAGATGCCATGCCGGTCGTGCGTGAAATGGTGCTGATCACGATCCGGGGCGTGTTTCGCCGCCACATCACCCGTGAAATGTTGATCCAACCCGACCTAGAGGGGTTCAGCTGGGCGCAATTGGGGCCGGACCATTGGACGGACGAACGGATCGATGGACAACAGGTCAAAGTCTTTGAACGGCGCATGGCGATTTACCCCGACCGGAATGGGACGCTGACCATAGGGGCGTTCACCCATCGGCTGACCTTGACGGATGAGGGCGATGATTGGTTCGAACACGATATCCAATCTGAACCCGTTTCGCTGACCGTATCCGAAGCGCCAGCACATGAAGGATGGTGGTTTCCTTTGCGTCGCCTAAAAATCGCGGATGATTGGTCAAACGCGCCGGATCAGCTGACCCCCGGCGAAGGGGTGTTGCGCGTTGTGCGCATCGAGGCCTTGGGTGTGACGCCTGAAATGATACCGCCCATGCCAGACCTGAAATCCCCGTCGGCAATGATCTTTCCTCATCCGGAAAAACGGCTGGTCGAACTGACCGCAGAGGGGCCGGTGACCTATGCGTTTTGGCGCTGGACGATCCGACCATCCAACGACACGTCGACAATCGTAGAACCGCTGAGCTTGTCCTTTTTCGACACGATCAATCGCGATCTGCGCGAGGTCACTATTTCTGCGCAGCGGGTGGCCTATGGGTCGGTAACTGGGCCAGCCCCGCGCGCCGCGGAACCCGAGGCCGATGCGCCATCGCGTTTGCCGGGTTGGCCTGTGGGGTTGGTTGCAGCTGTTGTTCTCGTGGTGGGGATTGTGGTCGGGTTGGGAGGACGCTCGATCATTGGCGTGCAGGCATTGCATCGCTTTTCGGTTTTTGATCCGTTGGCGTGGCGGATGTGGCGATCTGCCCGCGTTCAGGATTTAGCGGCAATACGCCGGGCATCTTTGGATATGATGCGTCGGGATGGTCCGTCAAAAGAACGCGCAGCTTTGCTGGGTGACTTGGATCAATCTGTGTTTGATCCGCATACAATTACATTCAACCACAAGGATTATGTCGCTCGGTTTCTTAAGGCATCGACGGAAAATTGATCCGAATAGGAATTATAATGCCAATCTAGAAATGCGCGGGTTTCCTACTAAAAATTACATATTTACCAAAAATTGATCGGATTTGATTGGTTAAAAAATGGGCATTGCGCTCGAAGTAGTTGAAATGAATCGGTTTTTGGTTAGCCTGTCGCATGGGAGGATGACCTATGCATGCGACAGCATCACCCGTTACTGACGGGCATTTGTCTAATGTTTTGATTGTTGACGACCATCCATTGTACGGCGATGCGCTGGCTTCGACCCTCGCGCATGGATTTGAAGACTGCCACATTCGAAAAGCGTTCACGTTAAAAGAAACGTTCGAGGCATTGGACACCGGTTTCGATCCGGATTTGATCATGTTTGACCTGAAATTGCCGGATGTTTGCGGCATTTCCGGGTTCCAAGAATTGCGTAAACGCATGCCAAATGCGCGGGTGTTGGTGATTTCTTCGCTGGCTTCTGCGGAATTGGTTCAGTCCCTGTTGGACAGCGGCGCTATGGGGTTCTTGCCCAAAGACGCGTCGGCCAAAACACTGAAATACGCGGTGACTGAAATCACATCAGGGCGGCGTTACGTTCCACAGGAATATCGCCAAAGAGATAGCGGCGAACACGACCGATGTGTGTTCGAATCCAACCCGGAATTGGCAAATCTGACACCGCAGCAAACGCGCATTCTGAAACTGATCTGTGTTGGCAAACCGAACAAACAGATCGCCTATGAATTGTCATTGGCCGAAGCGACGGTCAAAGCGCACATCACAGCGTTGTTGCGACGGTTGGGTGTGCGCAACCGGACGCAGGCCGTTGTCTTGGTGAAATCTGTTTTGGCCCGTGCCATCGGAAGCGAACCCGAAGCGCGCGCCTTTTTGCAGCACTAGGGCAGGCCATGCGCGACGCAGTGCACGGACCGTCCTTTGTTCAGATTGGGCAATCGGACCAGTCCGATGCGGCGGCCGCTGTTCTTGAGGCGGCGGCGTCGCTGGCCCTGAACCGCGCCTGTTTTGTGCTGGCGTTTATTCCAAGCGCTTTGGATTTGGACGAAGCGATGCAGGGTTTGAACCAAGCGCTTGGCGGGGTGCCAGTGTTCGGGTGCACCACGGCGGGTCAAATCACGACCAACGGGTATGACGCAGATACCTTATTGCTGTTGGCCTTTCCTAAGGAAAACTTTCGCTGCGCGTCTTTGTTGTTTGAAGAATTAAACCCGCTGTCGACCACCGCCATAGCGGAACAAGCCCAACGGCAAACTGAAAAGTTCCAACACACAGCAGGTTGGAACCGTTTGGCGTTGTTGTTTTCGGATGGCGTATCCAAACAAGAAGATTTGCTGGTATCCATATTGGAAACGGTTCTGAACGGTTTGCCCATCTTTGGCGGATCAGCCGGGGATGGTCTGCAATTCAAAGAAACCTTTGTGCTGCACAAGGGCAAGGCGCACACCAACGCATCTGTCATGTTGTTGATTGAAACCAACCTTGAATTCCGTGGCATTGGATTTGATCACTTTTTGCCGGTGGGGGCGCAGGTCATCATCACAGGCGCAAACCCGGATGAACGGTTGGTGCATGAAATCAACGGATCACCCGCCGCATTGGAATATGCCCGCTTGGTCGGGTGTGCGGTGGATGATTTATCGCCCGAGGTGTTTGCCGAAAACCCGCTGCTGTTGAAGCTGAACCAAACCCATTACGTCCGCGCCATCAGCGATGCGACGGAAAATCACGCGTTGTCGTTTCTTGCGGCGATTGATGACGGCCTGATCATGACCTTGGGCAAAGGACAAGAGATCATAGAAACGCTCGAAGCAGGCTTGTCGGTGCAAGGTGCGCGCGGGCAGGGGCCTGATTTCATCCTGGGCTTTGATTGCGCCTTGCGGATGCTTGAGATCGAACAAAAGCAGTTGCGCCAGCAGGTGTCTGACATCTTGCAAGATCGCCGCGTGCTTGGGTTCAATACATATGGCGAACAGCAATCTGGCGTGCACATGAACCAGACCTTTGTGGGAGTCGCCTTTTTCGCGCCAGAACCCCGGATATTGAGCTGACGATGATTGATCCTCAGGACGCGCCCGACATTCAAATCGCCAAACAGGCCAAGATCATCGAAGCGTTGATGCGCCGTGCAAACCGGCAAAAGGATGTGGGACCTTCGGCATTTCGGGCGTTTCAGTCGGCTATCGAGCTGCAACAACAGGTGGCGGCGCAATCGCGGGATTTGGAACGTGCGGCCACAGAATTAGAAAGCGTGCGCCACGAGCGCGAACGCACCCGGAAAAGTTTGGCCGAAGCGTTGTCTTCCATGGAAGAAGGGTTCGCCCTGTTCACCAGTGGCAAGCTTGATCTGTGCAATGATCTGTTTTTGAACCTCCTGCCGGATGTCTCAAGTCAGGTTGTGCCGGGCCTTAAGATCGAACGGTTTTTTGGTCTGATGTTTGGCAGTGAAAACGTGGTGTCGTCTGATCGCAACTTGATGCAAGTGGTCGGCGCGTTGGAAAGCACAGTTGCGGAACCCGAGATCACGACAGTGGTGGTCGAGCTGACAGAAGATCGCTGGTATCAGCTGAGCGCGCAGCACACATCGCGCGAAAACGTAGTGTTGTTGTTGACCGACATCACATCCGTTGTGCGGCGCAATCGGGTGGAAAAAGAAACGCTGATCGACCGGCAAGAAGATTACCTAAAAGCGGTGTTTCAACACATGAGCTCGGGGGTTTGCACATTTTCCGCAGATGCCGAAGTGACGATGCACAATGGGCGCTTTCGCGAAATTCTGGGGTTGCCCGTCACCATGTTGCGACCCGGCTTGCCGGTGCAAAATTTGTTGGAATACCTGCGTCTGCATAATTTGATCCAAGAGGACGATGAGTTGCGGGTCGAAGTTTGGCGTCGCGAACTGAACACGCGTGGCTGGCTGCGCAAACGGATCAAACATATCAGCGGGCGCGTGTTGGATATTCACGCCAACAAACTGCCCGATGGGGGGTTTTTGGTCGAATTGAAAGACGCCACGTTAGAAGCGCGCACAACCGAGATGTTGGAAAATCGCGTGACGGCCCGCACGGGGGAACTGACGCGGGCCAATGCGAAACTGGTCAAGGAATCTCAGGAACGGGCGCAAGTGGACGAAGCGTTGCACCACGCCAAAGAACGCGCCGAAGCCGCCGTGTCGTCGAAGACGCGGTTTTTGGCAGCGGCCAGCCATGATTTGTTGCAACCGATCAACGCTGCCAAATTGTTGATTTCGACATTGATGGAAACCACGCGCCGCACCGAATTTTATCCCATGATGGAACGTCTGGATGGGGCGTTTGGGTCTGCCGAACAGCTGTTGCATTCACTATTGGACATCTCGCGTTTGGATGGTGCTGATCCGGATGCGGTGTCACCAACCCGAGTCAGCCTTGGCGCGTTGATCGGTGGTATTCACGGGGATCAAACGTTGGTTGCGGAACAAAAGAACGTGACTTTGGATGTCGTGCCGTCATCGGTGTTTGTGCATTCTGATCCGGTCTATCTGCTGCGTTGTATTCAGAATCTTGTGGTGAATGCGATCCAATACACCGAACCAGGCGGGCGCGTTTTGGTGGGATGCCGGCGGTATGGCGACACCGTGCGGCTTGAGGTGTGGGACACAGGTATCGGCATTTCTCGGGCGGATCAGAACCGTGTGTTCGATGAATTTACGCGCGCGGATAATGTGCCAATAGGGTCGGGGATGGGTTTGGGTTTATCTGTGGTCGACCGGGCCTGTCGATTGCTGGGCCATTCGTTGAAAATGCGATCAAAACCCGGCGTTGGATCAGTATTCAGTATCGAAATGGCCCTCGTTGAGGGCGTTCAGGAATCGACTGAACCCACTGGCCTTTTGCCACATTCGGATGATTTGTCGTTGGATCACATTGTGATGGTGATCGAAAATGATCCGGATGTTTTATACGGAACAACGCAATGGTTGGAGCAATGGGGGGCGAGCGTTTTGGCGGCCTGTTCCACACAAGAAGCGTTAGAATTCGTACGCGATATCGGGATCGCACCGGATATCATTCTGGCTGATTACCAATTGGATGATGATGACACCGGGGTCGAAGCCATTGCGCAAATCCGCGCGATCACAGGTGTGCATGTTCCTGCCATTCTGATTACCGCCAATCGCAGCGAAAGCCTGCGCGAGGCGGGCATTCAAAACGACGTATCGGTGATGACCAAACCGGTCAAACTGTCGCGATTGCGCCCATTGATTGACTGGAAAATACGCTGGCAAAATCCAACGCCCGATGCGCATTCGGCCCCTATACCGACAAAAGTCGGCGATGACACGCGGGTCTGAAGCCATAAGGTTTCTAAAGGGAGGAAATTCATCATGTGGAAAGCTTGCCTTACCGGATTAACTGTTCTGATGCTCAGCGCGGGCCTGACGGTCGCGGCGCCTGCAACGGGCG
This sequence comes from Paracoccaceae bacterium, assembly GCA_039975755.1. Taxonomy (GTDB): domain Bacteria; phylum Pseudomonadota; class Alphaproteobacteria; order Rhodobacterales; family Rhodobacteraceae; genus JABSSA01. The sequence continues at coordinate 982 of JBDWGM010000133.1, read as the reverse complement.
AACAAACCTATGATCTGCTGTTTCGTGATGGCACATTGGACAGCGTGGATCGAAACACAGCTCTGGTGTATCGGCGCGAGGTCACCAATGTTCTAAAGCCTGACGCAGAATTCCGCGATACCGGCGACATCGCATTGTCGTTCCAAAAAGAAGACACGTCGATGGCGCATCTGGAATTTCGCCGCGAAGACAAACATCGCGCGCTTGGGATTTTTCCGGCCAGTGTTGGAAATCCGATGATCATGTTCTTTTACGAAACTGTGGTGCGTGACATGGCCGAAGCCGCCGGGGGCAGCCCGTTTTACATCCGCAACCGCGTAAAGGACTCGCTGATCCAACCTGCCGATATCGAAACCGGCGAAGCGGTGTTTGACGGAAAGACAGTTGAGACAAAAACCATCCGTCTTTATCCCTTTGCGAAAGACCCCAACAAAGACCGCATGCAGGGTTTTGGTGATTTGGTTCTGACCGTGACCATGTCGGACGCGGTGCCTGGTTGGTATCTTAGCCTTGTGGCGGAAACTGATTCACAAGATGGGCCAACAGTCTATCGATCTGCGTTGGATTTCGAAGGATTGGAGACGTCCGAGTGAAAGCGCTGGTTTTTGCCTGTTTTATGCCAGTGGCGGCCTTTGGCCAAAGCGTGGCGGATCGGCTGAATGATTATCCAACGGCTGCGCGTGCAGATTATGTGTTTGCCTGCATGGCCACCAATGGCCAAACCCGTGAGATGCTGGATCGGTGTGCATGTTCCATCGACGAAATCGCATCGATCCTGCCTTATGAACAATATCTGCAGGGAGAAACGGTTTTATCGATGCGTCGCGTTGGCGGGGAACGCATGGCGTTTTTCCAAACCGCGGCCATGGCAGAAAATCTGGTGGCTGATCTACGCCGTGCACAGGCCGAAGCTGAAGTTGTTTGTTTTTAGCGTGTAGTGCTTGCCTGGCCACGCCAAAGGATGAACAACCCCGACAGTACG
>JBDWGM010000132.1:0-45634 GCA_039975755.1 Paracoccaceae bacterium | reverse complement strand
GACGATACAACCGCAATGATCGACGCATCTGGCGCCGGCGGAAATGCCGTTGTCATCGGCGGCGGTCTTTTGGGTTTGGAAGCGGCGGCAGGTCTGGCCGAACGCGGGATGAATGTGACTGTTGTTCATCTGATGGGCCATTTGATGGAACGTCAACTGGATGAATCCGCAGGGTATCTGCTGCGCAAAGATCTGGAAAAACGCGGCATTACTGTGCTGACACAGGCCTCAACGAAAGCAATCTTGGGCGATGACAAAGTCGAAGCTGTCTTACTTGAAGATGGGCAGACATTGCCCGCTGATTTGGTTGTCATGGCCGTCGGCATTCGCCCCGAAACCCGGCTTGCGACTGACGCTGGTTTAACTGTGGCGCGCGGTATCGAAGTGAACGCGCAATTGCAGACGTCAAACCCTGACATATATGCGGTTGGTGAATGTGTAGAATTCGACGGACACCTGTTTGGTTTGGTCGCCCCTTTATACGATCAAGCCAAAACCGTGGCGCAAAGCTTGCTGGGTGAACAGGATGCATTTGTTGTCAAAGAACTGGCGACCAAGCTGAAGGTGACCGGGTGTGATTTGTTTTCCGCCGGTGACTTTTCCCAAGCAGATGGACGCGAAGACATCGTATTTCGTGATCCCGGTCGCGGTATCTACAAACGGCTTGTCATTGAAGACGACCGTCTGATCGGCTGTGTCATGTATGGCGACACAGCTGACGGTAACTGGTTCTTTGGTCTGATCAAAGACGGAACCGAAATCGATGAGATGCGCGAGACGCTGATTTTCGGACCGGCCTATCAGGGGGGTGCCGCCTCGGACCCGCTCTCAGCCGTTGCAGCCTTGCCGCTTGATGCGGAAATCTGCGGGTGCAACGGCATATGCAAAGGAACCATCGTAAACGCAATCGAAGCAGGCGCCACCGATTTGGGTGCGTTGCGCGCTGAAACCAAGGCAAGCGCGTCTTGTGGGACATGCACGGGTCTAGTCGAACAGTTGCTGCAAGTGACTTTGGGCGACGACTTTAAAATGCCCACGGTGCAACCTGTCTGCGGATGTACCGATCTGACCCACGAAGACGTGCGCCGCATTATCAAGACGAAAGAGCTGAAATCCCAAACTGCCGTCTGGCAGGAATTGGGATGGAACACAGTCAACGGCTGCCATGTGTGTCGTCCTGCTATCAATTATTATCTGTTGTCCGACTGGCCGGTTGATTACCTTGATGATCCTCAAAGCCGTTTCGTGAATGAACGCAAACACGCGAACATTCAAAAGGATGGAACCTTCAGCGTTGTACCTCGTATGTGGGGTGGGATCACCACTCCGGACGAACTGCGCGCGATTGCGGATGCCGCTGACAAATACAACGTTCCAACAGTCAAAGTAACGGGCGGTCAACGGATCGATCTGTTAGGTGTCAAAGGCGAAGAACTGCCCAACATGTGGGCGGATTTGAACCGCGCAGGGTTGGTGTCTGGCCATGCGTATTCAAAAGGGTTGCGAACCGTAAAAACATGCGTCGGAACCGACCATTGTCGATTTGGCACGCAGGATTCGACTGGTCTTGGCATCAAGTTGGAAAAACTGATGTGGGGATCTTGGACACCGCACAAACTCAAGCTGGCCGTCTCGGGATGCCCACGCAACTGTGCCGAAGCGACCTGCAAGGATATCGGTATTGTCTGTGTCGACAGCGGCTTCCAAATCAGCATCGGCGGTGCGGCTGGGATGGATGTACGCGAGACAGAATTGCTATGTCAGGTCCCAACCGAAGAAGACGCGATTGCAGTGGTTTTGGCTGTCACTCAAGCCTACCGCGAAGGTGCGAAATACCTGGATCGGCTTTATAAGTGGCTGGACAAAGTCGGCATGGATTGGGTCAAAGCCAATGTTGTTGACGATTTAGACAGCCGTCGTGCCTTGGTCGAACGCTTTGAACTAAGCCAATCCGTTTACCGCAATGATCCTTGGGCCGAAGAAGTCAAAAACGCTGAGAAATTCGCGCCTCTTGCCGATCTTACATTGGAGGCAGCCGAATGAGCTGGATTGATATCGCCGCTGTGACTGACATCCCCTTGCGCGGCGCACGGGTGATCAAAACGCATCTGGGATGTGTCGGCTTGTTTCGAACAGGCGAAACAGAAGTCTTTGCGGCGTCGAACACCTGTCCGCACAAGAACGGCCCATTGTCCGAAGGCATCATTCATGGACAGTCCGTGACATGCCCGCTGCACAACTGGGTGTTTGATCTAAATACCGGCGAGGCCCAAGGAGAATCTGCGCGGATTGCGACCTATCCGGTGCGCATCCAAGATGGGCGCATTATGATTGACGCCACCGCTTTGGTAAAACGGAGCGCTGCATGACGCACCAAGACATCCGGTCAACCTGCCCGTATTGTGGCGTCGGTTGCGGCGTGTTGCTCCGTCAGACGGATCACGGCGGAATCGAGGTTCGCGGTGATCCAGATCACCCAAACAACAAAGGTAAGTTGTGTTCCAAAGGCAGCGCACTTGGTGAGACGGTTGGGTTTGGCGGGCGTTTGTTATCTCCGCAAGTCGCCGGCCAAGACACTGATTGGGACACTGCGCTACAGCTGGTTGCAGATCGGTTTTCCCAGACCATTGCGGAACACGGCCCAGACAGCACCGCGTTCTATCTGTCAGGACAGATGCTGACCGAAGATTACTATGTTGCCAACAAGCTGATGAAGGGTTTCATCGGGTCCGCCAATATCGACACCAATTCCCGCCTGTGTATGGCCTCTACGGTTGCGGGTCACAAACGCGCCTTTGGAACAGACACGGTTCCGGGCACATATGACGACCTTGATCACGCTGATTTGGTTGTTCTTGTTGGATCGAACTTGGCGTGGTGCCACCCGGTTTTGTACCAACGCTTGATCGACGCTCGGGCCAAGCGTGGCACAAAGATCATTGTAGTTGATCCACGGCGCACGGCCAGTTGCGATCAAGCCGATTTGCATCTTGCAATAAGCCCCGGCAGCGATGTTGCGTTGTTCAATCACTTGTTGACCCAGATCGCGGCGCAAGGGGCCATTGATCCGGACTTTTTGAAAAACACCACTGGCTTTGAAGCAAGCTTGGAAGCCGCACAGAACGACAGTGTGGACACAACAGGTCTAAGTTCCGCGCAAATAGACGGTTTTTGCAACATGTGGATTGGCACGCCAAACGTGGTGACGATCTTTAGCCAAGGGGTCAATCAATCGACGTCCGGCGCGGACAAGGTCAATTCGATCCTGAATTGCCATCTGGCCACTGGGCGGATTGGCACACCGGGATGTGGACCTTTTTCAGTAACCGGTCAACCCAATGCAATGGGTGGGCGCGAAGTCGGCGGGTTGGCCAATATGCTGGCCTGCCATCTTGATCTGGAAAATGCCGCGCATCGCAGCGCTGTACGCAGCTTTTGGTCTGCACCGGAAATGCCCGACGCACCCGGATTAAAAGCCGTCGATATGTTTCAGTCCGTCGCCAAAGGCGACATCAAAGCACTGTGGATCATCCACACAAACCCAGCCGTATCTATGCCCGATGCAAACGCTGTGCGTGACGCGATTGCGGGATGTGAATTCGTTGTCGTTTCAGACATCACAGCAGGCACAGATACTGCACGCTTGGCTGATGTCGTCTTGCCCGCCAGCGCATGGTCCGAAAAAAGCGGCACGGTCACAAATTCGGACCGCATGATAAGCAGGCAACGGACTGTCCGCCCTGCGCCGAGTCAGGCCCGCGCAGACTGGGACATTCTGGCCGAAGTCGGGCAACGCATGGGCTGGGCCGACGCTTTCAATTACATATCGCCCGCAGAAATTTTCCGCGAGCACGCCGCATTATCCGGCATCGCAGCCGGGCTTGGGCGCGACTTTGACATCTCGGGATTAAGCGATCTAAGCGATACGGAATATGACGCGTTGGAACCGACGCGTTGGCCGATATCCAACGGGAAATCAGGCGGTCGCTTTTTTGCGGATGGTCAGTTTTTCCATAACGACGGCAAAGCGCGTTTATTGCCAGTCACGTGGAAACCACCCGCATCCAAACAACAGCCACGCTTTCCATATCGCTTGAACACAGGACGTTTGCGCGACCAATGGCATACAATGACACGTACGGCGTTATCCCCGCGTTTGTCATCGCATCTGCCAGAGCCCTTTGTTGAGATACATCCCAACGATGCCGCTGATCTGGATATCAGTTCTGCGGATTTGGTGCGATTGCGCAGCCCGCAAGGGTCTACGATTTTGCGCGCTCTGATCACTGACAACGTTCAGCCCGGCCAATTGTTTGCGCCAATCCATTGGACACGCGAAACCGCGCCTTCGGCGGTCATCGACAGCCTTATCCCTGCACTGGCGGATCCTGTTTCGGGTCAACCAGAAAGCAAGGCGGCCGTGGTGGCTGCAGAACGTCTAGACGCCGCGTGGTATGGATTTGCCGTGTCTGCGAACGAATTGAACCCGACCTACGACTATTGGGCCAAAATGGTGACGCGGCAGGGCTGGCGTGTTGAGATGGCCGGGTTGTCGCCGATTTCTGATTGGGAAGGTGAAGCACGTCGCCTGTTTGATATGCCCGATGCGGACATCCAAATGATCAATGATCCAACGCAATCGCGGGCCCGTCTGGCATTGTTTGAGGATGGCCAACTGAAAGCCGCGTTGTTTGTGTCGCCCAAGCCGGTGGCCGTAATCCGCGACTATGTGTCAACGCTTCCGATGACTTCGGCGCCGGATGTTTTGACGGGACGCGTTCCCGCTGATCGCCCTGATCCCGGTCCAGTGCTGTGTTCATGCTTTGAAGTAGGCATCAACACAATCCTGACAGCCATCGAAACGGATGGGTTGCACAGCGTCGAAGCGATTGGGGCTGCATTGCAGGCCGGAACCAATTGCGGGTCTTGTCGTCCCGAAATTGCGACGCTAATTGCGCGGATGCAACATCGGGAAGCCGCCGAATGACACTGGAAAATCATATCAGAACGCTTGGGCGTGGTCCCGGGCGTTCGCGATCCTTGACACAAGACGAAGCTTTTGAAGCGATGCAATGCGTATTGAACGGTGCAGCGCCCGAAGCCGTCGGAGCGTTGTTGATGCTTTTGCGCATGAAGGGCGAAACAGCAGAAGAAATTGCCGGTTTTGTGTCAGCAACCCAAAGTAAAATTCCAAAAGTATCAGGCGTCGCATTGGATTGGCCAAGTTATGCTGCCGGACGCACGCGCGGCCTTCCTTGGTTCCTTTTGTCGGCCAAATTGGTCTCGATGGCGGGGTATCCCGTTTTGTTACATGGCTGGAACGGGGCTGACCAAGCTGTTCGCGACGGGCTGGCCCCCGCCGGTATTGAAACGGCGAAATCCCCACAGGACGCGGCGACTTTGATCCGCGATAATGGGATCGCATATCTTCCATTGGAAGTGATGTCGGATGACATCTTTGCATTGCTAAATCTTCGACAGGTTTTGGGTCTGCGGTCCTGCATAAATACTGTTGCGCGCATGCTTAATCCTGGACGAGCTTCTTGTTCCGTACAGGGTGTATTTCACCCGTCATATCGATTGCTGCAGGCAGATGCTGCAACGCTCATGGGTTGGACGTCTCTCAGCGTCATCAAAGGTGGCGGTGGTGAATTTGAACGACATCCTTCCAAAGCGATTGCAGCATTTGGATTACGTCACACAAAATCATGGCAGCACGATTTTGCGGCTATGATGAGCGATGCAAAACGATTGGCCGAAGTTTCTGACAGACGTGCCGATCTATCCGATCTTTGGGTCGATAAAATCCGCAATCCCTTTGCCGAGGCCATCGTGGTGGGCACGGCTGCGTTGGCTCTTGATACTCTGGGTGTACCGTCCCCCGAACAATCCGCACAGAACCTTTGGACCAGCCGCAACCTGGCCTCAGCAGCATAACGGAGCGTAGCCATGAAAAGTTTTCCGATGTTCATACGCACGACAGATCGAAAGGTCGTTATTGTCGGTGGAGGAGAACAGGCCGCCCAAAAAGCGCGATTGATGTTGAAAACAGATGCCCAGATTGTTCTGGTCGCCTTTGATCTGGACGCAGAGCTTTTGTCCCTTGTCGAAAATGGGCGCGCAACATGGGAAAAGACATCCGTTTCCGTCGATGTTTTTCAAAATGCGACGATGGCATTTATTGCCACTGGATGTCCGGGATTGGATGCCGCGGCGCATGCCATGGCCAAGTCGATTGGATGCCTTGTTAACGTGGTTGATCAACCGGATCTATGCGACCTGATCACACCGTCATTGGTTGATCGTGATCCCGTCGTTGTGGCCATCGGAACCGAAGGAACCGCCCCTGTCTTAGCGCGTCAGATCAAAACACGTGTCGAAGAGATTCTGGCACCAAACTTAGGTGGATTGGCCGAATTTTCAGGTCGGATGCGCAATCTCGTTACCCAACGTGTCCCGCGTTCGAAACGGCGTGCTTTTTGGCGTTGGGTCTTTGCCGACACTCCCCGCCACGCATGGGAACGTGGCGCAGAACGTGATGCCGCTGCACAGATTAAATCGGCCATCGCACAGGGACAAGCGCCCGATGAAACGGGGACAGGATCAATTGCATTGATCGGGGCTGGTCCCGGCGCAAAGGATTTGTTGACCCTTCGCGCGGTCTCCCGTCTTCAAGAAGCGGATATCATTTTTTATGACCGCCTGGTGGATCAGGACGTTCTGGAACTTGCTCGGCGAGATGCAGAACGGGTTTTTGTTGGCAAGGTTGTTGGGGCGCATGCATGGCCGCAAGAACGCATCAATTCCGTCATCGTTTCGGCGGCTTTGAAAGGGCAACGTGTCGTGCGGTTGAAATCTGGCGATCCCAGCATTTTTGGCCGCGCCGGCGAAGAGATCGCAGCAGCAGAACGCGCGCAAATTCCTGTAGAAATCGTCCCCGGCATCACCTCGGCAAGTGCCGCTGCCGCAAGTATCGGTCGCAGCCTGACGGAACGTGGTGTCGCAAACACATTGGTTCTCGCCACTGGCACAAGCCAGCAGGGTGCCGCAGACCCAGACAGCGTTCGCTTGACGTCCCCAGGCACAACGACCGCATTTTATATGGCTGCACGTCAAGCTGCACAAATCCAAAGTGATCTGCTTGCGAAAGGAATGCCGCGACATGCGTCATTTACTCTGGCTGTTGATGTTTCCAAACCCAACGAACAACTAATCAATGGCACGGTGGGGCAACTTGCTCAGACAGTCGCGAATGCGGGCGTTACGGGATGCGCTGTTATCCTTGTTACGTGGCCATCTGAGGCTGTCGCTCTGCCGCAGACGCGTATCGTCGCCTAAGCTTTTGAAATGTGATATGGAAACACAATTCGATGTACCCAAACACATATTCGGGTTAGCTCGACTCAAATGATCTTTTAAATTGGGTAGGGGCTCGCCCTTGTGGCGATTTTTGTGATCAAAAATGACCTATCGCGATTACTGATATCTTAGAAATTTTTCCGCTGCTCGAACTACTCTTAAATTTAAAATAAAAACGTTGTGCAGGCTCAAAAAGGCGGCTTCGAGATAGACAGGAGCGTGCCGGCGAATTGATCAAACTCTATTTCGCTTAGTTCCGCGTCCATCACTGACAATTCTATTTCCGGACCCGAAACTTGTTCTGATCCGGCTTCCGTCCAGTCCAAACGCGCGGCCAAATGGTCGGTTTTCAAGTGGGTCACAACTAAAACCATTGCCAAATCCGCCTCGGATGAGGCTGTCGATTGTTTGACATTCTCAGTTTGGAAGACGGCCTTGCTCAATGCGGCGCAAAGCGCTTGGGGGGCATCGCCACAAGATAAATGAACCGTTTTTTGATTTGAAGACACCTCAGCCATCCCTGTTTGTACACCAAACCCCCACACTAGCACGAACGATGCTAGAAAAATTGCTGCGACCCGTTTTGAAAAATCCGTAATCACCTGCTTGCGCCTATTTCTGCGTTAACTTGATCTACCCAATTTAGGTCACTTTCCTCAACAAAACAGATCACCCTCCATTCACCGGTGAAAACTTGCCGGTGCAACTACAGTTGACAGCATCACTTGCTTGTAACATCCAAAAGCCTAGCAACTTTGAGGACCAGATGCATGAAGATAGCAATGATCGGCACGGGCTATGTGGGTTTGGTGTCTGGGGTCTGCTTCTCTGACTTTGGTCATGACGTGATTTGCGTCGACAAGGATCAATCCAAGCTTGATCTTTTAGAGCAAGGTAAGATCCCGATTTATGAACCCGGATTGGATGACCTTCTGGCCCGCAACGTTGCAGCTGGACGTTTGTCATTTTCGGGCGATCTGGCCGCCGCTGTAAAAGATGCCGAAGCTGTTTTTATCGCTGTTGGCACGCCCACGCGCCGTGGTGACGGGCATGCTGATCTGACCTATGTCATGGCAGCGGCCGAAGAAATCGCGCATGCGATCACCGATTACACAGTTGTCGTTACAAAATCGACGGTCCCTGTGGGAACCAACCGTGCGGTGGCGGATGTAATCGCCAAGGCGAACCCCAAAGCGCAATTTGATATCGCCTCAAACCCAGAATTCTTGCGCGAAGGCGCTGCAATTGATGATTTTATGCATCCAGATCGAGTGATTGTAGGTGTCGAAAACACCCGTGCAGCGGACGTAATGCAGAAAATCTATCGGCCGCTATATCTGCGCGACTTTCCAATCATGACCACGGATTTGGAAAGCGCTGAAATGATCAAATATGCGGCCAATGCATTTCTGGCGACTAAAATCACGTTCATCAACGAAATCGCCGCTTTGTGTGAACGTGTCGGCGCTGACGTGAAACTGGTGTCAAAAGGCATGGGGTTGGATGGGCGTATTGGCAACAAGTTCCTGCATGCAGGTCCGGGTTATGGCGGATCCTGCTTTCCGAAAGATACGACCGCTCTGGCACGGATAGGTCAGGATCACGCAACACCAATGCAATTGACCGAAACCGTCATCAAAGTGAACGAAGAGGTAAAGCGCCGCATGATCGAAAAGGTGATCGACTTATGCGGTGGATCGGTAAACGGCAAGACGATTGCCGTTCTTGGAGTCACTTTCAAACCAAACACAGACGACATGCGCGAAGCCCCGTCTTTGACGATCATTCCATCGCTTATCGGACAAGGTGCGTCTGTGCGCGTGGTGGATCCACAAGGCCGAAACGAAGGCGAAGCGCTGTTGCCCGGTGTTGTGTGGGAAGACGACCCCTATCGCGCAGTCACAGCGGCTGATGCTTTGGTCATCTTGACGGAATGGAACGAATTTCGCGGCTTGAACCTCGCGAAGATCGCGCAATTGATGAAACACGCCGCGTTGGCCGATTTGCGAAACATCTATGATGCGACAAAAGCGCAGGGTTTAAGGCTTACGTGTCGATTGGGCGTGAAAACTTTGGCTTAGACCAACACGAAGGTTGACCATTGTCCTGCCATCAAGCCGACAAAGAGGCGCGGCTGGTGCGCAAGGACGTTGATATTGCAAACAGACGCATTTACAGCACAAAGCACGCCGCAAAAGGACCAACATGGCCAATACTCTGCATATCTGTGACCTACCTGATGATCTGGACCTTGGTTCGGTGGTTGCTATTGATTGTGAAACGATGGGATTGAACCCTCATCGTGACCGCCTGTGCGTTGTGCAATTGTCCTCGGGTGATGGAAATGCGCATATCGTTCAGATCAAAAAGGGGCAAACCGAGGCCCCAAATTTGACGGCGCTTTTGGAAAATCCGGACATTTTGAAACTGTTTCACTTTGGACGATTTGACATCGCCGCGATGCAAAATGCGTTCGGCGTTTTGACTGCGCCAGTGTATTGCACAAAAATCGCCAGCCGGATGATACGGACATACACGGATCGCCACGGGTTGAAAAATCTGCTGAACGAGTTGTTGGATGTCGATATTTCGAAACAACAACAATCCAGCGATTGGGGCACCGAAACGCTGTCCGATGCACAATTGGCCTATGCCGCATCTGACGTGTTGTACTTGCACAGATTGCGCAATGCGCTGAACAAACGTCTAGAGCGCGAAGGCCGGATGGCAATGGCTCAGGCTTGTTTTGACTTTTTGCCGATGCGCGCCCTTCTCGATTTGGAAGGCTGGCCAGACACTGACATTTTTGCGCACTCATGAGCAGCTACAGCGACAAAGCGCGTCAAGTCATCGCCCTAGAAGCGCGAGCTTTAGAACTGTTGAAAAACGCGATCGACGAACGGTTTGACGCGGCTGTCGCAAAAATCATCGAAACGTCGGGGCGCGTCATCGTGACGGGTATCGGAAAATCTGGCCATATCGCGCATAAAATTGCGGCCACCTTGGCCAGCACCGGTACACCCGCACAGTTTGTACACCCTGCCGAAGCAAGCCATGGTGACTTGGGAATGATCACGCCCAATGATCTTGTACTTGCGATTTCGAATTCCGGGGAAGCACCCGAGCTTGCCAATCTGATCGCCTTCACCCGACGATTTGGCATTCCTTTGATTGGTATGACCAGTCGACCCGAAAGCGCGTTGGCCACGCAATCCGACATGATTTTGCAATTGCCTCGCGTAGAAGAAGCCTGTGGAACAGGCGTGGTTCCAACCAGCTCGACGATTGTTACACTTGCGATGGGTGACGCGGTTGCAGTTGCGTTGATGCAGCACCGCGAATTCACGGCAGAGCGGTTCCGCGATTTTCATCCTGGTGGAAAACTTGGGGCACAACTTAGTCGCGTGACTGATCTTATGCATTATGGGTCTGACTTGCCTCTTGTCGGACGTTCAACGGCCATGAGCGACGCGTTAATCGTGATCAGTGAGAAGGGATTTGGCGTCGCCGGCGTTGTGGATGACGATGGCATTCTTGTCGGAATTATCACGGATGGCGATTTGCGTCGTCACATGAGCGCGGACTTACTTTCCTTGACAGCCAGCGATGTGATGACCACATCTCCTAAAACGATTGGTCCAGATGCATTGGCACAAGAAGCCGTGCGGGTCATGAATACCGACCAGCCCAAGGTCATGTGCCTGTTTGTGACTGACGAAGGTCAGGCAAGACCCCTTGGATTGATTCACATTCATGATTGTCTGCGCGCCGGTCTAGGGTAAGGAGCCAGCAGGCGTGGACGGTTATTCACGATTGATTGCGTGTTTGAAAGTCCTATTGCCGTTGATGGCATTGGGCATACTCAGCACGCTTTTCCTGCTTTCGCGGGACAGAGCACCCATCGCAGAAATTCCGTTTGCGCAAGCCGAGATAGAAGAAAGATTGCGCGATCAGCAAATCACTGGGTCATTGTTTTCAGGCGCTACAGAAGGCGGTGATTTAATCAATGTCACTGCAACTAAGGTTCTGACAAGTAACGGAACAATTGGTGAAAACACAGCCGAATCTTTGTCAGCACAGATCGACACAGCGGGTGGCACACGCATTAATTTGCTAGCGGATACGGGACGCTTCAGTCTTGCTGACGGCAATACAACACTCGAAGGAAATGTGGTCATAACGACGTCGACAGGATTCGAAGTGACTTCTGATTTTCTAGAAGCTGCATTAAGCCAGCTGGACATTCGCAGTCCCGGACCAGTCAATGCGATTGGCCCATTTGGCGCATTGACTGCGGGCGCGATGCAACTCAATGAACCTGAAGGTACACAAAGCCCGCATTTGCTTTTCACAAATGGCGTGGAACTGATATACCGTCCAGAGGAAGGGTGAATATGAAAAACACCAACGTTATCCACGCGGCGCTAATTGCTGTTCTATTGTCATTGATGCCTATGCATTCAATTGCACAGGGCACAAATGTCGCGTTTGGCGCAATCCGGCAAGATAGCTCTGTTCCTGTCGAAGTTTCGGCAGACAATCTGGACGTCAATCAAGATAACGGAACGGCGATATTTACCGGCAACGTCGTGATTGGTCAGGGCGAGATGCGCTTATCCGGCGACAGAGTTCTGGTTGTATATCGTGCAGAAAGCCGTGGGATTGCGAGGCTTGAAGCAACAGGGAATGTTGTCTTGGTGTCAGGTCCTGATGCAGCCGAAGCAAAGCGTGCCGATTATGATATCGATTCTGGTGTTATTACGATGACAGGTGACGTTTTGCTGATGCAGGGCCAAAGCGCACTTACCTCAGATCGCATGACAGTTCAGTTAGACGACGGAACCGCCCAAATGACAGGGCGCGTGAAAACGATTCTGCAAACTGGACAAAACTGATGGCAGGTCCAAAGCTGACCGTAAAAGAAGGCTCTTCGGGCCTGATAATCGATCACTTGCGCAAATCTTACCGAAAGAAAGTCGTTATTCGCGACTTTTCGATGGAATTGCAAAAAGGTGAGGTCGTTGCGCTTTTGGGGCCAAATGGGTCCGGCAAAACCACCACGTTTTATTCTGTTGCGGGTTTGGTCATGCCCGAAGGTGGCACGGTACAAGTTGATGGCACCGACGTCACCACATGGCCCATGTATCGTCGTGCACAAATCGGCATAGGCTACCTGCCACAAGAAACCAGCATTTTCCGCGGCTTGTCCGTTCAAGAAAATATCGCAGCTGTTTTGGATATCGCCGAATCTAATCGGCACAAACGCCGCGAACGCCTTGAAGAATTGCTGAGCGACTTTTCGATCGAACACCTTCGACGCGCTCCGGCTTTGGCCCTATCAGGGGGGGAACGTCGGCGCGTGGAAATCGCACGCGCTTTGGCAGCTAGCCCAAAATACCTTCTTCTTGATGAGCCATTTGCAGGTGTTGATCCCATTTCCGTTGGCGACATTCGATCCTTGGTATCGGAATTGAAGACACGCGGAATTGGCGTTCTGATCACCGATCACAATGTACGCGAAACGCTTGAGATCGTGGATCGCGCATATATTTTGCACGATGGCCGTGTCCTTATGTCCGGCACACCAGAAGATGTTGTGGAAAATGAAAACGTTCGGCGCGTCTACTTGGGCGATAATTTCCGATTTTCTTGATCTTAACTAAAATACACGACGCCATTGGATTGACATGTATGGGCAGTATAGGCTGCAATGCAGATATGGCGCGTGCGCGGAATCGCTCTGATAGAAGTGTGGTCTTTGGTATAAGACTGGATACCTTTCAGGTTGCGCACGGCCTTTTCCTGCGAACGTGACAAGCATTTCCCTTCTAATCCTTCGTGTTTAGATGAGCGATGCGAGTCCTTCCAGATCAAGGAGACAGAATGCGTTATCAAATCAGCGGAAAACAGATCGATATCGGTGCGGCACTGCAAACCCACGTTCAAGCCGAACTTGGCAGCGTCGTCGACAAATATGCAGAAAGGCCTACGGACGCGAATATCGTTTTTTCAAAGTCTGGACATGAACATGTTTGCGAAGCGACGATCCATTTATCAACAGGATTGACCGCACAAGCAAAGGCCCACGAACCAGAGATCTATGCCGCCTTTGATAGTTGCGCCGCCAAGATGGAAAAACAACTTAGGCGGTATAAACGGCGATTGAAAGACCACCATCGCGATCGTGCGGAACCCGTTGAACTCTCGAATGCATCCTCGTATATCCTCGCTTCTGATCAGGTAAGTGAGTCTCAAGAACCTGAGACTTTACAGCCAATGATTGTGGCGGAGATGGAAACCAAAATCCCGTCACTGTCTGTCGGTGAAGCAGTAATGCAAATGGAATTGGCAGGAGCGCCAGTATTGGTGTTCCGAAACGAGGCAAAAGACGGATTGAATGTTGTCTATCGTCGAGAGGACGGCAACATTGGGTGGATCGATCCGTAAATAAGGGCCGACGTTAAGGCGTCGGAAGTGCGTAGGGAATGAGTCTGTCAAATCTCCTTAAACCGGAGGCTGTTCGTGTATTTACTGCTGCCACCAGCAAAAAGCGGTTGATGCAGGAAATATCCGAAGTTGCCTTTTCAGCTCATGGCATTGTCGCTGACCATGTTTTGGCGGCGTTGATGGAGCGTGAGGCTTTGGGTCCAACGGGTGTTGGCCAAGGTATTGCGCTTCCTCATGCGCGCATGAGCGGGTTGGATGAAGTCTTGGGCATATTTGTCATGCTCGACAAACCCGTCGACTTCGACGCAATTGACCGTCAGCCTGTCGATATCGCATTTGCTCTTTTGGCGCCCGAAGATGCGGGCGTCGAACACCTCAAAGCATTGGCATTGGTGTCACGCACACTTCGCGATCAGGCAATCTGCAGCAAATTGCGCAGCAACCCTGACCCTTCGACTTTGTTTGCAATTCTATCGGAAGCGCATTCAGTTCAGGCCGCGTAACCCGTCAGGCCCAGTCTTTGAATCCGAACATCAGGTAATCGCGCGCATAAGCCGAGCGCACGCGGGATTCGATCTCGCTGTCGTAAATGTCTGCCAAGCAATAGCGCCCAATTTCCTGAACGCCATCAAAG
Source organism: Paracoccaceae bacterium (assembly GCA_039975755.1). Classification (GTDB taxonomy): domain Bacteria; phylum Pseudomonadota; class Alphaproteobacteria; order Rhodobacterales; family Rhodobacteraceae; genus JABSSA01. The sequence goes on along the minus strand of JBDWGM010000132.1, from coordinate 31,194 downwards.
GCAGGCGGGTCGGAATATCCAACGGATTTCGCCAAGGTTGGCAAATCCTCTGGCAACCGATCTTCACGCAATATTCTGTCGGGCAACAGGAATTCAGAAATTCCTGAAATTGTTCCGGATTGAGACGCCCAAGAGGGGTCGATGCGAACAGTGGTCTGTTCTGCCAAATTTGCCTTAATAAATTCCAGAAAGCCAACAAACGCGGCACGATGTGCGACCTTGTCATAGCTGCTGTCATCGGCACTTTCAGGCAGCTTTAGTTTATATCGGTGCTGCAATTTTTGCCGGATCATTGGAAACGCGCCCTCGCCGAAACTTAGGATGCGATGGCAAAACGCATGGTGCGCGCGGATCAAAGGATGGCGCACGATTGTAAAACTTTGATGGCCAACAGAGTCCCGTAACCAGTCTCGCAGATCGTTTTGCGATCGCTTTCGCCCCAATTCGGCTGAGGTTACGCCATCAAGGTCGGCCAACCATTGTTCCACCGCTTCGTCCAGCTGCCCGCGTACGGGCATAAACAATAGCGGAGCTTGTTGGGCCGTAACCCAGGTTGGTACAGCAGGGCCGCGACGCGGTTCGAAATTCGGCGTGCGCGTCAGATTGAACGTATCCAAATCAACAAGCGCCGCGCGCATGTCTTCGAAATTGGAAACCTTGTCAGATATCGGGCTTGGGTTTTGCTTTTTCAGGGATTTGTCCAAGGCATCCAATTGATCCGGAATACCTAAATACTGTGCAATTCCATTCATGACCCTGACGTCTTGCAAGTCTTCATACGCCACAAAAAACGCTGTCTGTCCTGATATCTGCAATCGGTTGAGCAGTTTCACCTGAAAACCTTGCAGTGCCGCCATATGGTCCGAGAATTCATCAACATCAAACGTCGCTTTGGCATCTTTTCGCGCCTTGGCGTCGTTTAATTTCCATTGACCCGTTGCTACGGCGATCTTCCTTGAAACATAGCTGTCGATTGGGTTTCGCGTCAGAACGATCTTTGCGCATTTCGGATCATCCATAACGTGATCAAACACACGTGGATCATGATCATGGAAATATCGAAATCCCGACAACCCGTTGGGATCTTCTTTGATCTTTTGCAGGAGTGTTTGCGGATCTGTGTCACGCATTTCCTGCTTAACACCCAAGATATTGTCCGTGTTTGGGTATCCAACAAATACCGGATTAAATGCTTCGCCGTAGCAATTTAGTCCCTCAAATTGCTGTAGGTTTTTCTCAAGAAAATTTGAGCCCGTCCGCATTTCAGCGAAGATGACGAAGGAATTGAAAGAAGGCATTACCGTTACCGCACAAGATAGGGTTTACGAAGTTGATCTTTGGACTGATCCGGCGATTGGTTCACGGCAAAATCACCCATTAGATATGGATGCATACCTTGGTTTTTCAGATTCTGCAGGAATTGTCCAAATCCGGTAAGATCGACCATCTTAGGCACTTCTTTTAATCGATGAACGGTCGAAGGACCAATTTCGTCAAGGATCGCTTGCAACGGTTCCATCGGCGCCTCGATGAATTCGGCCATTGTCCAAACTCGTACGCGGGCTTTTGTCCACGGTGATTGCAGTACACCGATGTGGTCGCTTTCGATTTTTTGCAATCGCGCTGCTTCTTTCCGGATATCTGCGAAATTCTTATTCGATTGAAACAATGGAACGGCCCAAGCGCCCGAGATGACGGACACCTGCACATTTGGGTCTTTTGCAATACGCCAACTGATAGCTTGATTATCAGCAGGCCCGAATTGAAAACACTGTCGTTCACCGCGCGTGTTCCAAATCAAGTTTTGCAAAAAGGCGTTGGGATTATGGTCGCGCAACGTTGCGTTATCGCTTAGCGCTCCGTTCAAGTTGGTTTCGTTGTCCGTAAAATGAACCCGATCAGGTGCATAAATATGGCCATGGACACGGCAACCCGAAGTTTTGCTCAGCCATTGTTCGAAATTTTCGAACAGCTCAGAAAACCCTTGAAACACCGAAAAAGGGGCGGCCGTTATCGAATGTTCCCAATCGGCATTGGGATAGCGGCTTTGCATATAAAGCCCCGGGCGTCCCCGGGTCCGTCGTTCAACTGCTTTCGAAAAAATCCGATCAATTTTGCCGGGATTGGGTTCGGTACGCTTCATCGCGTGGGCAGCATCTGTCAGGAACGCATCGTAAAGTCGGTTGGCATGTGGCCAAATCTTGCGGGCCACAAAGCAATCGGAACGTCGTAACAATTGCAAATGGTCGTCATAGAAAACGTGCGGCTTTCCCTGAAAATCAAACTTGCTTAGCGTCAGAGATCGGCTTTCGATATTCGTCGAATACAATCGCGACAGCGTCTGAAAATAACTCTCGTCTGGGATCCAGACTTTTTTGAAATAGGCGTCATAAACCGGCCGTTGAGGATCTTGTAAGATGGCCGACAGAGTCTGCCGAGTCAGGCACCACCACTGGCTGCCCATGTGCGGAACCAACCCCTTTGGGATACGCCGTCTGAACGGCAATTTACGTTGTAACTTGACGTATTTATCAAACAGAACGCGATTTTTCTTCCAGGAGAACGGAAATCGTAAGGTGAACCGCTCATGATCCAGCCCGCCCACTGTCCAAGGGACATCCGACGTGGTCGCGCTTTCGATAAAGTCGGTTCTTGGGCGACTGTCGAGATAAACAACCAGCTCTTCGACTGGCCTTAACGGCAAGCATGATCCAGACGCCAGATAGACATGTCGAACGTGATCGAAGCGCTCAAGCATAAGCTCGGATGCAGCTTGGCTGGCTGCCACAATCCCCCACATGCCCCAATCACAGGTATATCTTTTGCAAAACTGGATACCCGGGACATCGGCCAATGTGTTTTTGAATGCAGTATAAACTGGGTCGCTGACGATGCGATCGACATGAATGACAACGGGGCATCCAGCGGCGGCCCAATGGCGCGCCACCTGTTCCGCACGATCCAACGCATTGTGAACCAGCATGACAATCCCGACCGTCACGCCCAGTTTCCTTTTGACATCAGGCCTAAAATCTCAAGCTGGCGCCAATTGATGTATTTTTCAGACCACTTGCACCAGAGGTCCGGGTTTTCTTCTAAACGTTCCGCGTAAACCTTGTATTCTAAGGAACCCGAATAATGCTGCTTACGCACCAATTCTTCTTTGGCTTTTGCCGAAAACGTGTCGAGAAACTTGGTGTGCAACAACACGCCCGACGCCTTTTCCCCGCCCCATTCGTCGAAAACCAAATTCAATCCGCGCGGCAACAATATATGTGTCGAGCTAACATAGGCGTACTTGCGATCCCATTTCACCAGTGGGATTTTGTTTAATGCAGGGGCTTTTTTGGGCCGGTCTGCGAAAAACACCCGAGAACGGGGGCCACCTTGAATCCACAAATTCCCATACTGCCAGTTGCGCGAAATTGTATAATTTCCGCTGTCAAACCAACTTGTGATCTCAAGCGGGTTTGCCCCTTCAGTATAGCTTTGTTCGTTGACACGGCCTTTGGGATACATATCCAACAACATAGCGCTGAAACTGCGAATAGCGGAATTGTCCAACCAATCGGTCAAAGCCCGCAAAGGGCGTGTGTCGCAGAACGGATAAACGAAAAACTCGTCAGGATCGACAACAAGGCTCCAATGGCCATGTGCATATTTGCGGGCGAGCCAATTTATCCAATCCACACCAAAGTTGGCATTCTTATAGCTGCCTGTGGTGGACCAAGTTGACACGTCTGCCTGCCCACGCAGGTAATCCAGTGTTCCATCACAGCTGTCATTATCGACAAAGAAAAAGTGTTTCACACCCAGTTCGCGATAATAGCTTAGAAAATAGGGCAAGCGCACTTTTTCATTGCGCAATGTGCAAAACAATAAAATATCACTTGGATCGATGGAAGATGTTCGATTTTCAACGGCTGTTAGCTCAAGGGACTTGCGCGCAGCCCTCACCAGTCGGCGCTTGCGCCGCACTCGCATTCTGTATGAGTCCCAAAGACCCAAAGCACAACCATTTCTGCTCTCGAAGCTCTGAGCTATCGCATAGCGCTCGTCGCCCGTTTGCTTTGCGTTATCCGTTCGTTAGACCCTGATCGACTTTATAAATCGTTACAAGCGTTCGTCAAAGGCCTACCTTCAAATCACCATTCCTGTGGCTTCTTTGCGCTAAAATCCCTTGAAATCAGCGGGGTTTAGCAAGCCCAAATCCACCAATTGCTGCCAACTTTCGTACTTGACCGATTGATCGTTCCACAACGTCGGTGCGCTTTGGATCCGTTCATAATATTCCGCGTATTTGGCGGGGTCATGAAAGTGCTGCTGTCGTTCGCGATCTTCAAGGGACTTTTCGATAACCTGGGGCTGGAATTTCGTGTGGAGCAAGACGCCAGACGGCGATGTTCCATTTGGTCCATCATAGGTCATGTTTAGGCTGCGTGGCAGAAGGGAATGTGTCGAATTCACATAGACATACCGCCAATGCCATCGGACCAATGGCAGTTTATTAAGCGTAGGAGATGCATTTGGGGTGTCAGAAAAGAAAACCCTCTCTCTGACACCGCCCTGCACCCATAGATTATTTAACGGTACTTGCCGGCGCGCCCTGTAGGGCGCGGGATCAAACCACTGAAGATGGTCCATTGGGTTTTCAGATGTTGGCAATTCGTCCAGTTTTCCGGCCGGATATAAATCCAGCATCAAAGCACCAAAAGCTGTTTGCCCTCGTCCGTCCAACCATTTGGTCAATTCAGGCAAGCCAGCAGTATCGGAATGCGCAAATGTCAAAAGTTCGTCTGCATCAACGTGTAAACACCAATGGCCGTGGCCGTAACGCAGCAAAAGCCAGTTCATCCAATCTAGGCCAAAACGCGCCTCGCGATATTTCGCGGAAGTCTGCCACAACGACACGTCTGGTTGGCTTTCCAGAAACGAAGCCGTTCCATCAGTGCTATCATTGTCTACAACTAGAAAATGCGACACCCCTAACTTGCGATAGTGGTCAAGCATGTGTGGCAATCGTGATATTTCATTTCGAACGCAGACGAACGCCAAAATTGCATCCTGAGACACAATAGACGTTCGATTTTGTACCTGCATTAACGCATGTCGACTGCGGATCGCGCGCCACAAAAGACGCCTACGTTTCCAGACCAGTTTATACCTAGCCCAGAGATCCGCAGCCCGCACCCTTAACTCTCGTAGTGGCCTGATTGGTGCCAGCGCCACGCGTCTTCGATCATTTGTTTCATCGTCGACTTTTCAGGGGACCAACCCAATTCCTCAATTGCGCGACGCGATCCAGAAACAAGCTTTGTGCAATCCCCAGCGCGCCGTGATCCTTCTTGGTAAGGTACACTTTGGTTGGTGACTGCGCGGGATTCATCAATGACCTCGCGCACGGAAAATCCGCTGCCAGTGCCAAGGTTGAATACCCGGCTGCCCTTTTCCGCTTCGAGCCATTTAACACCCAAAACATGCGCATCGACCAAATCGCACACATGCACATAATCGCGGATGCACGTCCCGTCCGGTGTATCGTAATCCGTTCCGTAAATCGTCAAAGCCGGGCGTTTGCCTGCGATCGCATCTAACATCAATGGGATAAGATGCGTTTCGGGTTGGTGAAATTCGCCAACTTCCGCCTCTGGGTCTGCCCCGGCCACGTTGAAATATCGAAAGATAACATGGCGCAACCCATGAGATGCTTCGAAATCGCGCAACATGTCTTCGATAGCGCGTTTCGATGCACCATAGGCATTTATTGGTGATTGGGCGCAGTTTTCATCAAGAGTCACGCCATCCTGTTCGCCATAAGTCGCGCAAGTAGATGAAAAAACGAAGTTTTTGCAGTTTGCATCGATTGCTGCTTCGATCAGGTTCAGGCTGCCCATGACGTTGTTGCGCCAGTATTTTCCAGGCAATTGCATGCTTTCGCCAACTTGGCTAAGCGCTGCAAAATGCATGACCGCCACAGGTTCGTGTGTGTCGAAAACTTCGTCCAGACGGGTTCGATCCAGAAGGTCGCCTTGTTCAAACGGGCCGAACTTGACCGCGTCAGACCAGCCGGTTTCAAGATTATCAAAGGTGACCGGTGTGAAACCAGCTGCACGCAAAGCCTTACAGGCGTGCGATCCAATATATCCCGCACCGCCTGTTACCAGAACTTTTGTCAAATCTGCTCCTCCAAACGCGGAATTATTCGGCGGCTTGGTCCAGCTGCATAATGTCCCGCATATAAGCAGCAAGGTCATCACGCAGTTCTTCTCGGGCGAGCCCAAATGCCACGGTCGCTTGGAGGAACCCAGATTTGGAACCGCAATCAAATCGCTGGCCACGGAAGCGGAAGCCATACACATCGCGTTCCTGATCAATCTCGTCCGCGATGGCGTCCGTCAGTTGGATTTCCCCACCTGCACCGGATTTAAGCCGATTCAAATTAGACAGAACTTGAGGTGACAGGATATAACGACCAATTACGGCCAAGTTTGAGGGGGCTTTGTCAGCTTCTGGCTTTTCGACCATTCCTTGGACGGAAACCATAGAACCCAAATCTTCACGGACGTCTAAAACGCCATACGAGCTGGCTTTCTCAGGGGGTACTTCCATAGCAGCTACCATGTTACCGCCCACTTCTTCGTAAGCTTCGACCATTTGCTGCAAGCAAGGTTTTTCTGCTGCGATGACATCATCCGGTAGAATTACAGCGAAAGGTTCATTCGCAATCAAGCGGCGCGCGCACCACACAGCATGACCTAAGCCAAGTGGCTTATGCTGACGGATATACGCAATCGCGCCACTGTCCATGTTGGTGTTCTGCAGCGTTTCAAGCAACTCGTCTTTGCCGCGCTTGCGCAATTCTTGCTCAAGAATTGGGTTATGATCAAAATAGTCCTCAAGCGCACCTTTGCCGCGCGAGGTCACGAAAATGAATTCTTTGATTCCAGCTGCACGCGCTTCGTCAATCGCATATTGAATCAGTGGCCGGTCGACCAAAGTCATGATTTCTTTTGGCACTGACTTCGTCGCAGGCAAAAACCGCGTTCCCATACCCGCAACGGGGAAAATAGCCTTGGTAACCTTTTTACGCATACCTGAACCTCATTCTTTTGGCTCGTTCACTTTTCTGGTGAACGTTTCTAATACTATTTGACCGGAAAACACTATGAAATTCGGACATAGGTGGGGCCGCTTGATGTTAAATTGAAGTGCCACGTGTCAGCCCAATGTTTCATTTTTGCAAAGTTCCGCGCCTTGTCCAGATTCGCTGCAGTGCAACATAACCATCGCTTGTATACTCACTTGATTAAAGGGGAAAAGAGAGTTGGCGATAGCCTTTACACCGATTTGAGCACGCAAACGCCGAAATCACCGTTTTTAGCGCATTAATTGATGCACATGCGCGTCATCATCGCCTCAAGTCGGGGAACATCCTCTGGATTGTTCAGTTCCCAGAATTCTCGTCCTTGTGCTTCAACTTCGACACATAACACCCCGCGCCCATTCTCCAGAAACCGCAGCTGTTCGAGACCCTCTAGCTGTTCAAGCGGACCAACGGGCCAACTTGGATACGCAGCAAGTGCATCTGGGCGATAGGCGTAAACTCCAACATGGTGGAACACAGGCGTTTCGTCTTCCGCGTCATAGTTAGCATCTGTGAAAGGCACTACCTCTTTCGAAAAATACAACGCTTGATGATCAACGCCGAAAACGGCCGTTGTCCCGCCAACGCGATCTGCTTTGCGATCTTCGCGGAAACTATTCAACGTTTCGCCATTGCAGCGCAAAACGGGTGTCGCGATGTCCGCATTTGGTGCTGCCCGCAAACCGTCAATCAAGGATTCGACAAACCAATGCGGCGTCAATGGCGCATCCCCTTGCAGATTAACGACAAAGTCAAATGGCTGAGACAATTCAGCTAACGTTTCAGCGCATCTTTCGGTTCCGTTCACACAATCCGAAGTGGTCATCACGACCTCTGCACCAAATCCACGCGCAGCAGCTGCGATGCGGTCGTCGTCAGTGGACACAACAACTTTGTCCACCCCATTGACGGACATGGCCGCTTCCCAACTGCGTTGAATCAGACTGCGCGCTTCACCACTTGCCCCTGTCAAAGGAACAAGTGGTTTTCCAGGATAACGGCTGGATGCATAGCGCGCAGGGATTGCGATCAGAACGCTCATGCTGATTTTAATTCAACGCCTGGCGCAAACGCGATGAAGAAGGGATTAGCGTACGTGTCTTTTCCGTAGGATAAAGGCGCCAGATCATCAAAACGAACGACTGATCCTCCGGCGCCATTCAACACAGCATGGCCGGCAGCCGTATCCCATTCCATCGTACGACCCAATCGAGGGTACAAGTCAGCTTCGCCTGTTGCGACAAGGCAAAATTTCAAAGACGATCCAGCACTGGTCATGTCTTTCACAGAATATTTCGCTATATAGTTGTCTGTCGCCTGATCTCGGTGAGATTTCGACGCCACAACCATCAGCCCATCGTTATCACTGTCTGCGACACGAATGGCCTCGGTCACACCAATCTCTTCACCAAATGGGCCAGTTTCTTCGACCGAGGAACCATCTGCCTGAGTAAAGAACATGCGATCCTTGGCCGGAGCGTAGACAACGCCACGCGTTGGGATGCCATTTTCAATCAGTGCAATATTAACCGTAAAGTCGCCTCTGCGATGGATGAATTCTTTCGTACCGTCCAAAGGATCAACGATCAAAAATGTATCGCTCGTTTGGCTGTGGGTCGCGGATTGTTCTTCAGTCACCAGCAAAATGTCTGGAAATGCAGCGCGCAGTCCGGCAGAAATCAACGCATCCGCGGCTTCGTCTGCCGCAGTCACTGGGCTGTCGTCTGACTTCAACATCACTTCGAACTCATCAGAATTGTAGATCTCCATGATCTTTTCGCCAGCTTCCAAAGACAGGCGGCGCATGACCGTAGTCAACTTGTCGTAATCCAAAAAGTGATCTCCACGCTTAATGTTTGAGTGATTTGTTCGCGCCCCTTATGATGGGCGAATAACGGAACAGCAAGAATTCCATGAGACTAAGTGCGTCATCGGAGGCGAACCGCAGATGTTTCAGTCAAAGCGTAAACCCCAGACCGGGCTAGGCAGTGCCTTGTCGCTCCTGGAAGTGATCTATCATTCCATCGTGCGTTCGATCCGGAAAACGCACAACAATGCTCTTATTGCCATCCTCATGAACATTCTCCAAGTCATCATATTGGTGATGGCATTTTACGTCATGTTCTCGCTTTTAGGTTTGCGCAGCGCCGCACTTCGCGGCGATTTCCTGCTTTATATTATGTCGGGAATTTTTCTGTATATGACTCATGCGAAGTCATTGGGAGCAGTTGTCGGATCGGAAGGTCCGGCCAGCCCGATGATGCAACATGCTCCAATGAGCACAGCTGTGGCCATCGCTTCTGCCGCATTAGGAGCTTTGTACATCCAGGTATTGTCGCTGGGCCTTATTCTGTTTGTGTACCATGTCGCCTTTGTCCCTTTGGTCATCGAGCAACCTATCGCTGCATTTGGCATGTTGTTAATCGCGTGGTTCACTGGGATTGCGTTGGGGGTGGTTCTACTCGCCATTAAACCATGGTTTCCGACTCCCGTGACCGTATTCGCGATAGTCTACCAACGCGCAAATATGATCGCATCAGGCAAAATGTTTGTTGCGAATACCTTGCCAGCGCACGTGTTAGCGATGTTCGATTGGAACCCCCTTTTTCACGCCATAGACCAAGCGCGCGGATTTGCGTTCATCAACTACAACCCGCGTTATTCCAGTTGGGAATATTCATTTTGGGTTGGTGTCGTCTTGATTGTAGTAGGTTTAATGGGCGAATTCTTCACACGAAGACACGCATCAATCAGCTGGGGAGCACGGCGATGAAGTGGGTTATGACCATGTTACTATTATTCGCAGCGAACGTTGGCGGCGCATTTGAATTGCCCGCACTTTATGATGTCACTGGCGTCGCGGCGAACGATGTTCTGAATGTACGCAAAGATCCAACGAACAAGGCAATTATCATCGGTGAACTTAGACCTGATGCGTCAAATATCGAGGTCATGGCCCTTTCGAATGACAAGAAATGGGGCCTTGTGAACGTTGGGGAAATGTCTGGTTGGGCCTTCATGCGTTTTTTGCAAAACCAAAACCGGTCCGCTGCCACGCAACGCCTGATCTGCTATGGGAACGAACCATTCTGGTCATTGAGCTTGAATGGAGATGCCGTTTTCAAAATCTCGAATGACGATGAACTTTTCCTCGGAACTATAGAAACGATTACGTCTTTGAACAGAACGGATCGCATGGCGCTTCGATCAAAAAATGTGACGGGCGCTCTGACCGCACATATTGGTGCGCAACTGTGCGACGACTCTATGTCCGACCGAGCGTATGGGTTGTCCGTTGACGCGCTGATCACCTCAGACAACGGTGCGGCCTATTATTCCGGCTGCTGCCAGCTTGTCCCCTAATCGACAACCCGCAATGTCAGATTGATGCGACCACCATTGGGCAACAGGCTGGATGATCCGTACCTGATCCGGTCCACTCCGTGATAGGCAAGGCGTGCAGCTCCACCCAAAACAACGACGTCACCTGATTGCAGCCAAATCGACTCCGTCTTACCGCCACGTGTTGTATTCCCAACGCGAAACAACCCTTCGTCGCCCAGCGAGATGGATAATACCGGCCAATCAAAACTGGCTTCGTCCCGATCCTGATGCAGCCCCATACGCGCGCCTTCCGCGTAGTAATTTATCAAACAACAATCGGGGGTACGATCAAGCCCCGTGATATCGGACCATGTCTTGCTTACAGTATCAGGTATATCGGGCCATGTTTGGCCACCCGGATGTGTATCGCTGTAACGATGCCCAGACCGATCCGAAACCCAGCCATATCGCCCCGCGGATGTCATCCGCACAGACATCGGTTTTCCAGAAAGCGTTGTCGGAAAAAACATCGGCGCTTTCGCCGCAACTTTACGAATCTCTTTTACAAGATCGGCCTGCTGATCTGCATCAAAATAGCCTTTGAAGATACGAACAGACCGCAAAGTAAGAGGAGTCACAGTGCTTTCCCCAGCATTCAACCCAAATATGTTGCATTTCAGACTGCAAAAGGCAGCGAGAGATGCTTGCAGGGCCGAACCCCCCTCCCTATATACACGCCGAAGCGTTAGAGGCACGCCTCTGATAAAGTTTCGTGGCTGCGATGCCGCAATGGGTCGTCGCCGCTTGTCATCGCCTTTCTAATTAGAGGGATCAAAATATGGCCAAAGTCATCGGTATCGACCTTGGAACTACGAATAGCTGCATTGCCATCATGGATGGCTCTCAACCCCGCGTGATCGAAAACTCTGAGGGTGCGCGTACGACGCCATCCATCGTCGCATTCACAGACGACGAACGCCTCGTTGGTCAACCAGCCAAGCGTCAGGCGGTCACGAACCCAGACAACACGATCTTTGGCGTCAAACGCTTGATTGGTCGTCGCGCTGACGATGCGCATCTGGCAAAAGATAAAAAGAACCTGCCCTATAATGTTGTAGACGGCGGCAACGGTGACGCGTGGGTCGAATCTCGCGGTGAGACATATTCGCCAAGCCAGATCTCGGCCTTCATTCTAGGCAAGATGAAAGAAACTGCTGAAAGCTATTTGGGTGAAGATGTCACTCAGGCGGTCATCACAGTTCCTGCGTATTTTAATGACGCTCAGCGTCAGGCGACAAAAGACGCCGGTAAAATTGCCGGTCTTGAAGTCCTGCGCATCATCAACGAACCAACTGCTGCGGCTTTGGCCTATGGCTTGGACAAGGAACAGACCCAGACCATTGCTGTTTATGACCTTGGTGGCGGTACGTTCGACGTAACCATTCTGGAAATTGATGACGGACTGTTTGAAGTCAAATCAACCAACGGGGACACGTTTCTTGGTGGTGAAGACTTTGACATGCGCATCGTGAACTACCTCGCGGATCAGTTCAAAAAAGAAAACAGCGTCGACCTGACCAAAGACAAGATGGCCCTTCAGCGCCTGAAAGAAGCTGCTGAAAAAGCCAAAATCGAATTGTCGTCGGCCTCGCAGACTGAAATCAACCAGCCCTTTATTTCGATGGGCTCGGATGGCCAGCCACTGCACATGGTCATGAAACTGACGCGTGCAAAGCTTGAAAGCCTTGTGAGCGATCTGATCAAACGTTCGATGGACCCGTGCAAAGCGGCTTTGAAAGACGCTGGTTTGTCAGCAAATGACATTGACGAAGTCGTTCTTGTCGGCGGTATGACACGTATGCCGCGCGTTGTTGACGAAGTGACCAAGTTCTTTGGCAAAGAGCCACATAAAGGCGTTAACCCTGACGAAGTGGTTGCCATGGGCGCTGCTATTCAGGCGGGTGTTCTGCAAGGCGACGTCAAAGACGTTGTTCTGTTGGATGTCACACCTTTGTCCCTTGGTATCGAAACCCTTGGTGGTGTCTTCACACGCCTGATTGACCGGAACACGACGATCCCGACGAAAAAGTCGCAGATCTTCTCAACCGCCGAAGACAATCAGAACGCAGTGACAATTCGTGTGTTCCAAGGTGAACGTGAAATGGCGCAGGACAACAAGATGCTGGGTGCTTTCAACCTTGAAAACATCCCACCATCGCCGCGTGGCATGCCCCAGATTGAAGTAACCTTTGACATCGATGCAAACGGTATTGTGTCGGTAGGCGCCAAAGACAAAGGCACCGGCAAAGAACAACAGATCACGATTCAAGCCTCAGGCGGTTTGTCCGACGATGACATCGAACAAATGGTCAAGGACGCGGAAGACAACGCCGAAGCGGATAAAGCGCGCAAAGAGGGTGTTGAATCTCGCAACCAGGCGGAAAGCTTGATCCATACGACTGAAAAGTCGATGGAAGAGCATGCCGACAAGGTCGATCCTTCGACAATCGAAGTTATCGAACTGGCCATTGCTGCGTTGAAAGATGACCTCGAAAAAGAGGACACGCCTGCTGAGAAGATCAAGGCTGGGATCCAGAACGTGACTGAATCGGCAATGAAACTTGGCGAAGCGATCTATAAGGCGAGCCAAGAAGAGGCCGGTGAAGAACCGACTGCCGCTGACGCCGGCGCTGACTACGAAGACATCGTCGACGCCGAGTTTGAAGATTTGGACGACGACAAACGCGCGTGATTTGCGCAATTGGGAACCAATCGTCGGGCCGATCCATGTTTGGGTCGGCCCGTGACGTTTCTGTCAGGAGGGACTGAAAATGTCCAAACGCGATTATTATGAATTGCTTGGGGTCGCACGCGGCGCATCTGGTGACGAAATCAAAAAAGGATTTCGCAGCAAAGCCAAACAATTGCACCCGGATCGGAACAAAGACAATCCAGATTCAGAAGCATTATTCAAAGAAGTAAACGAAGCTTACGACGTTCTGAAAGACGCTGACAAAAAAGCAGCGTATGACCGATTTGGTCATGCCGCATTTGATGGCAGTATGGGCGGCGGCGGTGGTCGACCTGGTGGCGGCTATGGTGGTGGATCACAGGATTTCGGTTCTGCATTTTCCGACGTGTTCGACGATTTGTTCGGCGATTTCATGGGCGGTGGTGGCGGTGGCCGTGGCGGCGGCCGACAACGTGCGGCCCGAGGGTCAGATTTGCGGTACAACCTGCGAATCTCTTTGGACGAAGCGTTCAGCGGTTTGCAGAAAACCGTCAATATCCCCGGGTCATCCTCATGTGATACGTGTTCTGGCACAGGTGCTGCTGGTGGGGCTGAACCGACAACCTGTCCGACATGCTCTGGCATGGGAAAAGTGCGTGCCCAACAAGGGTTTTTCACTGTGGAACGCACATGCCCAACATGTTCCGGTCTTGGCCAAATTATCAAAAACCCATGCGGGTCTTGCGGTGGCACTGGTCGAATCGAAAAAGAACGCGCGCTTTCTGTGAATATCCCGGCTGGCGTTGAAACCGGCACGCGTATCCGCCTGTCCGGCGAAGGCGAAGCAGGGATGCGCGGCGGGCCATCCGGTGACCTTTACATCTTTATCGAGGTGTCTGACCACAAGCTGTTTGAACGGGACGGTATGAACCTGTTCTGTCGTGTCCCGGTATCAATGGGAACGGCTGCTTTGGGCGGCTCAATCGAAGTTCCGACAATTGATGGCGGACGTACACGGGTTCAAATTCCGTCCGGGTCGCAATCGGGACGCCAAATGCGCCTGCGCAACAAGGGCATGCCAGCGCTGCGCGGCGGGCCTGCTGGTGATATGTTCATCGAAATGGCGGTGGAAACACCGGTTAATCTGACAAGCCGGCAAAAAGAGCTTTTGCGGGAATTCGAAGAGTTGAGCGAAGAAAACAATCCCGAAAGCTCCAGTTTCTTTTCAAGCGTGAAAAGTTTCTGGGACAGCATGAAAAGCTAAGCAACAAATTACAAAGGGCTATTTTTAGCCCTTTGTGCCATCATGCATCTGCAATAAATTCAGGTGTGAGACATGCTGAAAACTGGGGACCGTATAAATTTGCGGCGGCTCGCGCCGCAAGATTTGGATTTGTTTCACGCATATCGTTCGGATGCTCAGGTTGCGCGCTTTCAGGATTGGTCACAGATGTCGCGCCCCGAGGCTTTGCAGTTTCTGCAGTCGATGGCCAGCGACCCATTGTTCCAAAAAGGCCATTGGAGCCAGATTGCAATTGCGGATGCAGACGATGACAGTCTGCTTGGTGATTTAGGAATCCACATCTCCCCCACCGGCGCCGAAGCAGAACTGGGTATAACCTTGTCTGGTGCCGCACAAGGACGCGGATTAGGCGAAGACGCATGCAGACTGGCCTTTGATTTGATCTGGGGCACCACCTTGGCTCAAGTAATCCGCATCTGGACTTTAAAGGCAAACGTTGCGGCACAAGCATTATGTTCCCGTCTTCCACTGGAACCCCTTGGGCTTGAGACAACAACTGATGAATGCGGAAATGTCATGGAAGAATTCGCGTATCGTATTCGACGCCCAGAATGATAGCTGGTTAACCTGACACTAACCACGTGCAATGAGACTGGTGCCATGTCCAGTCCTGATCCTGCCTTTCACGAATCTATGTTGCCATTTCTGGTGGACGAAGCCGAACCGGTTGCGTTGCCTTCGGGAAAACGCCCATCCTATATTGCAGATCATCGGAAACGGCTTCGCACGCGCTTTATGGATGGAGGTGCCAAGGCTTTACCCGATTACGAACTACTGGAACTGGTTCTGTTCCGGGCAATTCCACGCCAAGATGTCAAACCCTTGGCGCACGAGTTGTTGCAAACCTTTGGAGATTTTAACCGTGTGGTCAGCGCCACACCTGAAAGTCTTCGGCGGTTGAAAGGTGTCGGCGACGCCGTGATTTGTGAACTTAAAGTCATTGAAGCAGCCGCCCAAAGTTTGGCGCGTTCAAAAGTGATGAACAGGCACGCAATTTCCAGTTGGGACGCGCTTCTTGATTATTGTCACACAACGATGGCGCATCGGGAAACCGAACAATTTCGGGTGCTTTTTCTGGACAGAAAAAACGTGCTGATTGCCGACGAAGAACAAGCAAAAGGAACGATAGATCACGTGCCGGTTTACCCACGAGAGGTCGCCAAACGCGCGTTGGAACTGAATGCAAGCGCCTTGATTTTGGTGCACAATCACCCTTCGGGAGATCCCACACCAAGCCAGTCCGACGTGGATATGACCGCCCAGATTAATGCTGCCTGCGATGCTCTTGGCCTGAATTTGCACGACCATATTATCGTCGGGAAATCTCGGGAATTAAGTTTTAAATCAGAAGGTTACCTGTGATCTCATTAATATGCGTCAACGCACCCATACTTCGACGCGCCTGTTGACGCGGCGGCCCCACGCACTGTCATCACAAGCCATGGGCAATGCTTCCCCAAAGGCATCTGTTACCATATCAACGCGGTCGAAATTCGCAGTCTCAGCCGCGCTTTCCACAGCCTGCTTCACTGCCGCGGCCCGCCTAAGTGCAATCGCGCGATTGGGTTCGGCAGGACCGTCCCCATCGCTGAACCCGACAAATGTCATTTCTCGTCCGTCATACGTTCCAGCCTCTAGCGCTTGTGCCAATTGCTGCACATTTGATCGTGACTGAGCATCAAGGCGCACGGACCCAGGTTCGAAACGGAACGACAATGTAAGCCGCGCCCGTTCTGTCAACGCGGCAATCATGCGTTGCAATTCGTTTAACGGAACTTCATTTCCAGCCGAAGAAATCGCATTGGCAAGTCGATTACCCTGGTCTTCAATTTCAATTTCTTCCGGTGATTGATCTACAAAGCCAGCTCGGCGAATCACGATTTGTGCTGATGGGCCGCGCGTGAATGCCAAAAATTGTCGGGCCATTTTTGGCAATCGTCGGGCGGGAAGGTAAAGAAACATCGGCGCTGTCAGCGGATAATCTTCTGTCTTGATCGTGCGCCGCGATGCATCCAATGCGAATCCACAGGACCCCTTCAAGGTCAGAACCTGCGCGTTGCCAATGTCCGAATGGCTGGCAATACCGATGGCAAACGGATCACTCACAACAGCGTCCAGCAGCGCCTCGGGTTCATTGTGACGAATTGCATCTGGTAACAGACGGGCAATGGTTGGCGCGAGTATTTGATCCTCGACCGCCTGCCCCAGGCCTGTGGCATTACTGGGCACATGAACAGCAATTGGTGCATCTGGTCCGCCCAATTCTGACCAGCGCGTAAATTTGCCAGACATCACATTGGCCAGCGTCAGCGAAGAAATATGGCGCAAGGGACCATTTGGCGCAACGATTGGAACCATGGCATCCAGCGCCAGAACGCGACTGCGATGTGGGCCTGACAAATCGCCCATCCCAGCATCTTCCGCACGTTGAAGCTCTTCAGAGCGAATCTCTCGCAATGCCATGACCACGTCAGCTTCATTCGTCAGAAGATCCGCGAATCCTTCTTCTGTTGTATGAACGCGCATAATGAACTTCGCGCGCAACTTGCCGCTGCTTTGCTCAGTCAATCCAAACGTCGTTACACCGCCAGCCGTTTCAGAGGTTTCCACCGAATACCGTTCGCGCTGTGCGAATCCTTTAATCAATGCAGGAACAAGAACCCGACCCATAGTGGATGACCCACTGAATGTAACTTCGGCTACGAAATCTTGGAGATTCGGGCAGCCTGGTCCTTCGCACCGCACACCGGATCCATCGACTGTCAGTTCACCGTAAATCGTATCCAAGCGATAGAATTCGCCATCAAAGCCCAAAAGGGTGCCACTGACCTCCACCGCGTCATCAGGCGAAATCAACGTGACGTCCTGCGCGTACGCAGCAGGTGTGTGTGAGAAAAAGAAAAGTGCAGTGCAAAGCACCGCACGCCAAACTGTCTGCATTTGACCCGAACGTAGTTGCTACTTTGCAGCGACTTTCAGGTCTGAGACAAGATTGTTCAACACCATATAACTGCCTACGGTGTCGCATGGGGGTACTGACAGGGTTAAATCCTGTTTTCTAAGGACACCGTTCGCCTGCTCAAGAGATTGCGCCGTGATGTTGCGACCGCAATTTTTCATAGAAACTTGTGCCTCAGCTGAGACATCGATCAAGCGCACATGCTGTGAAGACCCAACCGGGTAGGTGTACACCTCGGCAACAGATCCATCACCGCCATCATTCAGACCTAGACGGTGGACAAAACCTTTTTCGCTAGCGATCAAACTGCTTAGAGTTTGTTCAGCTCCTGACCGAATGTGACCGTCTTCGCCGTATGTCGCGCCAAAGTCTCGTGCATGCAGTTCGAATCCGGTTTCTCCATGCCACTGCAGAACCATACGGTCATACTTTTCGACGTTAGCGACCTGCGCAGTTACAATTGCGGCAGCACCTTGCTGGAAGGACATGATAAAAATAGCGTCGCTTGCTAGGGCTGGAATAGAAAGACTGGCGTGTCCGTCGTCATCCGTTGCTGCTGTGAACATCATACCTTGATGATGGACATTGAATCGCGCGTTCGGAAGACAAGGGGCATCGACTGTCAGCGACACGAATGCAGCCGGTAGCGTTTGCGCTGATCCAGTGACCAGACATGATGCTCCGGTTGAGACAAGGTTCGTTACGACAGGCAATTCAGGGGTAGGTTTTTTACTGGGCAAAAATTCGGCTGAAGACAGCAATGCAGAAGTCAATTCCATTGAGTCTAGACTTAGAATGGATGAATCCCGCACCGTAACAATCTCGCCTTCTCGACTCAATTGTGGCGCAGTCGGTTGTTGCACTCCATACCGTTTTTTAGCGGTATCAGTGCTTTGCATTACAAAACCGATTCCCATCGCTAGTGCTATTGTTGCTAAGGCTGTAGACGCCTCTTTACTGACCAACATAACCCGTCCCTGACAAACACAGTTAGCAATTGTTTGTCAGGTAAAGCGGGCCGAGTTATGACCCGCTTTAGGACTCATTGAGGCACAAAAGTGACTTGAAGCTGTTTAGGCAAGCCGCCCATGGCAGTGTTTGAACTTCTTACCAGAACCACATGGACAAGGATCATTTCGCCCAGGATCACCCCAGGTTGACGGATCATTTTCGTCAAAACCCGATGCTTTGGCTTCAGCAGTCGGTTCAGGCAAGGCCTCGGGTTCTGCTGCTTCTACTGCGGCTCCGGACATGACAGCTTGCTGACGGCTCATCTCGTCCATCATTTGTTGCTGCTCGCTTTCCGTCATCGGACGAATACGCGACAGTTTTTGCGCCACGTCAGCGCGCAAGCTGTCCAACATACCTTCAAATAGCTGGAACGATTCATTCTTGTATTCGTTCAACGGATCCCTTTGGGCATATCCACGAAAGCCAACCACAGACCTCAGATGTTCAAGCGTCAAAAGATGCTCGCGCCATTTGGTATCGATTGTATTCAGCAAGATTTGCTTTTCGATATTCCGCATGTTTTCCGGACCAAAGGCTTCTGCCTTTTCCGCCATCACTTTTTCAGTTTCTTCAGCAAGCCGATCACGAAGGACTTCGTCGTCCACGCCTTCTTCTTCGCCCCATGCGATGATCGGCAGGTCAAGATTGAACTGTTCAATCACTGCTGCATACAGACCCTGCATGTCCCATTGGTCCGCATAAGCGCCTTCGGGCATATATTGATCGATAAGGTCATCAATGACTTGATCACGCATATCCGCGGTAATTTCCGCGACTTCTTCAGCCTCCATGATCTCTCGGCGTTGGCCAAAGATCACTTTACGCTGGTCGTTCATAACGTCATCGAACTTCAACAGCTGCTTACGAATATCGAAGTTACGCCCTTCGACTTTCGCTTGGGCGCGTTCCAGCGACTTGTTCACCCAAGGGTGTACGATTGCTTCGCCTTCCTGCAATCCCAACGTTTTTAGGACGCGGTCCAAACGTTCGGATCCAAAGATTCGCATTAGATCATCTTCGAGCGACAAATAGAAAGACGTACGACCGGGATCACCCTGTCGTCCCGAACGGCCACGCAACTGGTTATCGATGCGACGGCTTTCGTGACGTTCGCTGGCCAAAACAAACAATCCGCCTGCAGCCAAAACCTTGTCGTGCTCCTCTGTGTGCTTTGCCTCGATACGGCTGCGCACTGCTTCGGGATCTGCTTCTGGATCGGCAGTAATAGCCTCAAGCACTTTCAATTCGACGTTGCCACCCAACTGAATATCGGTTCCACGTCCGGCCATATTGGTCGCAATGGTTACCGCGCCGAACTTTCCAGCCTCGGAAATAATCTGCGCTTCTTGTTCGTGGTGGCGCGCATTCAGAACGTTATGCTTGATCGATGCTTCGGTCAGCAGCTTGCTGAACATCTCGGATTTTTCAATGGACGTTGTGCCCACCAGAACAGGTTGACCCTTTTCGTGGGCTTCGCTGATTTCCTTGGTCATCGCCGTGTATTTTTCTTGCGCGGTCCTGAACACTTGATCGTCTTCATCAACCCGAGAAATTTCGCGATTCGTCGGGATTTCGACAACGCCTAGACCATAAATCTGGCCGAATTCTTCGGCTTCTGTCGCCGCAGTACCGGTCATACCCGCCAATTTGTCGTACAGGCGGAAATAGTTTTGGAATGTAACAGACGCCAAAGTTTGGTTTTCAGGTTGAATCTGGACGTTTTCTTTCGCTTCCAACGCCTGATGCAATCCTTCTGACATCCGACGGCCAGTCATCATACGCCCGGTGAATTCATCGATCAGGATGACTTCGCCGTCGCGCACGATGTAATCTTTGTCCCGGTGGAACAGTTTGTGCGCGCGCAAACCCTGATTGATATGGTGGACGATTGTCGTGCTTTCAGGGTCATACAAATTAGACTCCGCGCCGATCAATTCACGTGCACGCAATTGCTCTTCTAGGAATTCATTCCCTTCGTCCGTGAACGTCACATTGCGCTGTTTTTCGTTCAGCTCGAAATGATCGTCTTGGATAAGAGGAATGATTGCATCAATTGTTTGATACATCTCCGATCTGTCCTGAAGCGGTCCAGAAATCACCAAAGGTGTTCGCGCTTCATCGACGAGGATCGAATCGACCTCGTCCACGATCGCAAAAAAGTGACCACGATGAAACATCTCTTCCAGAGAGGCACGCATGTTGTCACGCAGGTAATCAAACCCAAATTCGTTGTTCGTACCGAATGTGATGTCACACGCATACGCAATGCGTTTGTTTTCTTCGCCCATGCCCGCCCAAGCAACGCCGGTCGTCAGACCCAAAGCAGAATAGACTTTACCCATCCATTCAGCATCACGTTTGGCGAGGTATTCGTTGACGGTCACAATGTGAACGCCCTTGCCGGTCAGACCGTTCAAGTAAGCCGCAAACGTCGCCGTTAGCGTTTTACCTTCACCTGTCTTTTGCTCAGCGATATTGCCTTTGTGCAGGAAAAAAGCCGCCATTAACTGCGTATCAAAAGCCCTAAGACCCAATGCGCGTTTTGCAGCTTCGCGGCAATTGGCAAAGGCTTCAGGCAGCAAATCGTCCAACGACTCTCCGGCCTCGGCGCGTTCAGCAAGAGCGTTCGTCTTTTCAATCAAGCCTTCGTCGCTCAATGCTTCAAATTCGGCCTCGAGCCCATTGATCTTTTCGATCACGGGACGCGCCTTCTTTAGAATTTTATCATTCGGCGACCCGAAGACTTTTCGAGTCAAGGTTTTTAGACCAAGCATGCGCTCTCCCGCACATCAAATTTCATTGCGCAGCATCTGCTTGCCGGGCGCGCGCACAGCCCATAGATATGAGCGCGAGAACCGGCCCCAGCAAAGCCCACCTGCGCGATGTAAGGGTCGCAGTATACACTGTCAATGTCGCGCCCACCGGGTGTCGATCAAGGAAGGAAAACAAATGCTCAAACGCTTCATCGCCTTGCCCGCCTTTGCATTGGCCAGCGCGTTGTCCTTTTCGGCACAAGCACAGGATGCTTCTACCGTTGTGGCCACGGTAAATGGGACCGAAATTACATTGGGTCACATGATTGTTGCGCGTGCAACTTTGCCGGAACAATACCAGCAATTGCCAGACAACGTCCTGTTTAACGGGATTCTCGATCAATTGATCCAGCAGACTGCGCTGGCTGATTCATTTACCGGCGAACTTCCTCCGCGTGTTCCTTTGGCGATTGAAAATGAATCACGGTCCCTGAAGGCTGGTGAAGCCGTTGAAGTGATTTTGGCAGAAGCTTTGTCAGAAGAAGCCATTAACGCCGCTTACAAAGCCCAATACGTCGATCAAGATCCGGGCAAAGAATTTAACGCATCGCATATTCTGGTCGAAACCGAAGAAGACGCTGCAGCAATCGTCGAATCATTGGCGGCGGGCGCAGATTTTGCAGAAACGGCCAAAGAAAAATCGACAGGCCCATCTGGTCCAAACGGCGGATCCTTGGGTTGGTTTGGTACAGGCGCGATGGTTCCAGAATTTGAACAAGCGGTTGTAGGTTTGGAAGTTGGGCAAGTGTCTGTCCCTGTTCAAACTCAGTTCGGCTGGCATGTCATTCGACTGAACGAAACGCGGGTTCAGGATGTCCCGACACTTGACGAAGTCCGCCAGGAAATCGAAGGACAAGTGCGCGAACAAGCGATGTTAAGCGCCGTCGAAGAGCTTGTAAGCAAGGCGGACGTGGACCGTTCAGGCAGCGAAGAGCTTGACCCGGCGATCCTGCAGCAATTGGGTTTGATTGAATAACGCAATGGCTCAAGAACCACCTGTGTCACCGTTGGCCCCCGCCAGCTTTCCAGAACTGCCGGCAATAGACGGTGTCACGTTTTCCACCTGCGCCGCAGGTGTACGCTATCAAGGCCGCCCAGACGTAATGTTAGCTGAATTACGTCCGGGCACGGCGATTGCAGGTGTTTTCACGCGGTCTTCAACGCGGGCTGCGCCGGTCTTAGATTGTCAGGACAAATTGGGCGGCGCCAACGATCAGGGCGCCGCTATTTTGGTAAACTCAGGAAACGCAAATGCGTTTACTGGGCGCGCCGGCCTCGAGGCAGTCAGCGCCATTACTCAATCAGTAGCAGCTCGGTTAAATTTACCCGAACAACGCGTGTTTACTGCATCTACTGGGGTGATCGGTGAACCCTTGCCCCATGATCGCGTTACGCAAAGTATAGGACAATTGGCAGAATCCCTGCACCCAGAAGGGATTGCAGACGCCGCGCGCGCCATCATGACCACAGATACCTTTGCCAAGGGCGCGTACCGCGAGGTTCAAGTCAAAGGCCAATCCGTTCGCATCGCGGGGATTGCCAAGGGATCAGGCATGATTGCGCCGGATATGGCGACGATGTTGGTTTATATCTTTACTGACGCCGTTATCGATCAAGAACCACTGCAAGAGATCACATCGGAATGTGCAGAACAGACATTTAACCGCATCACTGTGGACAGCGATACGTCGACATCCGACACAGTCATGGTTGCGGCAACAGGCGCATCAAACATCGATGTCGCGCAAGACTCGGTATTTAAAACTGGGCTTTTCGATGTGATGCTTGATCTCGCGCATCAAGTGGTGCGCGACGGAGAAGGTGCGACCAAATTTATCGAAATATCTGTGAGCGGCGCCCAATCCGAGGCTGATGCCAAAACACACGCTCTTTCAATTGCGAATTCGCCATTGGTGAAAACAGCCGTTGCAGGAGAAGACCCGAATTGGGGTCGCGTTGTAATGGCAATTGGAAAATCAGGTGCACATGCAGATCGCGATTTAATTTCAATTAAATTCGGTGAAGAATTGGTGGCCGAAAATGGATGGGTTCATTCCAATTACGATGAATCCAAAGCAGCCGCTCACATGAAAGGCTCGCATATTCGAATTCAGGTCGATTTAGGTTTAGGAACGTCAGATGTAACTGTTTGGACATGTGATCTGACCCATGGATATATTTCCATAAATGCAGATTACCGATCATGAGAAAGGTTGTTTTGGTCTCTGCCGTTGCGCTGATTGATGTCGACGGACGTGTATTGTTGGCGCAGCGCCCTGCAGGAAAGTCGATGGCTGGATTGTGGGAATTTCCCGGCGGCAAGGTCGAACAGGGAGAAACACCAGAGGAAGCATTAATTCGTGAATTGAACGAAGAGTTAGGAATCGACACTTGGGAAAGTTGTTTAGCGCCATTAACTTTCGCAAGTCATTCCTATGAAGACTTCCATTTGCTGATGCCTCTTTTTGCGTGCCGCAAATGGCAAGGCACACCTATTGCGTGTGAACAGCAAACGTTAAAATGGGTCTTTCCGCGCGACTTTCACCAATACCCGATGCCCCCCGCAGACGTGCCATTAATCTCAATATTGCGCGACTGGCTGTGATAATTACCACATTTCGTGTCACCAATGACTAAAAAAGTTACTTATTCGTTAATTTTTCGATGACAATCGTAGCAATCTATGGCTGTATTGAGGTGCATGTTTCTCGCGGGGAGGAAAAAAACGTGTTTCGAACAATCGCTTTGGGCACATCTGTCCTTATTCAGGGCATATATGTCAAAACTTTACCAGACGGTCGTATGACCGTGAAGGTAGGTGATATGCAGTACTCAGGTGCTCCGGTATCAAGAGCTGCTTAGTCAACATCACTCACACTTAGAAATAAATAAGGGGCGGCACTGCAGGGCCGCCCCTTTTACTTTTGCAGTCTCGTGTGACGGTTAAGTCAATGTGCGCGTCACTTCCTCGCGCTCAAAGATCTCGATCACGTCATCCGGGCGAATATCTTCATAGTTTTCAAATGCCATGCCGCATTCCTGCCCAGAGATGACTTCCGCAACTTCGTCTTTGAAGCGTTTCAACGTTTTCAAAGTGCCTTCGTGGATCACCACGTTGTCACGCAGCAAACGTACTCCGGCAGACCGACGCGCTACACCTTCTGTCACCAGACACCCGGCAACCCTGCCGACGCCAGTCACTTTGAAGACTTCTTTGATCGTCGCATAACCGATGAACTTTTCGCGAATTTCCGCGCTTAGCAAACCACTGGCTGCGGCTTTAACATCATCGACCAGATCGTAGATGACCGAATAATACCGGATCTCAACGCCTTTTTGATTCGCCGTATTTCGCGCGGATGTATTTGCACGTACGTTGAACCCGAAAACAGGTGCGCCGCTGGCTTCGGCCAGACCAACATCTGTTTCAGTAATGGCACCCACACCGGAATGAAGAACACGCACGCGGACTTCGTCATTTCCGATTTTTTCCATCGCTTGGACGATCGCTTCGGCCGAACCCTGCACATCCGTTTTCACGAGAATTGGCAGTTCTTCGACGTCTTCATCCGCCTTGGCTTTGGCCATCAACTGTTCAAGCGTCGTCGCGGCGCCAGCCGCTGCACGTTTGTCTTTCGCAGCTTGTTCG
The DNA here is from genome assembly GCA_039975755.1 of Paracoccaceae bacterium. Lineage (GTDB taxonomy): Bacteria > Pseudomonadota > Alphaproteobacteria > Rhodobacterales > Rhodobacteraceae > JABSSA01. Next base: position 6,260 of record JBDWGM010000132.1, on the reverse strand, counting down.
CGATACTCAGCGATTTCACGCGCCTGCGCTTCAGTGTCAGTCACGTTCAGAACGTCACCCGCTTCGGGCGTTCCGTTCAAACCAAGCACCTCAACAGGAACAGATGGTCCAGCCACCTTCACGCGTTCGCCCTGGTCATTGATCAGTGCGCGCACTTTACCGTATTGCTCACCGACAACAAAAATGTCGCCCTGCTTAAGCGTACCGGTCTGAATCAGAACTGTCGCGACAGGACCACGTCCAACATCAAGCTGTGCTTCGATGACCGCACCTTGCGCTGCCCGGTTCGGGTTCGCTTTCAATTCAAGAAGCTCGGCTTGCAAGGCAATGGCTTCCAGCAATTGATCAAGACCCTGACCAGAGATCGCAGACACTTCGACGTCCTGCACTTCACCAGACATCTTTTCGACAATGACTTCGTGTTGAAGCAGGTCGGTTCTAACTTTGTCTGGGTCCGCAGATGGTTTGTCGATCTTGTTGATCGCCACGATCATCGGCACTTCGGCTGCTTTCGCGTGGTTAATGGCTTCGATTGTTTGCGGCATAACCGCATCATCAGCTGCCACAACCAGAACAACGATATCCGTCACCTGAGCACCACGTGAACGCATCGACGTAAACGCTGCGTGTCCAGGAGTATCAAGGAAAGACAAAATCGCGCCGTCTTTGGTTTTGACCTGATACGCACCAATATGCTGCGTGATCCCGCCTGCTTCGCCAGTTGTAACACTGGTGTCGCGGATCGCATCCAAAAGCGAAGTTTTACCGTGGTCAACGTGACCCATGATCGTGATGACCGGGGGACGTGCTTCCAGCGCTTCGGGATCGTCTTCTGTTTCTTTGATCACGTCTTCAACATCCGCATCAGAAACACGGGTCATTTCGTGACCAAACTCTTCGATGATCAATTCTGCTGTATCGGCGTCGATGGTTTGGTTTTGCGTGACCATCATGCCCATATTCATGAGCGATTTGACCACGTCACCAACGCGTTCTGACATCCGAACCGCCAGCTCTGAAACCACAATAGCTTCGGGAAGTTGGACGTTACGCACAACCTTTTCACGCGATTCGACACCACCCATCGCTTTTTGACGGGCGCGTTCCTGCTTGCGCTTCATAGCGGCCATCGAACGTTGACGTCCGCCTTCGCCACCCGACAAAGCTTGGTTCAGGGTCAGTTTGCCGGACCGGCGTCCAGCATCATCACCACGACCACGGCCACCACGGTTGTCCCGCGGTTGTTCGCGATCTTGTTTGCGCGGAGTCGCCTGACGGTCGCCCGTTGGCTTTGGCCGTTCGGTCTGCTGTTTCTGAGGAGCTGCAGCCGCTGGTGCGGGTGCTGGCGCCGCCGGCGCTGCCGCACGACGTTCTGCAGCTTCTTTTTCCTCTTTTTTGACGCGCGCTTCTTCTTCTTTGACTTTCAAAGCCTCGACGCGTTCGCGTTCTTCACGTTCTTTCGTTTCCGCTTCTGCACGGCGACGTTCGCGATCTGCTTCGCGGGCCTTTTCATGAGCTTCGCGTTGCGCGGCTTCTTCAACCTCGCGTGCTTTGGCCGCTTGAACAGCCTTTAGGCGACGCTCCATCTCGGAATCGGAGATCCCCGCAGGACGCTTGCCTGATCCACCAGCGGATGATCCACCAGCTGACGGCTTAGACGCACCTGGCTTTGGAACGACAACGCGCTTGCGCTTCGTTTCGACGACGACATTCTTTGTACGCCCGTGGCTGAAGCTTTGCTTCACATTCCCCGAACGCGGCCCGCGCAGGCCAAGTGTCTTTTTACCGTCCGTATCGCTCATAAAGCTCGTCTATCCTTTCCGGCGGCCCATTCCGCCGTCTTCGATTTCGCGCATGCCTCGCAGTCGCTGGGCTTCCTCTACAACACGTTGCGTGAGTCCACCAGAGGCGAGCGCCCCATGTATTAAAGTTTGACGTCCAAACGCCAAACCAAGTTCATCTGCCGTCAACCAGCCAATGTATTGTCCGTAGTGCGGCGTCGAAAGCTTTGTCTTTCCACGCGCCGATCCATCACTCGCTTGCATAAGGACTTGCGCATCTTCGCGCTGTAAAAAGTCCTTTACCTTCTCGTATCCGGCCGTCGCCTTGCCCGATTTACGCGCAAGCGAGATCAGATCAATGACACGTCGGGCCAATTGTCGTTCAACTTCGTCCACGAGACCTTCCGGGACACGCGCAGACTGCTTTAGGCCTCGAGAGAAAAGGCTTTTGTCGACTGCCTTTTCCAGTGCCTCCCGGGTGGCCGAAACATAGACACCACGCCCGGGTAATTTTCCAAGTATGTCAGGTACAACCTGATCCTCTGGACCAAGGACAAAACGAACGAGTCCTGTCTTTGGTTCAACTTCCCCGGTCGCAATACACTTGCGTTCAGGCCCATCGAGCCGAGGATTATGGGCACCACCGCGTCCCATGTCCGTAAAACGAGGCCTGAGATCAGGCCTCGGCCTCCGCTTCAGTATCTGTTTCGGCGTTCGGCTCTTCGGTTTCTTCTTCAGTTTCCAGATCTGCTAGATCAACCCATCCCAAAAGAACGCGGGCAGTCATTACCATGGTTTGCGCTTCCTCGAGGCTGATTTCAAATGGCTCAAGAAGGCCATCGTCTTTTACACGCTCGCCGTCAACCGTTGTCCAGCCACCTGCCAGCTCCCAGTCCGCACATGTTGCAAAGTCTTCTAGCGTTTTCACGCCGTCTTTGGCCAATGCTTCTACCATTTGGGGTGTCAGACCCTCAAATTCAATAAGGCTGTCTTCAACACCTAGTGCGCGCGCCGCTTCAAGTGCGGCTTTCGCTTGCGCTTCCAACACGTCGCGTGCACGGGCCTGTAGTTCTTTTGCCGTGTCTTCATCGACACCATCAATGACCAGCAATTCGCTGACTTCGACGTATGCGACCTCTTCGAGGCTGGTAAATCCTTCGGACACAAGCAACTGCGCAAAGAATTCGTCCAAATCCAAATTATCCATGAACAACTTGGTGCGCAGTTCGAATTCTGCCTGACGTCGTGCTGATTCATCCGCTTCGGTCATGATGTCGATATCAAGATTTGTCAGCTGTGACGCCAAACGAACGTTTTGACCCCGACGCCCAATCGCAAGCGACAACTGCTCTTCGGGAACAACAACTTCGATCTTGCCGGCTTCTTCGTCCAGAACAACCTTGGATACTTCTGCAGGCTGAAGGGCGTTCACAAGGAAGGTTGGTTGATCTTCATTCCAAGGAATGATGTCGATCTTTTCGCCCTGCAGTTCATTAACAACAGCCTGAACACGGCTGCCGCGCATACCGACACAGGCACCAACCGGGTCAATCGAACCGTCATAGCTGATCACGGCAATCTTTGCCCGGCTTCCGGGATCGCGTGCGACTGCTTTGATCTCGATGATGTTGTCGTAAATTTCGGGCACTTCCATTTTGAACAGCTCGGCCATGAACTCCGGAGCGGTTCGGCTCAGGAAAATCTGTGGGCCACGTTGTTCGCGACGAACGTCTTTGATGTAGCACCGAATACGATCGCCCGGGCGATAGCTTTCGCGCCCAATCTTTTCGTTACGGCGCAAGACGGCCTCACCGGCACCCACGTCAACGATGACGTTGCCATATTCTTCGCGTTTGACCAGCGCGTTAATGATTGTACCGGCGCGGTCTTTGAACTCTTCGAATTGACGATCCCGTTCGGCTTCACGAATCTTTTGCAAAATAACCTGTTTGGCAGATTGCGCAGGGATACGGCCCATTTCAACTGGCGGGACTTCTTCGATGAAGTGATCGCCAACGGACGGATCGTCCAGATACTGCTTGGCCTGCTCAACGGTAAATTCCGCTTGATAGTTCTCAAGCTCTTCTTCTTCGACCACGGTGCGCACACGGGTGAATGTCGCCTTGCCTGTTTTGCGGTCGATATGAACACGGATGTCCATTTCCGCGCCATAGCGGGACTTTGCAGCCCGAGCGAGCGATTCTTCCATCGCTTCGACCACCAAACTCGGGTCGATCATTTTTTCGCGCGCAACAGCCTCGGCTGTTTGCAAAAGTTCAAGCTGGTTTGCCGATGTAATCGCCATCAGTTCTCCTCCGTTGACCCTTCGGTCTTAATCTCGTCGAATTGGTCTTCATTCAACACGCCAGCAGCCTTACGCTGGCGCAGCATTTCTTTGATCAGTTCATCGGTCAAAACAAGCTTTGCTTCGCTCAACCAATCGAAATTCAGACCAATTGTCATCTCGCCCCCTTCACCGGGAGCAGCAACATTGATCAGCACTTCGTCGTTTTCCACCCCGGCCAGCACGCCACGGAATCGGCGGCGTCCATCGATGGAATCAGTTGTTTCGATTTTAACGTCATATCCCTCGTATATCTCGAAGTCTTTGATACGCGTCAGCGGACGATCGATTCCCGGCGATGATACTTCCAATGTGTAAGCATCCAAAATTGGATCTTCGACATCAAGAACCGCGCTGACCGCAGTGCTGATATCTGCGCAATCGTCCACTTCTATGCCACCACCGGCTTTATCCGCCATAATCTGAAGCGTTGGTTCGTTTCCGGACATCAAACGAATGCGGACAAGTTCATACCCCATGTCCGCAATCACCGGTTCGATGATTTCGGCCAGACGACGATCCATAGCAGCTTTGGCGATTAGACTATTGGTCATTGGTCCTTCGGTGTGTTTAGGCACAAAAAAACGGGCGCGCGGCCCGTCGATATTTCCCGGTGGAGCGTTCAGTTTGGACCCGAACGCACCGCTGTTGAACCGCATATACGCGCGGCACCCCAAGACTGCAAGGCTGTTCTAGAGTCGACCCGCTATATCAGGCCCGCCACCAACGTTCGGCCATGCGTAAATTGTCCAGTGGCCATATTCGGCCAACCTGTGCAGGAAGACCCACGCTGTAGCGCGCAATTTGCATGACATCGGAATCATCAGGAAGACGGTGCATGTCCGGCACATCGGTCATTTTAACCCCATCCGCCACATCAACCAGACCTTCGGCCAAAGCCTGCGCGCGCACGGCATCATCGGCAAAATGCACGAATTCAATACGATCAAACCAACCTGCGGCGTCTGCTTGCCAATGTGTGTCGACGCGCTCCCCGATAAAGTGGCGACCAGCATCAAACTTGTGAAGACGGTAAAGGCCCGTTCCAACGCCGGGTCTGCCCTCGGCACGAATCAGATAATCCGGACCCGCCAATTTATAAGGCAAACTCAGGTCAGGAGTTTCCAGTGTCAGAGTGATCTTAAATCCACGGGATTCGATCCAACCTAAATCCTGCAAGGAATACGCGACATCCTGCGCGGTCAGCGCTGATCCATCGTGAAAGACCACGTTTTCTTCTAAATCAAAAGTCCAAACTCGTCCGGAATCCTGACCAACCCAGGTCTTTGCAATACGGCTGCGCAATGTGCCGTCGGCCGCAATTTCCGTAAGGCCTTCGTGAACCGCGCTTGTGGCGGCTTGCATCATCAGGCCAGATCCCGCTGCAAGCCAGATATCATCGCGTTTTGAACCCGACAGTGCGGCACGCAATTGCCCGCCACGCTTGGGAGCAGCAGAAACGCCTGTTGCCGTCAGCAAAGCTGCGGCGGCACCCGAAGCGAATAAAGCGCGTCTGTCGATCCGCGTCATTTCCCTGCCATCCTGTCCATTGCCCTGACAAGCTCTGCCGAAATTCCCGGCTCACTTAGGGCATGACCCGCATTACGGACCAGTTTCAATTCCGCCTTCGGCCAAGCCTTCGCAAGCTTCCATGCTGATTCGGGTGGACAGATCATATCATACCTGCCCTGCACTATAACGCCGGGAATATGTTTGATGCGGTCCGCATGGGCCAAAATCTGGCCGTCAAATTCCAGCCAGCCCTTATTTGTGAAATAGTGGTTCTCTAGCCGTGCAAATGCGCGCGCGTATTCGCCCGGAGACTCTCCGCCAGAGCCATTTGAATGGATCGAAGCAAGCGCATTTTCCCATGACGACCATGCACGGGCAAACTGTGTTTCTTGGGGGATGTTGCCAGAAAAAAGCCTGCGGCTGTAGGCTTCTATCAGATCGCCTTGTTCGTCCTTTGGCACCAATTCAGTAAAGCGCGCCCATGCTTCCGGCCAGAATTTTCCAGCACCGCCGCCATAGAACCAGTCCAATTCGGACTGCGTCATCAAGAATACACCACGTAAAATAAGGGATCTTACGCGATCTGGATGCGTTTGCGCATAAATCAACGCCAGCGTGGCACC
>JBDWGM010000131.1:0-3726 GCA_039975755.1 Paracoccaceae bacterium | reverse complement strand
GGCAGGGCATTGATGGTCCCCAAGGGTTTGGACCAACCCACGAGGGTGAAGCCAACGCGTCCGCATTTGAAGGGATGGGGGCGGCGTGGCAGATGGAAACCGTCAGTCACAAGTTTCACGCCTGCTGTCACGGGTTGCATGCAATGTTGGATGGGCTGGCCACGTTGGATGCGCCGCCCCAATCCATTGAGCGGATTGATATCATGACCCATCCGCGTTGGTTGTCAGTTTGCAACATTGCCGAACCGTCAACTGGCCTGGAAACTAAATTCAGCTTTCGTCACGCCGCCGCACTTTGTGTGTCTGGGTACAAGACGTCTGCATTATCGTCTTTTACGGATGCCTTGGCCCAAGACGATGTTCTGAAGGATATTCGCAAACACGTCTCTGTGCGGACTGACGATACCTTGACCGAGACTGAAGCGGAGGTCACCGTTGTGACAGATCGCTCTGCCACGACCGCGCGCGGCAACCTGTCTGCTCCGCTTGGAATTGACACGCGAACGGATCGTTTGCGCGACAAGGCGCGATCTTTGCTGGGGGACGAAGTCGAAGAAGTCTTGTGGTTGGTCACCCATGACAAAAGGGCGCCCGATCTGGACGCCCTTTCAAAGCTAATGATGCTTTGATCGCTTAGCTAGACATGTCGTAAGCACGCTCGCCGTGCACTGCCAGATCCAGACCATTGGATTCGGTTTCTTCATCGACACGCAGCGGCGTGATCGCCTTGCAAACGTGGATCAGAATGAACGTGACCACGATTGTGAAGACGCCAACAATCGCAAGTGAGCCCAGCTGTGCCGCCCAAGCTCCCGCACCAAACACGGCGATCATGATGGTACCAAAGATACCGCCGACACCGTGAACTGCGAAGACATCCAAAGTGTCGTCAATCTTGATCATGTTGCGGATCAAATTGACGGCTTCTTGGCACAAGACGCCTGCAACCGCACCGATGACCAGCGCCTCGATAGGTCCGACAAATCCGGAAGCCGGAGTAATGGATGCCAGGCCCGCAATTGTGCCTGTTACCATCCCGACCAAAGACGCTTTGCCAAATTTGATCCGTTCCCAAAGCGCCCAAGACAAGGATGCTGTTGCTGCGGAAATATGTGTCACGGTCAGCGCCATTGCTGCACCGCCATCCGCAGCCAGCTGTGAGCCACCGTTGAAACCAAACCAGCCGACCCAAAGCAGAGCAGCACCGATCATGACCATGCCAGGATTGTGGGGAGGTGTGGTTTGGTTGCGACGTGGCCCAAGGGCAATCGCGAGCATCAGTGCTGCAATGCCTGCGGTTTCATGAACCACAATACCGCCGGCAAAATCTTTGACGCCAGTTTCGCCAAAGATGCCGCCATCAGCCAAAATTCCGCCACCCCAGACCCAGTGCACGACAGGTGCATAGCAGATCAACATCCAAAGCGATGAAAACAGCAGAACAAACCCAAAGCCGATGCGTTCTACATAAGCACCCACAATCAGTGCAGGCGTAATGATCGCAAAGGTCATCTGAAAGGCAAAGAACAGGATTTCAGGTAAGGTGCCAGATAGGCTGTCCACCGTTACGTCCAAAAGCAACATTTTGCCCAATCCGCCCCAATACCCAGATGCGCCTTCGCCAAAAGCGATGGAATACCCAAAAGCAAACCACAAAATGCTCATCAAACAGGCAATTGCATAGCAATGCATGAATACACTGAGCACATTTCGGGCGCGCACGAGGCCACCATAAAATAATGCCAGTCCCGGTAGCGTCATCAGCAGCACCAATGCGGTTGCTACGATGATCCACGCTGTATCTGCTCCAACCATAATTGTCCCATCCTTCCCATTTACTTCTTGCGGGTGGGTCTAAAGGTCAACGCTGCGGAAAAAACATGCACCGATCAAAAGTTACGCCAAAATCTTATGCGATACGATAAATGGTTAAGGGGTAGGCTTAAATGAACGTCAAATGATTAAAAAATAGGCAATTTATGATTTTTTGATGGGTGACTTTGGGAATCAGGCTGTCGTGCTTTTGCTCAGTGCATCATGCAACAAGCCAAGCGCGTATTCTCTAGCACAATCGCGAACGTTCGCCCGACCCAATGCTCCGAATTCTTTAGTGACGGTCCGCGTTCCACTGCTATCCGCAACACCAAAGCACACACGTCCTTCGGGTTTGAATTCTGACCCGCCTGGGCCTGCAATGCCAGTTACAGAAACCGCCAGTTGGGCCAGTGAATGAATCAACGCTCCAGCCGCCATTTCAGATGCAACATCTTCGGACACTGCTCCATGGGTTTGCATCGTTTCTAAGCGCACACCCAACATTTCATGCTTGGCTTCGTTTGAATAAGTGATGAACCCACGTTCAACCACGGTCGATGAACCGGCTATATCTGTAAGAGCGGCCATGACCATACCGCCGGTACAGCTTTCGGCAGTGGAAATCTTGATGCCATGTTGGCGCGCAAGGTCCAAAATCAGCTCTGCGCGTGGCATTACATGAAAACCCCATGCGCAAGAGCGGCGAGAGCGACGACACCAACGGCGGCAAATGCGCCTGCAATAACATCGTCTAACATCACGCCTAACGCGTCGCCACGCCGGTCAGCCCACCCAACAAGCCACGGCTTTGAGATATCAAAGAGGCGGAACAGAGCAAATGCCGCGATCCAGCCGGGCCACAATGCCGTTATGTCGATTCCCAAGGATGTCGCGGAAAAGCTAAGCGGCAGCACGGCAATCCATTGCCCGGCCAACTCATCAACAACAATTTCGGAAGGGTCATGATTTTCTTGCCCGCGGATCATGGTTGCTGTGGCCCACCATCCGCCAAGGAATGCGATCACGGTGCCGAGCGCCAAAAGAGGGAATCCCCCGACAACATGCAGCAACCACGCCCATGGCAGAGCAACGAGCGACCCCCAAGTGCCAGGTGCCGGTCGAACATATCCGACGAAACAAACGGTGGCGATCATCCGTGCGAACATCAGTTGCCCACCAATGCGCAGGTGGCGATACATGCAATGCCTTCGCCGCGACCGGTAAACCCCAACCGTTCTGACGTCGTTGCCTTGACGGATATCCGTTCCAGCTCGATGTCCATGATGTCCGCCAAGCTGTGTCGCATGGTTTGAGAATGAGGGCCTATTTTCGGAAACTCACAAATCAATGTGCAGTCTATGTTGCTAATCGCGAATCCAAGCTGCTGGGTCAAATCCACGGCATGTCGCAGGAACACGTCGCTGTTTGCGCCTTTCCACTGTGGATCTGACGGGGGAAAGTGTTGGCCAATATCGCCGCGCGCAAGTGCTCCATAAATCGCGTCAGTGATGGCATGCATTCCCACATCTGCATCTGAATGTCCTTTAAGGGACTTGTCGTGAGGAATGGTGACACCGCACAGAATGACTTGGTCGCCGGGTTCAAATGCATGCACGTCGAAACCGTTACCCAGTCTGATGTCCATTGCGTGCCTCCAATATGCGCGCCGCTCTGTCAAAGTCTGGCGGATGCGTGATTTTTAGATTGTCTTCGTCGCCTGTGACTATGGCAACGTCAAGCCCTGCCAAGCGTGCAACCGCCACATCATCTGCAGCATTTCCCGTATGTGTTTCATGTGCGGCGCAGATATGATGGTATCGAAACCCTTGAGGTGTTTGCGCTCGAAACAACCCTTGTCGATCACGGGTTCCTGTCACCATGCCGTTGTCGCCCGTCCAAAGCGCATCTGTT
>JBDWGM010000130.1:0-52448 GCA_039975755.1 Paracoccaceae bacterium | reverse complement strand
CATGCACCCATCTTCGAATGATGTCTGATTACGATCGAGTTGGTGCGACCTTTATCAGTCACGAGGCCGCCGATTTGGGCAGCGACCGGGTACGTGATTTGAAGGCCGAAGGCGCGAACGTGCTGTGTTGGACGATCAAATCACCGGCCGAAGAGGCGAAGGCGCGGGCAGTTGCCCAAAATGTGACTTTTGAAGGCTATCTTCCGTCTGTTTCCGCTTGATCAACATGGTTCTGGACACAGATAATCCGATGTGAGCGAACAAAACCCAAATATGTCCCAGCAAGAGGTGGAAATTCGTATCCTACCGAGTCTGGATGCGATTTCGAAGGCGGATTGGGATGCATGTGCCTGCCCTGAGGCTGCAGATGGTGGGTCGCCAATTGATCCATTCACCACCTATCGCTTTTTAAAAGCCTTGGAAGACAGTGGATCGGTCGGGCCGGGCACTGGCTGGCAACCGCAATACCTTCAAGCAACGGTCGGCGGCGAAACGATAGCCGTGGCGCCGATGTACGCCAAAAGCCACAGCCAAGGCGAATACATCTTTGATCACAACTGGGCCCATGCGTTCGAACACGCCGGTGGGCGGTATTATCCAAAGCTGCAATTGGCGGTGCCATTTACACCGGCCACTGGGCGGCGGTTTTTGGTGCATCTGGATTTCGTTGAACTGGGGATACAAGCGCTCATTCAGGGTGCGGTTCAATTGGCCGAAAACAATCGGATCAGTTCGCTGCATATTACGTTCTGCACCGAAGAAGAACGCGATTTGGGCGAACGGATCGGTCTTTTGGGGCGAACATCACAGCAGTTTCACTGGGAAAACGCAGGGTATGAATCCTTTGACGGGTTTTTGGAAACACTGTCCAGCCGCAAGCGAAAGAACATCCGCAAAGAGCGCAGACAAGCGCAGGAATTCGGCGGGGTCATCCGGACGTATTCAGGTGAAGATCTGCAACCCGAACACTGGGATGCCTTCTGGCAGTTTTATCAGGACACGGGTGCGCGCAAATGGGGATCGCCATATCTGACGCGCGAATTCTTTGATATTGCCCAAGACAGATTGTGTGACGATATCGTTTTGGTTTTTGCAGAACGTGAGGGGCGGCCCGTTGCGGGGGCCCTGAACTTTGTCGGTCGGGAAACGCTATTTGGTCGGTATTGGGGGTGCACTGAACATCACCCCTGTTTGCATTTTGAACTGTGTTACTACCAAGCCATCGACATCGCGATTGAACGGGGTTTGAACCGTGTCGAAGCGGGTGCGCAGGGCGAACATAAGCTTGCGCGTGGTTATCTGCCTACGCAAACCCATTCGCTGCATTGGGTGAATGACCAAGGCTTTTCTGACGCAATTGCCAAATACCTGCAGGCAGAACGCCGCGCGATAGAAGAAGAAATCGAAATTCTGACTGATTACGGACCGTTCAAGAAAATTCAGATAGAGGAGCAGCAATGACCGACAAAATTTCTGCTGATATGCGCCAAACTGCGCTGGCCCCCCTTTTTGATGCCGGATGGGCCTTAGCCGATGACCGTGACGCGCTGCAAAAAACATTTGTTTTTGATAATTTTGTGGCTGCGTTTGGATGGATGACGCAATCGGCCATTTGGGCCGAAAAATGGAACCACCATCCAGAATGGGACAACGTCTATAAGACGGTGAATGTGACACTGACCACCCACGATGCGGGTGGCCTGTCTGATTTGGATGTGAAGCTTGCCAAAAAGATGGACAAACTTGCGGACGGATCAGCCCATTGAATCCAGCAAACCTTCGCCTGCGGATGTTTCGCACGCGCTAGGGACGTCTTCTTGGTTCAGATGCGTCACTTTTCCATCCGAAACAAGCATGGCGTACCGCTTTGAACGGGCCATCAGTCCCGCTGGCGGTGCATCAAAGTTCATGCCAATTGCCGTTGTAAATGCGCTGTCCGGGTCAGAAAGCATTGTGATGCCTGCGTCAGCTGCGCCTGTGGCTTCGCCCCAAGCTTTCATGACAAAGGGGTCGTTGACCGACACGCAAATGATTTCATCCACGCCTTTGGCCGCAAATTGATCCTTTGTTCGGATGAAGCTGGGCACATGGGCCGAATGGCACGTGGGCGTAAAAGCACCCGGAACGGCAAACACAACCACGGTGCGTCCGGCAGTCTTGCTGGACAATGGTACTGCTTCTGGGCCTTCGGCTCCAAGTTGGATCAGCGTTGCTTCGGGAAGAGAGTCACCAGTTGAGACAGCCATCGAAGTTCCTTTCTTTGAATTGCGTCCTGTCAGGAGTGCGATATAGGCTGCTAAGGTGCAAGGGCGAGAGGCGATGTTGATGTCAAATATCATTGTAATTGGAGCAGGGCAGGCTGGTGCGTCTTGTGTCGCTAAACTCAGAGGGCTTGGTTTTGACGGTTCTGTCACCTTGGTTGGTGCTGAATCGCAACCGCCTTATCAACGCCCGCCGCTGTCCAAAGCCTATTTGTTAGGGGATATGGCGCTAGAGCGGCTATTCCTGCGTCCTGAAAGCTATTACGCGGATCAAAACATCGATCTTCGACTAAGTCAGCGGGTTTCGAACATCGACACCGGCAAACAAACGGTTTCGATAGACGGCGAGACCATGCGATATGACGATTTGGTGATGACCACCGGTTCCAAACCGCATCGTTTGCCCGCATCAATTGGTGGCGACCTTGATCGGGTCTTTACGGTGCGTGACTTACAAGATGTCGACGCGATGGCCCCGTTGTTTCAAGACAGCGCACGCGTTTTGATCGTTGGAGGCGGTTACATCGGGTTAGAAGCCGCCGCCGTCGCCGCCAAACGCGGGCTGAATGTAACGCTTGTCGAAATGGCCGATCGCATCCTGCAGCGTGTTGCTGCGGCTGAAACCAGCGCTTATTTCCGCGAACTTCATAAATCGCATGGTGTTAATATTCGCGAGGGTGTCGGACTGTCCAATTTGACGGGTGAAGGTACAGTTTCCGGTGCCGTTCTGAGTGATGGATCGGAACTGGCCGTAGATTTTGTGGTGGTCGGCGTCGGGATCGCGCCCGATGTGCAGCTGGCCGACGATGCAGGCATCACCTTGGATAATGGAATTCAGACCGACGAACAGGGGCGCACATCTGCACCACATGTGTGGGCCGCTGGCGATTGCGCCTCTTTTCCCTATCGGGGGTCGCGGATCCGCCTAGAATCGGTTCCCAATGCGATTGATCAGGCTGAAATCGTTGCTGAAAACATCATGGGCGCCGGGAAAACCTATATTGCCAAGCCGTGGTTCTGGTCAGACCAATACGACGTAAAATTGCAAATTGCGGGTCTGAATACAGGTTATGACCGCGTGGTCACGCGGCAATCCGAAACCAGTGTGTCCTTCTGGTATTATTCGGGGGAAACGCTATTGGCTGTGGATGCCGCAAATGACCCGCGTGGATATATGGTGGGAAAACGATTGATCGAAATGGGAAAACCCGCACCTTCAGACATCATCGCGGACACCTCTGCGGATCTAAAGGCTTTGTTGCGCGGGTGAGGATTATCGCAGGCGAATGGCGTGGTCGGCGTTTAACACCGGTCGGCAAGGGAGACGCAGGTGCACATCTGCGCCCGACGCCAGACCGTGTACGCGAAAGCCTGTTTTCCGCCCTAAGTGCGCGCAGTGCATTGTCGGGCGCGCGTGCGTTGGACCTGTTTGCAGGCACGGGCGCTTTGGGATTTGAGGCGGTCAGCCGAGGCGCAGATTGCGCGGTTTTCATTGAAAACGGGCGCGTTGGACAAAAGCTGGTTGCCAGTAACATCAGCCTGTTAAATGCGCAGGATCGGTGCCACTTGGTCAAAAAAGACGCAACCCGTCTGGGGCCATGTGCAGTCGATCCTTTCGATCTGGTGTTTCTTGATCCACCTTACGGTAAGAACCTTGGCGCATTGGCCATAACGTCGGCCTTGGATTCCGGATGGATCAGTGCAGACAGTTTGATCGTTTGGGAAGAAGAAGCGCCAATGGCACCGCCAGAGGGTTTCAGGTCAGTGGATCAGCGTCGCTATGGCACGACGCATATCACGCTTTTGGAACCCAATCAGTCCTGAGTGAATGTCGGATGGAACAGGTTCTTTTCGCTTAGCGTGAAAATCTCAAACCCATCCGCGGTGACGCCAACGGAATGTTCGAACTGCGCTGACAAGGATTTGTCCCGCGTCACGGCAGTCCAATCATCCGCCAGCACTTTTGTTTCGGGCCTGCCCAGATTGACCATCGGTTCAATCGTAAAGAACATGCCTTCTTCAAGAATTGCGCCGGTGCCCGGTCGGCCGTAATGCAGAACATTTGGGGGGGCGTGAAAAACGCGACCCAATCCATGACCGCAAAAATCACGCACGACACTCATGCGATGACCTTCAACGAAGGATTGGATTGCATGTCCGATATCGCCAAATGTGTTGCCCGGTTTAACAGCCTCGATCCCAACCATCAGCGCGTCATGCGTGATTTGGATCAAACGTTCCGCCTTGCGAGGCAGCTTGCCTGCCACATACATGCGCGAAGTGTCACCAAACCATCCATCGACAATGACCGTTACGTCGATGTTCAGGATGTCACCATCCTTGAGCACCTTGTCGCCCGGGATTCCGTGACACACCACATGGTTCACCGAAATGCACGAGGCGTGTTTATATCCTTTGTACCCAATCGTTGCCGATGTCGCCTTTACATCATTGACCATCTGCGTGATGATCTCGTCGATGCGACCAGTGGTTTGGCCCGGGAAAACATGTTCCGGCATACAGTCAAGAATATGCGCGGCCAATGCGCCCGCAACTTGCATACCGGCAAAGTCGGGTTCGTCATAGATGCGGATCCCGTCCTTTGTCAGACGGCCACGTGCTTCTTGTTCCACTGTCATGTTCCCAATTTGGATCGCAAAGATATTACGCGAGCTTGTCACTGACGACCAGTGAGGTCACTCGACTTTTCGCAAAGGTTGCCCAACTTGGACGCTTTCGGGGCTTATTTCGGTTCCAAGCACCAAGGTTTCAACCCCTGCTGCACACGCGCTATCATATGCCGCAGCATAAACGGGGTCTATATCGCGTGCCAGATCGAAACGATCCGCGTCTGTGCGTTGCACCAAATACAGCATGATGGCGCGATGACCGAGCCGCACCATGTTTTCCAGTTCGACCAGATGTTTGGCACCTCGCGCTGTTACGCTGTCGGGAAACTCGGCAAGGCCGGGTTGGCGCGACAACGTCACGGATTTTACTTCGACATAGGCATCTGGACGACCCTCTGTTGATAACAAGAAGTCGATGCGCGAATTTTCACCGTATTTTACTTCGGCGCGCGCGTGGTCATAATCACCAAGAGCGGCAACTTGTTTGTCTTGAAGGGCTGTGCGCAACGCACGGTTTGGCACCGAAGTATCAACACCCGTAAAATGGCCATTGGCGTGTTCGACCAACCGCCACCCATATTTCAGCTTTTTCTTTGGATCGTCATTCGGTTCCAGCCAAATGCGCATTCCCGGTTCAGCCAATCCCATCATCGAACCCGGATTGGCGCAATGTGCGGTAATTTCCCGCCCATCTTCCAAACGGCAATCTGCGAGAAAGCGTTTATAACGTTTGATTAACGTGGCGGGGACAAGTTCGGTTTGAAAGCGCATGGTCACGGGCCTATACCGGAGCGGAACAAGGCTCAAGGAGCGGATATGGTAAATCCAACTGCGGCAATGCTGGTGATTGGCGACGAGATTCTGTCGGGGCGGACGCGGGATGCAAATATGCATTACCTTGCTGGCCAATTGACCGAACGCGGCATTGACCTGCGTGAAGTGCGCATTGTCAGCGATAATTCCGATGACATAATCGATGCGGTGCTTGCGTTGTCCAAACGTCATGACCACGTGTTCAGCAGTGGCGGCATCGGACCGACACATGATGATATAACGGCCGATTGCATGGCGCGCGCTTTTGGACAAAGTATAGACGTTCGCGCAGATGCCCGCGCGCTCCTTGTTGCGCATTACGAACGATCAGGCCTTGAGTTGAACGACGCGCGATTGCGTATGGCGCGGATACCGGACAACGCAGCGTTGATTGATAATCCGGTCAGCACCGCGCCCGGGTTTACCATTGAAAATGTGCACGTCATGGCCGGCGTTCCAAGCGTCTTTCAAGCCATGGTGGCAAGCGTGCTGCCGCAATTGACGGGTGGTGCGCCGCTTTTGTCTGAAAGTGTGCGTGTCGATCGCGGAGAAGGGGACATTGCAGAGCCACTGGGGCAATTGGCAGAAACGTACCCTGACCTGTCCTTTGGGTCTTATCCGTTTCAACATAACGGCAAATATGGATCGAACATCGTCATCCGTGGTGCCGACGCCGTGCGCTTGTCCGAGGCATGTGACGCGTTGAGGGCTGTGTTTTCGTGACATCGCCATCGGCAGAGACCCTTTACAATGTCTGCGAAGCCACATGGCCGCCAGCAAAGACATGGCGCACCAATGGGTTTGCTTTTCGCGAAGGCGCTGGGGGCGGCAAAAGGGTGTCTGCAACCACGGTTGATCATGTCCCAAACGATACAGAAATTGCAGACGCCGAAGCGCGCATGCGCGCATTGGAGCAGCCTGCACTGTTCATGATCCGCGAAGGTGAAAACGCGTTGGACGCAAAGTTGGACGGCGCAGGATATGCCGTTATCGACCCCGTCCAATTATATGCGGCACCTGTTGAGCTTTTGACATCTCAAGCCATTCCTCCGGTAACTGCGTTCTCCATTTGGGAACCCTTGGCGATTATGACTGAAATTTGGGCCGCAGGTGGAATTGGTCCTGCCAGATTGAAAGTCATGGAACGAGCCAATCAAAAGACTGCTGTATTTTGTCGGTGGAACGACAAACCCGCAGGTGTTGCCTTTGCCGGAATGCACGACGATGTGTGCATGGTTCATGCGGTCGAAGTTTTACCGCATCAACGTCGCAAGGGTGTAGCGCAATGGATCATGCGACAGGCTGCCTTTTGGGCCCAATCAAATGGCGCTGCTTGGATGAGTGTCTTGTGTGTTCGTGATAACGTTGCCGCGAACACCTTGTATAAAGGCTTGGGATTTCAGCCAAGCGGGGCCTATCATTACCGCATCAAGGAGGCGAAATGAACGACCAACCCACAGCACTTGACCTGCCGATGGTCGATCCGCTTCCTGAGCAGACCCAAAAATACTTTGATATCTGCGCCGAAAAGCTTGGATTGGTCCCCAACGTGTTGCGGGCCTACGCATTTGATATTGAAAAGCTAAATGGGTTTACAGCGCTTTATAACGACTTGATGCTGGGTCAAAGTGGCCTGTCCAAACTGGAACGCGAGATGATCGGCGTGGCGGTGTCAGCCATCAACAAATGTTATTATTGTCTTGTCGCGCACGGCGCTGCAGTTCGCCAATTGTCCGGGAATCCAGAGCTGGGTGAACAATTGGTCATGAATTGGCGCATGGCAGATTTGGATGCGCGTCATCATGCGATGCTTCAGTTTTCAGAGGCGCTGACAATGGCCAGCCACAAGATCGAAGAATCGGATCGGCAAGCATTGCGGGATGTGGGATTTTCCGACCGCGATATCTGGGACATCGTGTCTGTCGCTGCTTTCTTTAACATGTCTAACCGGGTGGCGAGTGCGGCTGCAATGATGCCGAACCCAGAATATCATAAGCAGGCCAGATGATTGCAAGACTGGTCTTTATTCTTTGCTTTTTCGCACAGAGCGCTTTTGCCCTTGATCTGACGCTGCCGCGAAATGCCTTGGAAACAGCCAGTCGAAATACGGACCCTGACAGTTATTTTGTTCCCTTGAATGTGTACCAAGACGGAGGTCTGCAAGGTGCAACCTTGGAAGGACAAGTGCGGCGTAGTGTTTTTCGCATTGCTTCACCTGGTGTGACACCGCTGCAGATTTTGGCACCATTGCGCCAGCAATTGGAAAAGTCGGGCTATGACATTGTCTTGGATTGCGCTGACGTCGAATGTGGCGGATTTGATTTTAGATTTGCGATCGAAACGCTGCCTGCCCCAGCAATGTATGTAAATTTACGCGACTTCCATTTTATCACTGCGATTCAAGGCCATTCAGGTGCACCTGAAAATGCTGTAACTTTGCTGGTCAGTACCGCCGTTTCAGCGGCCCATCTGCAGGTCATTCAGGCCGGAAATCTGGGCGATGAGCCAGATCAATTCACCAACGAAACTTCAGAAGATGTACCTGCGCCCGAAGCTCCACCTGTTCCCTCAAATTCTCGCCAAGCGGCTTCAACGAACGTACAAGAAGCGCTGACTACATTGGGTGTCGCGCAACTTGCTGGGCTTCAGTTCCAAACGGGGTCATCAGCTTTGGGGGATGGACCTTTCGATGCGATAAGCGCATTGGCCGAATTTATGGGGTCTGACTCGGAACGTCGAATAGCTGTGGTAGGCCACACCGACAATGTCGGTTCCCTTGCAGCCAATATCAGCTTATCCCGCGCGCGTGCTCAATCTGTCCGTCAACGTTTAATCAACAGCTTCGATATTCAAGCAAGCCGCATTGAAGCGGACGGAGTCGGGTATTTAGCGCCGATCGCAAGCAATTCTACGGAAGAGGGGCGCAACCGGAACAGAAGAGTTGAAGTTGTGCTGTTGAATTAAATTTCGCGGTAGATGTGAAGACAAACGATCCGGTTTCAAAACACACGGCCCATAGCATTCTTATTTTCGACGTGCTTGAGACAGAAACACTTCGAAAAAGAACACTTATGGTATCCATGTAAATTCAGCGCTGCAGCTTTTGGGCGAACATGACTTGGCCGGGCCGGAAATCATGTCGACAAAATGCCATAGCTTTGCAAAGTCTGCGATCAGTACCCGAGCAGAGGGCGCTGTGCGATCAAGAAGCCATCAACCTAAATGCGCACGCGAAAGATCTGGGTTTACCAGTCTGTCGGCCCTTTTTCTGCAAATGAGTGGACGAGGAAATCGATGAATGCCCGTACTTTTGGTTGTGTAAAGCGTCCGGGCGGATAAACCGAATAGATGCCCTGAGTTTCTACTGGAAGATCTGGAATGACATCTTCGATCAGACCTTTCTTCATAGCATCCGCATACAGAAAGCTTGGCAAATAAGCGATTCCAAGACCTGAAATGGCAGCATTCAAAAGCGATTGACCGTCATTGACCGATAGCCAACCGGCAGTGCGCACTTGACGCTTTTCGCCTGACGGGGATGTCAGTTTCCAAACATTTCCAGAAGACTGGTTGGAATAATGCAGCAATTTATGTTCGTTTAAATCGTCGATCTTTTGCGGGCGACCATACCGTTCGAAATACGAAGGTGCCGCGATCATACGTTTTGTCGTTTCCGTCAGCTTCCGTGCTTTCAGCGTGGAATCTTCGAGTTCACCGATACGCACAGCCATATCGAAGCCTTCAGAGATGAGTTCGACGTACCGGTTGTTCAAAACCATGTTGACTGTGATGTCCGGGAATTCTGACAGGAATTCGCCGATCACTGGGGACAAGTGGTTTACACCAAAATCTGTTGCGACCGAGATACGTAAAAGCCCGGAAGGTGCCGATTGCATAGACGTCACCAAAGCGTCGGCTTCCCCCGCGTCATTCAACACGCGGCGTGCTCGATCATAATAAGCCAATCCAATTTCTGTCGGCGAAACGCGTCGTGTCGTCCGGTTCAAAAGTCGCGCCCCCAAGCGCGCCTCCAAACTCGAGACGTGCTTTGACACGGCCGACTTTGAAATACCCATCTTCTTAGCAGCATCCGTAAATCCACCTTGGTCCACGACTGTGGCAAAGGCTTCCATTTCGGTGAGGCGATCCATGCTCGATCCCTTCCTTCATGTTCGTTGCCAATGCTTATCGATGGGAATCTGGGCAGGATGTGGGCAGTCTTGGGATAATCTTGCGTTCTTTAAGTTTATTGAACCGGAACGAGAAACAAGTAGAAGCCGTGTTTAGGGTACTGAAAATATGCAATATTCACGAGATAGTCATAGGATTGTGATGCTGTAGCGCGTCAGGATGTTGCAGCAATAAGGCAGTTTTGCCTTAACTTTAAAACATAAAAAATGACGATCAGGTCGCGGACTGGCTCCAACGTGCAAACGGGACGGCTTCGGGCTCGATTCTTTGCTGATCATCGCCCCCGATCAACAGATAACCAAACCCGCCTGCGTTCCAGCTCGCTGCGCCTAGACCTGCCAAGGTTTCGACATTCATTGGTTTTGGTTCGCCATCTTCGATTTTCAATATGCACAGCGCTACGGGTGTTCCGTCGTCTCTTTGGTACGCCAGTTGCACAAGAGGACGCCCTTTGAAGCTGAGCAGTTGCGCTCGTTTGAAGCGGAGTCCTTCAGGCGCAGGCAAATCGCTGAGATCTAGCCCAATCGCGTTCGAAACGCGGGCCAATTGCGCACGGGATTCGTCTTCAACTGGATCCACGCTATCCAGCGTGGCCTCGCCATAAAGCGATTGATAAGAGGCAACGACGGCTTTCCAGCCGGGTTCTGCAGGTGCGGGTGTGCCGCCAGGAAGGAACACGGCCATGGCAAACCCGGCGGCAAGGCCAGTCGCGAATGTTCCAAATGTCCACGGCCAAATTCTACGGCTAGGCGTGGCCTCACGTTCTTCTTTTCGATAATTCGGCGCTTCTGAGAGGAGGGCGTCGTAACTGCTGCGGATCGCTGCAATAGGCAAATCCAATGAGGCGAGGCGCGCACCCAGGTTTGCGTCGACTTCTATCGCTGCCGTAATCGAAGCGTTCAATTCAGAATCAGCTTCTCCATCCAGAAAAGCTGTTAAGTCCTCATCGGAAAAGCTTGCGTCGCTCATCCTGTGACTCCTTCTTCGGCCATCTGGCCATTCAAACGCTTGCGCCCTGCGGCAAGGCGACTCATTACTGTGCCGATGGGGATTTCCATGATCTCGGCGGCTTCCTTGTAACTGTAGCCCTCAACATAAACGAGGAAAACGGCATGTCTTTGGGCGTCAGGTAGTTGTTGTACTAAGGATAACACCCGTTGCGCCATTATATTCGTTTCCACCCCAGGAGAAGGATCTGCAAGTGGTGTCTCTTCGACTGGTTGCAACCCGCCACCCTGTCGAACTTTACGCGAACGCAGCTCGTTCAGCCACAATCGCTGTGCCATAACGAACATCCAACGATCCAAATGAGTGCCAACTTGGAACTGGTCGGCTTTTTCCATGGCCCGCAGGCAAGTGGCCTGAACCAGATCATCGGCCCAATCGCGACGCCCTGTCAAAGCGACGGCATAACGCCATAGTCTTGGATGAACTTCCGCCAAACCGTCTCGAACTGCGGCTTGTGGTGAGAGATGGGCGTTCGTTTGAATTATTCCGGTCCGTTCAAGTTGTATAATTTAGGGTAGAATGTAGATGGATTGCAAAAATGAGAAGTAGTTTTTTGAGACCACACGCACTGGTGTGTCGAATTGAACGCCGCGGTTCGCAGAATGCTGCTTATTCTGGCGATGGAACGCGTCCAAACAAATTTTCGAATTTCAGCTGACCAGATTTCGAAAACTGCACGACCCGACTGTCGGGAACGCGTTTGGCCCAACCAAGTGTGATTATTTGAGCCAGCATTGCACGGCCAAGACGACCTGCCAGATGAGATTGTCGCGCACTCCAATCCAAGCATTCGCGACACATTGGTGCTGACGATGGCGGAAGGGTGTCCAAGTTCAGGCCAAACTCTGAGACAAACGTGGTTCCTGACGGGGACAGATCCAAACCTTTTGGGGATATTGAAAAATAACCTGAAGACAGCATGGATTGGTACAGGTGTACGCCCATGTCGCCCGCAAGATGGCTGTAGCAAACGCGGGCATGGCGCAATGCGCTGTCACGTGGGCCAGTTCGCATGCGCAAATGACCGCGCCCGGCAGCAAGGCCCATCAAACTTTCCAAGGCTTGCGCGACGTCTTCGCCGCCAAGTGAGAAATACCGATGCCGTCCTTCTTTGCGTTGAACCACCAATCGCGCATCCCCCAATTTACGCAAATGACTTGAGGCTGTTTGTGCGGTTACACCCGCTTCATGAGCCAGTTCGGTTGCTGTCAACGCTTTGCCTGTCATCAAGGCCGTTAGAATATTGGCGCGGGCGGGTTCGCCAATAAGACTAGCGATCTCAGCGATATTGGGTCCTTCTTTCATACTTCGATTCTGATCGAAGCATCGGGCCGGTGCAAGTGTCTATGTCTTCTGCATGGAAAAGGAGAACCCGATGCTGACATGTGTCATTCGCTATCAAATTGATCCGACGAAAAAAGAAGCGTTTTGCCAATATGCAGGGAACTGGAACGAAGCTATTCCACGATGTGGGGCCAATTTGATCGGGTACTTTGCTCCGCATGAAGGGTCCAGTACATTGGCGTATGGAATTTACAATGTTGCGTCGCTTGCCGATTATGAACAGTACAGAACACGATTGGCTGCCGACCCTTTGGGGCGCGAAAACTATGAATTTGCACAGCGTGAAGGATTTCTTTTACGAGAAGACCGGACGTGGCTGAAGAAAGTGGAAGGGAACAACAAGACATGATCGCGGTCATTTTCGAAGTAGAAATAGCTGAGGGTTGCAAATCTGCTTATCTAGATGTGGCTGCAGAAATGCGCCCAATGCTTGATGAGATTGATGGGTTCTTGTCGGTCGAACGATTTGAAAGCCTGACCACTCCGGGGAAACTTTTGTCGCTTTCGTTCTTCCGTGACGAAGCGGCATTGGATGAATGGCGCACATTGACGGCGCACCGAAAGGCGCAATCCAAAGGGCGGGGGGGACTATTTTCAAATTACCGCCTGCGCGTTTCCAGCGTCATCCGCGACTATGGGATGTTTGATCGAGATCAGGCACCCGAAGACAGCAAGGTAAGTCACAAGGGCTAACAGTTTTTGCCAATGAAATGAACGCTTCACAGCTTCAGGAGCACCAGACCAAACTGGTGCCCCCTAGACGGCGCAATCCGAGTTCGAAGTGGAGGTTCGGTTTCGATAAGAAGTACTTAACGTTCGGGTTCGTATTTTTATTCGCAAGACATTGTTAGTATTAATAAATATTCATGCATCGAGCATAAGAAATGCGGCGACACACACACGATCATACCCCAGATGCTCAAAGGCGTTCTTGAAGATATGTAAGCATGTCCCACGCTGCGACCTGCTGTTCCAAACGTTTGATCCGTTCTAGGCTCAATGGTGTTGCGGGTACCTTGTTTTCGCCAATGGTACCCGTATGGGCATCCATTTCGAAACCCAACAGCGCTGTTTCGATCCAATCCGCATTCACCCCACATGCATTCAATAACCGCGTCGTCTCAACACGTTTTTTCGTGACCAGATCGTCATAGTGGATCGACGTAATCCGCTTCCTTGTCGCAATCAGTTTCTGTGCGGCTTTCATGCGAAACGTCCATGCCAATGCCAGAAAGTCATCACGTTCGAGTCCACCGTACCCTTTGGGAAACCAACGCGACATATCCTCAACAGGTGATCCAACGCTGCTTATCTTCCACCGAAGCTCGAAATAGGTGTCGTCCAATTGCGGCTCTTCAACTTGGAAAATGCGTTGCACAAACCGGTGCATCGAATTGGCGTAAGTCCCCACATCCCGATACAGAAACACGTATCGCGCATCGGGCAAAGCCTTTTGCAGATGATCATTGATCATCACCGCCTCGCTTCTTGGTTTGATAACAAACGAACGGATGTCCTGTCCGTGCGGAGGACGGAACAACAGACGCGTGCAGGCGGTCAACAATTCATGCATCAAATCAGCGGGCAACTCTGACCGGTGAAACGCAAGCAGCGTGAACACGTCAGGTTCAGAAACGCTCCAAACTTCGGGGATATTCGCCAATATCCGACTGGCCAATGTTGATCCACATCGCCCCGTTGACAATAAAAACGTCAAATTGTGGGGCCCTGCAAGCGTTTCGGCCAATGCAATCATCTGCACGAATGGAACCGTCAGAACACGCACTGCATGATCGAATTGCGCCTGATACACAAAGGTCGCCTGCCCTAAATCCAAACTGGGCGGCAATTCAACAAACACAGCCGCCCCGATGGTAAAATCCAATGAATACAAGGACCAGTTCGGGGATTGCACAACAATCGCGGCATCACAAACAACACCGGGCGCAAGGTCGAAATCATCAATCAACGCATGGCCAACCGCAATGTCCTTGTTCTTTGATAGGATCTGGTGACTCTTTGCATTCACGGGGCAAACCTATTCTTGCACGACGATTGGAACCTGAACCAATATTCCATGCCTATCCCTGCGCGAATGCAAGCTTCCCAAAGCATTGAAAACACTGTATGCGACGGCTCATCTGAGACGTGACGCCATTGGCCCCCGGGCGCGTGCACGAGGATTGGGGGCGGCGGCAATGGGGCCGCCACGCAAAACGGGAGACGTGGGAAGGCCCGCGAGTGCTCCCTTACAGGAAACGATGATGTTCAATTTATCGAAGAAAAGCATTCAGTGGGGCGAAGAAACGCTCACACTGGAAACTGGAAAAGTGGCCCGTCAAGCGGATGGGTCCGTAATCGCAACACTGGGCGAAACCAGTGTCATGGCAAACGTAACCTTTGCCAAAAGCCCTAAGCCCGGACAGGATTTCTTTCCTCTGACCGTGCACTACCAAGAAAAGTATTATGCGGCGGGTAAAATCCCCGGTGGCTTCTTCAAACGCGAAGCACGCCCCACCGAAAAAGAGACGTTGACAGCGCGTCTGATTGACCGCCCTATCCGCCCTTTGTTTGTACCCGGTTTCAAACACGAAGTTCTCGTAATGTGTACTGTTCTGTCGCACGACTTGGTCAATGACCCTGACATCGTTGCGATGATTGCAGCATCAGCAGCTTTGACGATTTCCGGCGCACCGTTCCGTGGCCCGATCGCCTGTGCGCGTGTTGGTTTTGAAGATGGCGAATACACCTTGAACCCAACTGTCGACGATATGCAGGACCTGCGTCAGAACCCTGAACAGCGTCTTGATCTTGTTGTTGCGGGCACCAAAGACGCCGTGATGATGGTTGAATCCGAAGCGTACGAGCTGACGGAAGAAGAAATGTTGGGCGCTGTGAACTTTGCGCATGAAAACATCCAACCTGTTATCGACCTGATCATTTCGCTGGCCGAAGACGCAGCGAAAGAACCATTCGATTTCCAACCGCCAGATTACTCAGACCTGTTTGCTGCCGTCCAAAAGGCTGGCGAAAAGGAAATGCGTGCGGCGTTTGCAATTGGCGACAAGCAAGAACGCACAACGGCTGTTTCCGCAGCCCGTGAAACGATCCTTGCAGGCCTGACCGAAGAGCAACAAGACGACAGCAACCTTGGTTCGGCTATGAAAAAGCTCGAAGCATCGATCCTGCGCGGTGACGTTGTCAAAACGGGCACACGGATTGACGGACGTAAAACCGACGAAGTGCGTGACATCGTTTGTGAGACTGGTATTCTGCCACGGACACACGGTTCGGCTTTGTTCACACGTGGTGAAACTCAAGGCTTGGTTGTGACCACTTTGGGCACCGGCGACGACGAACAATTCATCGACGCCCTGCACGGAAACTTCAAATCGAACTTCCTGCTGCATTACAACTTCCCTCCCTATTCGGTGGGTGAAGCAGGTCGTGTTGGCCCTCCCGGACGTCGTGAAATCGGCCATGGTAAACTTGCATGGCGCGCCCTTCAGGCCGTTTTGCCTGCGCCAACTGATTTCCCATACACTGTACGTTTGGTGTCTGAGATCACTGAATCCAACGGGTCTTCGTCGATGGCGTCGGTCTGTGGTGGATCTTTGTCCATGATGGATGCGGGTGTTCCGCTCAAGGCTGCTGTTGCTGGTGTTGCGATGGGTCTTATTCTGGAAGACGACGGTTCATACGCGATCCTGACAGATATTCTGGGTGACGAAGATCACTTGGGCGATATGGACTTTAAAGTGGCAGGTACCGAAAACGGCATCACGTCGCTGCAGATGGACATCAAAGTGGCGGGCATCACACCCGAAATCATGCAGAAAGCACTGGCACAAGCCAAAGCAGGCCGCATGCATATCTTGGGTGAAATGTCGAAATCGATCACAGGCGCGAACGAATTCTCAGTCCACGCCCCTCGGATCGAAACGATGAATATTCCAACTGATAAAATCCGCGAAGTGATCGGTTCAGGTGGGAAAGTCATCCGCGAAATCGTCGAAGTGTCCGGCGCCAAAGTCGACATCAACGACGACGGTGTTATCAAGATCGCATCGCCAAATGGCGAAGCCATCCAGAAGGCCTATGACATGATCCATTCGATCGTGGCAGAACCCGAAGAAGGTGCGATTTACAAAGGTACGGTCGTTAAGATCGTGGACTTTGGTGCATTCGTGAACTTCTTTGGCAAACGCGATGGACTTGTCCACGTCAGCCAAATCGAAAACCGTCGCCTGAACCACCCATCTGACGTTCTTAAAGAAGGTCAGGAAGTCTGGGTCAAACTTCTTGGATTTGATGATCGCGGTAAGGTGCGTTTGTCGATGAAAGTCGTGGACCAAGAGACAGGTGAAGAAGCCAAAGCGGAAGAAGCTGCAGATTAATCTGCTCCTATTTTGACGAAATTAAAGCCCCCGGAATCAGTCGATTTCGGGGGTTTTTCATCGCGCATTCCCCAAGGTCAAACCCATTCGTTCCCTTACGTCATAAGTAGGGTTCGCATTTGGCATGCTACAAAAGCGTCCTAAAACAGGGGGAATCATGATTCGTACGATTATCTGCGCGGTTACAACCGTTTTCATAGCAAATGCATCCAGTGCATCCACTTTCACGAGCTTCTTCGCTTTTGGCGACAGTTTGTCTGACGATGGGAAAGGTTTGACGGCTTTTAATCCTCCACCCTTTAACGGTGGGCGATTTTCAACCGGACCCGTATGGACCGAGGTTCTGGCGGATGAATTCATCAGCCGTGGCTTGAACACTGCCAATTTCGCTTTGGGTGGCGCGACAGCTGGCGACACGAACACGCAAGACGCCAATTTTCTGTTTTTTGATTCACTGAACCCTGACCCAAATGCTATTGATCTGTTCGACTTGGGAACCTTCCAACGCCAAATCGACGTTTTCACTCCGACCGCTGGAACGCCTGCCTTGGGTGACAATCCATTGGTATCGGTACTGTTCGGCGCAAATGACATCTTTCAAGGTGGAAGCCCGGTCCAAGCGGCGCTTGATGTCATCACCGGGATCACTGCGTTAAACGATCTGGACAGCAGCCTGGATAGCTTTCTGGTTGCGAATTTACCCGATCTCGCTCTTACGCCCGACGGCGCATCTAACCCGGCGTCATCCCTTGCGACAGCAGCATTTAACACAACTTTGGAAACTGGATTGGCCAGTCTGGAACTGACACGTGGGCTGGACATCATTCGTTTGGATCAAGCGCAGTTCCTTCAAGATATCATCGACACGCCAAGCGCGCTTGGGCTGACAAATGTCACCGACGCGTGTGTGCAAGCCCCGGACCCGACAATCAATTTTGCAGGATCCAACTGTACGATCACGGGCTTCGCAGCTGATGGTTCGCCCATTTTTGATGTTTCCATCGCCGAGACATTTTTGTTCCTTGATGATGTTCACCCCAACGGTACGGTACAGAACGCTTTTGGCGAATTTGCGATCAGCGCTCTTGGGTCATCCACACCGGGTGTCGTGCCATTGCCTGCAAGCTTGCCATTGATGCTTGGCGGATTTGGCATTCTTGCTTTGGCCCGACGTCGCAAAGTAAGCTGAGACTATCAAATGGTGCAGGCGTCGTTTAGGCGCCTGTTTCCTTGCCTAAGTTGCTGATCCCCTCAGAATATGCTATTTTAGCGGGCATAGTGGGAGGATATTTGATGCAAATTATTCATAGGCCCGCGGGCCTTTTTTTATTCGCTTTTCTTTTTATTGTTTCTTGTACCATCAGCGTTTTACCCCCCTTTGACGGCAGCCTTGTTCGCAAGGTTGACGATTTGAATGGCAAAACGCTGGCTCTATTTGCCGCTGTTGAAGACGGGTCACCGCGCAAGGACTATTCTAAATTTGAACGCAACTACAACGATCTGATCGGTGGATTTGAAGGCGCGATTATTCAAGCCAAAGCGCGGGATATTCCGGCGTTGGGTCAACGTTTGGCACGGTCTGCACGGTTTCAGAAAATGTGTAAATCAGAGGATGCGACTGTCTGCCTAGACAGCACACCAACTGATCTTACGGCTGTGACCGACGGTTTAAGGGTCATGCGAAACACGCATAAAGACAGCGGTTTGGACGACGGTTTGGTCGAATTATTCAAGGCCGATTATGAACTGTCCATTAATGCAGTTCTGACAATTGAGTCAGCATTGGAAAGGTAATTTGATATGAAAGTTCATGACATTGTCACGCAAATTATTGCGGCTTTAAAAGGCGAATTGCATGACGGATTTGGCACGGTCAAGATGTTCGCCGAAGAACAATCCGAACGCCTTGCGCGGTTTGCTTTGGTCATCGCCGAAGAACGCGCATTTGGCTCGCTCAAGACAAACAACACGATGTTCAAACGCTTTACCAGCCGTCTCGAAGAGCAGACCGAAGCCTTTGCCCGACATCTGGTCATGTTAAGCGTGCTGACCTTGGAAAAAGCATGGAATGCAATTGTTGGCGTCGTTTGGGGCGCGATCAATTCGATTCTTGCCAATACCGGCCTTCCGATTGAAATGCCGGACGTTCCAAGCGTTTGACAAACCAAGTCGGCGGCGTCTCTATCAATGCAAAGGTGCACGATTCAACCTGAGTCGTGCACCCAACAGCATCAGAGGTGTCAAATGCTTGAAAAACGCCAGTTCTACATAAATGGATCTTGGGTGGATCCGATTGCTGGAACCGATCATCATGTGGTCGACCCATCACTGGAAGAACCCTGCGCCACGATTTCACTGGGCAGTAAAGCTGATGCAGAAGCCGCCGTCGCAGCCGCCAAGGCCGCTTTTCCGAACTGGATGAGCACACCAATCGAAGAGCGCATCGGTTATGTCGAAAAGCTGATCAGCCTTTACAGCGAAAAGGGCGAAGAGCTTGCCCAAGCCATGAGCGCCGAAATGGGCGCGCCCATCGATATGGCCCGTGCGCAGCAAGTCGGTGCTGGAACATGGCACCTCAAGAATTTTGTACGCGCGGCGCGCAACTTTGAATTCAATCGCCCCCTTGGCGATCATGCACCCGGTGATCGGATCATCTATGAGCCAGTTGGTGTTTGCGCCTTGATCACGCCGTGGAACTGGCCGATGAACCAGGTCACATTAAAAGTCGGCGCCGCAGCCGTTGCGGGGTGTACGATGGTGTTAAAACCATCAGAAGAAAGCCCGCTGAACGCGATGGTCTTTGCCGAATTGATGGATCAGGCCGGTTTCCCCAAAGGCGTCTTTAACCTTGTGAATGGCGATGGCGTGGGCGTTGGCACAACGCTGTCGGGCCACAAGGACGTGGATATGGTCAGCTTTACGGGATCGACACGCGCCGGGACTTTGATCTCGAAAAACGCAGCGGATACACTGAAACGTGTGCATCTGGAACTTGGCGGTAAAGGTGCGAACCTTGTCTTTGACGATGCCGATGAAAAGGCCATCAAACGCGGCGTGCTGCACATGATGAACAACACCGGCCAAAGCTGTAACGCACCCTCGCGTATGTTGGTGCAACGCGGCGTCTATGACAAAGCCGTCGAAGAAGCCGCCGCCGTCGCGCAAAAGGTGACTGTCGGTCCTGCAAGCGATGAAGGGCGTCACATCGGCCCCGTCGTCAACGCCACCCAATGGGGTAAGATCCAAGACCTGATCCAAAAGGGCATCGATGAAGGGGCTCGACTGGTCGCAGGGGGCGTTGGTCGCCCCGAGGGCCTGAACAAAGGGTATTATGTGCGCCCCACAGTGTTTGCTGATGTGAACAACGATATGGTCATTGCACGCGAAGAAATCTTTGGTCCCGTCTTGTCGATCATTCCTTTTGACACCGAAGAAGAAGCCGTCGAAATTGCGAATGACACGCCCTATGGCTTGACGAATTACGTGCAGACGCAAGACAGCCAACGCGCCAATCGGTTGGCCACTCAATTGCGATCCGGCATGGTCGAAATGAATGGGACATCTCGCGCCGCCGGGTCTCCATTTGGTGGAATGAAGCAATCCGGGAACGGGCGCGAAGGCGGCATCTGGGGTATCGAAGATTTCCTCGAAGTCAAAGCCGTTTCGGGCTGGGCCGCCGAATAATCAAAAGGGCGTTTTCGCCCTAACACGAACGCCTCGCCCGTCCGCGGGCGAGCGCAGGCGCAATTCTTCTGCATGCAGCATCAAACGTGGGAAATCGCCTGCCGGTCCGTCTGCATAAAACGGATCGCCAAGGATCGGGTGCCCAATTTCCAGCATATGAACCCGCAATTGATGGCTGCGCCCAGTCTGCGGCATCAGACGCATGCGCGTTGTGCCATCTGCCTCGCGCCGCAGAACCTTCCAATCCGTAACTGAGGCTTTGCCATTTTCGGGGTCGACATGCTGCTTGGGCCGGTTTGGCCAATCAACACAAAGCGGTAAATCGACGGTTCCTGTATCTTCAGCAACCGTACCCCATACTCGCGCCACGTAGGTCTTCTTCATCTGGCGTTTTTCGAACTGCAAACCCAAATGCCGTTGCGCATGCTGGCTAAGCCCAAAGATCATCACACCGGACGTATCCCGATCAAGACGATGCACCAGCAACGCATGGGGAAACACTGTTTGAACGCGACTGATCAGGCAATCCGATAGTTCTGGTCCTTTGCCGGGAACGCTTAACAATCCCGACGGTTTATCCAACGCCAGAACTTCGGAATCTTCATAGACGATGTTCAGCGGGTCATCGGGTGGATTATAGGTGTTATCTTGCATGGGACTGCCCTCACAAATCGCGCGCGTCTTTGCAAGTCATCTGATCACGTTTCAGCGAAATCACCGCTTCGCCTCTTCCATTCCACCCCGGTCCCATGTTGCCTGCACGGAACAAATAATCGGAGCAATCATGCGCTTTCTTATCGCCTTGTTGATGATCCTTACCTTTCCTGTGCATGCACAAACCCCGTGTGGGAAAGACGCCGCCTGCGAAGTGGATGAAGGGGACTACCATCTGGTCTTTCCACCCGACTGGGATGGCGAAACACCGTTACCAGCACTGGTATTTTATCATGGGCATAACTCGTCCGCAGCTTCGATCTTTCGATCAAGCGGTTTGCGCAATTCCTTTGTGAATAACGGGTATTTGTTGATCGCACCCAACGGCGCGTTTATTCCGGGCCGCAAGGTGCGCGCATGGCCTGCCCGCGATTTGCCCCCAAGCCAGCGCGACGACGTCGCCTTTACACTTCGCGTGATGGATGACGTGGAGAAGCGCATTCCTTTGGACACAGACCGTATTTATGCAGGCGGGTTTTCAGCAGGTGGGTCAATGGTTTGGCGCATGGCGTGCCTTGCTGGGGATCGCTTTAGTGCATTCGTGTCGGTTTCCGGTGCAATGCGCCGCCCCAATCCAACGGACTGTGCAACCGGTCCAATCCGATTTTTGCAAGTGCATGGATTTGCCGATGCCCAAGTTCCCTTTGAAGGGCGCGGCATCCGAGATTGGCATCAGGGCGATTTGTTTGAAAGCTTTACCCGCGCACGCGCTCTCAACAGCTGTAGAACCAACCCGGATAAGATCGAAATCGGTGAAACTTTCCGGTGTCGCGACTGGAACGAAAGCTGTGATGCCGGGGCGTTGAAAATGTGTATCCACGACGGCGGCCATGGCCTTCCGCGCGGATGGACAGATTTGGCCAAAGACTTTTTCGAAGCGGGTTAAACCTTCACCCGCTCCGATTTTGGATCATACATCGGCTTTAACGACACGTCGGCTGTGACGCGTGTGCCGCACACGTCAATCTCGTAACTTGACGCCAATACGTCTGAGGCAGTTTCGCCTTGGCAAGGCACATAGCCAAGGCCAATCGCTGCGCCCAAATGGTGTCCGTATGCGCCGGATGACAGGTATCCCACGATCTCGCCGTTCCGCAGGATAGGTTCGTTGTGGTACAAAAGCGGCTCAGGGTCGTTCAGTTTGAACTGCACCAATCGCTTGGACAATCCGGTGTCCTTCTTTTTCAGAACCGCATCGCGCCCGATGAAATCAGGTTTGTCTGTTTTGACTGCAAATCCAAGGCCCGCTTCCAACACATGATCCTCGCAGGTGATATCATGCCCAAAATGGCGAAAGCCTTTTTCGATACGGCATGTGTCCATCATATGCATGCCACACAGTTTCAAGCCAAACTCTTGTCCAGCCTCGTGCAAAGTTTCAAAGACATGCCCGGCCATGTCGGATGACACGTAAATCTCCCAACCCAGTTCACCGACATAGGTCACCCGGTGCACCCGCGCCAAACCCAGACCAATTTCGATGTCTTGCGCCGTGCCAAACGGGTTCACATCGTTCGACAAATCATTGGGTGAAACCGCCTGCAACAAGGCGCGTGCCTGTGGGCCCATCACGGCCAACACACCTTCGCCCGCTGTGACGTCAGTAATCACGACACCAAATGCACCCACATGGCGTTCCAGCCAGGTCTGATCTGCAAGACGAGTCGCGGCCGGTGTCACAACCAGATAGGCCGTTTGGGTGATCCGCGTGATCGTGACATCCGCTTCGATCCCGCCAGTCACGTTCAGGAATTGCGAATAGACGATTTTGCCAATGGGCACGTCATATTGACCACCCGCCACATAATTCAGGAACGCCGTTGCATCCGGCCCTTCAACGCGGATTTTGCCAAAGGACGACATGTCATACATGCCAACATTGGTGCGCACTGCGTTATGTTCGGTGGCAACGTTTTCAAAGAAATTCTGCCGTTTCCAGCTGTATTCGTACTCGGGCGCTTGCCCCCCGCGCGCAAACCAGTTGGCGCGTTCCCACCCCGACAGTTCGCCCATGACAGCGCCGTGTTGCAGCATGTGGTGATGAAACGGCGTGCGCCGCACCCCCCGTGCCGTCGCCTTTTGGCGAAACGGGAAGTGATCCGCATACAGCAGGCCCAAAGTTTCGGATGAACGCGCCATCAGGTATTGTTTGTTGCCCTGAAAGGCGTTCATCCGGGAAATGTCAACATCGCCCAAATCAAACGGTTTGTCTCCGTCTTCCATCCATTGTGCCAGCGCCATACCAGCGCCCCCAGCCGACTGGATGCCAATGGAATTGAAACCAGCCGCGACCCAGACATTGTCCATCTCGGGTGTTAGACCAAGGTGATATGCATCATCTGGCGTGAAACTTTCCGGGCCATTGAAAAATGTATGAATGCCCGCCTCGGCCAGCATTGGCATCCGATTAACGGCGGCTTCTAAGATGGGTTCAAAATGGTCAAAATCTTCGGGCAATTGATCAAATTCAAAGTCCTTTGGGATCGGTCCCCATGGCTTTGATACCGGTTCAAACGCGCCCAAAAGGATTTTACCCGCATCCTCTTTGAAATACGCACATTCATCCGGCATGCGCAGCACAGGCAGTTGCGTCAGCCCCGCGATGTTTTCAGTGACTATGTAGAAATGTTCGCAGGCCTGAAGCGGCACATTGGTGCCCAGCATCTTGCCCACGTCATGCCCCCACATTCCGGCGCAATTCACCACTGCATCGCAGGTCATGTGACCTTGGCTGCCGTCATCCCCGACCCAATCCACACCAGCGATGCGCCGCCCGTCGCGCACAACGCCAGTGACAGCCACACGTTCTTGAATCTTCGCGCCGCGTTGGCGCGCGCCTTTGGCCAATGCCAGTGCGATATTACTGGGGTCACCTTGTCCATCCAGAGGCAGGTACACCCCGCCAACAACGCCATCGATATTCAGATGTTCGTACCGGGCTTTGACCTCGCCGGGTGAAATTTCGTCAACCTCAACCCCAAACGCACGGGCCATTGCCGCCTGACGTTGCAATTCTTCCATGCGTTCGCTGTTTAATGCCGCCGTGATGGACCCGCATCGTTTGAACCCGGTCGCAACGCCCGTTTCAGCTTCGAGCGCGCCATACAGTTCCTGCGAATACCGCGCCAATTTGGTCATGTTCGCCGTGGCCCGCAATTGGGCAATCAAACCGGCCGCATGCCATGTCGTGCCACTGGTCAGTTGCTTGCGTTCCAACAATACCACGTCTTTCCACCCAAGCTTGGTCAGATGGTAGGCAACAGAACAGCCCATAACACCGCCACCAATAATGACAACGCGGGCGTGGCTGGGAAGATCCGGCATAATGCTCTCCGTTCAGACGATCGTATGCCCTGCGGCGCGCAGGCGTTCGGACATTTCCGCGATATGTGCAGGCGAGATTTCGCAACAGCCACCGACCAACGTCGCGCCCTGTTCAACCCAATTCATGACGTGATCGGCATAGATAGCTGGCCCCATGTCACGGCGCGCACTTAAGGCATCCACGGTAGGGCTGTTCTTCAGGAAATCCTTGGTGATCTGCGTAAACCCATTGGCATATGCGCCAAACGGCAAACCCGTTTGCGCAAGGACATCCAATGCTGCGGGCATCGCTTCGGGGGCGGAACAATTGGCCAGCACAGCATCCGCGTCTTTGGCGATGGACAAAACATCGCGCAATGGCTCACCCGAACGCAAATATGCACCATCCTCATCATCCACAGTAAAGGCCAGCCACACCGGTTTTCCAGAACGTTTGGCAGCGTCCAGCACGGATTTCGCATGCAGCACGGACACGACCGTTTCGCATAAAATCACATCGCAATCGGGTCCAATCAGTTCAGCAATTTCGCCATAAAGGTCGACCGCTTCTTCATAGGCTGGGTGGATATCCGCGCGATAAGACGCCCCAAGCGGCCCAATTGACCCGGCAATCCGGCCAGACCCATGCGCCGCTTGCGCCGTCTTTGCCTCGGCAAGTGCGGCTTTGTGCAGGTCTTCAAACTTGTCTTCCTGACCCGTGGGCACGAGCCGGTCGCGCAGAACCGCATAGGTATTTGTGGTGGCGACTGTTGCGCCAGCCGCAAAGAAATCCGCATGTATGCCCTGTACCATGCCAGGGTGATCAATCATCACCTGAGTGGCCCATAAAGGCGAAGGCGTATCACCGGATCGTTTGACCAGTTCTTGGCCCATACCACCATCAAGAAGCGTAATTTGCGTCATGCGCGTATCCTCGCGTTTTTTGCATCCCACATGGGTTGGTCGGCCTGCACTATTGCCTTGCAACGCACGCCAAAAATTTCGACCTCTAGCTGGCTGCCCTCTGTCGCCAGATCGGCCCGAACGACCCCCAAACCAATACATTTGTTAACCCGGTATCCCCAACCGCTGGACGTGATCTCGCCCACGACTTCATCGCCATGCCAGACGGTCGACATATAGGGTGGATCTTGGTCGCCTGCCTCGATGATCATAGTCGCAAACCGTTTTTTGACGCCTTGCTGCTGTTCGGCCAACAACGCTGCTTTGCCGGGAAAGTCGTGTGGCTTGTCCAGTTTGACGAACCGATCGAGCCCCCCTTCAAGCAGCGAATAATCCGTCGACAAATCGCCCTTCCACGCACGATAGCCCTTTTCCAGACGCAAACGGTCCAAGGCCCACATCCCGAAGGGTGTCACGCCTTTGTCCTTCAACGAATCCCATACCGCAGGGGCGGCATCAAAATCGCAATGCACTTCCCACCCAAGTTCTCCGGCAAACGATACGCGCAACAAAACGCAATCCTGCCCTGCGACCTTGGCGTTCTGAAAACTAAGCCAGCTTTTGTCCAAATCGGCCTCGGCCACTTGTGCCAAAACCTCGCGTGATTTGGGCCCCGTGACCAACACACATTCATAGTTTTTGGTGCGGTCATGCAATTCGATGCCATCGGGCGCTTGTCGCCATAGGAATTCAAAATCATGCCATTGCGCGGTCGCCGCTGTGATCAACCAGATCACATCATCCGATTGCGGGATAACTGACATTTCGGTCACGATCCGTCCGCGGCTGTCCGCGAAATAGGCCAGCCCCACACGGCCCACGCTTGGCATACGTGATGCGGTCAAGCTGTCTATCCAGTCACGCGCGCCCGGTCCTTCGACGGAAATGCGTGAAAACCCGGTGATCGGCAGCATGCCACATCCGTCACGCACGGCTTCACATTCCTCTTTGATGCGCGCTTCCCAAGGGCCATTTCGATCCCAGGTTTGCGTTGCAGCCTCGGACGTATCATCGCCCGGCTTGGCGTAATAATTGGCGCGCTCCCATCCATTATACGTGCCAAAAACCGCACCAGCATCTTGCAAGCGGGAATGTAACGCAGAGTGTTTCTTGTCCCGTCCCGCGGACCACGTGTGATGCGGGAAATGCATCGCGTATTCGTGGCCATAGGTTTCCAACGCCTTGGACAGGCAATAATCGTGATCTGCATAATCCGTGTACCGGCGCGGATCGACGGCCCACATATCCAGCTCGGTTTCACCGTGCATGATCCATTCCGACAGCACCTTGCCTGCACCACCGCCCTGCGCGATCCCGAAGGTAAAGGAATGCCCTTCAAATGCGTTCTTCACACCCGGCATCGGGCCAATCATCGGCAACCCATCTGGTGCGTATGAAATAGGCCCGTTGATGTTGCGCCCCACACCTGACGTGCCCAACAGCGGCATCCGTGCCATGGCGTCTTCGATGTAATATTCTAGGCGTTCCAAATCGTCAGGATATAGCTGAAAGCTGAAATCCTCGGGCATCGGATCATCCGGCGTGACCCAATGCGCCTTACAATTACGCTCGTATGGACCAAGGTTCAGACCCGTCTTTTCCTGACGCAGGTAATACGATGTATCGACGTCGCGGATCATCGCGACTTTCTTGCCGTTTTCTTTGGTCCACGCTTCCAGTTCTGGGATCGGTTCCGTCAGGAAATATTGGTGCGACATGACCACCATCGGCACTGTCCGCCCGCCAAAGGGCTTGAACATCTCACCCACGCGCTGCGCGTAATATCCCGCACAGTTCACCACGTATTCGCATCGTATTTCGCCTTTGTCCGTCTTGACGATCCATTCGTCACCGTCGCGGTCAATACCCGCAACTGGGCAAAAGCGTTCAATATGTCCGCCCGCGTCTCGCGCACCTTTGGCCAAGGCTTGTGTCAGCTGTGCCGGGTCAATATCGCCATCCAACGGATCCCACATTCCACCCTCAAGGTCGTGGGTTTCCATGAACGGGTTATAGCGCTGCAGCTCTTGCGGCGTGCAGATATCCATCTGCAGACCCTGATACCGGCCCATCCCCGCAACCTTCTCGAACTCTTGCATCCGTTCTTTTGAATGCGCCAGTCGGATTGAACCCGTCACGTGGTAATTCATCGGGTAATCAACGTCTTCGCCCAATGTGCGGTACATATCCGCAGAATACCGCTGCATGTTCAGAACGGCCCATGATCCGGCAAAGTTGGGAACATTGCCTGCCGCATGCCATGTCGATCCGGCCGTCAATTCGTTCTTTTCAAGCAAGACACAGTCGTTCCACCCCGCCTTGGCCAGATGGTACAAAGTCGATGTGCCAACGACACCACCACCGATGATGACGACGTGCGCAGTTGTTGGTAACGCCATGTGTTACTCCCTTTTTCGCGAGGGGCTCCCCGCACCCGGATCAAAGCCGAAGCGTCTCGTTTTCGTGTCCTTAGACCGTTCGCGTGGGGGCACTGCTTGCCCCCAACAAAAGACCGTAGATGATAAAGCAGATCGACATCACGCGCCGAAACCAAACATTCGCAACCGCACCCAACGCCATACGTCCCAGCATGACACCCATGATTGTGAACCCGGTGTAGCTTAGTGCTGTGATCGTCAAAGCCGTTGGCATGATCAGCCACATCTGGTCCCAAATCGGTTGATCCAGCTGCACGAATTGCGAAAACGCCGCTAGATACCCTGCGACAGATTTCGGATTGATCGTGGCGATGGCCAGTGCGCGGAAATAAACCGACTGGTCGCTTAACCCGTCAATGCGCAATGGCTTATGCGCATTCATCCAGCCGCGAATGCCCAGATAGATCAGGAATGCAGCCCCGATGTATTTGGCGATGATAAACGCCTGTGGCGACGCTGCGATCAGTCCCGTGACGCCAAAGGCGCTGAGGATCAGAAACCCCGTCGCCTGTGTCAGGATCGCAAGCACGCCAATCATCGCGCGACGAAAGCCAATCGTCATCCCGTTTTGAATGCAATTGACCGCATTGGGGCCCGGCGTGGTCACAAAGACGACCCAGAACAGCGCGAATATGATCCACCCCTCAAACGTCATCAATACACCGGAGGCGCGATAACCCAGATCGCAACAGCAGAGGTGTCATAAGGGTTCGACCACAAGAATGGTTCGCCGCGTATCCGGAAACTGTCGCCCGGATGGATTGTGAAACAGCGGGTGCCGATGGTCAGATCCAACATGCCTGACACAAGATACCCCACTTCCTGAGTGGGCCGCATCACTGGTTCAACGATCCCAGACCCCGGTTCAAATGTCGAATGCACCATTTCAAAGTCGTCCGTCAAATCCGGTGACAGCAACTCTTCGACTAAACCCGGAGCGCGCGAACCAAAGCCACGACGCGCTGTCTTGCGGACAATGAATCCTTCCTCCTCGGCAACATCCACCGCGTTTTGCGACAGCGTCGTCACCGAAACATCCAGCGCATCCGCCAGTTGTTCAAGATCACTCAAAGTCGGCTCGGACAGGTCTCTTTCAATCTGGCTCATCCAGCCCACGGACCGATCCATCGCCGCCGCCATATCCGTCAACGTCAGCCCACGCGACTTACGCAATGCCCTGAGATCAGCGCCCAATGTCTGCGGATGTGAGTTCAAAGGGCCCTCAGATTGCGTGAAATTTCCCTCTCAATTTTCACCATTCACCGATTCTGATGAAATTCCTAGCGTTTTTTTCACTGCGCGTGGGAGGGGAAACCACTGAGGTCGCATTGCCAACCCTGGCTGAGATCGCGACAGACGTCCGCTTCGAGCCCAGACCTATTGAGGTCAGTTTGCAAAACGGAAGTTAGAAAGCCATGTTGATACGGAAAAACACAGGCGAAATATGATTGGCACCGGCACAAATTTAGAAGATCTCGGCTATTCGATTTGCATGGGGCCGAAGTTGCGGAAATTCGTCGAAAAACAGCTTCTTGATGATCTAAACCAGTATGTGCGACCTGTTGGGAGATTTAGATTTGAGGATGTTCGCTTTGATTGGTCAGAAAGTTGTGTTGAAGGTCATAGAACTCATTGGTTGGATGGGGAAATAGAGAACTTTTCCTCGATCATCATTTTTGATGACGGGCAGAATCTAGTTGCCGAAGGTTGGATGGAATTTATTGAAACGGAAACTGGGCTAGATGTGTTCTGGTGGTTTCTAAAAGGCGGCGAAACCTACGACTTTCAAGACAAAACTTCGAACGAAGTATCAAAGCACGTTTGGGAAAGACTTAGCCCCAAGATGCGAGAAGATTGGAGCCAGTACGCCCCAAATAATAGACGGCTACCCTAGCTTTGTGAACGGTCGCTTCGTCCTGCGTAGCTAAACTTGGCGCATCTTGCATCCGAAAAATCGGTCATTCATGCAAGG
The DNA here is from genome assembly GCA_039975755.1 of Paracoccaceae bacterium. Taxonomy (GTDB): domain Bacteria; phylum Pseudomonadota; class Alphaproteobacteria; order Rhodobacterales; family Rhodobacteraceae; genus JABSSA01. Next base: position 22,730 of record JBDWGM010000130.1, on the reverse strand, counting down.
CACAGCGATACCAATCTGGCGAACTCACAGATTGCGGATTTAGTTGCCACTCGCTTCATTTTGTGGACTGACCGCTATCGATGAAACTCAACAAAATATCCGCGTGTATTTCACCAAAAGATTGAAACCCACACGGAAGATATATGCGGTTGCTAGCGAGCCATCAAAACGAATTGCAGCTTGTAAACAGTAAGCTGCAATTGTTCGGTTTTCGTGCGGTTATTGGCGTCATGAATGCTTTGCAGGCAGCATTATTCTCGAACGTGCCACGCACAACATTGATTTGCGATTGCAAGTCTTCGCATTCACTGACGTCTAGCGCGATCTGACGCAATCTTGTCGTCAACTCGCTGCGCGTGGTATCCGCATCGACCCTTGCATAGGTTCGATCACCAAAGAGTACGATGACGTCCTCATCAGGCTTGTGCAACACTGGGAGAGGACCCTGCGGCAATCCTATACTGAGCACACCATCGGCAAAGGTCGCGGCGTAGTCCTCCTTTTCAAAAGTGCTATCCCATGATGATGGGCGATAAACAACGGCACCGTAAACACCTTGGTTTTCTATTATCTCAATATAGTTGTTGTCATTCTCTTTCCAAAATCCAACGGATGCAGGCTTGTCTTCATTGCAAGCAGCAAGCAGAAAAATAACAGGTAGAAGCAATGAAAACCTTAGTTTTGATAATATCTTCAGCATATCAGGAAACCTCTTGATCCTTCCAGTTATCTTACGTCGTTAAATTGACGGCTCTCTTAGGATAACGCAAGCGGATGCCGTCAATATAGGACGGGTTCAACAGGCGCTTCCCATCGACATTGGCGAAACCTCACTCAAGTGGTCATTGGCGCAAACGCCGCGAATGTCTCAAAAGTCCCGCTCAGCCGTCAGTAGCCTAGGTCGTAGTGAATGACTGATTTGTATCAGAATTGTTCAGTGTTCCACGTGTTTTCGCATCTTCGCGGATCATCGCTGCGGCCTTTTCCGCGATCATGATTGTTGGCGCGTTGGTGTTGCCGCTTGTTATGGTTGGCATCACGCTCGCATCTACGACGCGCAAGCCGTTGATACCGCGAAGCTTGCATCGTTCGTCCAGGGGGCTTTCTGCGTCTGCACCCATGCGTACGGTGCCCACTGGATGGAATATGGTTGTTCCAATGCGCCCGGCGGCTTCGGCAAGCGCTTCGTCGGTTGTGATGTCCGGACCGGGTCGGAATTCTTCTGGACGGAACGCGGCAAGCGCGTCTTGTTCCATGATGCGGCGGGTCAGTTGGATGGCACGGATGGCAACGTCTTGATCTTTGGTTGCACTTAGATAATTCGGCGCGATTTCCGGCTGAACGGAGGGATCGGGGGATAGCGGTTTGACATGGCCTCGGCTCTCGGGGCGCAGATGGCAAACGCTTGCCGTGATCGCATCAAAGCTGTGCAGTGGATCCCCAAATGCATCCAGACTGAGCGGTTGCACATGGTATTCCAAATCGGCAGTGGCGACATCTGGGCCAGAGCGCGCGAACGCGCCCAGCTGTGATGGGGCCATCGACATCGGCCCACTGCGTTTCAGCGCGTATTCAGCGGTGATGCGTGCTTTGCCCATCAATGTCGCCGACAAGGTGTTTAGCGTTTTGGTATTGGATACTTTCCATGCACAGCGGATTTGCAGGTGATCTTGCAAATTTACGCCGACGCCTTGGATGTCTTTTAAGACTTCGATGCCTTGATCCTGCAACCATTGCCCCGGACCAAGGCCGGACAATTGCAAAATATGCGGAGACCCAATTGCACCGGCGCTTAGGATGACTTCGCGCTGTGCTTTGGCTTCGAATTGCTGTCCATTTTGGCGATATACAACCCCTGTTGCACGTCCGTCATTTATTTGAATGCGTTCAGTATGTGCGCCTGTTTGTACGTGCAGGTTTGGCCTTTGTTCGGCGGGTTTTAAAAATGCGCGGGCTGTGTTCCAGCGCCAACCGTTCTTTTGATTGACTCTGAAATATCCGACACCTTCGTTGTCGCCAGTGTTGAAATCTTCGGTTGGGGGCAACCCAGCCTGTACAGCAGCCTCTTTCCAGGCATCCAAGATATCCCAGCTTAAGCGTTGTTTGTTGACGTACCATTCGCCACCGGCTTGATGCAGATCGTTGGCGCCTTCGGCATTGTCTTCGTGTTTCAAGAAATAGGGGAGAACGTCGTCCCAGCCCCATCCCGTCAAGCCAAGCTGGCGCCAGTGGTCGTAATCGGCCGCCTGACCGCGCAAATACAGCATTCCGTTTATGGACGAACATCCACCCAACACTTTGCCGCGCGGGTAAATCAGGCTGCGCCCCCTAATCCGGGTTCTTTGCGGGTGCGAAACCGCCAATCGGTGCGTGGATTGTCGATGCAATACAGATATCCAACGGGGATATGTATCCAGTGATAGGTATCGCGGCCCCCCGCCTCAAGCAAAAGCACGCGTGCACCGTCTTCGCTGAGCCGGTTTGCCAGCACACACCCGGCACTGCCAGCGCCGACAATAATGTAGTCCCAGTTTTCCATGTTGAGACGGAACCACAGGGACGATTGGTCTGCAAGCTTTAGCGGGTGACGTATCTGGTTAAGCGAAGTCGCCCTGACAAAACCATCCCGCCGACATCGCGGCCCCATGTGCGAAATACAACCAAAGGCGTTGCCCTGATGTGGTGTCCACACACCAGTAATCACGCACCCCTGTGCGCCAATTGGGATCATCAAGCCACCATTCAGGGGCAATCCGTTCGGGCCCCTGTGCCCGCACCGTTTGCAATGTTTGACCGCGCCAGCGAAAATCAACGGGCACATCCGGGACCGCCGGGGCATGTACAGGTTCGGGCGACCATATGACCATCGGGCGGGCCGAAGCCGCGCGGGGCCATGGACCATCAAACGGCGCGGACCACGCTGCAGCAAGCACCTGATGTGATTTCTCGGGGATGTGGCTGTCGGCTGGGTGGACGCGTGTGATCGCTTCTAGCCCGACACGCGCGCCTAGTTTCCCAATCAGATCATCCAGCGCTGTTCCCGCTTCCAACCGTTTGGCCACTGCGCGCCCGGCATGCAGATGCCCGACCGTTTGCGCGTTGTGCAAAGGTTCGCTCTGTGTGGCCTCAAGACGTAACATATCGATGCCAAAGCCTGCGTCGATGTCCTTCAGCTTCATTGCCAATAAGGGGCGAATACGGTGAGGGTCATGACTGGGTCGTGCCAGCCCGACCGAGATGGATTCAATCCCATGATCACTGCGAAAGGCTTGCAAGGTGATCTGTCGTACCGCGCGCCCTTTTGCTTTCAGTGTTTCGCAAAGACGCGGAAGAAGACGATCAAGCCCTGCCAACATGTCTTCTTCCAAGCCGATGGGATCAGGTAGGGTCATGCGAACTGCAAAGTGATCCGGTGGCTTTGCCGGAGAGACGGGCTCAGGCGCGCTGCCCATGGCTTGATCCAACCGCAACACAAGACCTTTGCCAAATCGACGGGCCAAAGCGGCACGGGGTTGGCCCAAAAGGTCGCCAATACGGCGCAACCCAAGACGCCCAAGTTGTGCTGTCATTTCGGGTTCAAGCCGTAAAGCGGCGACAGGCAAAGGGGACAGGGCAGAATAGGTTTGGCCTTGTCCGGAAATGCGTCCCGCCAATGTTTGCCGTGTGGCTGTAACGGTGGGCGCTGCCCCTCCTTTGGTCCAGTGGCGCCGCTTGCCCGCACGGGACCGGGTTGCGCGGGCTTCTTGGTCAATGGCGTCTCCGGATCTGTTGGGTTGTGCGTCTTGCCCTGCAAACCGCGCCAACGCCCATGCCGCGCCACGCGTATCGGCAAGGCCCATGGCCACGGTCAGCCCCAGATCGTTGCAATCCTCTTGAACAACAGCAAGCAAGGCTTCTTCGCCCCCAAAAAGATGTGCGCAGCCGGTCAGATCAACCACCAATCCGTCTGATCCTTCGGGCGAAACCCACGGGCTGAACTTACCAGCCCATCTTTGTAACGTAGCGAGAAACCGTGTTTCGCCCACTGGATTGCGGGTTTGCGTCACCAGTCCTTCGCACATCGCATGGGCGTCTCGCGCTGGTTGGCCCACATATATCCCAAACCCTTGGGCGATGCCGTTCATCGAAGCCACGATTTGCGCATTGCCTTGATCTTTGATCACGACAAGGGGGCATTCGGCCAGTTCCGGTGCTTGCCGGATCAGGCGTTCGGCCTCTAGCCGGGGAAACCACAACGAAAGGATTCGGCGTGCATGTGCCAAGGAGTGTTCTCTTTTTGTTCCAATTCAGAACATGCCCGAGTCGCAGTTACGAGTCGAGAGAGATCAAGTGGCGTAGCGGGCCAAAAAAGTCTCAACAGCGGAATCAACTATTCTGTCGATCTCTGCCTCAGAGACGTCATCGATCACCTTGAACATGATCTTCATCCAGATTTCGGCTTTGCACATTTCTCCAAACTGGAAGGCTGCCAAAGTGAGATCGTCAATTTTCAACTCGCCCCGTGCAATCGCGACTTCGAAATAGACCCCCATCTCAGCTTGCATAACGTCCGGCCCGGAGCGATAGAATTCGCGTCCAATCTCAGGAAACCGCTCGCTTTCTGCCATGCAAATGCGAAAGATCTGCTGACCCAGCTTTGATGTTATAAATCGCATGAAATGCCGCCCGGCTTGCCCTAAAACATCGCGGGGCAGGGCGTTCAGATCAATGTTGTCGACAGCTTCCTGACTTTGCCGCAAGCATTCGTGTCGCGCCACTTCGACGAACAAAAGCCGCTTGTCAGGAAAATAACTATAAAGGGTCGCTTTCGAAACGCCCGCCGCCTTGGCGATGTCATCCACATTGGCGCCTTCAAAGCCATCCGCCATAAAAATTTGCCGGGCTCCATCAAGAACCTGATCAAATTTCCGACCACGGCGGATCTGCCCGAATTGATTGTTCATAGTTATCCATGTCCTCCAGAAGGACGATTATAAACTGATTACCTCATCGGGCACAGGAAAATGATGCTTGACCTAACGTTGTCTTACGACAAACAGCCATCACCTAGGCGGTATTCTGGCGTGGGATGCAGTCGAACGCTGCTCTCTCACAGAAATAGCTTCGCGCATTTGACTGAATGAAAGGACACTGCACGGTCATATGCAGTGTCCTGTATTTTAAATGTTCAAACGTCCTTTGGAAGGACCAGGTTAAGCAAGATGGCGACAAAGGCTGTTGGCGCAACCGCACTTGTCATCAGCACTTTCATTACACCTGGGACATACTGAACAGCTGTCGGCACCAGATTAAGACCAAGACCAGCGGCCAAAGACACCGCAATGATGATCATATTGCGTCTGTTCATTTCGACTTCTGTCAGCATGTTCAGGCCAGCGGCTGCGACCATACCAAACATGACGATCACACCGCCGCCCAATACAGGCAAAGGCATTGAAGCGATGACTGCGCCAACTTTGGGCAGCAGACCGCAAGCAATCAGGATCAGGGCACCAATCGTGACGACGTGACGGCTCATGATGCCAGTCATGCCGACAATGCCAACGTTTTGACTGAAGGACGTGTTTGGCAATCCGCCAAAGGCGGCCGCCACAGCAGTTCCCAGGCCATCAGCGTACGTCGCGCCGGCAATTTCCTTGTCTGTCGCTTCGCGGCCAGCGCCGGCTTTGGTCGTGGCAGATGCGTCGCCCACGGTTTCGATAGCAGACACAACGGACACAAGCGTCACCGCAATAACAGCGCCCAAGCTGAATTCGAACCCATATGGCAGGGCGGTTGGTATCATGAACACCGCAGCCTTTTCGACAGCGCCGAAATTCACCATACCCAGTGCAATGGCCAGAACATAACCGGCAATCAATCCGATCAAGATGGCGGCGTTGGACAATGTGCCTTTGGTAAAGAACTTGAGCACCAGCGCAACAATGACGACGGTCAAAGCAACGGACCAATGCAACAGACTGCCAAAGCTCTCGGCTTCCATTTGGAACGTTGCAGCCCCACCAGCGGCATATTTTATCGCGACCGGGATCAGATACAGACCGATAGCCAAAATCACGAGGCCCGTGACAAGAGGTGGAAAAAGCCAACGCAGATGTTGAATAACCGATCCCAGCAGGAAATGGATGACGCCGCCGATCAGGCAGGCCGTCAACGCCACACCTAAACCTTGGGTCGCGGCAACACCGGCGAGAACACCGACAAAGGCAAAACTTGTGCCTTGCATAATAGGTAGGCGCGCACCGATTGGGCCGATGCCAACAGTTTGAAACAGCGTCGCGATCCCGGCAAACAACATTGCCATCTGGATCAGGTAAACTTGTTCAGGTCCGCCAAAAGCCAGCCCCGCGGCACCAGCCACGATAATGGAAGGCGTGACGTTTGATGCAAACATCGCCAAAACATGCTGCAAACCCAGCGGCAAAGCCTGCCCGATTGGCGGCATGTCATTGGGGTCGTCCCAGTACCCGGTGTTTAAATCAGACATATCGTATCCCTCGTCCCGTTGAACGTAGTGCCTCTTTTTTGGGCACTGCAGGCTACTAAGAGACGACTACATACGGAGGATCAAGAAAAAACTCTTCTAGATTTGGTGTTTTCCCAATGCGATCAACAACTGCAAATAAACCGGGCGCTTTGAGCGGTGTTAGGACGCCATGCCAAGTGCCGCAGTGAAAATTGATCCCCTGCCCTGGGGCTGTCAGAAAGGCAAGCGGGGCACCGGGGCGTCCGTTTTCATCTGGTGCGACGGTCACCAGAAATGGATCGGCAGACATGGGCACAAAGGCTTGGGACCCTTCTGGGTGGCGTTCGAGTAAATCCAGGGTGTACGGCAATGCGCGGGCTTCTGCTTTGAAGATCGAAATACCGGCGCGCCCTTGGGTGCCAAAGTCCAGAACCGCCCGATCATTATACCGGCCACATTTACCGGCGTTGATTATTTTGTCTGGCAGACCTGTTGCTTCTAGCACGTCACCGAAAGGCGCAAACGCTTTAGCGGTCAGGGGCTGACATTGAATTTCGATCATTGGAAAGGTGCCAACGGAACGTGCCGATTGACATCCTTGTACAGCAAGTACCGGAATGGCTCGTCTCCGGTCGCGATGCAGGCTTGCGGGCAAAACGCGCGCAGCCACATGAAATCACCTGGTTCAACGCTGACCCAATCTTTGTTCAATAAATAATCAGCGGTGCCCTGAAGGACATAAAGCCCATGTTCCATGACATGGGTTTCTGCAAAGGGAATGCCCCCACCGGGCCTAAAATTGACGATATTCACGTGGAAATCATACCTGAGATCCGAAGGATCAATGAAACGTTGCGTGGCCCAAACGCCATCGCAATCGGGCATTTCATGGGCTGGCACGTCATCATCATGGGTTATGATTGCATCGGGCGCTGCCAGGCCATCAACCGGAACAAAACGTTTGCGGATCCAATGAATGCCACAAGGGGCGTCGCTTTCATTCCAAAGCGTCCAGACAGTACCCGCCGGAATAAACGCAAAAGACCCTGCGCGCAGATCGTGGGTATCTTTGCCTAGGCGCAGACGTGCAGAACCGTGGGCGACAAATAAGACCGCTTGCGCTGTGGGGTCTGGTTCTGGCGCGTCGGATCCCCCTTTCGGTGCGAGGTCCAACGCATATTGTGCAAATGTTTCGGCAAAACCAGAAAGGGGGCGGGCCAGTATCCAAGCCCGCGTACCGACCCAGCCGGGCAAGAATGACGTTACAATGTCGCGCTGCGTATTGGCGGGCAACACGGCGTAAGCATCCGTGAACACAGCCGTGCCTTCGGGGTTTTCGGATTGGCCGGGCAAACCGCCGGGTGGAAATGCATAGGTCACAGGATGGCCTCCAATCGCAAGCGCGCGATGCGTTCGACTTGATTACACGCCTCTTGGAATTCTGTCTGGGTGTCATGTGCGATACGCCGTTCAAAGGCGCGTAAGATACCCGATTTGTCGTGATCGCGAACCGCGATGATAAATGGAAATCCGTGGTTTTCGACATAACCCGCATTTAAGGTTTCAAATTTCACGCGTTCTGCGTCAGTCAAAGCGTCAAGCCCGGCGCTTGCTTGTTCGGATGTGCTGTCGTCAGTCAGCCGTTTGGCTTGTGACAGCTTGCCAGCAAGATCGGGATGCGCGGTCAGCACACCCAACCGGGCGTCTTTGGATCCGCTTCGGAACACACGGCACATCGCGTTGTGCAATCCTGCGGCGCTGTTGTGCGCAGCACCCAATTCAAGCGCATATGCCCCTTCGGCAACCCATGGCGAATGTTCGAAAATTCCGCCAAAACGTTCCATGAATTCCGAATGATCCATTTGATGAGGGCGAAATTGAACCGTTGGTGGATGTGATGCGGCCCAATGTGCGGCGATGTCTTCGCGTTTTGCGCACCACACCCCTTCAAACCCTTGAACGTATTCAATGAAGCGACGCAGCGCCTGAACCCGGCCAGGGCGGCCAATCAATCGGCAATGCAAGCCAATCGACATCATTTTACCCTGTCCTTCTGCGCCTTCCGCATAAAGGCAATCGAAGGTGTCCTTGAGGTATGCAAAGAACTGATCACCCGAATTGAACCCTTGCGGCGTGGCAAAGCGCATGTCGTTGCAGTCAAGGGTGTAGGGGATAATCAACTGATCGCGCCCTTCAAACTGGGCCCAGTATGGCAGATCGTCATCATATGTATCACTGATCCAGTCAAACCCACGCTCTGCTGCCAATCGAACCGTATTTACGGAACATCGACCCGTGTACCAGCCACGTGGCCGCGCACCGGTGACTTCGGTGTGCAACCGAATGGCCTCGTCCATATCTGCGGCTTCTGCGTCGGGGGTGTGATCTTTGTAGTCTATCCACTTCAGTCCATGGCTCGCGATTTCCCAATTTGCGGCTTTCATTGCGTCGACCTGTTCGGGCGACCGGGCCAATGCTGTTGCCACGCCGTAGATCGTCAGCGGAATGCCAGCTTGCGTGAACAATCGGTGCAAACGCCAAAACCCAGCGCGTGCGCCGTAATCATAGATCGATTCCATGTTCCAATGCCGTTGACCCGGCCAAGGCGCGGCACCAACAATCTCGGACAAGAACGCTTCTGATGCGGCGTCTCCGTGCAGCAAACAGTTTTCGCCGCCTTCTTCGTAGTTCAACACAAAGGAAATCGCGATCCGTGCGCTATTGGGCCAAGCCGCGTTAGGCGCGCTTGGGCCATGGCCAAGAAAATTCCTTGGATATCTTGGAGGTGCATCGGCCATGGACAAAACCCATCTATTTCATTCAAGTGGCCGCACGATGAAGCGATCCGGGAGAGGATGCAATGGCAGGTGGATATCTAACGACGCATGTGTTGGACACGGCGCTTGGCCGTCCGGCGCAGGGTTTGAAAATTGTGCTGTGGCAGCTGGATGGCGAGGCGCGGACAAAAGTGACCGAAATGGTCACAAACGAAGACGGGCGCACCAATGCGCCGATCCTGCCGGATGATGTGTTTGTCACGGGCACATATGAACTAGAATTTCACGCGGGCAGCTATTTGGACGCGTGTGGAACGCCACCCGAATCCCCACGGTTTCTGGATGTGATCCCGATCCGTTTTGGGATGTCAGAAGCAGAGTCGCATTACCACGTGCCGCTTTTGCTGTCGCCCTTTGGGTATTCGACATATCGGGGCAGTTGATCGTGGCCGACTTAGGCGGGAAAGGAGATCTGGAAACAGGTGCCGATTGGAACGTCTTTTAACCCGATGCGCGCACCGCGCGCCTGCAACAAGGTCTGAACAATATTCAGCCCCATGCCTGTGCCGCCTGTATCCCGCCGCGTTGTAAAGAATGGATCGAATACTCTGTCACGATCTCCTGCCGCGATTCCTGTGCCATTGTCAGCGACCAATAAAACACCCGGCTGCACAGCCAAGGAAATGTTGGTCGCACCATGTGCCAGTGCATTTTGGTGCAAATGGTGCAGAACGGTTGAAATGTCCTGTTCCGCCAGCGGGATCTGGCCGTCGGTTTCGATACTGCAGTTGGTAAGGGTCTTTGCAACATCTGACAATAGGCAGGTGCCTTGCCCCGCAGACTGAGACGCTTTGGCGTGGGCTTGTAAATGTTCCAACAATTGTTCCATGCGCAGCGACGCGCGGTTAATGTTATCGATCAATGCGGCGCGGGTGTCCGCATCATCCGCCGTTTGCAACATTTCGGCAGACCCGCGCAACGACGTGAGCGGTGATTTCAATTCATGAGTGACGTGATCTGCATAGGCGCGCAGACTGTTGGCACGGGCCTGCAACGTTGCGCTCATTTCAGTGACTGCGGTGCCCAAAGCGTGCAGTTCGGGTGTGCCAAAATGTGCGGGCGGAACCGCGTCTTCGCCGTGCAATCGCGCGCGCGCGTAATGAGTGAGGCTCCAGATTGGCCGCAACACAAGCCGCCACAATAGGAATGCCAGAACTGACGTCGCGCCAAACACAATCCAGCCAAGAAGCCATGTGGTTTCGCCCCAACCCAGAATATTGCCTGCCAGACGAAAATACCCAATCCCGATCAAGGGCAAACTGAGCACTGCGGCCAAGGTGCCCCCGATCACAAGGGCCAGGGGTGGACGCCACTTTTGCATCATTCAGTCGCCACCAAGCCAAGGCAGGGCCCCAGCCGCACACCAACGCCATGTACCGTTTCGACAGCGTCCGGGCAGCCAGCTTTTGACAATTTCTGCCGCAAGTTTCGCAGATGACTGTCTAACGTGCGATCACTGACGGCTTGGCCAACACCATAAAGCCGATCTGTCAAATCCGGACGGGGCACGACGCGATCCGGCCGTTTCATCAGCAAGGCCAAAAGATCAAGCTCGCGCGCGGTCAATGTCACGATCTGTCCGGCGACAGAACATTCATGCCGGTCTTTGTCCAATTGCAAAACCCCACGGTGCAAACCTTCGGACACAGGGAGATGGGTGCGTTTGAGGATCGCTTTGATCCTTGCAATCAATTCACGTGGCGAAAACGGTTTGGTGACGTAATCATCTGCCCCAAATTCAAAGCCCAGAATGCGATCCACTTCGTCATCACGTGCACTGAGAAACAGAATGGGTGTTTCGTGTGTTTCCCGCAGACGACGACACAGCTGGAGACCGTCAAAGCCTGGCAGGCCGATATCCAGCAAGATCATCGCGAACCGCCCAGTTTGTGCTTTGGCCAGCCCTTCGGGACCATCGCCAGCTTCTTCTGTTTCATACCCGGCCTGATCCAACGCAACGCGCAACATCAGGCGAATGTCTGGATCGTCCTCAATGATAAGGATCATGGTACACATCCTTCACCTCTGATTGCGCCAAGCTACGGCGCAGACGCCAGTTGCGAAAGCCCCATTCGCGCCAATCCTTTGGCTGGGACATTTCTGGGCGTCTCCACTCAGGGCAACTGTACTCAACGTTCATGCCTTGTCGGTCCAATTCTGGCAGCACGCCTTCGCTTAAGGAACACAAGTAATTTAAATCCTGTTTTCCAAAGGTTGTGAAATTATGCTGTGCGATGACACCATCTAAGTTGATAAAACAACAGACATACAATGTACCCAATCCAAGGGATGCGTTTCGCATCAAAAGCCAGCTTGTCTTGTGACCTTTGTAAACCTGCCACAAGACCAGCAGAAGCCCAAGCAAGACAACGGCCATCCAAATACCTGCCGCCAAGCGAAGCCGGGTTAACCCATATACATCGATGTAAAGATCCAGCCGCGTTACGGATGCTCCGACCAACATGATGGTTTGGACAAGCCATAGGATAAGAAGCTTGCGCAACAGGCTGGATTGGTCAGTCAATGGTCTGGCCAATACGGCGAATGCCCCAGCCAATAGCGCCGTTATCAACAATGGATACGCGCCACGATGTGCATAAGTGGCATAGGTCACGCCCTCGGGCAATTCAGTCGCGCCGTACAAAAAGGCGAAATCCATAAAGGTTTGAACCGCAAACATGAGGTTAAACAGCACCATAGATCGACCCAATGACCGTGTGTTGATCAATCCAGGCCGATGAACCATATGCCGTTGCGGCTTTCGTGCCGTCAGCGCATTTCGCAAGCGCGGCGCAATCAAAGCGCCCCAGATGACAAAGGCCAACACGCCCCAAAAGATCAATCGCATCATGTTTGGTTCTGGAACCTGGGTCAAAGAGATTTGCTCCAAAAAATCAGCAATCAACGGGTTCGCAGTGCCAAACAACAGCAAGAAAACCAGCCCCAACCCCAAAGGAATCGCCCAGCCCATAACCAGTTCGCGAATATTCATGTTTGGAATGTGCAATTGACTGGTCAGGTTCAAACCGTCGCGAAAGCTGAACGCAATTGCGATCCAAGGATAACGCAAGAAAGATCGCAAAAGCGACTGATGACTGACGCCTGCAATTCCACACAAAACAACCAAACCGCCTGCCAGCAGGAAGAAGACCGACAGCGGTTGCACGACTTCGATCACGGGTAAAACGCTTAGAGCTGCGCCAATCAGGCAGATTTGCAGACGCGAGCGGCTTAGGTTCGGTGCAAAAAGAAGACAGGCCCCGATGACAGCCAAGGCAAAAACGGCAAGTGACAAGCCGGGCCATACATGCCAGATCATGGCGTCGCCGAAAGCGATCAATGCAAGCAAGACAAGCAACTTGCCCATATCTGAATCCATTGATTTGACGGGTTTTCGTGTTCGCGGTTTGACCCCATCCATCCACCAACCGTCGCGTTGCATCGCCAATGGAACGCCTCTGATCACTGCAGTTTTCATTTTGTCTGTCCCTGTGTCTTTGTTCTTTGAACTCAAACTGACGTTTTGGCGTGCAGATGCCGCAGGTGATTTGTGCAGAATTTGCGCAGAGGCATATCTTGCCTTGCGCTGCCGCGCGTGCGACCACAAACTGTGCTCCTATCGGAGGTGAGAGATGCTAGAACCGGCCACATCCATTTTGAAAACAAAGACCCAGTTGCCGCAGGTCACAGAACCGCGCAATCCGGGCATGGACCTTGATTTGGAATGGGTGCGTCGCGTTCAAGCCAATACGTCGGCTATTGAAAGACGATGTAAGACTCTGCCCGGGCGGCGTTCGATCAAGAAAGATCATCAAGCGGCGTGGCTGTTGCGCGCGCTAAGCTGTATTGATCTGACCACGTTGTCTGGCGACGACACGGACCGACGCGTGGCGCGTCTCTGTGCAAAAGCCCGCCAACCGATGCGTCAGGATATGCTGGATGCGTTGGATATGGATGGCCTGACCACCGGGGCTGTGTGTGTTTATCACGAGATGATCCCAGCCGCTGTGCGCGCATTGCAAGGCACAGGCATTCCTGTTGCGGCCGTATCAACGGGGTTTCCCGCGGGCCTCTCACCGTTTCATCTGCGTATTCAGGAAATTCGCGAAAGTGTTGCGGCGGGCGCTGCGGAAATCGACATTGTGATTTCGCGGCGGCACGTTCTGGAAGGCAACTGGCAGGCCCTTTATGACGAAATGAAAGAAATGCGCGAGGCCTGTGGCGAGGCCCATGTCAAAGCAATCCTTGCGACCGGCGAATTGGGCACCCTGCGCAATGTGGCGCGTGCGTCCTTGGTGTGCATGATGGCAGGGGCCGATTTCATCAAGACGTCGACGGGCAAAGAAAGCGTGAATGCGACGCTGCCAGTCACGTTGGTCATGATCCGCGCAATCCGCGAATACTATGAACACACAGGGTTTCGGGTCGGTTACAAACCCGCTGGCGGCATTTCCAAGGCCAAGGATGCATTGATGTATCTGGCATTGATGAAAGAGGAATTGGGCGATCGATGGTTGCGCCCTGACCTGTTTCGCTTTGGGGCGTCATCGCTTTTGGGAGATATCGAACGTCAGTTGGAACACCATTTGACTGGGGCCTATTCAGCCAATTGGCGCCATGCAGCAGGATAGTCAGCATGCATGAGTTTAGTCCAAAGTGCGGTGGCAGACCCGCAAACAATCCAGCAATAATTTCACCCTTAGCAACACAAGTGCTTATGCCGGAAGGTTGCACGACAGGAGCCTTGGTATGACAGTCAAAGAGATCTTTGAAAGCATGGAATACGGTCTGGCTCCTGAAAGCACGGCCGAAGCGCAAAGCTGGCTGGATTCGCATAATCGCAAATTCGGCCATTTCATCGACGGTGCGTTCACAAAAGCGGGTAAAGGATTTCCCAGTACGAACCCGGCCAATGGGGAAAACCTAGCCCAAGTCTCGCAAGCCAAACAATCCGATGTGGATGCCGCAGTCGCTGCCGCCCGCAAGGCGCAAGGGTCGTGGCAAAAGCTGGGTGGGCACGGACGCGCGCGGGTGCTCTATGCGATTGCGCGAGTGTTGCAAAAACACAGCCGGTTGTTTGCGGTGCTTGAGAGCCTCGATAATGGGAAACCCATTCGCGAAAGCCGGGACATCGATATTCCACTGGCGCAGCGTCATTTTTATTACCATGCAGGTATGGCGCAACTGATGGACGCGGAATTGCCCGATCGCCAAGCTTTGGGTGTGTGTGGGCAAATCGTGCCGTGGAACTTCCCGCTTTTGATGTTGGCGTGGAAAGTCGCGCCAGCTTTGGCGATGGGGAACACGGTTGTTCTGAAGCCCGCGGAATACACATCGCTGACGACGTTGTTGTTTGCCGATATCTGCAAAGAGGCAGGCGTGCCCAAAGGGGTCGTAAATATCGTCACCGGTGATGGGGCCGTGGGTGAAATGATCGTGGCATCTGATGTCGACAAGATCGCGTTTACCGGATCAACATCCGTAGGGCGTCGCATTCGCGAAGCGACAGCAGGCAGCGGCAAGGCCTTAACGCTCGAGCTGGGGGGAAAGTCGCCCTATATCGTGTTTGATGACGCTGACATCGACAGCGCAATCGAAGGTTTGGTCGACGCCATTTGGTTCAACCAAGGGCAGGTGTGTTGTGCCGGGTCGCGTTTGTTGGTGCATGAACCGATTGCGGATGCATTTTATGCAAAGCTGCGGACACGGATGAACAAACTGCGTGTCGGTGATCAGCTGGATAAGTCGATCGATGTGGGGGCTGTTGTCGATCCTATACAGCTTGCCGCCATCAAAGGCATGGTTGAAGCCAACACTGCAGGCGAAACGTTTCAGGCGTCGGCGGAATTGCCTTCGGTTGGGTCCTTTTACCCGCCGACACTGATCACGGGTTTGAATACCGCTGACACGCTGATGCAGGAAGAGATTTTCGGGCCTGTTTTGGTATCGACGACATTCCGCACACCGGACGAGGCCGTGCAGCTGGCCAACAACACGCGATATGGGCTGGCTGCCACTGTGTGGACGGAAAACGTGAACCTTGCCTTAGATATAGCCCCAAAGCTTGTGGCCGGTGTGGTGTGGATTAATGCAACGAACTTGTTCGACGCAGCTGCTGGCTTTGGTGGCGTGCGAGAAAGCGGGTTTGGCCGTGAAGGCGGGTGGGAAGGTTTACAGGCCTATACACGTCCAAAAGGCACCGAAAAGGCGTTGAAACCAATTACGGCCCTGCAAGGGGACGGTGCGCCGGCTGATCCGTTGGATCGGACCGCGAAAATGTATGTAGGCGGCAAACAAGCCCGTCCAGATGGCGGATATTCCCGGGCGGTATATGGCAAATCTGGCGCGTTTCTGGGTCAAGTCGGGTTGGCCAATCGGAAGGATTTGCGCAACGCCGTTGAGGCGGCACAAGCCGCCAAATCCTGGTCCGGGACAACAGGACATTTGCGGGCTCAAATCCTGTATTACATTGCAGAGAATTTGCAGGCCCGCAGCGCAGAATTTGCCGAGCGATTGGATGCAATGCAAGGTGGGCGCAAAGGGGCTGCAGAAGTTGATGCAGCTATAAATAGATTGTTCACTTACGCAGCTTGGGCCGACAAATATGATGGCCAAGCCAAAGGGGTGCCAATGCGCGGCGTCGCCCTTGCGATGAATGAACCCGTTGGTGTCATTGGGGCGCTGTGCCCGGATGAAACACCACTTTTGGGGCTGGTGTCCTTGATGGCGCCTGCCATTGCTATGGGCAATCGCATTGTTCTTGCCGCCTCAGAGCCATTCCCACTGGCGGCGACAGATTTTTATCAGGTTCTTGAAACCTCTGATGTGCCGGGCGGAGTGGTGAACATATTGACGGGTGCGCATTCTGACCTTGTCAGCCATATGGCATCTCATATGGACATCGACGCTGTGTGGTCTTTTTCTGGCAGCGACACGTCTGGCGCGGTTGAACGCGGCGCGGCAAGCAATCTGAAACGGACTTGGGTCAATAACGCCAAAGCACGGGATTGGTTCGGACCGGACGGAGAAGGACGCGCATTCCTACAAGCCGCAACCGAAGTCAAAACAATCTGGGTGCCATATGGGGAATAAAGGAAAGGCGGAGCATCAGCCCCGCCTCTTTTAATTTCCTGTTCGTCTGGGTTTAGTTGGCCGAAAGCCCTTCGGGCTTGCCGACCACAACAAACATCAGGTTTTCGGGCTGCAGCAGATACGCCGCCACGCGGTTCGCATCCTCAAGCGTTACAGCTTCGACTTTTTCGTTGCGTGTCGCGATATAGTCAATCGGCAGGCCAAGCATTTGCATGCCCACCATAATCCGCGCGATTTGACCGTTGCCTGAAAAGTTCAACGGATAGGCACCCGTGACATAGGTTTTGGCCGCATCCAGTTCTTCCTGAGTGATGCCTTCGGTCGCAGCTTTGGCCCATTCGTCTTTGATGACATCAATGGCTTGGCCAATTCGATCATTGGCCGAAGCCACCTGACCTTGAACCGTTGCCGCCAAATCCTGCGATGCGAGGAACGAGTAAACACCGTAGGTGAGGCCTCGTTTTTCGCGCACCTCGGTGGTCAGGCGGCTTTCAAATCCACCGGCCCCAAGAACTTGGTTCAATATCCGCGCAGCAAAGAAATCAGGGTCGTCCTGATCAATGCCCGAGTGACCAAAGATTGCGACAGACTGAGGCGTGTCAAATTCAGTGACGTGCAATCCACCTTCGATTTTCAGATCCGCCTGAGCGGGCATTGGAGCCCCAGTATCCGGCAAATCACCCAGCAGTTTGTCCAACATCGGGCCCAGTTCTTCGGGGGTGATATCGCCAACTGCGCCGACATAAATGCGATCTTTCGCAAAGACAGCGGAATGGGCCGCCACGATATCATCCCGCGTCAACGCCTGAACGCTTTCCACGGTGCCTTTGAAGGCAGATCCATAAGGGTGGTCGCCAAATGTTCTGGAATCCCACGCCAATCGAGCGATGTTATTTGGGTCTTGTGCATCTGAGCGCAGACCAGACAGGACCTGTTCCCTCACTCGGTCGATATCGGTTTGGTTGAAACTTGGTTCAAGTAGGGACCGCCGCAACAATTCAACAGCTTCGTCCCGGTTTTCAGTTAGAAACCGGCCTGAAATGCTCGCTGCATCATCGCTTGTGTCGTATCCGAAGGTTGCAGCCAGTCCTTCGACTGCTTTCGCAAACCCACGGCTATCAAGATCACCGGTGCCTTCTTCCAACAAACCCGTCATGAGGTAAGCTGCGCCGCGTTTGCCTGGCGCATCCAAAGATGCACCACCGCGAAAGCGGATTTCAAGCGCCATGAAAGGAATAGAGGGTTCTTGAACCAACCACGCCTTGATCCCGCCGGGGCTGATGACCTCTTCGATCTTGACCTCTGCCTGTGCTGGCAAGGTCAGGAAAAACAGAGAAAACAGTGTTGCAAATATCCGCATCATTGAGTCACCTCTTCGTCACGCATTAGCCAGCCTGTTACGCTGGCACGTTTGTCCATCACAGCCCGCGCTGCTTCGATCACATCATCTCCTGTCACGGCTTGCAGAATATTCGGCCAATCTTGGACGTCCTGCACGCTGAGACCTGTGGACAAGGCCTGCCCATAGCGGTTGCCGATACTGTCGACATTATCGCGCGCATAGATCTGCGAGGCTTTGAGCTGTTGCTTAATGCGGGCCAATTGTTCTTCGTCGACGCCGTCTTCGATAAACTGCGCCAGTGTCTCGTCCATCAACGTCTCGGCTTCTTCCAGACTAACGCCCGGTGAAGGGACCACGATGACATCAAAACTGGTGTCGTCGCGTGACGTACCGCGATAAAACGAGCCTGCATAAACTGCTTTTTGTGTATCAAACTGCAGTTTCTCAGCCAGATACGACGTTGTACCACCACCCAAAACTTCAGCCAGAATTGTCAAAGCGGCCGCTTTTTCCTGCGAACCGGGATCACGTTCCGGGGCAGAATAGGATCGTTGGACGTAAGGTTGTGCAACACGTGCATCGCGGTAAATAACGCGGCGTTCGGCGCGTTGGGGCGGTTCTTGGGTGCGTTCGTGTGTCCGCTTTTCTGGATCGGACGGAATGACACCGTAATAGGTTTCCGCCAGTTCGCGTACGTTTTCTGGTGTAACGTCACCTGTAACAACCAAAACAGCATTGTTTGGATGATAGAAGCGATCATAATACGCCATCGTATTTCCCAGATCGAGCGTTTCCATCTCGTGCATCCAACCGATGATCGGGACGCCGTATCCGTGGTTCAGATACTGGGCCGCGCTCATCTGTTCACCAAACAAAGACCTTGGATTGTTTTCGGTACGTTGATTGCGTTCTTCGATGATCACATCGCGTTCGGTCAGAATATCTTGTTCTGTTATCCGGATATTGCGCATTCGGTCCGATTCCATCTGCATCATCAGCTCAAGGCGGTCAGCGGCCACGCGTTGAAAGTAGGCAGTGTAATCATAGCTGGTGAAGGCGTTGTCATTCCCGCCATTCGCAGCAACTACAGCCGAAAACTCACCAGATTCCAAAGTGTCCGTCGCTTTGAACAGCAAATGTTCCAGAAAATGTGCGGCACCAGATGCGCCGGGTTCTTCGTCAGCGGATCCGGCGCGATACCACACCATATGCTGAACAACAGGGGCACGGTGATCTTCGACGACAACGACCTGCATGCCGTTGTCCAATGAAAACGTAGTGACCTGATCATCCGCGGCTTTAACGGTGACCGGTGTCAGGGCCGTCGCGGCGGCAAGTAGCAAGGCGCGCGCTTTGGTCATTATGGTTCCTCTCGCAAACTGGGCGTGACTCATAGCTACACCGTGCCCTGCTTGGTTCAAGAGGACTGGCGCATTTGTTATAATATTGACACGATTAACGTGATGCAGGAGGCGCTGTCGGCGTCACAATCCCGGCACGACGGTAAACTCTGGCGACTGCTTCCGGGTTGATGGCTTGGCGACGGTATGCATCTGCGTAGCGATCAACGGGGAACAGTTTGATATTCGCGAATCGCGCTTGACGTTTGCGGAACGCGGCGTCTTCTTCGGCAAGCTGAGCACGAATATCGGGGGCGACACCGTTGCGGCTTGCGTAACTTACGATTCCTGCATCAGCTCCGGGGACTGGACCTGTCGGAGACGTCCGTTGTCCGCCCAAAGAGGTTGCAACATCATCAAGTGGCCTTGGATCAGTGATATTTGACCCGCCAGGCGTTGGCTGTGGCAATGATGAATAGCTTTCCGGTTCTTGCAATGGCAGCGGAGGCGACACGATAAATTCGTCCGGTCCCTCCCCAGGATTGCGCAATTCGCGCAGCTTGGGCTCGCCGCAGGCGCTAAGCGTCAGTGTGCTTAGAATGATCAGCAGGCTTGCGGTGCGCATCATGCTCTCCTTCAACTTCGGACGATTAATATCTCAGCCTTTGGTGGATTGTCACGCACCCTTTTTCGTCTTGGTTGCGTCTTTAGCAAAGAATGCCAGACCGATGGCCCCGGCAAAGATGAAAATATCAGCGACATTGAAGACAAATGGGTTGTTGATTCCACAGCAAGACATGTTCAGGAAATCCAAAACATACCCATACCAGTATCTGTCAAAAATGTTGCCGATGGCCCCGCCAATCAATAATCCACCACTAAATTGCGCCAGTTTTGGTTGCGGATGTCGCAACCACCACAATACGACAAGGCAGATTACAGTCGCCAGTCCAATTAAAACCCAAGAGCTTACATCGTCGCCAAATAACCCGAAATTGATCCCACGGTTTTCTCCGTAGCGGAAATTTAGAAATGGGGGCAAAACCTCGATACTATTTACGCGCTCAAGTTGCATAGAATGGACAACAATGTACTTGCTGACTTGATCTAACAAGGCAGCAATCAGCGCGGCTATACCAACTAAACGCATGCGTTCTCCTAGTGGCGGAAATGCCGTTGCCCGGTAAAGACCATGGCCAGCCCAAGCTCGTTCGCAGCGGCGATGACTTCTTCATCTCGCATGGATCCACCAGGTTGAATAAGCGCTGTCGCACCCGCTTCGGCGGCTGTCACAAGCCCGTCTGCAAACGGGAAAAACGCGTCAGATGCCACAGCGGAGCCTTGCGTCAATGGTGCCGGTAATCCCATAGCTTCTGCCATATCCAGTGCTTTGCGTGCCGCAATACGCGAGCTGTCGACGCGGCTCATTTGTCCGGCTCCGACGCCGACGGTTGCCCCGTCTTTAACATATATGATCGCATTGGATTTTACATGTTTGGCCACGGTCCAAGCCAAAAGCATATCGTTCATTTCAGTTTCAGTTGGCGCGCGTTCTGTCACAACCTTCAATTGGCTTTTCGCAACGTGCCCAACATCTTTATCCTGAACAAGAAAGCCACCGGACACCTGTTTGAAAGCCAATGCCGCCGTACGCGGATCGGCCAAACCATCCGTTGTAAGAAGCCGCAGGTTCTTCTTGGCCGTGAAAATCTCTCGCGCTTCGTCATCTGCACCGGGGGCAATGACCACTTCGGTAAAGATCTCGACGATTTTTTGGGCCGTTGCTGCGTCCAAGTTTTGGTTTAGCGCAATGATACCGCCAAATGCGCTGGTGCGATCACAATTAAATGCGCGTGTATAGGCTTCTTCCAAAGTGGCACCTGTTGCCACCCCGCATGGGTTTGCGTGTTTGATGATGGCACAGGCGGCGCCATCTTCGGGCGCGAATTCGCTGACCAACTCAAAGGCCGCATCCGTATCGTTGATGTTATTATAGCTCAGCGCCTTGCCTTGATGCTGTTTTGCGGTCGCAATACCGGGGCGGTTTGAACCATCGGTGTAAAACGCAGCGTTCTGATGTGGGTTTTCGCCGTACCGCATTTCCTGGGACAAGGTGCCCGCAAAGCTACGGCGTCTTGGCGTTCCATCTATTTGCGTTGCCATCCAAGTATTGACCGCAGTGTCATATGCGGCAGTGCGCGCGTAAGCTGTTGCCGCTAATTTTTGGCGCAAGCTGTAACTTGTTTGGCCATTATTGGCGGCCAGCTCTTCAAGAAACGGCCCGTAATCTTCAACGTCCGTGATGATACTGACAAAACGGTGGTTTTTTGCGGCGGATCGGATCATCGCAGGACCGCCGATGTCGATATTTTCGATCATCTCGTCATATCCGGCCTTGCGCGACAACGCGTCCTCGAACGGGTAAAGGTTGACGACAACCAGATCAATTGGCCCAATGTTATGAGCATCCATCGCATCGGTGTGATCAGCCTTGTCACGCAAAGCAAGCAGTCCGCCATGAACCACTGGATGCAACGTTTTTACACGGCCGTCCATCATCTCGGGAAAGCCGGTCAAATCTGATACATCTTTGACCGTAAGCCCGGCGTCTCTCAATGTGCGAGCGGTGCCGCCGGTGCTGACCAATTCGATGTTGTGCCCGACCAGTTCTTGGGCAAATTCCACCAGCCCAGTTTTATCGGAAACAGACAACAGGGCGCGGCGAAGAGGCGCAAGATCAGTCATTGGCAAAGGGTCCTTTGGTTTATCTAGTACCGTCGTCCATGGACGGTTCATCATCAGGTCGCAAGTCGCGCACGCCAATGGCAGTTTCTTGCGCTTTGGACAAGGACCACCGGACCTGTGTGGCAAATTGCGTCGCATGTCCACTCAGAACAATTTGCTGAGAAGCGCGTGGTTTCAGGCGGCGCTGCTCCAGAAATACGCTTGGTTCAAGGCTGAGCCGTTGTGTTCCATCATGTCTGAACACCCAAACTTCACCAGATTTCAAAGCCATGGTTATGACCGTTCCATCCAGATCCAAGGCTGCTTCCACTTCGGGGTGCAAATGGAAACGGATATCAAATGGGATGCCGGTTGAGTTGCGATCGTTCATGGCGGCCTTGAAGCGACGCTTTTGTGCATCCTCGATCGCAAGAAGCGAATCTTCTCCGACCAAGCTGCGCCCGTCGAAGGTCAATTCCAATGCGCGCGCCTGTGTCAGGCCATGCGTCTTGGCGTATCCATCATGCCCACCTTGAAACCGCAATCCATCCGGCGCTTGATTGACTTCAATCGGAACCTGATCAGGTGCCTCGATAAGAAATTCGTGGATGGAATCTTTGTCAGAAGATCCAAGCCGGGAACTAGAGAACCCATCAAGACATAATACGGAATGTGACGGTGTCGCCCGCCCCGCGCGCCGCCAATCAGGACCAAACCGGACGCCTGAGCCACAATTAACAATCAGCGACCGTCGTCCACTGGTCAGTTCAAAAGCAAGAGTGGACGCATGCCCGTTTGGGCTGGATTTGCCCGAAGGCGGTTTTGCGGCGTCCACAATGACGCTTGTGCGGCCTGCAGACAAACGTGCGTATCCCATCGACAGGCCGTCAGGTTGACGGGTTTTTACACCGGACGCAGCCAAAGCGTTA
>JBDWGM010000129.1:0-7049 GCA_039975755.1 Paracoccaceae bacterium | reverse complement strand
GAAGACCGAAGTCCTGTCGATTTCGTCACTGACCACCTGGCCGGTTTCCTGACCGCAGTGAAAGGCGCACTCTAAAGCACGACGTTAGCCGCTGGCTCTGGGCTTCTACCTGTCGTATATTGAGTAAATCTCAAACGATGGGTCGATCGAGCCATGGCGTCCTTGCGCGCTCTTCATGCATTTTCTCTTCTGGCGCGCCATGGCCGGGCAGCACAAGCGGCTGAAGAACTTGGCGTCTCGCCATCCCCACTTTCCCATCTGATGCGCAAGCTCGAAAGTGAGCTTGGTTCAACGCTTGTTCTACGAGATGGGCGCGGGCTTACGCTCACCGAAGAAGGCCAGCGTCTTGCTCTTGGCATGGGCGACGCCTTCGATCGGATTGAAGGCGCTGTAGACAGTTTCAAGCGACGTGGACGCACAGAACTCAGAATCAGTACGGTCTCCACATTTGCAACCCGCTGGCTCATTCCGCGCCTCCCCGAGTTTCAAGCGATTCAGCCCGACGTTGAGATCCTTCTGTCCGCCTCAACGCGCGTCATCGATCTCGAGCGAGAGAATTACGACTGCGCCATTCGCCTAGGCAAAGGAAACTGGCAAGCCATCGACAGCACCTTGCTGTGGCAAGAACATCTTGCTGTTGCCATGGCGCCTTCTTTGCTTCCCCTCGAGGATGGCAAGCCCGGTGAGATACTTTCCGAGCTGCGCTTGCTGCACAGTGCAAGCCGCCGCAATGATTGGTCGCTTTGGCTTAACGAAGCTGGACTCGACCATAGTGAGGCGACATCCGGAACGCTCCTTGAAAGCCGTGATCTGGCAATTCAGGCGGCGATTGCCGGTATGGGGGTGCTCGTTATCGACCGACGGTTCGTCGAGCAGGAAATCGCAGCCGGCCACCTGATCATGCCCGATTGGCCAATCCTCGAGCTCGATACAGGCTACTGGTTTGTCCGCTCTCCCAACCGGCCCATTTCAAGGCCCGTGTCGGCCTTCAAGACCTGGCTCCTGGAAGCAGCGGGCTAAAGCAGTCTGTTTCAAATCGTGTTCGCCAAAGCTGGGTGTGCCCGTCCTCAACGTTTCTGTGACTCCGGACGCCCGCCTTTACCTTGACAGGGACGAGCATCGCAGCTTAGGTCCGCGCGATGAGAAACAACCGCCATGCCGGAGAGAGTCCCAGCCGATGAACACAGATCTCGCCAAACTTGCCGAAACAATCG
The DNA here is from genome assembly GCA_039975755.1 of Paracoccaceae bacterium. Taxonomy (GTDB): domain Bacteria; phylum Pseudomonadota; class Alphaproteobacteria; order Rhodobacterales; family Rhodobacteraceae; genus JABSSA01. The sequence goes on along the minus strand of JBDWGM010000129.1, from coordinate 5,835 downwards.
ATGCGGCATTCGAGGATCGCGACAATATTGATACGCACACCACAGGCGACGTACGTGATGCTGTCGAGAAGACACTCAACCTGCTCGATCGCGGTGAGCTACGCGTCGCGGAGAAAAAAGACGGCGAGTGGATTGTAAATCAATGGACCAAGAAAGCGGTTCTTCTGTCTTTCCGGCTCAACGCGATGGAAGTTATCAAGGGCGGCCCTGGGGACGCGACTTGGTGGGACAAGGTTCCTTCCAAGTTTGACGGATGGCGTGGCGTTGATTTTCAGGAAGCCGGCTTCCGCGCCGTTCCAAATTGCACGGTGCGTCGCTCCGCATTCATCGGCAAAGGCGTTGTACTGATGCCGTCGTTCGTCAATCTCGGCGCCTACGTCGATGAAGGAACAATGGTCGACACTTGGGCGACCGTCGGCTCCTGCGCACAGATCGGCAAGAACGTGCACCTTTCCGGCGGCGTCGGCATCGGTGGCGTCCTGGAGCCTCTTCAGGCCGGTCCGGTCATCATTGAGGACAACTGTTTTATCGGGGCGCGCTCGGAAGTTGTTGAAGGCGTTGTCGTGCGCGAGGGTGCCGTGCTTTCGATGGGTGTGTTTATCAGCGCCTCCACGAAGATCATCGACCGCAACACAGGTGAGATCTTCATCGGAGAAGTCCCTGCCTACTCGGTCGTCGTTCCGGGCAATATGCCCGGCAAACCTCTTCCCGACGGGACACCGGGCCCAAGCCTCTATTGCGCGGTCATTGTAAAGCGCGTCGATGAACAGACACGTTCCAAAACCTCTATCAACGACCTTCTACGCGACTAAAGCTCAAACATAAGACGCTACAGCACCCGCGCAGCAACGCTTCGCGGGTGTTTTCATATCGCACAGACGTTGGGCAAAACTGCTGCAAAAAGGTCTGCCATCGAGGCCATCGCAGCGTCATGTACCGTATATCCCGGTAAACTACCTCCTGCGGGCAACGGCAGAGGCCGACTCGCGCAGGCACTTGCCACCACTGCGCTGCGAAATCCATGTTCAAAACCGCCACGGATCGTATTTGATACGCACAGGTGGGACATAAAACCGCCAACGATAATGTTCTTGACGCCATCCCTTTGAAGCTGTTCGGCAAGACCTGTGTCTGCAAAAGCATTCGGCGTGGTTTTGGAAATGACCAGCTCACCTGGCCTGGGAGTGCCCTCAGAACAAAATATGCCGCTGGCCGCCGGCTCGAAAAGATCACCAAGCCCACCTTCATTGCACGCATGCACAACAGGTATTCCCAGTTCCGAGGCACGGGCGCGAAGTTGTACAATTTCGCTCAGAGCTTCATCGACGCCGCTTAGCCGCAGGCGTCCCGATCTATATTCTTCCTGAACGGCAACAAGGATTACGACCGTTTCAGCAGAGGTAGGCCGCCGCCACTCAGACGCTCCACCCGTAAGCTCCAAAAGAGTTTGAGGGCGCCTCGCCCCAGCTCGCATCATGCAGTTTCTCCAGACCTTCCATGAAGGAAACTATACTTTCACATGAGGGAATTAAACACTCGATACTGCAGGAAGCACTTACAAAATGCAGGAGTGATCGACCGAATTTTCTGAGCCTCTACGGCTTCTGACCTCCCGTAGACGCACAGTGTCCGCCGAGGTCCCCGATGTCAACGAAACAACAGTTGCTTACCGACTGGCCCGCAGAGGCGCTTGCGGAACCTCAAAACGGCCAAATCGATAGGACCGTGGAGGTCACAACCCCCAAATCCGGCCCGCAATCTCGCCAATCAACAACGACAGAATGATGTCCAGCATGACGACGCCGATCGTCATGCTCATGCTTGCTTGCAGGGCCACACGCGTGATGATGAAGCGGTACCAGATAACGACAATCAAGGTCACGAGGGACAGCAAAACCATGATGCCAGGCGCGATCAGTCCTGCCAGATAGAGAAGACCGACAAAGACATACGGCAGAGCTGCGAGGAGGCTCGTCCAGTTGCGCGCAACGATGAAAGGTACATAGCCTGCAGAAATGCCGAGAGGCTTTGCGAGTCCGGCGAGCAATAGAGGCAAGACCACCCAGTCCAATCCGAGACTGGTAAATTGGGCCAGCCAGAAAGACCCCGCGGGAAGAAAATCTGTCTCGTCCAGCAAGAGCTTTCGCTCAGCCAGTGAACTGACAACAAAAAGTGGCACAAGCAGGAAGACAACCGCGAACGAGCGCCAGAACCCCTCAATCGACAGATCGAAGCCACGCATGCCTTCGGGACGATTGCGCAAAAGCATCCAGCTTCCCTGAAGAGCGCGCGCAATTTCTTGTCCGCTCAGCATGGATCAACCACCTTTGGTTGCCTTGAAATAATCATTGAGGAATTGCCGATAGATGGCTGTGAGACCATCGACGTCAGCCAACGCAACACATTCGTCGACCTTGTGCATGGTTTGGCCGACGAGACCGAATTCAACGACAGGACAATAGTTCTTCACGAACCGGGCGTCGGAGGTACCGCCGCCCGTCGTCAGCGCGGGAACTCTGCCCGTTGTCGCTTCGACGGCACTGCTCAACGCCTTGATGAGTGTTTCATCACGGGTCAGGAAGGACTCGCTCGCGTCACGCCGGAACGTGACCGACCATTCAAGATCATCGCTCGCTGCGTCTGACAGGATACTCTCGATTTTAGCCTTCAGAGTATCCAGGGACCAAGTGTCATTGAAACGGATGTTGAAACGCGCTTCGGCCTTCGCCGGGATGACATTAAATGCTGGATTGCCCACATCAAACGTTACGATTTCCAGATTGCTCGGCTGAAAGCGATCGTTACCACCGTCGAAGACAACATCATCCAATGCAGTCATCAGACGCATGAGGCCCGGGATCGGGTTATTTGCATTTTCCGGATAGGCGGCATGGCCCTGCGTGCCGGTCACGACAACAGTCCCCGACAAGGACCCACGACGACCAACCTTTATGGCATCACCGAGCTGCGTCGGATTGGTCGGCTCTCCAACGATACAGGCATCAAAGCGATGCCCCTGCTCTTCCGCCCATTGGAGGAGCTTTACCGTACCATTCACCGCCGGCCCTTCTTCATCACCAGTAATCAGGAAGGATATTTTCCCGCCAAACTCGGTGCCATTGGCCTTTAGGAAATCCAATGCCGCAGCAGCAAAGCAGGCGACACCACCTTTCATGTCGACGGCGCCCCGACCAAAAAGCGTGTCGCCGACGATCTCTCCGCCGAAGGGAGCGTGGCTCCAATCAGCCTCGTCACCTGGCGGAACCACATCCGTGTGCCCGGCGAAGACGAAATGAGGGCTTCCTGACCCAATCGTTGCGAAGAGGTTCTCGACACTCGGGGTGTCGCTGTCGGTGAATGTAACGCGATCTAAGTTGAAACCTGCGCCACCCAGAAGTTTCTCCAGGTAATCCAGCGCCCCGCCCTCTACCGGCGTCACAGACGGGCAACGGATCAGATCACGGGCGTATTGAATTGCGGGAGAACGCTGGGCGGACATGGAACCTCTGGATTTGCGCGGTCACGGTCTGAATTAGCATAGCCTGAAGCGATCAGGGCTTGCGACGATAATAGCTGTTCGGAAACGGACCAAAACGGTTGGGCATCTGCTGGCTCGGAATAAAGCCAAGCACGAGCACTACAAGAATATTGACGCCGGGAACAAAAATCAAAAGCGCGAGAAAACCGGTGACGCCAATGTCCTGGCACCGCTTGATGACCAGTGCCAATTCAACCCATTGAAGGACAAAGAACAGGACCGGAAACAACGGATTCGATTCAACGAAACCCTGAAGGGTCAGGTCTTCGATCGTGACATCCGGGTCGATCGAACCGAACCACATGTTGATTGCGATGCCGATAACAATCCAGACCAGGAACAGAACCAGCCAATAGGGCTCACGGCCCAGCCGCCCAATAGGGCTTGCAAAAAGCCAAGCCAATCCGGGTGTCGCGTTTACCTGGCTTTCGTTCGAAGACATTCAAAATTCGCTCGCGGCTCAGAATTGCAAATACAGACCAGCAGTTAGTCGCAAGCTGCCGCTTGATCAAGCACAGATCCGGTTTTGCGGCCAGCGAGCTGCTCCAAAAGCAATCTTCCGCTGGTTTCCGTGCGAATTTTCAATGAGCATACCGAAAAGTACGGTTGGCGTCCGACTTTCCGCTGGTCATGATGGCGAGGTCGTTTTGGGAGAAACGCGGGAGGAAAAATGACAGACAGCACGGACAAGATCGATACGGATACAGCATCACCTTTTCGAAAGGCACCAGTCGTTCGCCAAATCTCGATATCTGACGTGATCGATGCTCTCGGCGATGGCATGCGGGACTTCCGCAAAGCGCCGATCTTTGGCCTCGCTGTGGGCGCATTCTTCACCTTTGGCGGCCTGCTTATCGTGCTGACTGCAGCTGCATTCGACATGAGCTACCTGAGCTACCCTCTTGCCGCAGGTTTCGCACTGTTTGGCCCATTCGCAGCAGTCGGGCTCTATGAAGTCAGTCGCAGACTGAGCCGAAACGAACCGCTGAGCTGGTCTGCGATCCTTGGCACCATGTGGGCACAGAAAAGCCGCGAACTTTCCTGGATGGCGTTTGTTGTCCTGTTCGTCCAGATCATGTGGATGTACCAGGTGCGCCTTCTGCTTGCACTTTTCCTCGGCTTCAGGTCCTTCGCTTCCTTTGGCGAATTCCTGTCGGAGATCGTCAACACACCTGAAGGCCTCATGTTTCTGGCCGTAGGACATGTCGTCGGCGCAATCCTGTCCCTCATCCTGTTCTCGTTGACGGTCGTCTCCTTTCCTCTCCTTATGGAGGAAGACCGGGACTTCATCACCGCAATGATCACGAGCGTGAAGGCTGTTGCGATGTCTCCCGTTCCGATGATCGGCTGGGCTATCGTGGTCACGATCAGTCTGATAGTTTCGATCGCACCGGCTTTCGTCGGGCTGGTCATCACGCTGCCTATACTCGGCCACACAACCTGGCACCTCTACAAGAAGTGCGTTGAACCGGAGGTCCAGTGCTAGCGCTGGCTTTCTTCCAATTTCTTGGCCTTCGCCTTGGCAAGGTCCTCGTCCTTGGGTCGGTAGTCGACGCCGGTCAGATACAGACCATCAGCAGGCGCGACAGGCCCGCAGAATTTCCTGTCGCGAGCCGCCAGAGCAGCTCGGACATCCTGCGCCGTCCACTTCCCCTCGCCAACCAGCTTGAGCGTGCCAACCATCGACCTCACCTGATTGTGCAGAAATGAACGCGAGGAGCATTCAGCAATCACAAACTGTCCCTCTCGCCTAACCGTGAAGGCCTCGAGCGTTTTCTCCGGACTTTTGGCCTGACATTTTGAATGGCGAAACGTCGTGAAGTCGTGATGGCCGACAAACTCTTGCGCAGCGTCATTCATCGCCCCCGCATCCAGCTCTGCCTTCACATGCCAGGCGAGGCCACGTTCAAATGTGAGACGCGCAGGACGATTGAAGATCCGGTAGCGGTAGGAGCGGCGAATGGCTGAAAATCGGGAGTCGAACCCCTCATGCTTTTCGGCACAATCAAGCAGCACAACCGGGTCGGGCTGAATATGAAAATTGACCGCACGCAAAACTGTTGCTGCAGGCCATGCCTTCTCAAGGTCCACATGAGCCACCTGGCCAGTGGCATGGACACCGGCATCCGTTCGTCCAGCACCACCAATGGTGACTTCTTCGCCGCTGAATGCCTTGATTGCACGCTCAAGAGCGGCCTGAACAGACGGTCCATTCGCCTGGCGCTGCCATCCGCAGTAGGGCCGTCCATCATATTCAACAGTGAAGCTGTAACGCGGCATTGCGTATCTTACTCGAA
>JBDWGM010000128.1:0-5546 GCA_039975755.1 Paracoccaceae bacterium | reverse complement strand
GGAACCGTATTGTAAAAATGCATTTTCTAATTTGGAAGCGTTCAGCGAGTAATGAAATCGTTTCCGGGTGAGAAAAAACCGCTTCATTAGACAAGAAATACTTTCCTGCAGGATAGGACACTGTACTAATAAAATCATGTGCTTTTTCGACATCATACATCAGCATGCTGACTTCTGGGTAACCATTATCTGGTTTGAAGTCTCGCCCAATGAAACTGACATTCAGTAAGCGACCAAGCGCATGATTATCAACGACAAAAAGACGTTGGATTGTTGATGTTGCGCACTTAGGAAAACCCGGGTGCAAAATTAATTCTGGCTTGCTGTTGCTAAGCTTCATGGATCAGCAAGCTGCTTTAATATTTGCAGTATCTAAAACATCATTAACTAACCCGCGCAGGTGTGTACGGCGCTCCTGATAAGCTTCGGGATCAAACTCTAAACGAGCACGAGCGTCTTCAACAGTGTCGCAATTTTCAAGGAAATCGTGGATTCCAATAGAAGGTAGCGCCATCGTATCTACAAGCTCTTCAGTGCGGGAGTCATGAGTAATCCAAAGGGCTGGAGTGCCGGATTGCCACGCGGCCATGTTACCATGCAAACGTAAACCAATGGAGAAGTCAAAATGACTGCTATCTTCTAACCACTGATCAACAGCATAGTAGGTTCGCATTTTTACCGAGATGAAATCACGAAATTCCTCTATGTCGCTATCTGGCATAAGCGTCTTGTGTAAGCTGTTCTCGAACGTTTCGGCTATTTCCTCAGTTGAGAAAGGATTATTTTGCCTTAAATACTCGATCATACTCGGTACTGACTGTTGAACCATAATAGATCGGCCCATGTTCGTCCAAGATAACAAACGTTTTTCAACTTCCTTTTTTACCGTCTTCTTCGGCCAAGGCTCATCAGCGTGGGTGATGAAAGACCTCATAGGCTGTGCTAGCTTGGTCGCAATCATTTCGGGAAAGTTTGGGGCCTGATTTATAAAGTTTGATGGGCAGCCGGTTACTGCAAATCGATCGATACCAAAGCTGTCCAAGACTCTTGCAGTAAACTCTCCTCGGATCGATACCATTGGACTTCGTTCACGTATCAGGTCAAGAAGTCTCAATATGCTTGGATGAAAATCGAAGCTCTTTTTTTCGAAATCATCTGCTTGTGCACCCAGCCCCAAAAATACCAAAGGTAGATCTGTACGCTCCAAGAAATCAACATAACCTGAAAAATCAAAGCCTTCACGTAAAAAATTCGCCGATGGGATAACCAAAACACGTGAAGAATCTTTAATTTTTTCTGGCGCCCATGGAATATCCGTCCCCACTAGATGAATTGGCTCACCTATCAGCTTTGCGGCAGCATATTGGAACACCAAATTGCCACAGTTCTTTCCTACTTTTTGCATTGCAGTAGTGGTGTCCATGAATGGCAAGTTTGGGACATGCCCAAAAGTTCCGGACAAAGCTACCCCACGCAGTTCACTCTGCATCATTCTCAAAAATCCTTACCGCTTATTTCAAGTTCCACTGGGTTGGGCGTCATTCGCATTGCCAACTCAGTAAACGAACTCCAGTTCGAACCAAGAAGCAACGAAGTTTGTCCTAACAAAAGCGCATCTGCTAGAGCATATTGCAATTGCTCAGACGACCGATCATAGAGCTCACGCTCAAGGTAGACAACCCGGTCACCGTAGACTTGATGAAACACCTCGTAGGTTTCGAGAGCATCGGCTGCAACAAAGACACGGTCTGCCCTCCCTTTCCCAATCAATAAGTCGATTCGAGACAGAAAGTGCGAATAATGGCTTTTCTCGCGCCAGTAGTTAATCGCAGCATGCCCATCGGTAGTCCAGTTATCCGCCCGGTCGTAACTCGCGCCATCTGAACCGGGCGCTCCCACCATTCGGATATGGGCGCTCACGTCGTTTGGTGTTCGCACAGATGCTACCAGATTACGCACAAATTCGACTGGCTTGAGTGCACGTAGGAAACGGTTTTCGTGTTCCCAAGTAGAGGGCTCTGCATTCAAAACATACGCAGCGCGCGCATAAATGTCGCCGCCCCAGCTTAAATCCAGTGGCGCATCCTTATGCGCATCTTGCTCAATCTCCATATAATTGTAGAGTATGCAACCTTTTCCCCAGGCATCTTGCGCGAAAGACTCTTCGATCAAGGCGCCATTGTATTCGAATAAATCCGACATACGGCCTTCGCAATGATGGTCCGGTTCCCAAACGACAACCAATTCCCGCTCTGTCGCTTCCGCAATCGCAGCGGCCGAACCGATGGCACGCATCCGGTTCCCAAGACCGTGTTGCGCATCGATGAAAAACCGCGGGCGTGGAGAAGTAATTTGAGGTGCTGCAGGGCTGAACTCGGTGCTTGAAATCAAATCTATCTGCACATCTGCTGCTGGCCTATCAAGTAGCCCCGACAAGGCATTTCGTGGCACCGAAAGAACCGACGGGCCAAAACGCCAAGAGGCCATTTCTGCAAGCGCGTAATGCTGAGCATCCTCCCAGATGGCTTCAGGGACTGAGTGCGGTTTATGGCCGGTGCGTTTCAGCGTTATAACTTTCTTATGGGAACCTATTATGTTGAAGGGCAAGAGTTCTCGATCTCGATTCCATAGGGGCATCACATTTGCTAAGAACCTGTTTCGACGAATACAATACATCGTGCTGGAAGTAATTTCTTCTAAAACGGTGCTTGGCATTTCGTGCTGAGTACCAGTGCGTTCAGCATCACTATGCTCCTGATGGTGAATCGTATCTCCGGTCACATCAATGCGTTTGGCGCCGATATCGTTCAACCGCTGATACAAGTCATCGTCATCCCATCCATAGGTCGTGATGAACTCATTAAACCCAGCAACTTTGGCTAAAACTCCCCGAGTAACAAAGAAGAACCCGTTCACATGGGCTTGGTCAGGCTTCGCGGTTCGCCAATTCCCTGCTATAAAGCTGCGTTCTGGCAGGGGGTTGAGTGCGAAAAAATCAGGCATCAACAGAAGATCTGCGTCAACTTTGAGAATCTTGTCGTAGCGCGCAGCGCGGAAGCCTACATTGAACGCATAAGACAGAATCCAACGGGGCTCGCCTTCCACCCGAAGAATGCGAATACGGGGGTCATCTATTCCATGATCACTTAAACTCTGCGCGATAGGTACATCAGAAGACCAGTCCACAATGACAATTTCGGAGATCTCTCCGAAACCGACCCAAGACTTCAATGCTGACAACAAATTCTTCGTTCTATTCATTGCACAGGTGACAACTGAAATACCGTCTTCGCCGGTAGGCACAATCGGGCCAAGAAAGTCAGGTTCTACATTTTCGCCCTGACCGAGAGACGGGGTAGTGATTCGAAAAGCCTGAAGGGTCTCGTCCAACATCCGAGCCCGGCTTGCCTGCAGCTCAGAGCCGTCACTTTGAATAAACTGATGGAGCCTTTCCAGGACAGGCTCTCGCTTAGCTGCCTCACCCTCAGTCTGGACAGCAACCAAGTCTCGCCAAAAATTTGATACCTTCAAAGTCATTGAACTTCTTTATGTAATATATGAACTTACGCACCATTAAGCATAATGGGCCATGGAATTCGAGCGTGTTCTTGGGTATTTCTTAGATTAGTCATCCTAGTGAGAGTTCTATGAAAATATTTTTAGCAGGTCACCGCGGCATGGTGGGTGGGGCGATCTTAAAACGCCTGCGCAAAACCGGCAAAACAGATATCATCATGCGGACATCAACTGATCTTGACCTTACAAATCAAGCTCATGTTCGCGATTTCTTCAATGAAGAACGTCCCGATGCAGTTATTCTGGCAGCGGCGAAGGTCGGCGGTATCCATGCCAACAACACCTATCCCGCCGATTTCATCTACAAAAACATCATGATAGAGGCAAATGTTATCCATGAAGCTTTCGCCTCGGGCGTAAGCAAGCTGCTACAACTGGGCTCGTCTTGTATCTATCCCAAAGCAGCGCCACAGCCGATGGCCGAGGACGCGCTGCTGACGGGCGTGTTGGAGCCCACCAATGAGCCCTATGCCATTGCTAAAATCGCAGGCATCAAACTGTGCGAAAGCTATAACCGACAGCATGGTGTTGACTACCGCTCTGTGATGCCCACCAACCTCTATGGGCCCGGTGATAACTTTCATCCCAATAACTCCCATGTGCTTCCCGCACTCATTCGACGGTTTCACGAAGCAAAAATACAAAATACACCGTCTGTCACGATCTGGGGCTCTGGCACACCAAAGCGCGAATTTCTGCATGTAGATGACATGGCTGAGGCGTCTCTGTTTGTGATGAACCTACCCCGCGATGTCTATGACCGCGAAACCGACCCCATGCTAAGCCATATCAATGTTGGCACGGGAACAGATGTGTCCATCCTGGAACTTTCTCAGATTGTTGCTCACACTATAGGTTTCGAAGGCGAAATCCTGACAGACCCTACAAAACCGGATGGGACAATGCGCAAGCTGATGGATGTTAGCCGGCTATCTCGCCTCGGATGGGACGCAAAAATAAACCTCCGCGACGGCATTGAAGCCACCTATCAATGGTTTCTTCAGCAAGACGTAGAGGCTTTGCGTCTCTAACGCCTTGTCCACCCCAATTAGAAACAAGCCTTAAACCTCAAGGACCATATTCATGATCACCCCTATCCTTCTCTGTGGCGGTTCCGGCACCCGGCTTTGGCCCCTTTCGCGCAAATCCTACCCCAAACAGTTTGTACCTTTGGTTGGTGACCAAACGCTCTTTCAGGCCTCTGCCGAGCGTTTATCTGGTGAGGGTTATGACAAACCTCTGGTGCTGACGAATTCCGATTTTCGCTTCATTGTCACCGAGCAGCTTGCCGAAGTGGGGATTGACCCTAGTGCGGTTCTGATTGAGCCTGAAGGCCGCAACACAGCCCCCGCCATCCTTGCCGCAGCGCTTTACCTTGAGCAAACCAGCCCTGACGCCTTAATGCTGATCGCACCCTCCGATCATGTGATCCCGGATCCGGATGCCTTCCGTAACGCCGTGGATAAAGGAACCGAAGCCGCTCGAAACGGGCAAATCGTCACCTTCGGTATTACGCCCACCCATGGTGAAACGGGATATGGCTATCTGGAGCTTTCCGAAGAGCCTAGCGACCGCGCGCTTGCTCTCAAGCGCTTTGTTGAAAAACCTGATGCAGCACGTGCCGAAGAAATGGTGGCTTCAGGCATGTACCTGTGGAATGCAGGTATTTTCTTGTTCTCTGTCCGCACCATTCTTGATGCCTTCCACGCTTTGGCGCCTGACCTGATGGCCGCCGTAGGACAAGCGGTTACAGAGGCAAAAAGTGACTTGGGGTTTCTTCGTCTGGCCCCAGAACCTTGGAGCGAAGCAGAAGACATTTCCATTGACTACGCCATCATGGAGCGCAGCACGGGGCTTTCGGTTGTGCCTTTTTCCGCGGGCTGGTCCGATCTAGGTGGTTGGGACGCCGTGTGGCGTGAAGGCGATCAAGACAATCGTGGTGTCGTGACCTCAGGGTCCGCTACAGCAAT
>JBDWGM010000127.1:0-17633 GCA_039975755.1 Paracoccaceae bacterium | reverse complement strand
TACACCGTCTACACGTTGCGCGAACCGCACGGGGTGACGGGCCATATCGTTCCGTGGAACTATCCGATGCAGATCATCGGGCGTTCTGTCGGGGCCGCTTTGGCAATGGGCAACGCCTGCGTTCTGAAACCCGCCGAAGAGGCCTGTTTGACCGCGCTCGCTTTTGCCCGCATTGCCCAGGATGCGGGCCTGCCAAAGGGCGCGTTGAACGTCGTGCCCGGTCTTGGCGCCGAAGCAGGCGTGGCATTGGCCGCGCATCCCGGCATTCACCACATCAGCTTTACGGGGTCCGTGCGCACTGGCGCATTGGTCCAACAAGCGGCCGGTGCCAATGTCGTGCCAGTCACGCTTGAGCTTGGTGGCAAATCCCCTCAGATCGTGTTTGACGACGCCGACCTTGATGCCGCCCTGCCCTTTCTGGTGAACGCAGGTATCCAAAATGCCGGCCAAACCTGTTCTGCGTCCTCGCGTATCCTTGTGCAAAAAGGCATCTATGACAAAGTGCTGCAACGCATGTCCGAAGCCTATGCCAGCCTGACAACAGGCCCTGCATTGGCTGATTTGCGGGTTGGCCCCCTGATTTCCACCCGCCAACAGGACATCGTGCGCGGGTTTCTGGAAAAGGGCCACGATTTGACCATCGCCGCCACCGGCACATTGCAAGACGCACCAGAAACGGGCGCTTATGTGGTGCCCACCCTGTTTGCCGATGTCCCGCCCGATCACAGCCTGGCGCGCGATGAAATCTTTGGCCCCGTGCAAACGCTCATCCTGTTTTTTGACGAGGCAGACGCCCTCAAGATCGCCAACAGCACCGATTACGGCCTTGTCGCCAGCATCTGGACCAGCGACGGCGCGCGGCAAATGCGGATGGCCAAAGGATTGCGATCCGGTCAGGTGTTCATCAACAATTACGGCGCAGGCGGCGGTGTTGAATTGCCCTTTGGCGGCGTCGGGAAATCCGGCCACGGGCGCGAAAAAGGGTTCGAAGCGCTTTATGGGTTCTCGCAATTGAAAACTGTCGCCGCCTTTCATGGCTAAGACCTTGACCACACGCGCCAAGCCGCGTCTTCTGCTGTCACGCCACGGGAGGGCCATGTGATGCACCTAAAAGACAAAACCGCCATCATCACCGGTGCCGGATCAGGCTTTGGGGCTGGGATCGCACGGGCCTTTGCGGACCAAGGTGCCCGGGTCATGGTCGCCGATCTGAACACAACCGCCGCAGAAACTGTCGCCGCAGACGTAAACGGCGTGCCCTGCACAGTCGATGTGTCCAGCGGCGACAGCGTCAATGCGATGGCCGAGCTTGCCAAATCAGAATTCGGAGACACCGATATTCTGGTCAACAACGCAGGCATCACGCATCTGCCGACCCCTATGGAAGACGTCAGCGAAGATGACTTTGACCGCGTATTCGCCGTGAATGCGAAATCGGTCTATTTGACCGCACGCGCCTTTGTGCCCGATATGAAAACGGCTGGCACAGGCGCGATATTGAACATTGCATCCACCGCCGGTCTATCGCCACGCCCCAATTTGAATTGGTACAACGCCTCCAAAGGTTGGATGATCACCGCAACCAAAACAATGGCAGTCGAACTGGCCCCGCACGGTGTACGCGTCAACGCCCTGTGCCCCGTGGCCGGGGAAACGCCCTTGCTGTCCAGCTTTATGGGCGAAGACACTCCGGAAATACGCGCGAAATTCTTGGCCACCATTCCGATGGGCCGCTTTTCAACGCCACAAGACATGGGGGCTGCGGCTACGTTCTTGTGCTCGGACGGGGCCAACATGATCACAGGCATCGCCATGGAAGTCGACGGAGGGCGCTGCATATGAAGCCCATCAATCTGGCAGAAAAGCTTGAGCAATTCACCAGCCATTGGGATCCGCATGTGATTGCGGATTACAACAACAACGACGTGATGGTCGTCAAATTTCAAGGTGATTTTCCGTTTCACGACCATCCCGATACGGATGATTTCTTTTTGGTGCTCGAAGGCGAAATGACAATGGACCTTGATGGCACAAGCCACACCGTTAAAGCCGGAGAGTTGTTTGTCGTTCCCGCCAAGGTCACGCACCGCCCTCGCGCCGACAAAGAATGCAAAGTCCTGCTGATCGAACCCAAAGGCGTGCCAAACACAGGTGATCCCGAAACAGCCGCGCCCAAACCGCGCATTTAAGCCATCTACACTCTGATTAAAGGCATCGCTTCATGGAACCTGGCCCGCAAAACCTTATTACCGATGTACCGGGTTTGCGTGTGGGGCATGGCACCGATCAAACATTGAAATCTGGGGCCACGGTTCTGACGGCGGACCACCCGTTTACGGCCTCTGTCGCCGTTATGGGCGGCGCACCGGGCGCGCGTGAAACCGACCTGCTGCAACCTGACAAATCCGTGGCGCAAATTGATGCATTGGTGCTGTCAGGTGGTTCGGCCTATGGGCTTGATGCCTGTTCTGGCGTGATGGATGCCTTGCGGGCACTGGGGCGCGGGTTTCAGGTTGGTTCGGCAATCGTGCCTATTGTCCCCGGTGCCATTATCTTTGACCTGTTGTCAGGCGGCGCACAAGATTGGCACGACAACCCCTATCGCAACTTGGGCCGCGCGGCGTTTCAGGCCGCCAACACATCCTTTGACCTTGGATCATGTGGTGCGGGTACAGGTGCGATGACGGCCATGATGAAAGGCGGGCTTGGGTCGGCCTCTTTGGTTTTGCCCTCAGGCCACACCGTGGGCGCGCTGGTCGCCGCGAACCCAATGGGCAGCGTCACAACCCCCGGAGACCGCCATTTCTGGGCCGCACCCTTTGAAATCGATGCGGAATTTGGTGGATTATGGCCTGATCCGAACGCAGGTCTTGGCCGCCACCTCGAAAGCCGCAAATCAACGGCCATGACTGAAGGGGCAAACACAACCATCGCCATTGTCGCCACTGATGCCCTGCTTGATAAATCACAATGCCAACGCGTTGCATGGGCCGCGCATGATGGTATCGCCCGCGCTTGCCTGCCTGCGCATTCGCCCGCAGATGGCGACCTGATCTTTGCAGCCTCTCACGGCGATCGCCCAGTTGCAGGCCCCGATTTGACCATCATCGGCCATGCCGCCGCACTATGCGTTAGCCGTGCAATCGCACGCGGAGTATATCACGCAGCGCCCCATCCAAATGATCTGCTGCCCTGCTGGAGCACGTTCAATGCCTGACCTGCCCCTGCCAGACATATCCCTGCATTACGAAGTGACCGGCACCGGCCCACCGCTTTTGATGATTGCCGGGTTTATGTCCGACAGCGCCAGTTGGGCACCCCTTGTGCCCGAGCTAGAGCCGCATTTCACCCTGATCCGCCCGGACAACCGCAGCACCGGGCGCACAACGCCTTGGGATGCGCCCTGCTCGCTTGATCTTTGGGCTCAGGACACCCGCGCGCTGCTGGATCACCTTGGATATGACCGCGCCTATGTCTTGGGCCATTCTCTGGGCGGCATGATCGGATGGCACATGGCCCAAACCACACCAAACCGCGTCACCGCATTGATGACCATGGGCACAGCCCCCCGCATCAGCCACCGCAACATCGCACTGTTTGAAACCCTGATCACAATCCGCAACTCGGATGCGCCAAACGACACGTGGTTGCGCGCCCTTTTCCCATGGTTGTTCTCAAACACCGCGTACCAAAGCGCTCCTGACGCGCTAGAGGCCGCAATCGCCCAATCCCTCGCCTACCCCCATGCGCAATGCGTCCAGGCCATGACGCATCAGCTCAGCGCCTTACGCGCCGTGGACATCACATCCGCTCGACCACCCCTTACTGTGCCCATGCAAGCCCTATTGGGCAGCAATGACCTCTTGTTGCCCCTGACCGAGGCCCAGACAGCGCTGGAGGGCATTGAAATCAAAATCATCGAACAGGCCGGGCATTCCTTGCATTGGGACGCCCCAACTGCCGTTAGCCGCGAAATCCGCGCCTTTTTCAAGGAAGCCCCCCAATGACACATGATCTGTATGGCAACTCAGTCACCGGGGCGAATACGGCCGACATAGATGGCATCAACGACTTTGTGCACGGGTTCATCGCGTTCCATCCCAAGGCCACGCAAATCCTCAAAACCGCCAAGACGTCAGAATGCGCATTGGTGCATGCCTACGCTGCGTGGCTGATGATGATGATCGAAAGCCCCGCAGGCCCCAAACTCGCACGGCCCTTTATCGACAAAGCCCGCCTGTTAGGGTCGAATGTCAACGCACGCGAACAGGCCATCATCGCCAGTGCACAGGCCTTTGTGGACGGTGACATCCCCCGCGTCATTCGCCTGTGCGAAGACATCGTGGCTGAAAACCCGCGTGACATGGCGACGTTGAAAATGGCCCAGTACCACACATTCAACATCGGCGATTTCCCAGCCATGCTGCGGGTCGCAACCAAAGCGTTGAACGGTGCCGAAGACATCGCCTACACCCATGGCATGCTGTCATTTGGATACGAAGAATGCCACTTGCTGGACCACGCACAGGCCGCCGCCGAACGCGCACTGGACATTGACGAAAGCGAACCTTGGGCGCATCATACGCTGGCCCATGTCCACCTCACGCGCGGACATATCGATCAGGGTGCGTCGTTCATGGAAGACGTCAGCAGCCATTGGTCGGGCCTGAACAGCTTTATGCACAGCCACAATTGGTGGCATCTGGGATTGTTCTACATCAGCCAAGGGCGCAATGACGATTTGCTGAACACCTATGACACCCATGTCTGGGGGCTGTCGAAAGACTACAGCCAGGATCAGATCAACGCAGTGTCCCTGCTGGCCCGTATGGAATTCGCTGGCGTCAATGTCGGGGACCGCTGGCAGGACGTTGCAGATCATGTGGCCAAACGCGGCGCCGACACGGTTTCCCCGTTTCTGACCCTGCAATATCTCTACGCGCTGGACCGCACGCAACATTCCCAAGGCGAAGCCCTTTTGAAAGCGATCGAGGACCGCGCGCAGGACGACACCCAACACGACCACGCGGTGTGGCGCGATGTGGTCATCTGGGCCGCCCACGGCATCGCCGCGCATGCCGCCCATGATTGGGAGGATTCAATCCGCTTTTTGGGCAAGGCCCTGCCCCGCCTGTCCGAAGCCGGTGGCAGCCACGCCCAACGGGATTTGTTTGAACAGATTTACCTGGACGCCCTGATGCAGGCCAACCGCCTGCCGCAAGCCCAACAGGTTCTTGAAATGCGACGCACATATGACCCCAGTGGCGTTCCCCTGAACAAGATGCTGGCCCGCGTCTACGACAAAAACGGCCTACCTGATCTGGCGGACACGGCCCGCGCACGTATTAACTGAGTTTTGGGCTGACCCAGAAGGCCAATTCTCATAACATATTGACTTATTTACTTTATTTATAAATCTTAGCACCGACCACTCAACCAGAGCAGTAGTGTCCCCGCGGGGACACAGTGTTGTCTGACGCAGCGATTGTAGGCCGCTCCGGCGGATTGCCCCTGCCCGTTTCTGCCAACGTGCTTAACCGCTCTGTCCCCGCGGGGACAGCTTGGGTCCGTGACCATTGCAAAGCACGTTCCGTTGACCAAACTCACCTAGCAATCGAAAAAGAAAGAACCCGTCAAAATGACGGGTTCTTTCGAAACGTTCAGCGCCGGCATTCCAGCGTTACAAACCCAACTGTTCTAGAAACGCGCGTACGGCCAGTTCCAGCTTGCGCGGATCAACCGCGCCGAAATCCCGATCCATCTGCAGCTCAACTTTCCCACGGGCCGCATTGGCTTTGACCGCACCTTGTGGCCGGTTCAGCCGGATTGTTTGCTTGGCCGAGGCTTTGGCCGTCGCCCCCTTTGATCGCGCACCCGGCACCTGTTTAACCAAGGCTTGGGACAACACCTCCAGCTCTTCAGATGCGGTGCGATCCGGTTGGCCATTCAAAACCGTTGTGATCCGGGCCGCCAACTTAGCATCTGCATCCAACGCCTTTTCCAAACGCAATCCCAACGCACGCGGGATCACTTCGGGGTATTTCAACTCGCGCCCGATCTTACGCAACAGTTCTGCAAAATGACGAATGTAGCTGCGCTTTTGACGACCTGCTGATGCAAACAACGCATCCACCGCATCAGGCACACTGACTTTGGTTTCGCGGGCATAATGCGTGGCCAGATTGGCCATCTCAGCGAATGAAATATCTTTGCGCACAAGGTTCTCATCGACCATGCGACGGTACAACTGATCCAGTGCCGCCCCATTGGCCACCAGCACGGCCGGAATGCGGGCATAGGCGTCATCCCCCGTCTCGACCAACAACCCCTTGTAAGCGGACCAGCGACGAAACCCTTGGATCAATTCGTAATAGCCCGGCTTGACCTCTTCCACGTGGATTGGATTGGACAACCCAACCTCGCGAATGGACGCTTTCAATTCGTCCAACTCTGGGTCCACGGCGTTTGATCTGTCGCGGGTCAGCTTGGTCAAGTGAATTTCATTGACCAGCACCCGACCAACAATCGCACCATCCTTTTTCAGCGCAACATATTCGTGCGCCAAGCGATCGTTCTCGTCGCGAATGGCCGCTTCGGTGCCTTGACGTTCGGACAAGGCTGCCGCGTTTTCTGTGATCGCAGAGGCCATTGGTCCGCGCCGCTCCAGATCGCGCACCCGTGGTCCATCCATCGATTTCGTTTCCGGTGCGGCTTGACCATCTTGGGGATCAAAGTCGATATCAAATACGCGGCGCTTGCTCATGCCTCATCCTCCAACTTGGTCCACGCGGTTCCGAGGTTTGTTTTGAATTCGTCATAGGCGCGATCAAAGGACGTACGCGCCCGTCGCCAGGTTTCGCGGGTCATATCCCGGTAATCGATCTCATAGATCGAACTGAGGAACCGCCCAGATTGTTCGACCGCGCGCGTCATTTCGATGGGGTGTTCCGTCAGGCGATCATCAAACACCTTTTGAAAAGCCGCTTGCATGGCGCGGTGTAATTCATTGCCGGTTTCAAACCGGGTCAGCAGAAACCGCAGATCCAAAAACGCTTTGGGCAACCCCATTGTCCCCGCGGGGACAAGCCCGTTAAAGCGGCCCAAATCCTCAAGTGCTTCGGCCAGCTGACCGATAAAGGACGTTGTTGAATCGTACTCCCAATAGCCCGGACCAGACGGGATATAAAGCACGTCCGCGGCAAAGACAGCGTTCATCGATTGGTATCCAATTGCGGGCGGGCAGTCGAACAAGATGATGTCGTATGCATCCGGGGGCAGGGCGTCCAGAAACCGCGACACGGCTGCAAAGAACGACCATTCCGGATTGAGATGCCGATATTGCGCCGAGGCGAATTCGACAAAAGCCGCATTGGCACAACTGGGCACGATGTCGATTGTCGGCCAATTGGTCGGGCGAATGAAGTCGTTCGCCCGCAGTCCTGACAGACCCATTTCGGTGATGGCGGCGGGCAGGCGGCGTTGCGGCAATGATGCCCCGCTTTCGGCCCCTTGCATCGCCGAATTCATCCGTTCGGTTTCGACGGCCAGATCACGCGCCATGATCCCCCAAACGGTGTATTCTTCGGCAACATCGCTGAGGCCCATGGAATGGCTTAGTGTGGCTTGGGGGTCAAAATCGACGGCCAGCACGCGATAGCCATCTAGTGCAGCCGCATGGGCAAAGTGCAAGGCAACCGTGGATTTGCCCGCACCCCCTTTGAAATTCGCAATCGCGGCGCGAATCGCACGTTTGTTGACCGGGCGGGGCGGTTGCAAACTGCGCTTGCCGATGCGCATACGCCGCCGCAGTTCATTTATCTCAGCCAAGCTGAACCATCGCTGCCGGCCATCTTCTTCGACGATGCCTTGGGGCAGGGACGGGTCCGCCGCCAATCGCCCGCGCAATGTGGATTGATTGACCTTGAGGATAAGTTCGCTGACCTCCCAAGACGAAAAGCGGCGCAGGGTCTTTTCATTTTCCGGCGAATAGGTCTGTTGCCGGATAAAACCCTGCATTTTAAGTGACTGCGCTTGCAAGCGCGAAAGATCGCTGTGGGTAAACATGCCTGTCTGCTCTGTCCCTGCGGGGACGCTAAATTTTCGTTTTCTGGAATTTACGCTCTATTTGGCAAAAAAGCAAAAGAGAAGTTAGGATAAGCGGACCAGGTGGCTCAGATATGCTGAATAGGGGTTTTGCGCCTGATTCTGCCCATTGCTGGCCAACACATAACCACTGTGCCTGCACGCATATATGGGGGACAGCTTTTGCCCCTTAGCCAAATATAGGGTGACAAAACAACTCTATTGGGGGACACTCTGGATGTCCCCCAATACCTAATAACCCTTAAATTCATTTGAAATAGGTAAGGCAATTCGCAGTTATCCACATCCGGGCTTGACAGAATCGGGGTTGAGGACGCAAATCAGGGGAACGCGGCGAAAAGCGACCTGCAAAAGGTCCACGCATCGAGGCAACCGCACAGAAGGCGTTCTGTGCATTGAGCATTTCATGAGGCATTCTATGCAAGTGGCAAGGCCAGTGGGCCGTGGCGCATCTGCGCGCAAATACGATATTCTGACAGCACTGGGAACGTATGCGCTGGCACAAGGCAAACACGACCAAAGACGTGTCTTGCGTTTGATCACTTTGATTACAGCGCGATACAATTGGGGTCGCGATTTGCTGGCCGTTGGTCAACGCGAGATTGCACGGATGTGGTCGGTGGATGAGCGTACGGTCAAACGCGAGATGGCGATGATGCGGGCCAAAGGGTGGTTGGTTGTGCATCGCCAAGGCACGCGTGGGCGGGTTACGGAATATGGATTGGACGTTGAGCAACTGATGTCAGACACATCTGACCATTGGGCTGCCGTGGGTTCGGATTTTGAATTGCGGATGGGGCAGGGGGATCAAGCCTCTGCAGATGTCGTGCCCTTGCTCGTAAAAGGCAATGTGACGGCCCCTGATGTGACAGACGGGACGGAATGGTCTTTGGCTTGTGCGTTGCTTCATGCAGAGGATGCTGGCGTTTATGCCAGCTGGATTGCAGGGCTTGAACGCATATCGCGCACCGGCGGGCGATTGGTTCTGAAAGCACCGTCACGGTTCCACGGGGTTTATGTACAAACGCATCTGGAACAGCGTCTGCTGACCGCTTGCCAAGAAGTAGACAGCGATATTCAGGATGTGCGGATCGAGATTTGAGTGTTTGGGGTTAGTAGTGTGTTCGTAAGTTCCGGGATGGGACGCCCGATCCGGCCTATATAAGCCAGACTGACAACTTCCGAAGAAGGAGGCAGGAACCTACGAACACTGCTGAGAAATTCAGCACCACTCACAGTAAAATAACTTGGTTTTTAATGTTCGACGTGCACGGGGAGAGCACGAATACTGATAATCCAATTACTTACCATCTATGCCCCTATACTGGGCCATTTCGGAATAACGTTCCGTGAACCAGTTCACACAACTAAAATATATATTTAAAGCATGTGTGAAAATCACCGTAAGACGTTGAAATATTTAATAAAAAATTTTGTATTTTTTCTTCGGATTAGACGTCGTCAAGCCGGGAAAGGGCTTGAATCGCTGCCTGATCGCGCAAAAAAACCTTCTGGCGCCCCAGATCTACGATTCCTTCTGCGCGCCATTGGGACAAGATTTTTGAAACCGACTCGCGAGTCGCGCCGACAACATCTGCCAGATCGTTCTGAGACATTTTCAGAACCTCTTCACCACGCGATAAATGGATCAGTTTGCGCGCCAGCCGTTCGGGCAAGGGTAAAAAGACTTGTTCGTGCAGCTGCTGACTGATCCAACGCAAACGCCGCGCAGCCATGCCAGCGATTTCCAGACCCAATTGCGGGTCCGCTTCTACTGCGCGTGATAGGTTGGCGCGTGTGATGCTCAGCAAGTCAGACCGTTCAAGGGCAGCAATGCCAGCGGTGCGCTTGCCGGGGTCCAGCAAGGCGATTTCGCCCAACACGTCGCCAGAATGCATAACGTCCAGCACGAGCTTGCGCCCTTCGGAAGATACAACGCTTACCTCGAGCGATCCTGACGAGATCACATAAAGAGTCTCGCCTTCATCGCCGTGTTCAAACAGGACTTCGCCTTTGGCCAGGGTGATGGGAGTTGCGATCCCTGCCAGTGCTTCCAACGTTTCGTCGGTCGCGTCAGCCAGCAAGCCTGCGCGTGGAAGCATGACCGTTCGATCGTTGTTAGACATTTTGGCCATCCCCCGTCGCCATTCAGAACAATGACGTGAATTGTTCGGAGAATCCATAGTAAACCGTCGGATCGGCGAAATGGCGGTTTTGCGAAGGGGAGCTGTAAAAAAACCGCCAGCGTTGGCCGGCGGTTTTGTTGGTCAGATTCTGCGTCAGATACTTATTCTGGCGAACCTTGAAGCGAGCTGAGGTAGGCATAAAGATTGATAGCATCTTCTTCTTTGCGCACTTTGAATGTCATTTTTGCGCGACCGCCTTCACCCGTCACTTCGTTCAGGTATTTGGTTGGATCCGAAACATAGCCGACAAATGTTGCTTCATCGACGATCAGGTCTTCTTTGGCATTCGCAGCTTGAACCAGCTTTGAATATTTAAAGTCCTGATTGCCAAATGTATTGCCGATGATTCCATACAGGTTTGGACCTGTTTTGGCTTTTTTACCGGCCAGCGTTTCACCAGCTTCGTTCACCACAACGTGACAAGACACGCATTGGCGGAAGGCTTTTTCGCCGGCTTCGGCGTCACCGCTGGCGGTGAGATGGCCACCAGCAAAAGCGGGCAGAGCGAGAGTTGTTGCAGCAATAGCTGCCAGTAAACGGAACATGGGTGGCTTCTCCTTCGTATTCATTCGGTACTAAGCTTAATCTTTCGAGCTTAAAGTCAATAGTGACATGTCTGTGATGTGCTCGCTAGGCATCACATATCGAGTATTTTTGTTGTTTTTCCCCGTAGTTTGGACTGTTGGTTGAGTGGATTCCACCAAATGTAGTGATGGAATTGAGTTACGTTGCTTCCCAACCTAGGAAACAAAGACTAACAATAAGCGGCCAAAGTCGGGGTTTTTGAGAGAGTTCTCAAGGAAATCTAGGTCAGATTAAATCAATGTGTGGGGCAAATTGAATGGAGCTGATCTCGGTCGTTGACGCCTTTATCGGGCGCAACTTGTGGATCGCAGTGGTTGGTGTTGCGCTGATTTCCGTTTGGGTTTGGTGGCGGCTAAAGTGGTATCAATCGCAGATCGGTATCAGCGTCGGCACTTACCAATTGATCAATTTGGTGAACGGCTTTCTATGGTTTTTCGCGCTGTTGTCTGTGTTGAATTTGATCAGCACAGCGGGTGATCTGACTCAGGACATGTACAGTCGGCGTTCGTTGCGGTTCTGGACCTATCTTGGCGCGCATCTGATCGTTGCATTTGTGGTGGCGCGTGCACTTGAATTGGTTTGGATTTCCAAATCGAATTTCGTGACAGACGGGTATATCCCCGGCTTGCCACGGGTGCTGTTGTTTGGTGCGGTGTTGTTGCTGGGCTTTGTGGTGTTTGGGGTCGCAAACGGTCTTTGGATCGGCGGTTTGTATATTTCGACAGGCGCTTTGGCGGCCGTCATTGCTTTTGCGATGCAACAAACTTTGGGCGATTTCTTCGCCGGAGTGTCGTTGAGCGTCGAACATCCGTTCAAGATTGGCGATTGGCTAGAGCTGGAGGACGGCACGCAGGGAGAAGTACGGGATCTGAATTGGCGGGCGACGCGGTTAAGAGGTTGGGACAATTCGACCTTGATTGTGCCCAACACGGTTTTGGCGCGTCAGAGGTTTCGCAATTTGCACAGTGCAAATCATCGGTATTCGCCTTGGTACGAGGTTACATTGCCTGCTGAGGTGGATCCACGCATGGCCAACGCGCTGCTGCTTGATGTGGCGTTGAAATGCAAAAAGGTCATGCAGACCCCATTGCCGACGGTGCGATTGTCCGACAGTGGAAAACTGCCCTACACCTATTTGGTTTGGCTGCATTTCAAAGACTATCCTTCGATGTTCGCCGGGCGCGAAGAGTTTTTTCGCAACATGCATTATGCGCTGCGGGACGCAGGCATCCAGTCTGCGCCGCAAATGCAAGACCTGAGACTACAGCGGGCCGAGAAAACGGAAGTGCGCCCGCCTTCGATCCGGCACATGCTGCAAAGTTTGGATTTCGCCTCGGTTTTCGATGAGGTTGAATTGGAAACGTTGGTGAGCAGGAGCTATTTGGAAACCATTGATGCCGGCACTGTCGTTCAGTCCGAAGGCGAGACATCGTCATCGGTGGATATCATTTGGAACGGATTGGTTGAAACCAGTGTTGTTGATGAGGCTGGTAAAACAAGAACGTTAGAGCCGCTTGCCGGGGGCGCCTATTTTGGGTTGGCGTCAATGTTGATGGACATTCCGAACTTTCAAACCTTTACGGCGATGACGGATGTGACCCTGCTGCGGATTGATCAAAAGTGTTTCAAAGAGCTGGTGTCCACGCGGGAAGACATGCTTTTGACTCTTGCTGAGATCGTCAATCAACGGATGATCAAAGCCGAAAACATCAAAAAACAACGCGACCGACCGACGGGGTCGGATTCGTTACGATATGTATTCCGCCAGCTTGAACAATTCGTAGGTGGGCGAAAATCGGGGTAGGGGCCCACTGCGGCTTTTGGGAGCAGGGTTGCCTTGAGAGATTGACGTTTGGGCGTCTTTTTACAAAGCACTGGCCAAGACGCGGTCAATGGCGCATTTTAGGGCCGATCCAAGAGTTCTTTCACATGTGATGGTCCCCGGTACATCAGAGTTTTTATGGATATTATGATCCCGGCCTGGGTGAACGGCGAACTGGTCCCGGTGGAAAAACTGGACGCTCATAAACAAGGGCTGCGGCACAAAGCAGTTTCCGTATTTGTTGTTCGCGACACTCAGGTTTTGATGCAACGCCGGGCGATGGGTAAATACCACACGCCGGGTTTGTGGACGAACACATGCTGTACCCATCCTGGATTTGACGAAGATTCGGCCACCTGCGCCGTGCGTCGTTTGAACGAAGAACTGGGGGTTCCAGGGATCGATCTGCAACATCGGCATGTTTTGGAATATCGTGCGGATGTAGGGAATGGGCTGATCGAACACGAGTTGGTCGATGTCTATTTGGCGCGCGTTGATGGGGAACTGGACGTGGCGCCAAACCCGGACGAAGTGATGGATGTGGCGTGGGTGGAATATCGCGACCTGATCGACAGCGTTCGGCACCATCCGGAACGCTATACGCCGTGGTTGCGGATCTATTTGGCGGATTATGCGGATGTCATCTTTGGATCCGACCTGACCGCGTCCACACAGGCGTAATCCGCCCCTGTGGACACTATCTTGGTGGTCTTACGCCTGTGCGCGGCGCGCTTGGGCGAATGACAGCAAACGTTTGCTTTGTTGATCCCAAAGGTGAAGGCGCGCGCTCGCAAGGCTTTCACGGATCGTCAGGCGGTTGCCGTCGGCAAGTTCTGGATGATCGCGCAGCACTTCGGGCAACCGGTAAAACGGGATGCGGCTGTACAAGTGATGCACATGGTGAATGCCGATATTGGCGCTGAACCAATTTAAAATGGATGGCATCACGTAATGCGAACTGCCGTGCAAAGCGGCCTCGTGCAATTGCCAGTCTGTTTCCATGTCCCAGTGGGTCGTTTCAAACTGGTGCTGGACGTAAAACAGCCAAACACCTGCTGTCGCGGCCAACAAGGTCGATGGCAAGAAGATCAGCAAAAGAGGCATGAGGCCACCGAAATAGAGGATCGCGCCCAATGCGGCAAAGATCGCAAAATTCGTGGACATCGCGCTGAACCAATATTTGGCACTGGCCATCACACCAATGGGCAAACGGTTGGTCAAAAGGAAAATATATCCAGGCCCCAAACCGAAGAGAACGATGGGGTGGCGATACAAGCGATATATCAAACGGCCCAAACGGTTCATTTCGCGGTATTCTTCAACTGTCAGCGTATGAATGTCGCCCATGCCACGCTTGTCCAGATTGCCTGAACCGCTGTGATGCACAGAATGCGTATGGCGCCAAACGTCATAGGGGGTCAGGGTGAACACGCCGATGGCCCGTCCAATCCAGTCACTGGTTGTGCGGCTGCCAAAGAAAGCGCCATGACCACAGTCATGTTGGATAGCGAACAGACGCAGCAAGAAGCCCGCATTCAGCAAGGATATTGCGAATGTCAGATAGTAGCTGATGGATAGGGCCCACCAAGCCAAGGCCCACAGCAAAATGAAGGGTACGATTGTCACTGACAATTCGAAAATGCTTCGAAACTGGTTTGGTTCTCGGTAACCGGAGAGAACTTTAACCCAATCACGGGCTGCGCGGGTAGCGTCCTGCTCCCCTTCAACATGATGTTTATCAGTCATACGCCTGCTTTTTTGCTGCTGCTCAGTCATCGCTTAATCTACCTGCCGTACATAGCAAGCTGTATCTGCTCAATATGTTAAAACATCTGCGATTGTGAGGCTATTTTTCATTCATTCGTTCACTTAAGCGTTCTTTTGGTGCGATCAAATAGCGTCTTTGTGACAATTTGAAGGTTTATGCTATTTCTTACGCAGGGTCTTTTTCGCAAGCGCATCAGAATCATCACGGCAAACGGACAGTGTTCAATCTGCATGGGTTCAGGAATGGCCGTTTGTCTCTGGACTGCGAAATAGCGCCCTGTTTGCGCATCTTACCAGCAAGCGCCAGAGCAGGTCGGGTGGCAAAATACAACGTGCCGCACCATCCCCCCGTTGACCCTGCGGCCTGAGGAGGTTTAGCTGCGGTTTGATTGGAGGCGTGAGCATTATCATGACCGACGAAGTTTTTGATATCTTTGTAATAGGCGGCGGCATCAATGGCTGTGGCATAGCGCGTGACGCGGCGGGGCGGGGTCTTTCGGTTTGTTTGGCAGAAGCCGGCGATCTGGCGGGCGCGACGTCCAGCGCGTCGACTAAGCTGTTTCATGGCGGGTTGCGGTATCTTGAGTTTTTTGAATTCGGATTGGTTAAATCTGCATTAAAAGAACGAGAAGTTTTGCTGAAGGCCATGCCGCATATATCCTGGCCGATGCGGTTTGTTTTGCCCTATGCGCCGGACATGCGGTTTGACAGCGAAACGCCAACGTCCAAGCTGTTGTCGTTTGTTATGCCGTGGATGAAGGGACGCCGCCCACAATGGCTGATCCGGTTGGGATTGTTCCTTTATGACAATCTGGGTGGACGCGAGATCTTACCGGGCACGCAGACGCTGGATCTGACGACCGCGTTGGAAGGCGAGGGTCTGAAAGACCGTTTCAAAGTGGCCTATGAATACAGCGATTGCTGGGTCGAGGATTCGCGTCTGGTTGTTCTGAATGCGCGTGACGCGGAATTGCGCGGGGCCGAGGTGATGACGCGTTGTCGGGTCATAAGTGCCACGCGACAGGACGCGTATTGGGATATCGAAACCGAACAGGGAAGTTTTAAGGCCAAGCGGCTGGTGAATGCGGGCGGTCCTTGGGTGTCGGACATCCTCAAAGGTGTTGTGCGTCAAAATTCGCCCTCTGGTATTCGTCTTGTTCGGGGCAGTCACATTGTGACCAAACGTCTTTACGATCACGACAAGGCGTATTTCTTTCAGGGCACGGACGGGCGGATTATCTTTTCGATCCCGTACGAGCAGGATTTTACTTTGATTGGGACAACAGATGCCGATCACGACGACCCTGACGTCAAACCTGCGATTTCGGACACCGAACGCGATTACCTATGCGCGTTTGCCAGCGAGTATTTCGAAAAGCCGATTACGCCGGATGATGTGGTCTGGACCTATTCCGGAGTGCGTCCGCTTTATGATGATGGGGCCGCTTCGGCGACGGCGGCGACACGGGATTACGTGCTGGAACTGGATACAAACGGCCCTGCCTTGCTGAGCGTGTTTGGCGGGAAAATCACGACCTATCGCAAGCTTGCTGAAAAAGCGTTGGCCAAGCTGGATATCGACGATCCATGGACGGCGGGTGTGGCGTTGCCCGGTGGGGATATGCCTTGGGATGGAGCCGCGCCGTTGGCGCAAGCTTTGCAAAAGGAACACCCGTTTCTGGATGCAAAATGGGCGGCGCGGATTGTGCGCACGCATGGCACGCAGTCTCGCGAATGGCTGGGTGAGGCGAAGACCGCAGAAGATCTGGGCCAGGCCTTTGGCGCAGGTTTGACGGAAGCTGAAGTACGTTGGATGATCGCCAACGAATTTGCGCGCACGGGTGACGATGTGATGTGGCGGCGCACAAAGCTGGGCTTGCGCCTGAGCGCGGACGAACGCCGCGCGTTGAATGAATGGATGGACACGCAATGACCTATATTCTGGCAATTGATCAGGGGACAACGTCGTCCCGCGCAATCCTGTTTGACGGTCAGATGCAGCCTGTGGCCAGCGCGCAGCAAGAGTTCACGCAGCATTTCCCGGCCAGCGGTTGGGTTGAACATGATGCGGACGAAATCTGGGACAGTGTTGTCAATGTGTGCCGAAAGGTCATGGCCGATCATGGCCTAAATGCGGATGACATTGCCGGGATTGGGATCACGAACCAGCGCGAAACGACCCTGATCTGGGATGCGGCCACCAGCAAACCAGTGGCCCCGGCCATTGTGTGGCAAGATCGGCGGACCTCTGACATTTGTACGGGCCTGAAAGCGGAAGGCTTCGAGGACGAAGTCACTGCGCGCACGGGTCTGTTGCTGGACCCTTATTTCAGCGGCACCAAAGTCAAATGGTTGTTGGGCAAATATGATCTGCGGGGGCGGGCGTCCGAGTTGCGATTTGGCACGATGGACAGCTGGCTGATCTGGAAAATGACCGGCGGCAAAAACCATGTAACGGATGCGACCAACGCGGCGCGCACCATGCTCTATGACATCCATCAAGGTCAGTGGAGCAACGAGATGTGCGCGATGTTGGACATCCCGATGTCGATGCTGCCAGAGGTGCATGATTGCGCGTCGGATTTTGGTGTGACCGATCTGCTGGGTGGGGCGACGCCCGTTCTTGGTGTCGCCGGTGATCAGCAGGCCGCGACGATAGGGCAGGCGTGTTTCCAGCCGGGGATGTTGAAATCAACCTATGGCACAGGGTGTTTTGCGCTGTTGAACACAGGCAAAGACGCCGTGCGGTCACAGAACCGGCTTTTGACAACGGTGGCCTATCAGCTGGATGGCGTGCCGACATATGCGTTGGAAGGGTCGATCTTTATCGCAGGTGCGGTTGTGCAATGGTTGCGCGATGGTTTGAAAATCATCCAAGCGGCTCCGGAGACGCAGGCCTTGGCGGATAAAGGGCGCGGGGACGTGATCCTTGTTCCGGCCTTCACCGGCCTTGGTGCGCCCTATTGGGACGCAGAATGTCGTGGCGCAACCTTTGGACTGACCCGTGATACGGGACCTGCGGATATGGCGCGCGCTGCTTTGGAAAGCGTGGGCTTTCAAACGCGCGATCTGTGGGAGGCCATGCGTGCAGATTGGCCTGATGCAGGCGATGCCGTGTTGCGGGTGGATGGCGGGCTCAGTTCGAATGACTGGGCGATGCAGTTCCTGTC
>JBDWGM010000126.1:0-11197 GCA_039975755.1 Paracoccaceae bacterium | reverse complement strand
GGCGCGTTTGTCGCAGGTCCACGCCGACCGCATGGCCAGGGCAGGGACGAATATCGGCACGCAAGCGGCCCAGATACTGAGTTTTTATCTAAAGCAACATTCCGCGCGCTACAAACGCCCTGATGCGCCGTTGCATGACCCCTCTGCGGTTATTTCTTTGGTTCATCCAGATTTATTTGAGTTTCGCGACACGAATGTGTCGGTTGAATTGGTTAGCCCCGCGCTTCGCGGGATGACCATATGTGACATGCGAGAAATCGATCCTTTCCCGGGGGAGGTTTTATCCAAACCGAATGTAAAAGTCGGTGTGCGTGTTGATGGCCCAGCATGTGTTGAAGCCATGATCGAGGCCATTCTTGAATATGAATAAGCCTATTCGTTCCAAATAAACGCCCCACAGAAGGGCCTGATCCCGCGCCGATCGCGGTCTACCAACATGGAGAACAAATGAGACATCTAAGAAAGCTAACTTTTGCATTGGCGGCTTCTATCTTTACCGCTGGTGCGGTCGCCGCAGAAGATGCCGAGCTGAGTGCAATTGGCCTGTCCTTTTCGGATGGTGCTTTGACAAGCCTATTGAGCGGCGCGGCCGCAAATGTTGATGGCGTCACAGTTGACACTGAATTGCTGCCTTTTGGGCAGTTGTTTTCGGGCCTCGAAGTTCGCCTGCAAGCGCGCAATGAAACCCCTGACCTTTACTATGTAGATGGTCCATTGACCGCCTCTTATACGGCGCGCGGGCACTTGACACCTCTTGATGATATCCTGCCAAATGCATCGGAGATCTACACATCGGCTGCTTTGCAACAAGGTACGGTCGACGGTAAGTTGATGTCTGTTCCGCTTGAAAGCAGCACGGTCGTCATGCTGGTCAACAATGCTTTGTTTGAACAAGCCGGGATCGACGCGCCAACGAATGATCCAGAAGATCGCTGGACATGGGAAAAAGTCGCTGATGCAGGCAAGAAAATTTCTGCTTTGGGCGAAGACACCTGGGGTTTCAATTTCCACTTTGGTGACAGCCCGTACATGGCGCTTATCATGCCAATGTCCAAAGGGGCGACATTGATCGGCGAGGATGGCGTGACCGCATCGGGTTACGTCAACAGCCCCGAGTTCATTGAAGCGATCTCTGCCTATTCCGCGCTGTACAGCGATGGTATCGCACCGGCTGGCATGTATGACTACAGCCTCGCGCTGGAACTGTTCCTGAACGGCAAAGTCGGCATGTTCGCAGGCGTTGTATCAGATGCGGTTACCGCTGGTAAGCGTGACGGATTGGACCTTACGGTTGCACCTTTGCCATATTTTGAAGGCGGCGCCCCTGTGACGCCAACTGGCAGCTGGCACCTAGGTGTAAACCCACGGTCAAAGAACCCAGAAAAAGCAGCGCAGTTGGTCCAAGCCCTCGCACAACCAGAATTCGTATCGGCCTATTTCAATGCGCGCGCTAACCCACCCGTTTTAAAATCAGCTTGGGAAAGCCTTGGCAATCAATTGGATGGCGAGCTGTGGACACTGGCACGTTACGAGATCAACAACACTGACGTGGCGCGTCCGTCCATTGGTGGTTGGCTTGAGTACGACTCGATCTTGCGCAACGCGTTGCGTGAAATTCAGGGCGGTGCGGATGTCACGGAGCGACTGAATGCAGCTGCGGCTGAAATGGATCGCGAACTTCTGAAATACAAGAAGTGAGATAACAGATGACTGACTCGCCAGTAGCATCTTCAATGACCAAATCGGTCGCGACGGCATCTAAAAAACGCGCAATGCTTGATCCGCAACGACCAAGCTGGGCGACGCTTTTGATGTTTCTTCTACCGGCGATCAGTCTTCTTATTGTCTTTAGACTGGCCCCGATCGCAATCTCGATCGGGGGCAGTTTTACCAGCCAATCGTTGTTGGGGGAAACGACCTTCCATGGATTGGGCAACTACAGCAGTTTGTTCAAAGATGAGGGGTTTTGGAACTCCGTTCGCGTGACCTTGTTGTTCAACATTATCATCAACCCGCTTCAGATTTTTGTCGCGTTTGTCATGGCGCTTCTTGTCTTTGCACCGGGACGTTTTTTGACGTTTTTCCGGGTTTCATTTTTCCTGCCAATGACGATGTCAACCGCACTGGTCGCCGTCATGTGGAACCTTTTATTTGATCCAAATTTGGGTCTTGTAAACTCTATCCTGGCCCACACACCATGGGGCCGACAGGGGTTCTTCTTCGACGAGGATCAAGCGCTGGGCTCCATGATCTGGATTTCGACATGGAAAGGGGCGGGTTATTATATGATCTTCCTCTTGGCCGGTTTGTTCCGCATTTCCGAAGAACTGTACGAGGCCGCGCATGTTGATGGCGCAAGCCCGTGGCAGCAACTGCGGCTGATCACGTTGCCGCAAATGAAGCGTACGTTTTTGTTTGTTTTTGTGGCCGATACCACGGTCAACCTGCTGTTCTTTGCGCCTGTTTTTATCATCACGCGCGGTGGGCCAAACGGGGCGACCGACACGTTGATGTATCGCGCTTATGAAAGCTCTTTTGCGTTTATTGATTGGGGGCGGGCGCTGTCGTTGTCATGCATCCTACTGGCGCTTGTCGTCATTGTGGCCAGCGCGCAGATGTTATTCTTTAAACCCGGAGAAGGCGAATGAGCGATTCACTCCGTCCTGGTATGCACAGCCCTGTTAAACATGCCGTGCGCTATGCTCTCATGTGTGCTTTGGCCTTTCTTGCACTGGCCCCACTGCTTTGGATGTTCCTGTCATCTTTGCGTCCAACGCAAGAGATGTTCTCCTATGCAGGCAGTTTCTCATGGCACACAATTTGGCCAGAGACGTTCACGTTTTCAAACTATACGGGCTTGCTCGAGACTGGGTTTCCACGGGCCATTGGGAATTCGCTGTTTGTGGCTGGGGTGACCATGGTGATTGGTGTGCTGGTCAATGCGGCTGCGGCCTTTGCCTTTGCGACGTTTGAATTCCGTTTCCGCGGACCACTATTCCTTTTGGTTCTTATGACCGCGATGATGCCTTTTGAGGCAATCGTGCTGCCGCTCTATATGCTGGTGAACGGGCTGGGGATGATCGATACCTATTCGGTGCTTATCGTGCCTGAGCTGGCGAACGGTTTTGTTATTTTGATGTTCCGCCAGTTTTTCGCGGCGATCCCCCGCGAACTCTATGAGGCGGGGCGGATTGATGGCGCATCTTGGTTCCGCATTTTCTTCACGATTGCCTTGCCCGTATCGTGGCCGGTTATCCTGACTGGGTCGATCATGATTTTCATCACACAGTTTGAAGCATTTTTCTGGCCGCTTGTCGCCGCACCGTCTGCCGAGTTGACCGTGGCGCAAGTGGAAATCGCAAAAAACATCAGTCTTGAAGGCGCGAACTGGGGGTTGTTGTTCTCTTCGATGAGCATCGTCTGCCTGATTGCGGCACTACCGTTCCTCGTTTTCCAGCGTTTTTACATCCGCAACGTCGCATCCAGCGGCATTAAATAACAAAAGGGCTTATCCTAAATGGCTCAGGTCAAAATCGCGCAGGTCGGAAAAAAATACGGCACCAACGAAGTTCTTCATGGTATCGACATTGATATCCCGGACGGCAGCTTTTCGGTCTTAGTCGGACCTTCGGGTTGTGGGAAATCAACTTTGCTGCGGATGATCGCTGGGCTGGAAATTATCACCAGCGGTGAAATCAGCATCAGCAATAAGGTTGTGAACGATCTGTCGTCGCCCAAACGCGACATTGCAATGGTTTTCCAAAACTACGCGCTCTACCCGCACCTGACCGTAGCGCAGAACATGGGCTTTTCGCTTAAGGTTGCTGGGTTTCCCAAAGCGACAATCACAGCAAAGGTCAAAGATGCCGCAGAAATGCTGGGTCTGACCGAATACCTTGGACGCCGCCCTCAGAAACTCTCTGGCGGGCAACGACAGCGGGTCGCGATGGGGCGCGCAATTGTCCGCGATCCATCGGTATTCTTGTTTGATGAGCCGCTTTCAAACCTTGATGCGAAAATGCGAGGGCAAATGCGGTCGGAATTGCGGGCTATGCACCGGCGTCTGGGTTCGACCATGATCTACGTGACGCATGATCAGATTGAGGCCATGACGATGGCGGATCAGATCATTGTGATGAATGGTGGTTATGTGCAACAGATTGGTGCGCCGCTTGATCTATATGATCATCCGGCCAATTTGTTTGTAGCGGGTTTCATCGGTGCCCCTGCTATGAATTTCCTGTCCGCCAAAGCAACAGGCGGTCAGGTGCATCTGGCAGATGGACCCTCCGTGCCAATACAGATCGCGGATAATGTCGACGGCGATGTGATTGTCGGAATTCGTCCCGAGCACCTAATCCTAGATCCCGATGGGCCGCTGAAAATTATCGTGAATGAGATCGAGCCGACAGGTTCCGAAACCCATATTTCGGCGACCACTCTAGAGGGTATGTCGATTAAAATGGTCACTTCCGACCGCGTGGCGGCAAAACCGGGTGAGACGCTGATTGTAGGCTACGAGGCAGAAAAACTGCACTTGTTTGATGCAAAATCTACGGACAGAATCCCGACCGCAACACAATAGATCATCAGAGGTCGTTGACTGTATCGGTGTCCTCCTGAAAGTCGACATCATCGAGACTGACGTGGGTCACCTTGCGACACAATTGTTCAAGTTAAGGAATATAGTCTGCCAATTCAGGAATGCCGGACATAACCAACATCGTGGTCCAATCTGGACCTTTTAACATCGTCTTAAAACAATCCAGAACCTCTTCCAAAGCTCCTTGCTTTCTACGTGCAAGAATATGTTGTGCTTCGTCCTGGCGCGCTTCAAGTTGTGCAGCAGACATTTTCGTCTTTAGGGCATAAAAGTTGACGATACTGTTGCCTTCTCTGTGTGCCATTATGTCGGCCGAAAACATGGTTTTCTGATTGGCGGTTCGGCGGGCGGTGCAATTTTTCAAGCACTATGTCTCGCGCGCAATGCGCCTACGGGATCGCGTATTGTGACCACCGCTTGCGACAGCGGCACCAAATACTTGGACACAATTTACAACCCCAAGTGGCTAGAAGCTCATGATCTTCACTTGATAGAAATTGAAACGGTTTTCGCGGATGTTCTTATCGAACCCAAGATCGGATCTCCCGGAGCGGCGCAACCGGTAGCGCGTGTTTGTATTGCCTGCGGACATTCCCCAACCGATTGGCAATCCCGGGCAAAGCATATTGCGGCGCGATGGGCCGAATGAAGTGATCGAAGAATGAGTCCATAGAAGCTTTGATTGCAGATGTTTGCTTCCAAAACCGAAACGCCCGCTTTGTCCGCACTTGAAACCTTGGCTATGTCTAAAATCTAGCGAGTGCAGTGAAGGTCCGCTATGCGGGCTGCGATCGCAGCATCATGACCTCTGGACCAACGGCAGCCTCGGCCGGAACAGCTATTTTCTCTGATGTGTGCAGAAGAGAGACCTTTGATTCTACGAACTCCCTTTTCGCGCTGGTCACAGTTTTCTCCTGCGCACGCTCATCATGAGTCCTGAGGTCAAGATGACCAGTGCCAAAATGCTTAGCAGGTTCAGGCTCTCGCCCAAAATCAACGCCCCCAATATTGCCCCTCCACCTGGCACAGCTGCCAAGATGAAGGACGTATTGCCGTTCCCAATGGTTCGCGATGCATGGGCAATAAAGAGCAGGCCCATGAGATTTGGCACAAAGCCTTGATAAACGGCTTGCAGCAAGAGTGGCCCTATAGGTGCCTCTACAAGACCTGATGGCAACCAAAGAAACCAAACCGGCAAATAGAGCGCCGCATTGACGATTGTCCCGCAAAAAATGATCTGCATCGCGCCAAGCTGCCAGCGCTCCGACAAGATCATATAGGTTGAGAAAAACAATGCGCCTATCAAGAACAGCAGATCGCCAATCCAGGCATCCTCGCCACTGGAAACGCTAGCGTCCCAAGCAAGAACAACCGTGGATACAAGGATCAGAACCGCTCCGAGCGCTTGCTGAAAGCTTGGCAATACGCGCAAAAAGATGACCGCGAAGGCGATGCTGATCAACGGTAGCACACCGTTCATAAATATGCCCCCATGCGCTGCGGGCGCAAAAAGAAATCCCGAAAAAACGATCAAAATATAGACCGGCCCCAAGACAAACGAGAGCACAGAAACTTTCCAAAGGCTAAGCCCGCGCCACGGTTTGTAATAAAGGCAAAGTGGTGCTGCAACCAACGCGGCCAGGCCATAGCGTAGCGCGGCTAAATCATAGACCGTCAAGCCACTTTGGTTGGCCACCCGACTGACGATCAACCAGAACGACCAGACAAGAACGATACTCCAAGCCGCAACGTAGCCGGTGACATAAGAAGAGGAACTGGCAGGCATCAATATTGCGCTTTTAGTTGGACGACGGGCAGAATAGCTTCGACAAAGCAGTAGGATCGGAGCGGCATGGAGGCAAGTGACTTGGGCATGTTAAATAACATGCCTAAATCGGTCAGTTGCGGAAAGTCTGCAAGATCCGCGACTATGAGTTCAAACACTGTCAGATTTTGTGCCCGCAGCAAAAGTCCGGTTCGGTGAAGCTGCATTACGGCGTGACCTTACCCGATGAACGGCCGCAATGGTCCGCTGTTCCCGATCCGAGATCCAGATTGGCTGTCCAAATTCAGCTGCCACAATAGACCTACATACTTGGACCGCTGTCCCTAGATTTGGTCTGTTGAGCTGCTCTGGCTTTTCTCAGCTCCTCACGCTTCAGCTCGACTTCAGCCCAAGCAGTCTTGCTATGTTCCCAGATATTCTGTGCAGTTGAGTCAGTTACACGCTTCTGCCGCTGGTGGTCCGCAACAACTACATCGTACGTCTTCTTGTTTTCAGCAAGCGTTTCACCCCAGTCTGCTTTCATCTGTTTTGTCAGATCATGCTTTTCCCCAAGGATATTTCGGGCAAGCAACACCCGTTCTCGCAGCCAGTCAAAGATGCTCCGAGCAAGTTTCAAAACGTCGCCTATGATCTGACCAACATCAAGCTTGTTGATCGGACGTAACTGGTCTCGCTTTTCTTGGAACTCAGCTTCCCAAATTCTGCGCTTGTTCTTGTCGGCGCGGGCAATTCGCGCAGCTTCGCCTGCCAGCCATTCCGCAAAGTGATCATCAAAGGTCTGTTGGCGGTTTCTAGCGTCATCGTAGTCCTCGAAAGATGGGCGGGGTGATGGGAAGATTTCGTCACCGTCTGCGTCATGCCACATCGCGATGTGTTCTTCGTGAAGGGCGTCCTCTTCGTTCATGTCGGACGGACTCTGCAGTTTGAAGGTAGATTTCTCTTTGGACTGCTTAAGCTCGCCAGTGATCAGATCGTATTTGCCGTCTAGGATGTCCTGCGCATTGCGAAGGTTCTGTCTTGCCTTTGAGAGATTTGTTTCAGCAGCTAGCAGGGCCTCCGCTGCGTCTCGCCGCTGCTGCTCTGCCTCAAAGGCATCCATGACGTGCGGAGCGTCTGAATGAGCGGCAGCCGTCTCACCTTCAGCGTCAGGGGTCGCTTCTAACTTCGTCGGTCTACCTGAACCTTCATCATGCTCATCTATCGCGGCAGGTTGTGTCTGATCCGATGGATCTTCGGCATGCTGAGCAAGATCTGCCCTCAAAGGATCTGCAGAGGGTAGGGGGCCTAGTTCAATGGCGTATTCCGCATGGCTTCTGCGAGCTGTGGCAAAGCGCGCCATCCACCTTGGAGCGTCGCGCGCCCGAGGGTGGCGAGGTGATCCAGCTCTTTGACCAACGGATGTTCGCGATGTGTGTTGATGTCTTCGAATAGTTTGTCAGCTTCTGCGAGAAGGCTGGGCATATCGGTCGTTCTGAGGCTGGCTGAGAGCAGGGCAATAAACCCTGAGTAAGCTTCTTCAAACTCGAGGGTTCGGTGCCACCAGTCGGCCGCAATCTGGTCAGTCTCGGCGATTGGCCGAACGTCTTCGGGCTGACCACGAACTTCCACAATCAGATCACCGATG
The DNA here is from genome assembly GCA_039975755.1 of Paracoccaceae bacterium. Taxonomy (GTDB): domain Bacteria; phylum Pseudomonadota; class Alphaproteobacteria; order Rhodobacterales; family Rhodobacteraceae; genus JABSSA01. The sequence continues at coordinate 3,184 of JBDWGM010000126.1, read as the reverse complement.
GCATCAGCACTTGGGTAGCGCAAGAACTCTGCTTCGGATTGATAGCTGTCCCAACCGCTGTCTTCGTTCCGGATTTTACGGAGCCGTTCTAGCTTTGTGCTGACCTCGCCGCTTTCCTCGATCGCATGAGGTTCCGGACCCTCATGGCCGGAAGGACGGCGGTTCAACTTCTCAGCTACGTCGAGAAATTTCTGGCGTTCATCGGGGTCGGTGGCTTCCTCTGCTTTGGCCAGAAGTTCTTCGCGCTGAATCTTCAAGCTGCGTGTGTCGATGCGTGCGTCAAAACCTGCCTTGGCCAAATGTTCGTTACAGATTTTCTGCTAACTTTCGCGAAGTCTCTGGGTGCTGCCTTGTTCTGAAAACTCAACGACCCGCTTGCCAGTGTGCAGACCCTTGTCGCGAAAAATCATATGGACGTGCGGGTTGTGGCTGTCCTGGTCATGGAGTGCTGCAAGCCAAGATATTTCCTCGCCGCCAGTAATTTCAGCTACGTATGCGTGAAGCATTTCGACCCGTTGTTCCTGAGAAAGTTCAATAGGCAATGCAATCATCAACTTGTCGATGACGCGGGCATTTTTCCGAGATTTGTCCTCGTGCTCTTCGAGCCAAGCCTTTGCCCTGCCGCCACGACTACCGATGGTTGGCATTGGCATGTTTGCCGCCAGAACTTCGTTGCAGGCACTAGCGCGTAAGACATAGCGCAAATGAGCGGAGGCGGTCCGAGGTGGGTGCGTACTTTTCCCGATGCTTTTGTGGCTGATGCTGCTGATGGCCACGGTATTGGCGTCTCCTGTTGCTCGAAACGACGTTAACCGCTAGAAATGAAGCAAGGCAAAAGAATTTGGTAGTGCGCGCTTATGGGTTTGAGCCAAACCCGCGCGCAGAACTGCTGTCATTTAGAAGAAAATTTGTTGTCGATAAAGAAATCGAGAGTGATGGGGGCAATGGAATAGGTGCCCAAATCGCCCGCGCAAAACGACCGTTTTTCGGTCGTGCATCATCAGGTGGCTGAATGCGTCAAAGACGCTTCAGCCAGGATGATGCCAGGTGCGCACGAGAGGTTAGATCGGCGGCTAGTGGTGGAAATTGGCAGCTCAAAATATGGCTTGGGCGGCATGTCTGAATAGTCCCGATCTGCCAAAACGTAGGCCTGTTGGTTGCGGTCTGATTGAGCACTCGTGACGAGTTCTAGAGATCAAAGGTGGCCCAGTTTGATGGCTTCAGGTCGAGCGTCTTTCGTCCAAGAGAGGTCCAGAATTTAAGGTCCGCTGGTCCTAAATTTCCACGACATATGTTTGATCAAACGTCACGCCTTCACCCGGATACCCCCGTTGATTTGTGACAAATCTGATCGACCCATGCTCGCCTCTGCCAGTCCAGTCTGCACCTTCGTGACTGTGCCCCCAGATCCATGTGTGGATGTGATGGTCTCGGATTTCGCCCCAGAGATCACTGGCGAAACCAGCACTCATAGCGCGCTCTTCATGCCCGCCAATTGTGCGCATTGGGGTGATCAATTCGCGGATGGGCAGGTGATGTGTCATCACTAAAGTTGGTCCGTCGTGCTGCTCATTCAGGGCGTCGAAGATCGCCGCCTTATCCCGCGCGTGACAGTCCAGCATGTCATCAATGGAGAACTGTTTTTGGGGCGCGGTACGGATTGCGCGGTAGTCCTGCATGTAGGTAGACACCACTGTGCGGGCCAAATACTCGAACGGCGGATAGAGCTATAGATCGGTCCAAAGCGTCGCGCCGATGATGCGCACGCCTGCGATCTCAGTGACCGCACCATGAAGCACACGAACGTCCAAACCCTCTGCGTGCAGACGGGCCAGCTGCACAGCTTCTTGCTCGATCAGCTCGGACCAGATCGATCCATAGGGTTCGTGATTGCCCCAGATCACGACGACAGGACAGCCGTACTTGCGCGCTGCGCGCGCCGGAATGTCTAGGTGGCGGCCCATGGTATGGGTGTCGCCAGCGATCAAAACCCCGTCCACTGGGATGGACAGATCGGGAAGATCGAAGCCGCCCCAGAATTCATCATGCAGGTCACTCCAGACTAAGAAACGGGTCATCGATTTTACTTTCTCATGATTTCCGGGAAGCGCGCGGCATCGATCCACTGCTTGCCGTCTTTGGGTGCGCCCCATGGGTCGCCGAACGCCTTTTGGGCGGGTGGCTCTTCGAGAGTCAGATCACGCGCATTCGCGGCCCGCCGCGCTTGTTTGTGCGCGGCTTTCTTGAATGTCTTGTCGCTTTCTTCCGTCGTCACCCCACAGATGGGTGTTTTTCGAAACGAACGTGCCATCTCATATCTCCTTCGCGTTATGTTCGACATCGGCCCAGTGCTTGTTCACGGGCAGGGTCTTAGCGCGGCGCGCGATGTCCTCAAAGCGCACCGGCATGTAATCCCAGACATCGACGCCGGCGTTGACGCTGTTGCGTGAGCCTTTCCAATTGTTGTGGACATGGCCGAAGATCTGGAGCGCATCACGGCGGGCGCGGTTCCAGGTAATCATCGGATAATGGCAAAGCGTGTGTGCCTGCTTTTGGGGACCATCCCGGACCTCGGTCAAATGTGAGACACTGGTCCATGGCAGGGATTGCGTCGGTTCCAGATCATGGTTGCCAACAATCAAGTGTTGTTCAGCACCGGGTAGTTTGCCAAAGAGCTTGGCCAGCCACTCGCTATCTTTGGATTTTGGCCCATGCGCAAAGTCGCCGATGATCCAGAGCGTGTCTTTAGGCCCGACCATGGCCCAGAGGTTCTGCATCAGAACCGCGTCCATGTGATTGGCTGAGCGAAAGGGGCGGTCACAAAACTTGATGACGTTCTCATGCCCGAAATGGGGGTCTGCCGTGTACCAGTTGGTCATGTCGTGTTCTCCGTCGTGCGATAGTGGCGCGGGTGGCGACGGCAGAGGCGGGGATGATGATCATCTTTTGCGAACAGCGCGAAGCCGCCCGCTTTAAGTGCGGGCGCTAGGGTTGGGTGATATGTTTGCGCGATTTGATCATGCCGGTCTCATAGCGGGTACAAGTCAGTCTGGCTATCCATAATCACAGATCCATGGCCAAGAACCCCGAAGCCATCGCCATGGTGGAAACCGTGCGGCCTGTGCCGCCTTTGGTCGCGAAGAAGGTGATTGTCTGCATGGGTAAGTCCTCGCCAAATTCATAG
>JBDWGM010000125.1:0-98850 GCA_039975755.1 Paracoccaceae bacterium | reverse complement strand
ATCAACGGCATGGTTTATGTGCGCGGGCATGCGCGCGATTATGACCACTGGGCGGAAAGCGGTGCGCAGGGTTGGTCTTATGCGGACGTGTTACCTTATTTCAAGCGCATGGAAAATTGGCATGATGGGGGGCATGGCGGCGATCCAGAATGGCGCGGATCAAATGGGCCTTTGCATATTTCGCGCGGGAGGCGTGAAAACCCCCTGTATCATGCGTTTGTAGAAGCTGGCCAACAGGCCGGATATCCTGTTACGGGCGATTACAACGGTCAGCAACAAGAGGGTTTCGGCCCGATGGAACAGACTGTCTGGCGGGGACAGCGTTGGTCGGCGGCAAATGCATATCTGAAACCCGCTTTGAAGCGCCCCAATTGCGATTTGGTGCGTGGATTGGTTGAACGTGTTGTCATGCAGGACGGCCGCGCTGTTGCCGTTGATCTAAAGGGGGGGCAGCGTATTCGGGCGCGGCGCGAAGTCATTCTTGCATCTTCCTCGATCAATACGCCTAAAATACTGATGTTGTCGGGGATCGGACCGGCTTCGCATTTGCAAGAACACGGCGTGCCAGTTGTCGCAGATCGCGCGGGCGTTGGGCAAAATCTGCAAGATCACCTAGAGATGTATATCCAGATGGCCGCCAGCCAGCCGATTACGTTGTTCAAATACTGGAACCTGCTGGGCAAGGCATATGTCGGCGCACGATGGTTGTTCCAAAAATCCGGACCGGGGGCGACTAACAACTTTGAAAGTGCAGGCTTCATTCGATCGCGTGCAGGGATTGAATATCCTGATATCCAATTTCACTTTTTACCAATTGCGGTGCGCTATGACGGGCAAGCCGCTGCGGAAGGGCATGGGTTCCAAACTCATGTTGGCCCGATGCGATCAACGTCTCGTGGCAGTATAACTCTCAAGTCTGCTGACCCTGATGATGATCCTTTGATACGGTTTAATTACATGAGCAATCCGCAAGACTGGGAAGAGTTCCGTACCTGTATCCGTCTGACACGCGAAATCTTCGCCCAAGACGCTTTTGCACCTTACGTCAAACATGAAATCCAACCTGGTGCGGACGCGCAAACGGATGATGAACTGGACGATGTCATTCGTGACCACGCCGAAAGCGCGTATCATCCTTGCGGCACCTGTCGCATGGGGAACGTCGATGATCCCAACGCCGTTGTGGATGCGCAGGGCCGGGTGATTGGCGTGGACGCTTTGCGCGTTGTCGACAGTTCAGTGTTTCCCCGTATCACCAATGGCAATTTGAACGGGCCATCGATCATGACGGGCGAGAAAATGGCGGATCACATTCTAGGTCGCGATCCGTTGGCCCCGGCCAATGACCAACCTTGGATCAATCCGAATTGGCAATCCGCACAGCGTTAATGGTTTCGCACAAATACGGTTGCGTTAATACTTTCAAACCCTCATTTAAACGGGATGTTAAGACTTTGTTCTGTCCTTGTTCTTTTGATTTTGCCAATAACCGCCTTTAGCGATGTGGTCGGAAGGGTCAAAGTCATCGACGGTGACACAGTACGCGTTGCGGGCACTGTCATTCGATTGCACGGTATTGATGCTCCGGAATTGGATCAAACATGTCGCACGCAGGATCAGGCCGATTTTCCCTGTGGCACATGGGTCCGAGACCTTTTGCGGGCAAAATTTGAGAAAAAAAGAGCCCGTTGTGTCGCTATTGATACCGATCAATATGGGCGGGTTGTCGCGAAATGCCGTGTGCGCAGAATTGATTTGGGGAAATAGCTTGTGTCTGAAGGATTGGCTTTTGCGTATCGGCGTTATTCATTAGATTATGACTTGGACGAAAAAAGAGCATTTACATCTGGACGCGGATTACATCGATTTCAGGTCCAGGGACCTAGCGAATCTCGCAAAGCCAAATCTGTAAATCGATCAGCAAGTACACCAAAACAAGGGTGCGCGATTAAAGGCAATATTTCGTCGGGCGGGCGGATATATCATATGCCGGGGCAGGCCTTTTACAACGAAACGTCTATCCGTACTGACAAAGGGGAACGCTGGTTTTGCTCCGAAGCAGATGCAAAACACGCAGGTTGGCGCAAGGCGCGGCGCTAACGGACGACATAGGGCAAGACATCACGCTTGTCAGGATCGACATATAGCTGACGTTCCAATGGTGGAACTGAGCGTTGATGACAGTTCTTTCGTTCGCAAATCCGACATGAAATTCCGATTGGTTCAAACGCTTCGTCCCGTCCCACATCCATGCCGTCCGCATAGACAAGTGCCGGCGCGTGTTTGACCTCGCATCCCAATGCAATGGCATAGCGACGGACCGGTGCGCCAAATCTACCGGCCGATTTGGTGACATCGCGGGCCAGTGAAATGTAACGTATTCCGTCTGGTGTTTCGGCCATTTGACGTAGGAACTGACCGGGCAATTCAAAAGCGCGATGGACATTCCACAAAGGGCAGGCCCCCCCGAAACGTGCGAATTGCAGACGCGTTGCGGAATGACGTTTTGTGATTGTTCCAGCCTGATCCACACGGACGAAAAAAAAGGGTATTCCTTTCGCACCGGGGCGTTGGAGCGTGGATAGTCGATGACACACTTGTTCGACGGACGACCCAAACCGACCGGCCAACACTTCAAGATCATGACGGCATTCTTGGGCTGATTCCAAAAAACGCTGATAGGGCATCAAGGCAGCGCCGGCAAAATAGTTGGCCAATCCAATTTTGGCGATTGCGCGTGCTTCTTGGGAATGAAAACGGGCCAAATCTAAGGTCGCCTCCAGTAGCGCATTCTGACGCAACAAGGCGACCTGCAACAAGATTTGGAAGGTCTGTGTTTCAGGGGCTGTGCGGTTCGAAATGGTGAGGATCTTTCGTTCGGGATCATACTCTCGCAGGCCGTCGATATCAGCAAAGATCACTTCGACTTCGATGACGCCCAAGGTTGCGACTGCGCTTACGCGAATATTCTGTATCCGCCCTTGGTCCGTTGCAAAATGTTCAGCAGCGCGATCCACGGCATCGATGTAGTTGTCACAATAGTGAAAGAAATCACGCACCTCTTCCCATGGGCTTGGACGAGCGCGCGCATCTTCGCGCCCCAATGCTTCGTCCAGTGAGGCAAGTCGTTCGTGCGTCTGGCGATACGCGCGATGCAAATCCAAAAAGGCATGTGCCAGAGCCGGGGCGTTGGATGCGGCAAGACGCAAGTCGGCCAAGGGCGGCATGTCCGCACCAAAGACTGGATCGGCAAGAGCTTCTCGCATGTCTGACACGATACGTTCACCGTCGCCACTGCTGAGTTCAGTGACATCCAACCCAAATTCCTGCGCCAGTGACAAAACAACCGCCGTAGAAACCGGGCGGTTGTTGTTTTCCATCTGGTTCAAATAGGGCAACGATACACCCAGCTTGGCCGCAAAGTCTTTTTGGGTCAGGCCGATGCGTGTGCGAACTTCGCGCAGTTTTGCACCAGCATATAGTTTTGTGGGGGCCATTCGACTCACTTTGCAAATTTGCAGTTGTTCAGAAGCTAAGTTTGCAAAGGGTGGTTAATCAAGTGTCAAGCCAGTCCTACTTGGCGTTCGCGCCAGAAAACGGCTGAGATAGCGCACAAACCTGCAACGGCGGTTGAAACTTGGATCCAGAGCAAGGGAAACGCGCCAGTTTCGATTGTCAAAAGGCTACCTGCCAGCGCGGATAATGCGGCACCTCCACCAATCATGATCGCGCCACCCAACCCCGAAGCGGTTCCTGCCAGATGTGGTCTGACAGACAACAAGCCCGCAGTTGAGTTTGGCATGACAAACCCATTTCCCAATCCGACAAAGGTCATCAGCCCAAAGAACGTAAACGACGTTCCATAGCCAAAAAGGAAAATGATCAGCGATACAGTCACCCCGCCTGCATTGAGGCAGCTGCCGATCAGGATCATCCGATTGATCCCGATTTTCCGAGCGAAACGACCTGTAAGGCCATTACCGACGGCATAACCAATAGCAGGAGCCCCGAGACAAAACCCTAACCAAAACGGTGACAGGCCAAACAGCTCGGACCCAACAAAAGGTGCCCCACCGAGAAATGAAAAGAATGCACCGGAACTGAAAGCCGCGGAGAGTGCATATCCCCAAAACCGATAGGATCGGAACAATTCAGGATATTCCTTAAATTGCTCAACCAACGTTTTTCCACTGGATTGTGCGGTTTCGCCCAAGTCATTCCAAGTCATTGCAAAGGCGAGTATGCCAATCAAAGTAAAGGCCCAAAAGACAGATTTCCATCCAAAAAGCTGATCAAGCGCGCCGCCGATGACGGGCGAAATCATGGGGACAAGCGCCATTCCCATCGTGACGAAACCGATCATCGATGCGGCTTGTTCTTGGTCGTAGATGTCGCGAATGGCGGCGCGGCTAAGCACCATTCCAGCAGCGACTGAGGCTTGCGCCATACGGCTGAACAAAAAGATTTCGGCGTTGGGTGCATTCACGCAGATCAATGAAAACAGCACGAATAATGCCAGCCCCCACAGCAAAACCGGACGGCGTCCAAATTTGTCTGATAGGGGGCCGATGATGGTTTGCAATATCGCACTCACACCCAGATACAGCGGTACCGTCAGCTGCATAAAGGCATAGGACACGCCAAAATGGTCTGCCATGTTTGGCAGACTGGGCAAGAACATATTCATTGCCATAGCCGAAACGCCTGCCAAAACGATGAGCGTCGAAATATGTGGTGGCGTGGTTCGGTCGAGGAATACGACCCGTGGCGGTGTTCGCATTATTCCGAGTTATTGTGCTGCACAAAGAATGTCCATGCACGGTAGAAAATTTGCATATTTGCAATTTGCTGAATGGGTGATGAAAACAATTTGCAAATATGCTGATTGGCGCTTTGAGTGACCAGATCATCCTGATAAAGACAGCGGCGACGAAACCCGTGATATGCGGAGGCTTGGATGAAAGATATCCTGACAGAACTCGAAAGCAGGCGGGCAGATGCTCGTTTGGGTGGTGGCCAAAAACGCATCGATGCGCAGCACGGCCGTGGAAAGCTGACCGCGCGTGAACGGATTGATTTGTTGCTAGACGAAGGTTCGTTCGAAGAATTCGATATGTTCGTGACCCATCGCTGTACCGAATTTGGTATGGAAAACCAAAAACCGGCAGGGGATGGCGTTGTCACAGGTTGGGGCACAATCAACGGCCGCATGGTGTATGTGTACAGTCAGGATTTTACTGTTTTGGGCGGTTCTGTTTCGGAAACGCACGCCAAAAAAATCTGCAAAATTCTGGATATGGCGATGCAGAACGGCGCGCCTGTGATTGGTCTGAACGACTCTGGTGGCGCGCGCATTCAAGAAGGCGTTGATTCACTGGCCGGTTATGCTGAAATCTTCCAGCGCAACATCGAAGCGTCAGGGGTCATTCCGCAGATCAGTGTGATTATGGGTCCGTGTGCTGGAGGCGCTGTTTACAGCCCGGCCATGACTGACTTTATCTTTATGGTCAAAGACAGCAGCTATATGTTTGTGACTGGTCCGGATGTGGTCAAGACGGTCACAAACGAGCAAGTCACAGCCGAGGAACTCGGCGGTGCGTCCACGCATACCAAAAAGTCTTCGGTTGCGGACGGCGCATTTGAAAATGACGTCGAAGCTTTGGCAGAAGTTCGTCGCTTGGTCGATTTTCTACCGCTTCACAATCGCGACAGAGTGCCGGTCCGACCATTTTTCGATGAATCTGATCGGTTGGAAGCGTCGCTGGATACGTTGATCCCTGCGAACCCAAACCAGCCTTATGATATGAAGGAATTGATTTTGAAGGTCGCTGACGAAGGTGACTTTTATGAAATCCAAGAGGATTTCGCGGGCAACATCCTGACGGGGTTCATTCGGCTTGAGGGACGCACCGTGGGTGTTGTGGCCAACCAGCCGATGGTTTTGGCTGGCGTCTTGGATATCGACAGTTCGCGTAAGGCCGCGCGGTTTGTGCGGTTCTGTGATTGTTTCGAAATACCGTTGCTGACCTTTGTGGATGTGCCGGGTTTCTTGCCGGGAACTGCGCAGGAATATGGCGGCGTCATCAAACATGGTGCCAAGTTGCTGTTCGCATATGGTGAAGCAACCGTTCCAAAGGTGACTTTGATCACGCGCAAAGCCTATGGCGGGGCCTATGACGTGATGAGTTCCAAGCATTTGAAAAGCGATTTTAACTATGCTTGGCCGACGGCGGAAATTGCAGTGATGGGCGCAAAAGGTGCGACCGAGATCATTCACCGTGCAGACATGGATGATCCTGAAAAAATCGCGCAACATGCTCAAGATTATGAAGAGCGATTTGCAAATCCATTTGTGGCAGCAGAGCGTGGTTTCATTGATGAAGTGATCATGCCGCAATCAACGCGTAAGCGTGTCGCCCGTGCGTTTGCCAGTTTACGAAATAAAAAGTCAGAAATGCCCTGGAAGAAGCATGACAACATTCCTCTTTAAATGGTAACGATTTCGTTATCGTTAAATATGAAGCCGAGGAACCAAATGCGAAAAATTATAACCCTGTTTTTTATCTTATTTGCTGTGCCAGTTTTTGCGCAGCAAGAACGCGAGTGTCGTGGGAAAAAAGCTTTTGATTTAGGAGATGGGTCTTATGGATGCGCTTTTGAAGTTGGCGAGACTGTTTTAACGCGAACCACTACACGGGATGACGGAGCAAGCACAAAATCAAGACGAAATAGCGTTGGTTTCATAGATGCGCTGGTTTTTGGAAATTATGCTGCGTCAAAAGTGACCGCCGGCAATAGAATGAAGGCTCTTTGTAAAACGTTTAAGGCTGATGTTGACGCCGCTATGAAAGGCCAAAGTTATACTTCGACTGTTGTGCGTTTGGTTTGGCTGCGAGAAAAAGACCCAAAAGCAAATGCCTCAGGTGGTCAAGATCGCGGTGTCGCACAAACCGCAATCACAAGTTCCACCTGTCGCGGTATTAGATTTATCGGATGACGGATGAGTTGCTCATAACGCGCTCCTATTGGGCACCGGAGGATTTCGGTGCCTAATTTTGAATTCACACATATATGCCCTCTTTTTATACGGCTTGAAAATGTTTGCGTGACATCAGATGAGATGAGATTTCTCCGAAATCAATTCGTTAATTTTCAAGAGTCTAGTGTTCAAGAATACCGCAGTGTGACTAGAGGCACGAGGGCGGCATGACCAAAGGTGTTTGGCATATTTCTAGGGATGGCGGGTCTTGGACATTATCGCGCCTAAGGTCTCAACGTTTGGATTTTTCTGCCCAGACATGGTTGCCACGTGTTCATCCGGTCCGGTTGATGCATCAAGTGCGGCAGGACGTCTGGCGACGCCTGCAAAATGTGCGTGGCTTTGCGCCAATGGTACAGCTGACGCCGAATGCTGATGGATGGTGTGTCATTGCTGGGGGGCAAGTATCTGCAACCTCGCCCACTCTAACAACCAGCGTTGAAGATGTGCTGACGAACGAAAATAACCGTGCGCGTTGGATCCGTCATGCTGGGGACTGGGGGACAGGTAAATGACACAGCTTTGGAAGAACCAAGCGTTCTCAATCACACATGCTGATGACGGAAAGTTTGTAGGGCAGGGATTGCGCACGTTTTTCGAATATCGCGATTTGGGGATAAAGGACGCAACAAAAGGCGCGTTTGGGGCGCATGTGATCCGCGCTGTTCCAGGAATGGAAAGCCCGGGCACGTGGCACACGCATGATCTAGATTTTCAGATGGTGTATGTCACCAAGGGTTGGGTTGTCTTTGAATATAAGGGCGAAGGTGAACACGTCCTGCGCGCAGGATCATGTGTTTTGCAGCCACCAGGGATTGAACATCGCGAGGTTCGGCATTCCGATGACATGGAACTTATTGAAATCATTGCGCCTGCAGACTTTACAACTGAGGAAGTCTCTGCATGATGGCTTTAGGTAATTACAGACAAGTGCGCGGAGATTTCCGGCGTACCGCAGCCCCGGGGGGAGGAGCCCAGCAATGGGTCCGGGGCTGCGCCATACCTTTCCTTTGCGCCGTTTCAATGACAACTTCGCTCGCTGCTCAGACGCTGCCATCTGGTCAGGGCGTCGAGCTGACAGAGGTATTGGTTGATACGGTCGGGGACGAATCTTGGGTACGATTCCGATTCCTCGCACCGGAAATTTCACGTGATGGCGGGCAAATTGACTATGCGGCAGCAGCGCCTGACATGGACGTTTTGTGCAACGAAACAGCTTTGCCGTATTTGTCCGATTTCGAGCTTGAAGCAGGCCGCGTCGCGATTTCGCTGAGTGACAGACCCGTTCCGTTTGGCCTGGCTGACCCCGAAGCTACTCAATTCATTGAGGTTTATCGGATAGAAGGCGACCGCTGCATCTGGGAGGAATTCTAATGTCACCACTAGATGTAGTGCGCAATCTTGCGAATTGGGATATTTTTGTCGTTTTGCGGCCACAAATCGCCAAAGCCGTTTGCATTCGATACCATTCGCGAAAAAGCTACTGTATAGTGCGCCGGAAGGGGTACGACGCACCCTTTAGACTAAATCACTGGGATGCGTTGCGTTCCGACAGGTTTGAAGACAGGAGACACAGATGTCAAAGAGCATCAAAATGCTGGCCATGTTTGGCCTTATCGGCCTTGTTGCCGCATGTGGTCGTAAAGACGAAGACGTTATCGTTGTTGATCCGGAGCCGATTTCTTCGGAGCCGGTACACACAGGTAAATTCAAGTAATATTTTAGGGCGGGCTGAACGGCCCGCCCTGATCCCTCCTTTTCGCGGACAACAGGGGGGCAGCGTATGCTGAAACATCGCGGCTTTCCGGGACGTCTTCCCGGCACTGATTTCCAATTTACAATTCGCCGTCCTAACCCAAAGGGTGTCACGCCTCTTGCGGCACGTGAACGTTTTTCTGATCGCAAACCTCCGGATCGCCGCGCTGATGCAGGGTTTATGGCTGCGTTGTGGGCGCAATTTGGGGATGAACCGTTCGAACGCGGAAATTTAGACGCTGGTCGTTTGAATTGGTTGTTCGGCCGCGAAGTTATTCCTGCAACGGATCCTTTTGATCCAGCGGATTACGAAGCCTTGCTTGTCATCAATGTGAAAGTCGCCCGAGCTTCATTTCCTGAGGTTTTCGACGAATGACAAGCGCATCCCTGCAAAGATATTCCCGCAATAGGCGAATAATGGCTCAAATGACGATGGCTGCAGATGAAGCATTTGATGCGACTCAGGAGCCGTGCAAACGTGAAGAGGCAATGATCGTCACACGAACCGTGACGGGTGTTGCATACCATTTCCGTACCCCTTCCCCTGACGGGCAGGTCTCATGTTCCTATTTAGATCTGTCCGTCTCCCCCCCTTTTAAATTGACTTGGCGGCTTCTCGCGCAGGAACGCGGTGCGGCGAATCATGACTTGTACTGGGCGGGAAAACCCCCATGTGTAAGTCGAAGCAGTCAAAACGAAAAAAGGGGGAAATTCCCATGTCGTTTAAATCACAGGTTCTCATTTTGGTGTGTTGCGGCGGATTGGCCGCGTGCGGCGATACGGTCGGGCAACAAGCCCTTGTTGGTGGTGCCGTTGGTGCTGGAGCAGCCGCTGTCGTCAGCGGAAGCGTCGCAACGGGTGTCGTTGTCGGCGCTGCGGGCAACTTGGTTTATTGCCAGACATATCCATCGCGCTGCTAAACGCAGTCGATCAAACTATCGAAACCAACGAGACGGCGCCCCCCTTGATGTGGGATGCGGCGTCTTTCGTCGTGGGCAGCATTTAGATGTGAGCGCCGCGAGGCACCGACGCCCGCTGAGCAGCGATGTACGAGCTGCCAGATTGCGACCAACACTCCCTCAGTCGATAGGCACTTCGGTGCGCGGGCATTCAAATAGCCCAAATACCGGCGTGGGTATCGATCAATTCCAATACAAAGGAACGGGACATGTTTGAAAAGATCCTGATCGCAAACCGTGGAGAGATTGCCTGTCGGGTTATCAAGACGGCCCGGAAAATGGGGATCAAAACCGTCGCTATTTATTCTGACGCGGATGCCAAAGCGCTGCATGTTCAAATGGCCGACGAAGCGATTCACATCGGACCATCCCCTGCCAATCAATCCTACATCGTGATTGATAAAGTCATGAAGGCTATCAAGGACAGCGGCGCGCAGGCCGTGCATCCGGGATATGGGTTCCTTTCAGAAAATCCGAAATTCGCGCAGGCGCTGGAAGCGGCAGGGGTGGCGTTTGTTGGCCCGCCAGTGGGTGCGATCGAATCCATGGGCGACAAGATCACATCAAAAAAGATTGCGCAGGACGCAGGGGTGTCAACGGTCCCGGGGTATATGGGGCTCATCGAGGACGCTGAGGACGCCGTCAAGATTTCCAACAAAGTTGGTTACCCGGTTATGATCAAAGCGTCTGCTGGCGGCGGCGGTAAGGGCATGCGCATTGCATGGAATGATGACGAAGCGAGCGAGGGGTTTCAGTCATCAAAAAACGAGGCTGCGAATTCATTTGGTGATGACCGCATCTTTATTGAAAAATTCGTGACACAGCCCCGGCACATTGAAATTCAGGTTTTGGCGGACAGTCACAGCAACTGCATTTATTTGGGCGAACGGGAATGTTCGATTCAACGCCGCAATCAAAAAGTTGTCGAAGAAGCCCCTTCGCCATTTTTGGACGAAGCCACGCGAAAAGCGATGGGGGAACAGGCTTGTGCATTGGCATCAGCTGTTGGGTACACGAGTGCCGGTACGGTTGAATTCATCGTGGACGGTGACAAAAATTTCTATTTCTTGGAAATGAATACGCGCCTTCAGGTCGAACATCCGGTTACGGAACTGATCACCGGCGTTGATCTGGTTGAACAAATGATCCGGGTTGCGAATGGGGAAAAGCTGAGCATTCAGCAAGAAGATGTGAAGCTGAATGGTTGGGCCATCGAAAACCGGCTGTACGCCGAAGACCCCTATCGCAACTTTCTTCCGTCAATTGGGCGTTTGACGCATTATCGCCCACCTGCAGAAATAGCCGAAGGCGATGATGTCATACGCAATGACACCGGCGTCTATGAGGGCGGCGAGATCAGCATGTATTATGATCCCATGATCGCCAAACTGTGCACATGGGGCCCGACACGGGCACAAGCTATCGAAACCATGCGCGTGGCGTTGGATCGTTTCGAAGTCGAAGGGATCGGGCATAACTTGCCATTTTTGTCGGCGGTGATGGATCACCCCATATTTATCAACGGCGAAATGACGACTGCGTTTATTGCCGAGCAATATCCCGACGGATTTGATGGTGTCACGCTTGAGGACTCGCAAGCGCGCCGTGTCATGGCTGCCGCTGCTGCGATGCACCGTGTTGCAGAAATCAGACGTGCTCGTGTCTCGGGCCGTATGGATAATCATGAACGCAAGGTCGGGCAAGATTGGGTTGTTACGCTGGGTGGAGAAAGCACACCAGTCACAATCGCTGCGGATCATGATGGGGCAACGGTTACTTTTCCAGATAACAGCACTTCGCGTGTGTCGGGCGATTGGACACCCGGTGACACGTTGGCTGATATGATCGTGGATGATGCACCGTTGGTGTTGAAGGTCGACAAGATCACAAGTGGATTCCGGTTGCGCACGCGGGGGGCCGATCTGAAAGTGCATGTTCGGACACCGCGTCAGGCAGAATTGGCCGCGAAGATGCCTGTGAAGACACCGCCGGATACGTCTAAAATGTTGCTGTGCCCAATGCCGGGGCTGGTTGTCAAAATCGATGTCGAAGAGGGGCAAGAGGTGCAGGAAGGCCAGGCACTGTGCACCATTGAAGCAATGAAGATGGAAAACATCCTACGCGCAGAGAAAAAGGGAATTGTGTCCAACATCAATGCAAGCGCGGGTGACAGTCTTGCTGTCGACGAAATCATCATGGAGTTCGAATAGGTGGCACAGGCGATCACGCCTTGGACTGTTTTGACGGCACGCTCGATTGGCGCCTTTGAGGTAAGCCGGTCACTCCTGCGTCGGCCCCTTATCCGGCCTGCGCCGACAACCTGGCGAGGCCGTCATCGTACCTGGGTGACGTCGTGACCAGTCAGTTGGAACCTGTCCGTTCGCGGATTTCGCGTTTACGCATCGGCATCTTGTCGATGGATCTCGAAAGTTCCCGCACATCCCACGGGAATGGTTTGCGCAACTTCACGGCGCCGTCTTTCCCAACCAACACCAATGCAAAACCGCGTGGGCGCAATTTCTGTCGCAATTGGCTTTGGCCATCTGGGTCAGTGTCCGTCAGAACAATCACATCACGCTCGGCCAATTCTTCAACACGGTCACGCAAAAGTTCCATTTGCTGGTTAAAATTGGGGTCATTTGGGCTGTCCGCGAAAACGATAATTGGGCGTTTCTCCCAAATAAACTGCTTCAAATCGTCTATATCTTCTTCAATGAAAACGGATTCTGGTGCCGGTATATCACTGCCTTCAGCCCAGGCAGCTCCGGCCAAAAACCCTGCAAAAACAAATACTATTGCGCGCATGACGACTCCCTTTAACCATGCCAATGTAGTCAATTTTCTCACGAATGCGATGGGTGAGTTGATCAATTTAGCTGTTAACCAAACTGCAAAGCCAAATACACAGGATAAGACACTCAGCGGGGTAACATCTCTTCCCCGGACTTGTGGAAGGCAAACGGCATGAAGATCATCGCACATATTGGCGCGCACAGAACGTCCAGCACTTCGTTTCAGGCATATCTTGATCAACACAAGAACGACTTGGTGCAAGATGGTGTGACAATTTGGGGATCGGAAAGAACACGCAAGGGCTTGTTTGCTGGGCTAACACCTAAACCGGGCCCTGCTTATCGAAAAGATGTGGCAAATCGGGCGCGCGGGCGCATTCGCATGCAGCTTGAACAGGTCGAAATGCAGGGCGCCAGCACGCTTTTGGTGACCGAAGAAAACATGATCGGGTCAACACGTTCCAATTTGCGCGCAGGGCAGTTGTATCCTGCTATTGGCCAGAAAATGGCCCGGTTTGATTGGGCGTTCGATCACCGTATTGATCGTATTATTCTCAGCATTCGATCGCATGAATTCTGGTGGAGCTCGGCAATTGCCTATGCCGTCTCGCGCGGTGCCTCTATACCCAGCCCGTTGGAATTGGAAGATATCGCGGCCAATCGCCGTGGATGGCGCGATGTCATCACCGATCTTCATTGCGCGCTGCCCGAGGCAGAGATTTTGGTCATGCCGTTTGAAGCTTTTGCTGGACGTCCTGCTGTGATGTTGAATTGTGGTGCTGGGGTTCAGGCACCGGTGCCGGGCAATGTCGAATGGTTGAACCGTTCCCCTGAATTGAGCCAATTGCGCCGCGCCCTAAAAGCAAGAGGCGAAACGGCGGATATCTTGCCCGATGGGCACGGGCGCTGGAGCCCATTTTCTGATCAACAACAAGCTGATTTACGTGAGCTTTACGCCGATGATTTGTTTTGGTTGGCCGCAGGAGCGGACGGTTTAGCAAAACTGGTAGAAGACCCCCTGAAAGAGACTTGGCGCAATAGCCAAGCCAGCAGGGTATTCAAAAATGACAGAGGACATTCCAATGACGGACGACAGCAAAAAGTGGCGCAGCCTGGCTGAATCTGAACTGCGTGGACGCCCAATTGATGACCTGAACTGGAACACTCTTGAAGGGATCAAGGTTAAACCGCTGTATACACAAGAGGATACCGCCGGTCTTGATCATCTTGGTACGGTTCCCGGTGCTGCACCGTTTACCCGTGGCGTAAAGGCAACCATGTATGCCGGGCGCCCTTGGACCATCCGCCAATATGCCGGGTTTTCCACCGCCGAAGCATCCAACGCCTTTTACCGAAAAGCGTTGGCTTCTGGCCAGCAGGGCGTGTCCGTCGCGTTCGATCTGGCAACACACCGTGGATATGACAGCGACCATGATCGGGTTGTCGGGGATGTTGGCAAGGCGGGCGTGGCAATTGACTCGGTTGAGGATATGAAAATCCTCTTTGATGGCATTCCGCTGGAAAAAGTATCCGTTTCGATGACAATGAACGGGGCCGTCATCCCGGTGCTTGCGAATTTTATCGTGGCTGGGGAAGAACAAGGCGTTGAACACGCCGCGCTGTCTGGAACCATTCAGAACGACATTCTAAAAGAATTCATGGTTCGGAATACTTATATCTATCCGCCAGAACCCTCGATGCGGATCATTGCAGATATCATAGAATACACATCCAACGAGATGCCAAAATTCAATTCGATCTCAATCTCCGGCTACCATATGCAAGAAGCAGGCGCGAATTTGGTGCAGGAATTGGCATTCACCCTGGCAGATGGGCGTGAATATGTACGTGCCGCCCTAGACCGTGGAATGGATGTCGACCAGTTCGCTGGGCGCTTGTCGTTCTTTTTTGCCATCGGAATGAATTTCTTTATGGAATCCGCAAAGCTGCGCGCGGCGCGTTTGCTGTGGCATCGGATCATGTCCGAATTTGAACCAAAAAATCCGAAATCTTTGATGCTGCGCACCCATTGCCAAACATCCGGGGTAAGCCTGCAAGAACAAGATCCTTACAACAACATCGTACGCACCGCATTCGAAGCGATGAGTGCGGTGTTGGGCGGCACGCAATCTTTGCACACGAATTCCTTTGACGAAGCGATTGCGCTGCCTACGGAATTCAGTTCACGCATTGCCCGAAACACGCAGTTGATCTTGCAAGAAGAAACAGGTGTGACCAATGTCGTGGATCCACTGGCGGGGTCTTACTATGTCGAAAGCTTGACGAGCCAATTGACTGAGGATGCGTGGAAGCTGATCCAAGAAGTGGAAGAAATGGGGGGTATGACCAAGGCAGTTGCGTCTGGCATGCCGAAGCTGCGCATAGAAGAAGCCGCCGCCACCCGGCAGGCCATGATTGATCGCGGCGATGAAGTGATTGTTGGTGTGAATAAGTATCGGCTCGAGAAAGAAGACCCGATTGATATTTTGGACATCGACAACGAAGCCGTGCGGAAAAATCAAGTGGCGCGGCTTGAGGCAATCAAAACGTCGCGCGGCGAGGCTGTATGTCAGGCTGCACTAAACGAATTGTCACGACGCGCCAAAGAAGGCGGCAACCTATTGGACGCTGCCGTTGATGCCGCGCGTGCCCGGGCATCTGTAGGAGAAATCAGCATGGCTATGGAAAAGGAATTTGGCCGCCATCGTGCAGAGGTCAAAACGCTAGCTGGTGTTTACGGCGCAGCTTATGAAGGTGACGAAGAATTCGCGGCGATCCAAAAAACTGTTGAAGATTTTGCCGAGGCTGAAGGGCGACGCCCCAGAATGCTGGTCGTGAAAATGGGTCAAGATGGACATGATCGCGGTGCCAAGGTGATCGCAACAGCCTTTGCGGATATTGGGTTTGACGTGGATGTTGGACCCTTGTTCCAAACACCTGCAGAGGCGGCGCAGGATGCCATCGACAATGATGTGCATGTGATCGGAATATCCAGCCAAGCGGCCGGGCACAAAACGTTGGCTCCACAATTGATAGACGCCCTAAAAGACCAAGGCGCAGAAGAGATTATCGTGATTTGTGGCGGTGTGATCCCGCAGCAAGATTACGACTTTCTGTACAAGGCGGGTGTGAAGGCTATTTTTGGGCCGGGGACAAATATCCCAAACGCGGCACATGATATTTTGAACCTGATAAGCAAGGGATCTGTGTCCGCGCCGTGATACACGTCTAAACTTATTTATTCGACGTGAAAGCCCGCAATCGCGGGCTTTTGTCTGTCAAATAAGATGTTGTTCCGTCCTTGGGTCTATTCAGCCGGGGCGGCTTGCGCACCGTCCGCCGTTGTACGTGACGCGAGGATCAAGGCAAAATAGCCAATAATCCCAGACACAACTGACCCGGATAAAACGCCCAGACGCACTTCATTCATCATGCCCGGATCACTATAGCTGAGGCCGCCGATGAACAGCGACATGGTAAAACCGACCCCAGCCAAACACGCAATGCCGTATATGTGCAAAACGTTGGCCCCATGCGGCATCTTGGCCAAACCGGTCTTGATCATAAGCATGGCCAAACCGAATACGCCAACTTGTTTGCCGATGATCAAACCGGCGGCAATGCCCAACGGCAGCGGCGCGAACAAATCACCAAAGGTCATACCCTTAAGAACCACGCCCGCGTTCGCAAACGCAAAGATCGGGATGATCAGGTACAGAACATATGGTGTGAGCCCATGTTCCAAAGAATGTAAGGGCGACTTGCCCCATTTGTCTTTCAGCGGAATACAGAAGGCCGTTACCACTCCGGCGAGGGTTGCGTGTACACCGGATTTCAGAACGAAATACCACATGATCGCACCCAAAAGTAACGCAGGTGCCACGCGGTGTGCGCCTTTGAAATTCAACCAAAGCAAACCGGCAAGTGGCAGCAAAGACAAAAAGAGATAATCGATTTTCAGTTCGGCCGTATAAAACAAGGCAATGATAATAATAGCGCCAAGGTCGTCCAGAATGGCCAACGTTAACAAAAACACTTTCAACGACGCAGGGGCGCGGCTGCCTACCAATGCCAATATGCCTAGAGCAAACGCAATGTCCGTTGCTGCAGGAATCGCCCATCCCGGCATGTTCACCGGATGGTTCCAGTTGATGAACACGAAAACGACTGCGGGCAGGGCCATGCCGCCGACCGCCGCGATACCTGGCAATGCCACATCGCGCGGGTTCTTTAACTTGCCTTCTAACATCTCCCGCTTCAGCTCGAGCCCGATCAGAAAGAAGAAAACAGCCATCAACCCGTCATTGATCCATAGGATCGCAGGTTTGGACAGACCTTCGCCGTTCAACAGCACCGAAAATTGAGCGTTGAGAAACGCTTCATAGGCCGGAGCAAGCCCAGAATTCGCGACAATCATAGCCGCAAGTGCCGCCGCCATCAGAAGTACCCCGCCAGAGGCCTCGTGGTTGAAAAATCGATCTAACGCCCGCAGCAGCATGAAGCTCTCCCAAATTCGTCAGGTATTGAACCTCAATTGGCGCATTTGGGGTTAAAATCAAGGATATAACCTGCGATATTCCCGCGCACCCAACGGGAGAAGACAGAATGTTGGAACTGGATCACCTTGCATTGGCCGGATCGACATTGCAGGAAGCACGGGATACTGCGGAAAATGCGCTGGGCATTTCGTTGAATGATGGCGGTGAACATGCGGTCTTCAATACGCATAACGCGCTTTTGGGACTGGAAGACGGGCTTTATTTCGAGGCCATCGCGACAAACCCAAAGGCACCACAACCATCACGTCCCAGATGGTTTGATCTGGACAATTTCGGCGGTGCGCCTCGGCTGACAAATTGGATTTGTCGGACAACAGATTTGGATGCATCATTGCAAAAATTGCCAGTGGATGCGGGTGAGCCGGTATCGTTACAACGGGGTGATTTGCGCTGGCGTATGGCTGTTCCTGCATCCGGGCGTTTGCCCTTTGACAATGTGTTTCCCGCGTTAATCCAATGGGATTCCGCACCAACGCCGTCCGAACTTTTGCCAAAATCGGGTGTGACGTTGCTTGGACTGACAGTCCGACACCCGGATGTTTCTGAATTGTCAGATATGTTGAACGGTATCTTAGATGATGCTCGTGTTCATTTTGAAACTGGTCCAGCAGGATTATCAGCAACGTTCGAGACTCCAAATGGGATACGTCAGTTGTGATCCGATTGGCCACACAAGACGATGCGGGCTGGATTGCGGATATTTGGAACAAGGTGATCAACGACACGACTTTGACGTTCACGACGCAGCCAAAGTCCGTCGATGACATTTCGCAGATGATTGCGGGTGCTGGCCCGGCGTTTTTGGTTGATCACGGTCAAGGATTTGCGACCTACGGCCTGTTCCGGGGCGGGCCTGGATATCAGCATGTACGCGAACACACGATTTATCTGGATGAAGCGGCGCAAGGCAAAGGGTTGGGCCGCGCATTGCTGACTGCATTGGAAAATGTAGGCATCGAACAAGCCATAGACATCTTTGTAGGGGGCATCAGCAGCAGTAATCCTGGCGCAAAAGCCTTTCATGAACGGATGGGATACAGGCAGGTTGCCGATATGCCAGGTTTGGGACGAAAATGGGACAAGACCCTGGATCTTTGGTTTATGCAGAAAAACCTGCAAGACACCCGCGACGCGGGAGTTTAAAGTAAAAGCATGTCACTTTGGTCCCGTATATCTGAAGCGCTTCAGGCGCTGAGTTCTGGCGAAGGCCTAGCCGCAGTCTTTGATCGATTGCGCACGCCGCCTGAACGTTCCGTTGCATTTGCAATTGCCGTTATTGCGCTTGGCGCAAAGATGGCCAAAGCGGATGGTCACGTCACGCGTGATGAGGTCACAGCCTTTCGCGAAATCTTTCATATCGCCGTGCAAGACGAAGCTGGCGCGGCACGTGTGTTCAACCTTGCCCGACAGGATGTTGCAGGCTTCGAAGAGTATGCCGCGCGCATTCGCAGTATGTTTGAAGGGCATCCACAAACCCTAAGCGATTTGGTCGAAGGTTTGTTTTATATTGCGATGGCGGATGGGATTTTCCATCCCAACGAAAACGCATTTCTTGAACGGGTTTGCGAGATTTTTGAACTGGAAGACCGTGAATACCGCGCGATCCGCGCACGTTTTGTCCCGGGTGAGGAGCGTGACCCACATGACGTTCTTGGTGTCGATCCGGGTATGCCGCTGGAAGACATGCGAAAAATCTGGCGTAAGATGGTGCGTGAAAACCATCCCGATGCCATGCTGTCACGTGGCGTTCCAGAAGAAGCCATCAGGCTGGCGGAAAAACGTATGATCGACATCAACCGCGCGTGGGAAGAAATCACCAGCCTGCGGGCGTCATAACCCATGCGGTTGACGACATATAATATCGAATGGATGAGCGGCCTGTTTGGGCCTGATGATCAGCTAATGGAAGACGATGCATGGTCATCACGATATAACGTGACCCGTGCACAGCAAATCGCGGCCCTTGGGCAAGTGTTTCAAGCAATGGATGCTGATGGCGTGATGATCATCGAGGCACCGGATGCGTCGCCCAAGCGCAGCACTGAAAAAGCACTGGGTGTGTTTGCCAAAAGGTTTGGTTTGCGTACGCGTGCCGTTGCCCATGGATTTTCAAATGACACGCAACAGGAAATTGCCTTTCTGTATGATCCGGACGTTTTAACCGCGCACCATGATCCGCAAGGTCCTGAAAGCGGGGCAGGTGGGCGTGATGATGCCCCTCGATTTGATGGTTTGTTCCGGCTTGATTTGGATGTTGATGCGACCGAAGATTTGGTGCGGTTCTCAAAGCCACCTTTGGAATTGCGTGTTGAAACGACCAATGGCCAACGCGTCCGAATGATCGGGGCGCATCTGAAGTCAAAAGCGCCTCATGGGGCCAAAACCCGTGACGAAGTCATGCAGCAATCTATTGCCAATCGCAGAAAGCAATTGGCGCAAGCGATCTGGTTGCGATCACGCATTGCGCAGCATTTTGAGGCCCATGAATCGATCATCTTGATGGGTGATTTGAATGACGGGCCGGGGCTCGATCAATACGAATATCTTTTTGGACGGTCTTCGGTGGAAATTATCCTTGGCTACAAGGATGAACCCAAACTGTTTGACCCCCACGCGGCCCGCGCATTGGGTCAGCGCATTGGGGCTGTGCCGACAACGTCGCGGTTCTGGATCAGCAAAGAAAAGCGGTATTTGCAAGCCTTGCTGGATTACATAATGATCTCGGAAGATCTGCGTAAACAGGATCCACATTGGCGTATCTGGCATCCGCTAGATGATCCGGAATGCTGGAAAAACACGACATTGCGCGAGGCTTTGGTGGCGGCATCTGACCATTTCCCGGTGTCTTTAGATATCGCTCTTTGAGGTTTTTGCACAATTTGGCATAATGGGCTTATGAAACAATCAGCCATCTTGATACTTTGTATGTCTTTGACGACGCCTGTTGTGGCGCAAGGCGACGAAGCGCCTTCGTTGTTGGAACGCGGTGCGCAGATGTTTTTGGAAGGTCTGTTGGAGGAAATGGAACCTGCGTTGGATGACATGCAGGATTTTGTCCTAAAAGCCGGACCCGCCTTCAAAGATTTTGTCGATGCAATGGGCCCGGCATTGATTGAGGTGTTCGATCAGGTCGATGACTGGAGCACCTATGAGGTGCCCGAAATCCTTGAAAACGGTGACATCATCATTCGAAAAAAGCCACCCGCTGATCCAAAAGAACAGGGTGCAGACCCAGAAGAACAGATCGACATTTAAGTTTTGGCCGCGTCTTTGCGTTGTTTTTTGACGACCAGTTCGGCGTCCAGTGACGATGCCAAGGATTCCAATCGCGCCGCGGCCACTTCGCCATAAAGCGGCATAGCATCGCGAATGAGGCGCAGCTCAAGGCGTTGCTTTTTGGGATACCACCGAAACTCTGCCGGTTGCCCACTGGCGCGCATCCAAAACATCGCCCCAAATCGCATCGCTTTGCCAAGGACCTCTGCTTCCAAAAGGTCTTTGGCGGACAGCAACGGCTCAAGAGGTTGAAACCGCGTTCCATCCCGTTTGCTGGAATAGCGGTGAAACAACGCGAGCCCCAGATAAACACGCTCGCTATGTTTCAACCCACCCATATTCGCACGGGTGGCGTTATCAAAGCAGACTTCGGCACGGTAATCGGGATGCGCGCGCCAACTGACGTCGTGCAACAGGCACGCCGCTTTGATCAGTCGTTTGCGGTCCTCAGATACGTTGCGAAACAAAGGCAGGATAAAATCATAAAGCTGGCGGCCAAATCCCGGTAGACGCGCATCCTTGGCTTCGGCGAAGCGGCAGGATTCGATCAAAGGGTCACGCGCGCGCAGACGTTCCGGCATTTGTTCGTATAACAGACCTTCGCGAATACCATACGAGCTGACGGCGATATCTTGGGGTTTGAAGGTCCGCACCAAACGCCCAAGCACTTCAGCAGCTAAGGGAACCAGTGCCATCCGTGTCGATGAAATCCCACATTGCGCGCGCAAGCTGTCCCAATCGTCGCATTCTTTGATGAACTTAACAGTTTTGATAACTGAAGACGGTTTCATCCGGTATTCATGAAGAACATGCAGCGGATACCCGCGCCGAACCATGTCTATCTTGGCGATTGCGCGCCACGACCCGCCAACCAGAAACAAGCGATCTCGTTGTTGGCCCAATTGTTCCTGCATGTCAGCAAGAACGGATTTAATATAGGCTTTACGCGCCTTTTGACCGCCTTTCAGCGTTTGCATCTTCAATGGGCCAAGGTCTGATGTCAGGCGTCTGCCAACCGCACCATCTGATATTTCGGCCAACTCCATGGATGACCCGCCAATATCGCAAATCAACCCATACGATCCCGGCCACCCAAGCAAGACGCCCTGTGCTGACAGACGTGCTTCTTCGTCGCCATCTATGACGTGAATGCGCAGTCCAGTGGTTTTTTCGACTTCTGCGCAAAACTCGGGCCCGTCTTCGGCATCTCGTACGGCGGCCGTCGCGATCACGGTCAAACCGGGTAAATCCATGCCTTCCGCCAAAAGCTTAAAGCGGGCCAGTGCAGATAACGCGCGCTCGCGTCCTTTGGGATTTAAGCGTCCTGTTTCACCAAGACCTGCACCCAACCCACACAGAATCTTTTCGTTAAAGAAATAGGCCGGGCTTCTTGCAGCACCGTCAAAAACTACCAATCGAACCGAGTTTGATCCGACATCGACAACGCCAACGCGCTCGAGAGCGCGGGCCTCAGCATCGTCAAACAATGGTCGTCCAAACGGGCCCCATTCTTGTGCTGAGTGTTCTTGCTGAACGTTCATAGAAAGCCCATCTGAAATGACCCTAAAACCATGGCGAACCTGCGCCCGCGCGTCAACGTGCTCTAGTCATCTGTATGGGTCAGTTGTGGCACATCTGAGGCACCCGCAGACCCACGTCCGGACAAAGATGAGTTTTCCATGAAAAACCGGTGACAATTAAAGTTGAATGATCCAGCTCGTGTGGTTGCGCGCCTGAAACTTCCATCTGGGGCCATGATCCAGCTTTGGGCCACGTCAGCAAGATTCGCAGCCATGACTTGACCGACAATTTGTGCTTTGACCGTGGCATTCTTGATCTCGATCAGGGTTTCGACCCGTCGGTTCAAGTTGCGACCCATCCAATCGGCTGACGACATAAAGACACGTGCCTTTTTCGACGGCAGGCCATGGCCGTTCCCGTAACAAACAATCCGAGAATGTTCTAAAAACCGTCCGATCACAGATTTGACGCGGATGTTTTCGCTAAGACCTTGGATGCCCGGGCGCAGGCCACAGATTCCGCGGACGACCAAACTGATTTTAACGCCGGCCTGACTGGCCGCATAAAGCTCGTCGATAATTTCGGGGTCGATCAGTGAATTCATCTTTGCCCAGATTTCAGCCGGACGTCCCGCTTTGGCGTGTGCAGCTTCGGCGCGGAACAATTCGATCAAACGTGGCTTCAAAGACTTTGGAGAGATGGCCAGATTGGATAATTCTTCGGGCTGGGCGTATCCAGACAGGAAATTAAAAACCTTCGTAGCATCGCGCCCCAGATCGCGGTCGCAAGTGAACAGGCTAAGGTCAGTGTAAACGCGAGCGGTAATTGGGTGATAATTGCCTGTGCCATAATGGGTATACGTCACAAGGTCCTTGCCCTCGCGGCGCACGACCGTGCTGATTTTCGCATGAGTTTTCAGGTCCAAAAAGCCGTAAACGACATGGGCGCCGGCTCGTTCCAAACGTCTGGATTGGCGAATGTTGGCAGCCTCGTCAAAGCGGGCCTTTAGTTCGACAAGGGCCGTGACTGATTTGCCGTCTTCAGCCGCCGCACACAGGGCTTCGACAATGGGGCTGTTTTTTGAGGTGCGATAAAGCGTCTGTTTGATGGCCACGACATTAGGATCACGCGCGGCTTGTTGCAAAAACCGAACGACCATGTCGAAGGTTTCGTAAGGGTGATGCAGCAGCATGTCTTTTTGACGAATGGCTGCAAACATATCCCCGTCGTGATCCTGCACGCGTTCTGGCACACGTGGTGTAAAATTGGGCCATAGCAAATCCGGATTGTCGTCGGTGACCAACTCTTTCAAATCGGACATCCCAATCATGCCGTCGACTTCGATAACTTCGCCGCTGGTGACGCCCAGTTCCTGCATGACGACAGATTTCAATCCCTTTGGCGCGCCAATTGAATGTGTCAGGCGAATGACCTCACCCCGTCGGCGACGTTTCAAAGCAACTTCAAATTCGCGCACCAGGTCTTCGGCTTCTTCTTCGACCTCAAGGTCGCTGTCGCGAAGCACCCGGAATTCGAAATGTGCCTTGAGTTTATAACCTGGGAATAGGCTGGGAATGTTCAGGATCAACAATTCCTCGAGCGGTAAATACCGATTTCCTTTGCCAGGCAGCAACGCGAACCGGTCGATTTGTGCCGGAATTGGAAGCAACGCTTTTAACGGTCGTTTGTCACGTGTGCGTTCAAGCTGCAAAGCCAGCACGTAGCCAGTGTTGGGGATGAACGGAAACGGATGCGCCGGATCAATAGCAAGCGGCGAAAGAACCGGGAACACTTGCGTCAGAAATACATCTTTCAAATACGCATCATCTTCGGGACTTATGTCTTTTGCGTTTAAAATTTCGATGCCGTGCGCTGTCATTGCCTTGCGCAATGTGGACAACACACGCTGCTGTACTTCCATTAATTTACGCGCGTCTTCGTTGATCAATACCAACTGTTCTGCGGGGCTTAGACCATCTTGTCCAGGTGTGGTGTTTCCTGCTTGGGCAAGTTCGCGCAAACCTGCAACGCGCACAGTGTAAAATTCGTCAAGGTTCGTCGCGGAAATAGACAGGAACCGGAGCCGTTCCAAAAGGGGGACACGCTCATTTTCAGCTTCTTCCAAAACACGCCAGTTGAAACTCAGCCAGCTGAGTTCGCGATTGTAAAACCGCCCGGGGCCGTTGGGATCAAGTCCGGGCATCTCCAGAGGTTCGGGGAAGTCGTCAGAAAGAAAATCAGCGTTATCCATAGGAGGGGCAGTGTCGCATTATTATGTCAAAAACAGAATGTTAAGTTTCGTTGGCGGCACGTTTATCCAGAACTTGTTGCGCGAAATGGCGGGTCATGGGCTTTTTTTGTGCAAGGCTTTCGACATCCAGAATATGCACGACATCGCCAGCGGCTGCAAAGCTGCGTTCGATCCGTTTGACAAGATACGGAATAACGTCCGGGCGCGGCATCAGATGGCGATCATTGAACAGTTTCGCCAGAACTGCAGCCAAAAGCACGTCATCAGGCAATTTAATTTGAGCATGACCAGCCGCGTCGATGCGGCTTTGAAGGTCAGGTAGCGACATATTCCACAGGTTGGGCGCTTGGGTCCCAGTCAAAAGCAGGGGTTGGCGCGCGGCCAGCATCATGTTGTGGATATGAAATAAGGCCTTTTGAGCGGGTTCATTGCGCGCAATTTCTGGAATGTCCTCGACAACTAAAGGGGCGGGGGTCAACGATTGAACATCTGTTTCATTCAAGTCGTTCGCCGCGATAATGCGCGCGCCAGAATTGTTAGCCCAAACCTGAGCCAGATGTGTTTTTCCAGCACCCTGAGGACCGGACAGGACAAATTTCCCTTGGGGCCAATCTGCACTGGCGTCAATCATGGCCACTGCAATTGCATTGGACGGGGCGATCATAAAATCATCGCGCCCCAGCGCCGTTCGTGCCGGTAAGTTCAATCCAAGTTGTGCCGCCATCACGTGTCGTCCGATTGTCCCGCGACTCCGCGATAAAGGCGGCTTTCAACGTATTGAGACACAATAAATCGCACCAAGACCCCTAAGGCCGCGGCCACAGGGACGGCAACCAACATACCAACAAAGCCGAACAATGTTCCAAAAACGGTCAACGCAAAAATCAACCAAACGGGGTGCAAGCCGACACTGTCGCCAACCAGCTTGGGCGTGAGCACGTTGCCTTCGATGACTTGTCCCAATCCAAAAATGGCCGCAACCATGCCAATGGAAAACCAATCCCTTGCGACGGTGATGGTTTCACCATTCACGATTTCGGTTCCGCCCCAAAACTGGAACAACGCCAATCCAACGGCCAGAACCCCACCAATCAGTGCGCCGAGGTAGGGGATGAACGTGATCAGACCGGCCACAAACCCGACGACCAAGCCAAATTGGAGCCCAACAGCCCACAGGGCGACGGCGTAATACGTACCTAAAATCAAACAAACCGTGCCCATACCGCGGATGAAACTGGCCAAAGTTTCATCAATTTCGCGGGCGAGCTGGCGCACAGTAGGGGCATGATCCAAGGGCAGTAATTCATCGATACGTTCGACCATGCGATCCCAGGCCAACAGCAGATAAACCGCAACGACGGGTACGACCACGAACAGAAATACAAGGTTGATCAAACCCGCTGCGGAACTAAGTGCCGTGTTCAACAACGCTGCTCCACGTGATTGAACAGTTTCGCCCAAGGTGTTGAGGGATTTGCGCAAAGTTGAATCTTCTTCCAGAAGGGACGGGAAGTTTTCAGTCAGAAAGCGTCCCACGTTGCTGGCCAGTTCAGGTGCCGTATTGAACAGTGTCACGGTCTGGTTGACCAATGTCGGAATGACCAACAGCGCCATAATGACAAAGACCAATAGCGCTGCGATCGTTATGATCGCGGTCGCAAGTGCGCGGCTCGCGCCAAGGCGTTCCAAACGATCCGCAACTGGGTCGAGAAAATAAGCGATCGCTCCGCCCAGAACGAAAGGCAGCAATTGGTTGCCCAAGAACCAAAGGATGACAAAGAAAACCGCCGCAGCGATTCCCCAATATCTCAACTGATCCCGTGCGGGTAATGCCATCTAAATCACCTGTGTTGATGCAACAGATGGCGCAGACCAGACGGTCTTTCAAGCGCTTCTTACCATATTCAAGGTTGTTTTGGTGCTTGTGAAGTGGGGTGCGTGGTGCTCGCTGAACGGGAGAAGTGGTGGGGAACACTGGGCGATGAGGCGGTCCAAGGCCATCGGTTTTCACACTGCCACGCGATTTGATGACAGTATGCGTCGAGCAAGCGAAAACCGCATAACTATCGCTTAATGATCTGCCAACGATTGCAGCGCAGCGGCAGTTAGCCTAATCAGAGCGCGTAACTTGATTAGAAAGATACGCTCCCATGCGCCTCAGCCGTTATTTCCTGCCCGTTCTCAAAGAAACGCCGTCCGAGGCGCAAATCGTCTCGCATCGCTTCATGCTGCGTGCCGGTATGATCAAACAGGCGAGCGCCGGAATTTATTCTTGGTTGCCGTTGGGGCTAAAGGTTCTCAAGAAAATCGAGAACATTGTCCACGAAGAACAAGCGCGCGCCGGACATATAGCAATGTTGATGCCGACAATCCAATCGGCGGATTTGTGGCGCGAATCTGGTCGGTATGACGCGTACGGCGACGAAATGCTGCGCGTCAAAGACCGTGGCGGGCGCGATATGCTTTTCACGCCCACGGCTGAAGAATTGGTCACGGACATTTTCCGCAGCCATGTCAACAGCTATCGTGATTTGCCGCTGACGATGTATCAAATTCAATGGAAATTTCGCGATGAAATTCGCCCACGTTTCGGTGTGATGCGGGGCCGCGAGTTTTATATGAAAGACGGCTATAATTTCGACCTCACCAAAGAGGATGCGCTGCACGCCTATAACCGCCATTTGGTTACGTATTTGCGCACCTATGAACGTATGGGGCTGCAAGCGATCCCAATGCGCGCAGATTCAGGACCTATTGGCGGTGACAATACGCATGAATTTCTGGTCTTGGCCGAAACAGGCGAATCGGAGGTTTTTTATGACAGCGAAATCACCGATCTGAAATTTGGCGATCGTGACATCGACTATGATGATCATGCCCAATGTGCAGCCGTTCTTGAAGAATTCACATCGCGCTATGCGCGCACAGATGAAACGCATGAACAGGCCGTATTCGACGAGGTCCCAGAGGGGCGACGTCGCACCGCGCGCGGGATCGAGGTGGGGCAAATATTCTATTTCGGCACCAAATATTCCGAAGCCTTGGGTGGGACGGTTCAAGGGCCAGACGGCAAGAACGTTGCGGTCCATATGGGCAGTCACGGTATCGGCGTTAGCCGCCTTGTCGGCGCGATCATTGAAGCGAGCCATGATGACAACGGTATTATTTGGCCGGAAGGCGTCACACCGTTCCATTGCGGGATCGTGAACCTGAAACAAGGTGACGAGGAGGCCGATGGGGCGTGCGAAAAATTATATAAAGCACTGGAAGCCGCTGGCCTTGAACCTTTGTATGATGATCGATCTGCGCGCGCTGGTGAAAAGTTCGCGACCATGGATTTGATCGGTTTGCCTTGGCGCATCACCGTGGGACCACGTGGATTGAAGAATGGTGTGGTTGAATTGACGTCTCGCAAAACTGGTGAAAGCGAAGAGCTGCCACCTGAAACAGCCGTACAAAAAGTGGCGGAGATTTACGCGAACTTGTGATACCATTTGCTGCAATGCAGGCGGTGTTAAAATTCGTGGTTGTGAGTGTGTGGTTGGCCCATGGGGCCGCCGCCCAAGACAGTGTGCGCATTGAACGAATGCAGTCTGCGTTTGATGATTGGCTCGATCAAAATGATGCTAAAGGCGTGGCAGTGGTTGCCTTTGAAGGGGTGCAGGTTGCATCGCTGGATGGGGGGCTAAAACCTAATACCCTTGCCGAACTGGCAAGTGTTTCCAAGTCGATCACAGCACTTTGCGCCGCCAGTTTGATTGAGGGTGGGGTTTTAGCTTATACCGATACAGTGCTTGGGCGTTTGGGTCGTGGGCCAGATACGAGCGTGGCCAGCCTGATCACCCATTCCAGCGGCCTTGTTGATGACGTCACTCAATCGCTCATGCTGCGCACGCTTGATAAACCCAAAGACAGCGCGCCAGATGTGTTGGATGCTATTGGGCCCGCTGACGGGCCAGATGGTGTTTATGCCTATAACAATGTGAACTATGCGCTTCTTGGTCTTTTGATCGAAGACGCTGCAAACGCGCCTTACGAAGATACCTGCCGCCAACATGTGTTGGATCCTGTCGGGGTAACAGGCATGGCATCGCCGCGGTCAGGTGCAAGCCTAAGTTGGGGCGGATGGCACATGCTGCCTTCCGGTTACGTAACGCTTCACAGCTATTGGTTCAGCAGGCAGACAGATATGGGCAGTGATCCGTTTGCTTATCCTCATGTTGAGGTGGTCGACGGCGTGTATTATGGGCTGGGCACCTTTTTCCGCAAAAGCCGAAGTGGACACAACTTTTGGCATCAAGGTGCATTGTGTATGCCGGGGCGTTTGAACATCGGGAGCTTTGCGGTCACGTGGCAATCTGAATGGTCGGTTTTTGTGTCTTACGATAAATGCGTTGATTGGAACGCGATGACGGACCTTGATCTGGCATTGGGGCAAGCTGCCTATGGTGCGTTAGAATGAATTTGCGGATTGTTGTCCTTTTGGGCGGTTTGATGGGGGGCGCAACGACCGCGCAGTTTCCTGAATATTCCCAGCAATATGTTCAACGTCTTGGCGGCGCGGTTGATGCATTGTCCGAGGTGGTCGCTGATTTTGATGCATCGGCACAGGCCGAGGGGCTTAGTCGATCGGACGCGCTTGATCAAATGAAAGGGACCCCTTTTCTGGATCGTAGGCACGCGGACATGACCCGCACCTTTGATCGACATCAAGGGTTACAAGATGATCTTGCCGTATTGCAATCCGTTGGGCCGTTCATGCGGTTGTACCATGCTGCGCGATTGACGGATCGCGATGTTGCGCGTGCGGCCTATGCAAACTTTAAACCCGCTTTGCCTTTTTCAACTGAAGGTATGATTTTCGCAGGCATTGGGGGCATATTGGGCATGTCGCTGACGCAAGTGCTGTTAAACCTCGTGTTTTGGCCCATACGTCGCCGCCGAGTGACTTGACGCCGGACTGTTCGCACACCACGTTGCGCGAAAATAAACGAAACCGAGCAGACAAGGAAACGCACGTGGCCAAAACGCCAGCCCCCTTTGCCCCTTTTGAATGGATGATCGCATGGCGTTATTTGCGGGCTCGTCGCGCCGAAGGCGGCGTCAGCACGATGACTTGGATCAGTCTGATCGGCATTACGCTGGCCGTTTTTGCATTGATTGCGACGATGTCAGTTCGATCTGGGTTTCGCGCCGAATTTGTGGACACAATCCTTGGCGCAAATGGGCATGTTACGGTTTACAGCTTGGGCCAAACCGATGAATACGGGCGTATCGTTCGCACTCTTCCTGATTTTGCGGAACGCGCTGCAGGTATAGCGGATTTGCCGGACGTCACCCGGGCCGCTCCGTTGGTGCGCGGTCAGGTAATGGTTAACCTGCGCGACCGAAATTCAGGGGTCGAGGTGTTTGGCATTCATGCCGATGACCTAAAGACGTTGCCCCGGATTGCCGATCCTGAAACGGCACTTGGCGATATTGCACGCTTTGAAGAAGGTGTGTCCATTGGATCGGGCGTGGCCCGGCAATTGGGGGCCAATGTCGGCGACCGGATCAAGTTGATTTCGCCCAACGGGGTGAAAACGCCGACCGGGACCAGCCCGCGCATCAATGCCTATGAGGTCGTCTATATCTTTTCAGCAGGACGATATGATATCGACAGCACCCGCGTCTATTTACCATTTGCCGAGGCGCAGAGCTTTTTCAACAAAGAAGGCGTGGCTGACGAAATCGAAGTCATGGTCGAGACACCCGAGGATATCGATCAAATGATCCCGCCTGTACTGGCTGCTGCAGGTGAAAATGTGACCGCGTGGACGTGGCGCGATTCTGCGGGCAGTTTTCTGCGTGCTCTTGAGGTGGAAGACAACGTGATGTTCATCATTCTGTCGATCCTCGTGTTGATCGCAGCCATGAACATCGTTTCCGGGTTGATCATGTTGGTAAAGAACAAAGGCCGTGACATTGGTATCCTACGCACGATGGGCCTGTCCGAGGCGTCGATTTTGCGCGTGTTTTTCATATGCGGGGCCTCCACAGGGATCATTGGCACGATTTGCGGTGTCATCTTGGGATGCTTGTTTGCAATCTATGTCGATCCAATTTTTAACTTTGTGAATTACGTAATGGGGGGCGGGGTCTGGGATCCAGAGATCCGAAACATTTATGCTTTGCCCGCCCAATTGCGATTTGCAGATGTTCTTAGCGCTGTTGGCCTGTCTTTGGGTTTGTCCTTCATCGTGACTATTTTTCCCGCCCGTCGCGCTGCGCGCATGAACCCGGTCGAGGCGCTGCGATATGAGTGATCCGGTCTTAAGCCTCAAAGGCATCTCGAAATCCTACAATCCGAAATCGGCAGGTGCTGTTGACGTGCTGCGCGGAATTAATTTGACGCTGGACGCAGGCGAAATCGTTGCTTTGGTCGCGCCCTCTGGTGCTGGGAAATCAACGCTTTTGCACATCGCTGGCTTATTGGATGCACCAGACACAGGGCACGTCCACCTGACAGGGCGCGAAATGACAGGGCAATCGGATCGTGTTCGCACCCAAGCCCGCCGTGACGATATTGGGTTCGTCTACCAATTCCATCATCTTTTGCCCGAGTTCTCCGCGTCGGAAAACATTGTGTTGCCGCAACTGGTCGCCGGGGAAACGCGGGCACAAGCGGACCGCTATGCGCTTGAATTGTTGGAAACCGTCGGTGTCGCTGCGCGTGCAGGCCATCGCCCGGCTGCATTGTCAGGCGGCGAACAGCAACGTGTTGCATTTTGTCGTGCACTGGCCAATCGCCCTCGTTTGTTATTGGCGGATGAACCTACGGGAAATCTTGATCCGGGCACATCAGATCAGGTGTTTGATACATTGCTGTCGCTTGTGCGCAGTACCGGGCTGTCGGCCCTTATTGCGACGCATAACCTTGATCTGGCCGCTCGAATGGATCGAACATTGCGTCTGGACGCGGGTCATTTAGTCGGCTGAGCTATCAACTCTTGACCGAACTGGCGAAATGCGTCTCTCTGTCATTTACAAGACGATGAGGGCAATATGACAACGGTCGCATTGGCAGAAATCGAACGCGTGGTTCAGGCGGCATTGATGGCGCATGGGGCAGACGCATTCCCCGCCGCAGAAGTGGCGCGCGCCGTTTCCCGCGCTGAGGCCACAGGAAATCGTATCTGTGGATTGTACTATTTGGAAAGCTATTGCGCGCAACTGCGCAGTGGACGCGTCAATGGTAAGGTGATCCCTGCAGTCAGTGCACCACGGGCTGCGAGCATTGTCGTCGATGCACAAATGGGATTTGCACAACCCGCTTTCGCTTATGGCCTAGCGCCCGCGCTAGATGCGGCCGGACGGTACGGTATTGCGAGCCTGTCGATCAGTCATGCGCACACATGCACTGCTTTGGGTTACTTTACGGAACAGATCGCCCAAGCCGGATTTATCGGAATTGGATTTACCAATGCCTCGCCCATTGTTGCGGCCCCGGGTGGGAAAACACGTGTGATCGGAACCAACCCAATTGCCTTTTCTGCGCCAGATGGGGAAGGCGGCATTGCTATGCAGTTTGACCAGTCAACAACAACCGTAGCGCTTGGAAAAATAACCATGGCCAAGGCGGCGGGTGCATCCATTCCCGAAGGATGGGCGTTGGACAAAGACGGCCAACCCACAACTGATCCCGAAGCCGCATTGGCCGGTTCGCTGGTGTCAACAGGTGGTCCAAAAGGATGGGGGTTTGGAATTATGGCTGAAATTCTGGCTGCTGCCATGACAGGCGGAGTGTTAAGCCGGGACGTCAAGCCGCTTAAGGCTCCGGAAGGGCCGCCGCATGACCTTGGCCAATATTACATATTGATTGATCCGGGCACGTCGGATGCATTTGGTGCACGGCTGGCCGGTTTGTCAGAGGCCGTCGCCCAAGATCCAGGTGCGCGCATGCCTGGCCAAAACCGGGTGATCAACGATCCCGCAACGCTTGATCCAAACGCATGGGAACAAGCACAAAACTTGGCATC
Organism: Paracoccaceae bacterium; assembly: GCA_039975755.1. Taxonomy (GTDB): domain Bacteria; phylum Pseudomonadota; class Alphaproteobacteria; order Rhodobacterales; family Rhodobacteraceae; genus JABSSA01. Next base: position 66,680 of record JBDWGM010000125.1, on the reverse strand, counting down.
CGTTCCCGCGCATAGCTGATCGGAAATCCAATCGCTTTCCTTTAGGGCAGCACAATGTCGACAACGAAACCGCGATGGTTCGAATTAAAGCCGGCCCCGAAGGCGCGCATTTCTACAACGCGCGCACCATTGTGGACCAAAACTTGATCAATCGGGACACCCCAATTGCCTGCAACAACTGGCCAAGTCCCCAGTGGTCGTCGCAATGCACGAAACCCTGTGTGTTCCATGAGTTCCCGCATCGGAAGGCTCCACGGTGCGGAATTGAAATCGCCGACGGCGACGACCGGCCCTGATAACCAATCATATTGCGCGGCCAATCGTTTATGTTCGGATTCCGTTATACCTGACAGCCAAGGTTTGGTGAGATGATTTCCGACGACAAAAACGCTTTTCCCGCTATCTGTCTCAAGCTGGGACACGGCATAGCGATTTTCCCAAACTTCATTGATGCTTAGACGCCAAAAGCGTTTGGGCGTGCGTTTGGTTGCGACAAGAACCTCGCATTCCTCATAAGGGCATGGAGAAACGAATTCATGCGTTTCGCGCAGCCGCTTTAACGCAGGATAAACAGCATCCGCTTCGGCAAAGATCAAAATGTCCGCGTCTTCTTCAATCGCAGCATCAACGATGCGATGACCCCAAGCTGCATTGTCGCCAAGCAGGTTAAAGAACAACACGCGCAAGTCATGTGTTTGGTCGGGCAGGCTGGGCAAACTCAGCTGTCGATGGGACCAGGTCAGTTCGACGGCCCCCACCACAATCGCCAAGCTCAGGACAAAGGCCATCACACGCGCACCAAGCCCGAAGAGGATCACGCACAACAAAAACCCAAACGCCAAAATCCAAGGTGACAGGGAATCAAAGATCCGGGCGATTTCACTGGCCGGAGTTTCATTGGGTACAAATCGAAAACCGATGCCCGCGATCAGACAAAGCAACGCGATCATACCCAACGCACCTGAACATTGTGCTTTCACGTTCATTCGATCATCTGCCCCAATGACATCTTCATTTTGTCTGCAAATCCTCATATGCGCCGCATGAAAGGATGCCAAGCGCGTTGGCTAAAGACGATTGGTTGCAATGACAGCTGATTGGTAAACCCCAAATCAACAGACCATGGCAGATATTGTATGGAATATCTCGACCGTAACATGTGTGGTTCCGTCTTCCCCCGAGGGGCTGGCTCTGCCATAATCGAAGCAACCAACAAGAAAAGAGCAGCAGCCATGGCCGACGATCTTCTTTCAGCCGCAACAGAAGACTACGACGCTTCATCCATCGAGGTTCTCGAAGGGTTGGAACCTGTCCGAAAACGTCCAGGGATGTATATCGGCGGAACGGATGAACGTGCGCTGCATCACTTGGTCGCCGAAATCCTCGACAACTCCATGGACGAGGCCGTGGCCGGGCACGCCAACCGGATCGAAATAGAATTGCATGCGGATTATGCTGTATCGGTGCGTGACAATGGTCGCGGGATTCCTGTTGACCCGCATCCCAAATTTCCAGATCAATCAGCGTTAGAAGTTATTTTGTGTACGCTTCATGCTGGCGGAAAATTTTCTGGGAAAGCCTATCAAACATCCGGTGGTCTGCACGGCGTTGGTGCGTCTGTGGTTAACGCCCTTAGCGATTCAATGGTTGTGCAGGTTGCCCGAAACAAGGAACTGCACGAACAACGGTTTTCACGCGGACTGCCTTTGGGCGGTGTCGAAAAAGTCGGACAAGCGCCAAACCGTCGTGGGACAACGATCACCTTCCATGCGGACGAAAAGATTTTTGGACATCACAGGTTTAAACCATCGCGTCTGCTAAAGATGGTGCGGTCAAAGGCGTATCTGTTTTCCGGCGTTGAAATCAGATGGAAATCGGCAATCGTCGAGGGTGATACGCCCCAAGAGGCGACGTTCCACTTTCCAGGCGGACTTGCGGATTATCTGGGCGAAACCCTTGGCAGCGCTTCGACCTATTCAGAAACGCCATTTGCGGGCACGGTCGATTTTCAAGAACGGTTCAGCGTTCCGGGTAAGGTCGAATGGGCCATCAATTGGACCCCGTCACGCGATGGGTTCATCCAGTCCTATTGTAACACCGTCCCAACGCCAGAAGGTGGCACACACGAAAGCGGGTTTTGGGCGGCGATCCTCAAAGGGATCAAGGCCTATGGCGAATTGGCAAGCAATAAGAAAGCGGCCCAAATCACACGGGATGATTTGATCACCGGTGGGTGTGCCTTGGTGTCCTGCTTTATTCGCGAACCTGAATTCGTTGGCCAAACCAAAGATCGTCTCGCCACAACCGAGGCGCAACGGCTTGTTGAAAATGCGGTGCGCGACCGGTTTGACACTTGGCTTGCATCCGACACCAAAGCTGCGGGTAGCATTCTTGATTTCCTTGTGTTGCGTGCCGAAGAGCGCCTGAAAAGACGGGCTGAGAAAGAAACGCAACGTAAATCGGCAACCAAGAAACTGCGCCTTCCCGGCAAATTGGTGGATTGCTCTTCTCAGAATCGGGAAGGCACAGAATTGTTTATTGTTGAGGGCGACAGCGCGGGCGGGTCTGCCAAAATGGCGCGTGATCGCAAAACGCAAGCCTTGTTGCCGCTGCGTGGGAAAATTCTGAACGTTCTGGGGGCGGCTTCGTCCAAACTGGGGTCAAACGCAGAGATTAGCGATCTGACGCAAGCTTTGGGGGTCGGCTTGGGGACTCGGTTTAACGTTGATGATTTACGATACGAAAAAATCATTATCATGACCGATGCTGATGTCGACGGGGCCCACATTGCGGCTTTGTTGATGACGTTCTTCTTTACTCAGATGCGCCCAATGATCGATGCAGGTCATTTGTATTTGGCGTGTCCACCCTTGTTCCGCCTGACCCAAGGCGCGAAACGCGTTTATTGCCTTGATGAAACAGAACGCGATTCTTGGTTGGACAAAGGCATTGGGGGCAAAGGCAAAATTGACGTGAGCCGATTCAAAGGCCTTGGCGAAATGGACGCCAAGGATTTGAAAGATACGACAATGAACCCCCTCACTCGGAAACTGATCCAAGTGCGCATCGACGAAGACGAACCGGGCGAAACCGGCGATCTTGTTGAACGTTTGATGGGTAAAAAACCAGAACTAAGGTTTCAATACATTCAGGAAAACGCCCGGTTTGTTGAAGAATTGGATGTTTGAGCCGGGCCTTTAAATGTCAGGCGGATGTCTTGCGTTTCTTTCGCGCGAGTATTCCGAATGCCCCAAGCATGAGCAATCCAGAAGCAGGCAAAGGGACCGGTACAGTGTATTGGTTCAGTTCAATGACGTTGTAGTGTGCATCTCTTCCAGTAGCGAAATTTGTAAAAAAATAGTCACCTAATGTTCCCGAAAAACTAGAGTCATTTACAGCCGATGCACCAAAGGATGAAATCGTTCCCCCGCTGCTGCCAGTTGCACCACTAAACGAAAAACCAGTAGTGCTTAGTTGATCTACAGCGAAAAGGCTTGAGCCAAGAACATCTATATCACAGATACTGCCTTCGCAACGGATTTTGACGTCATCCGGGAGTACTCCGGTATTTCCCGAAAACGCGCTCTCTGGCCCGGAGACTTGTATTCGAGAACGTGATGTTAGTTTTGAAAAATCAAAACCATTAAATGCGAGGGAAGACCCATACTTCAATACGTCAATATTGCCAAAGCAATCCACGGTTGAATTAGAGACATCTTCAGAGCATCGGAAGTCGGCGGGATCTAACAGTTCTGTTCCTAAGGGAGCCGTCAGTTGGGCGTTGATTATTTCGTATGAGGAAACCTCGTAAATTGCGTCAAAAACCACAGTATTTGCTTGGGCTACAATTGGCGTGGTTAAGAAAAATAGTCCTAATATGGTGTTTTTCATAGCAATCTCAATTTAATTTCGATGAAGAGTTTTGCCATCGGATAAGTTGAAATGTCAATCAATACCCAAAGGTTTTAAAAGAAGCGTATAGAAAGCAAGAGGTTATGCATAATTGAAAGTGTGAATTTCAATATGAAAGAATGATAGCTACTCTGGAATAGTTGATATAGCCAATGTTGAACTTTAACTGCCAAAACCCTGCCAAGTTCAATGAAGTGTTCCGCCATTTGCACTGCGTTAGGACTTCGTTGGCATTTTAATCGTGGGGGTTCAACGAGGTCACGGTGTGATGCAAACTTTAAACCCACTGGTGAGTGGAATTCAGCAGGGTCCGATGCGTACAAGCGATTTGGCGCGGCAGGCGGAAGAAGCGCAGAAATATTTGGAAGTGAAATTCGAACGCCCAATCGAATATGAAACAAAAACGGATTGGAAAGCCGAGAAGATAGCGTGTGGCGCTGATCCAGAAACAGTGTTTGGGAGCGGCCTTTCAGAAAAGGCGCTTGCGTGCGGTGCGGTTGCACAAGCGCGCGAATTGGATCGATTGGCGATGATGCGTGCGGCCAAGGGGTTTGCCAGTGCCAGCACGGCGTTTTTGAATGCTCTGAAACAAGACGTACAGGAACGCGCTACTGAACGTTCGACCGATTTTTCAATCTGAGGCTTTGAAAGCGGTTATCGCGGTCGAGAAATCCGTCTGAGATTTATCCGTGACCCATGTGTTCCAACTGATTGAGTTGAGGGGGCTTGTCGGTGATCCATGCAGCAACGCAGACGTAATTTGCTCATAACGCCAGTCAAAGACCAAATGTAAAACGCCTCCTTTTAGGAGACGTTTTGTGAGGGTGGCTTTGAGGGATGCGAGGGTTACATCCCTGTGAATGAGATTGCCGTAATAACCCAGACACTCATGAGGGCTGCAAATCCAAAGACGGTTGGGACTATGACGCGTGGCATTTCATTTATCCTTTCCTAGCGATCGTTTAGAACCGCGGTGCGGTCCGCAGAACGTTTTGCCCTACGGTGATTTAAAGGTGGAACGAAACGCTTGTAATAAATAGCCCCTTTTGCAACACGGTTGATCACGCTGTTGCGCAATCCTCGTTACAATTATAGTAATCTTCTGTTTTTAATTGAAAAAAATATACGATTGCGTATGTTATCCGCGTTGCGTCAGCCAGACCCCGCCAGCCATCATCGCAATTCCTGCAGCGCGCGTTACCGTCAGGGACGCGCCTTGCGACCCGAATAAGCCAAATTGGTCGATGATTGCGGCCGAAATCATTTGACCAAGCAATACGAAAAACACTGCATTCCCTATGCCAAAATGAGGCGCGATATAGGTGATGGACAGAACGTAAAACGCAATTAATGCGCCAGCCAGAAACAGGTGTTTGGGCGCGCTCGCCACCAAAAGAAGCGGTTTGGGTCCTGTGATCACGGTGGCCGTGGCCGCAACGGAAAAGGCCACCACAAAAAGAACTGCAGCGGCAGCAGCCGGTGATCCGATGTGGACGCCCAATGCAGCATTCAAAGCCGCAAGAAGGGGAATGCCAATGCCTGCCAGCAGCATAGTGAGTGCGTAGTAGGTCAATGCAATCTCCTAGGCGCAGATGCCATCCAGTTCCACACCATCCCATGGCAAACGAACGCTATAAGGGCGTGACTGGGGAAGGGGTGCGACGGGCATGGTTTGCGAAATCAAATCATGCAGGCGCTCTGTACGGGCTCCGGTTGGATCAAGAGCCCGGCAGCATACGAATTCTTCGACGATGCTGCCCTGTTGTTCATATCCGTAATCCAGAAAAGCGGCGTCGTTTGAGGTATCAAACAGATAGGGGTCCGCGCTTCTTTGGTGTTCGCGCGCTGCCTTCAGTGGCGAATATCCGGTCTTTTCGCGGTTTTGCCACTGCCAGACATGGGTCAATTCATGGGCCAACAACATCGCCGCGATCAATCCAATCTCATCAGGGTATTCGGGCAGATAATCGTCCAAATACCAATCGCGATCAAATAAGACTCGGTTCCATAATGCGACAGCCGCCGGTTTGCCGGTCACAGTTTCCGACTTTGACGGAGGCAAAATGTTTTCGCGGCAGGTCACCCGAGGACGCACAGGGCGTTTAAACGTGACGGCTCGTGTTGGAGCGCCGTGGATCAGGCGGACTTTGGACACGTCCAACTGGTCACCATGAATGGTGTCGGAAAAGGCAATTTCCGCTTCGGTCAAAGGGCGTCCGCAGCTGCTTAGAAGTAAAGCGCAAGAAATCGTCAATCGTAAGAGCATTCGTTTTTAAGTCCTTGCAAAGGTTGCGGTTGCCAAAGCAACGGTTTTGCCATCCGGTTCACTTGATAATGCGCAACGTGCAAAAACCATGCCACGCCCGGCGCGGGTGACTTCAGCTTTTGCAACAATATGATCACCCGACGCAGGACGCAAAAACTGTGTATCCAATGTGACTGTTGAGACAAGCTCAAGCGCATCAAAGTGGCCAAAGCACGCAAATACCATCGATGTATCCGCCAACGTCGCCAAGGCTTGGCCTGAGACGATGCCCCCGACGCGTGAAATGTCTGGTGTCACAGTGATTTTTAGAATGGCGCATTCTGGTCCAATGTCGGTAATTTCAGGCGACAAAGCACGCACCCACGCGGCGAAATTTTCGTTCAGGATGTCCGTTGCTGCGGCGGGTGTCATGCGCGGCCTCCGTTTCAAAGGCAGGTTTGCGCGAATGTGCACGGATAACAAGACCCGCCTAGATGTGTCTGATGATAAAAATGATCAAAACAGCGTGTCACGTCAGAATGGGAAACCAATCTGTGCGCAATTCTTGCCCCGGTGTCATGCCATGTCCTGGGAAAGGGGGCGATGTTGGCCCCGGTCGTTCGACATAGGTTGCGTCATCGCCAAGCAAACGCAAAGAAAAAGCGCGACGTCTTGTGGTTGATGTATTCCCACGCGCTCCGTGAAGGCTGCGAAAATGAAAGGCAACCGCATCGCTTGGTTGCATTTGCCATTCCCGAATGTCCATTCCGTCTTTGTCGGGATCGGGGGCAGGCAGGTAATCACCCTCGAAAAAGGCATCTTCTGAAACCCAGCGTGTTGGCAAAATGTCTTTTGCCCAAAGGTGAGACCCTGCAACGACCCGCAAAGAGGCGGTTGTGACAGAGTCCAGTGGCACCCAGAAGCTGACATTTCGCTGTCCACCTACGAAATAATAGGGACCGTCTGAATGCCATGGCGTAGGCATAGAGGTGCCGGGCTCTTTGACCAGAACATGATCGTGAAACATTTGCACCTTGGTTGAAGCCATTAAAGCTTGGGCCGTCGTTACGATCTCGGGATTGCGGGCAGCGTCCTCGAACGCCTGAAACCGCTGCCAGTTGCAATAGTCGTCAAAAAACAAGCCCGTCTGCCCCGGTTTTTCATTGCGGGACGCGTATGGGCCAGGGTTGGACATGTTATCTGCAACAGCAGAGCGCAAAGCGTCGACATGTTTGGCAAACAGTCCCGGGATCATGACAACGCCGTCATTTTGATAGGTTTCTATCTGTTTCGACGTCATCATTGCCACGCTCGCGTTTGTTCCAGCTGTCTGTTTTGAAACGATGCGCGTCGTGGTGTGATTGTTCAAGTGCTGACTATTACAGACACGCTTTGCCGCGAGGATTGATCTTATGAATGTTAGAAGATCGTTCCTTAGCCCTTGCGGCGCAATCGGATGACCACATCAACGGACGCGATTTCGACACCTTCGGGCGCATCAGGAATCTGTGCGATTACAAGTTGATCCGCAGGGGCATCGGTCAAGCGCCCTTCGTCTTCCCAAAAGAAATGGGGATGATCATGAGTGTTCGTGTCGAAATAGCTTTTTGACCCATCCACCATGACTTCTTGCATCAGACCAGCGTCGCAAAAAGCGCGCAAGGTATTATAGACTGTGGCAAGCGAAACAGATTCACCTTCTGTTTTCACGGATGCAAACAGACTTTCTGCGGTGACATGTCTGTGCTGTCCATCGCCGACAAGCAACGCAGCCAGTGCGACACGTTGACGTGTTGGGCGCAAACCAGCGCCTTGCAACCACTTTGCTCCGGTTTTGTGTAAAGACGATGTCATTTTGGCTCTTCGCTATGTTCTAATACTATATAGGTGGCTCAAACCCACAATTTCAAATGAAATTAAGATGAAAATGAACGGCTGTGCGCACAAGTCGCTGTTATACATCTTTTCTGTATGCCGTTCGAGCGGTCTTGCGAGCAGTGTCTTGCCGATGCTAGACGGTCATTTAAAGCAGATATCGCCGCGATAGGAGACGCGCCAGAATGGCCGACTACCCGACACAATTCGACAAAGACGATCTTCTGAAATGCGCGCGCGGCGAGCTTTTCGGTCCCGGAAACGCTCAGTTGCCCGAGCCACCTATGCTGATGATGGATCGCATCACAGACGTAAGTGCAGATGGTGGAGAGCACGGCAAAGGGCATATCGTAGCTGAATTCGACATCAACCCAGACCTTTGGTTCTTTGGATGCCATTTCCCGGGCAATCCTATTATGCCGGGCTGTCTTGGATTGGATGGATTATGGCAGCTGACAGGGTTTAACCTTGGTTGGCGTGGGTGGCAGGGGCGCGGTTATGCATTGGGTGTTGGCGAAGTAAAGCTGACTGGGATGGTGCGACCAGATCGTAAGATGCTGACTTATCACATAGATTTCACCAAGGCGATCCAAACGCGTCGTTTGACAATGGGCGTGGCCAACGGCCATGTTGAAGCCGATGGTGAGGTCATTTATCAGGTGACTGGCCTGAAGGTCGCATTATCAGACAGCTGATCTGACCGAGGCCCAATTGGTGCTCATCTTTGGGTTAAGTTAAAAATAACGCTCTTCTGGCTAGACTGCGACTTGTGGTTTTAACAAGTACGGAGTTTTGCAATGGCCAGCAGTGACGGCACTATCCAATTTACGGATCAGAGACCTATTTTTTCTCTGGATAGGCTTTTGGTTCTTTTGATTGCCGGCGGGTTCGGCACTTTGGCATTTGAAATTTTTGGTCAGGGAATCAGCCCATTGATAGGTGGCTCGAAACTTGCACCTGTGCCTTTAGCTGGCTCAGTTTTCAAAACACTTGCCGGATTCGGGTCGAAACCAGCGGCCTATTTGCTTCATTTTTTCGCGGGTATGATATGTTACCCCCTTGCGTTCGCCTTGATCGGTCGCCCGATCTGGAAGCGTTTCGCACCAATGCTGCCATGGTTTGTTGTGGCTGTCGTATTCGGGGTGATTCAATGGGTGTTCGCGTTGTACGTGATGGCACATCTGGTTGCGGGAATGCCACCATTCCTAAAGTTCTCAGGCATTACTTGGGCCGCACTCTACGGTCATATTCTCTACGCAATCGTTGCGATTGGTATCTCGCAGCATCTGACAGTGCAGTTTCGCAGGCCATAACACGTCACAGTTTTCGTGAATTGAACCATTGACCATGATGTCATTCGGATGTTTGGTCGGGCGTTTTGCCGACTTCAAGCGTCAAAAAAGTCTAAAGCCAAACCAATACATCGTCGGATGTATTGGTTTTTGCTTGACCAAGATGACTACCCAAAAACACTCTATCTGGTTGCACCCTTGCATGTGGCTGTCCTACACAGACGATACAGGCAAAGAGGAGTGCGCATATGCGCCGTGTCGTGGTCACAGGATTGGGAATCGTCTCGTCCATTGGAAACAACGCAAATGACGTGTTGGATAGCCTCAAAGCAGGCCGCTCCGGCATTACCGCCAACGAACAGATGGTCGAACACGGGTTTCGAAGCCAGATTGCGGGAGCAATTGATCTGGATCCGTCAGAGCATATCGACAAACGCGCTTTGCGTTTCATGGGACCAGGCGCCGCATATGCTTATATTGCGATGGGGCAAGCCATCGCCGATGCAGGATTGGCTGACGGCGATGTTTCGAACCCGCGAACAGGTTTGATTGCAGGATCAGGTGGACCTTCGACGTCCGCGATGCTGACCGCTCATCAAACTGTTTTGAAAACCGGCGCGACCAAGCGGATCGGTCCTTTTGCTGTGCCAAAGGCCATGTGTTCGACGATCAGTGCGAATTTATCGACGGCCTATAAGATCAAGGGGATCAACTATTCGATAACCTCCGCTTGTTCGACGTCTTTGCATTGTATTGGAAATGCAGCTGAACAAATCATGCTTGGCAAACAGGACGTCATGTTTGCAGGCGGTGGCGAGGAATTAGATTGGACCTTGTCGTGTCTCTTTGATGCGATGGGGGCGATGTCTTCAAAATACAATGATACACCCGACCGCGCTTCGCGCGCGTTTGACGCGGATCGCGACGGCTTTGTCATTTCGGGCGGGGGCGGGATCCTTGTTCTGGAAGACCTAGAACACGCAAAAGCTCGCGGTGCTAAAATCTATGCCGAAGTGACAGGTTATGCTGCCACATCTGATGGGCACGATATGGTCGCCCCATCCGGTGAAGGTGGGCAACGCGCAATGGAGCTTTCGCTTAGCACGCTGCCCAAAGAACGCGAAGTTGGCTATATCAACGCGCATGGCACATCCACACCTGTAGGGGATGTCGGCGAAATCGAAGCGGTGCGGCGCACCTTTGCCGGGCGTACGCAACCGCTGGTCAGTTCTACGAAATCAATGACTGGGCATGCGCAAGGCGCTGCGGGCGCGCTTGAAGCTATCTTTAGTTTGCTGATGCTGGACAATGATTTCATTACACCTTCGATCAATGTAGAAACCTTGGATCCCGCGCTTCAGGCCGGAGAAGTGGCGACATCGTTGATTGAAAATGCGGGTCTCGACAGCGTAATGACAAATTCCTTTGGATTTGGCGGCACAAATGGATCGATGATCCTATCTAGATTTCACGGATAAGATGATATTATGACAGGATCTCTTTCAGGAAAACGTGGGTTGGTTATGGGCGTTGCCAATGACCGGTCTATTGCATGGGGCATCGCGAAAGCGCTGCACGAAGCTGGCGCCGAACTGGCCTTTACATATCAGGGCGAAGCGTTCGGAAAACGACTGGAGCCACTGGCCCAATCGGTTGGCTCTGATTTCATGGTGGATGTGGACGTTACGGATGACGAAAGTCTTGATGTCGCATTCGACGCATTGGAAGCGCGCTGGCCGACAATTGATTTTCTGATTCATGCAATTGCCTTTTCGGATAAATCCGAACTGACGGGGCGGTTTTTGAACACCAGCCGTGCCAACTTTAAGCATTCGCTGGAAATCAGCGCATATTCCTTTATCGAAGTGGCGCGCCGTGCGCATCCTTTGATGATGGACAATGGTGGAACGCTTTTGACGCTGACTTATCAAGGGTCAAATCGCGTTGTGCCCAGCTATAACGTAATGGGTGTGGCCAAGGCCGCGCTGGAATCCGCAACGCGTTATCTGGCAAATGATCTTGGGCCTGACGGTGTGCGGGTTAATGCAATCAGTCCAGGGCCAATGAAAACCTTGGCCGGTGCTGCAATCGGTGGTGCGCGCAAAACCTATAAACACACGGGGCTAAACGCGCCGCTGCGTGAAAACGCAACATTGGAAGCTGTTGGTGCGACTGCTGTATATCTATGTTCCGATGGTGGTGCGTGCACAACAGGCGAGGTCATTCGCGTCGATGGTGGCTTCCATGTGCTTGGGATGCCACAAGCGGACAATCTGTAAACGCTTCTGAGGGCAAGTTGGCATGGTTTGCCATGGTCTGGGCAAACCGTTGAAAATATCAGCGATGACCTAAACGGTTGCCCGCCGACTAAATCCCAAAGATGGAAAATGTGCCCTTTTCCCGAACGACGAGGCGTGACATCCTCTTCCAGAGGGAGAACGCATATGCCTATCACGACTGTTGTCTTTGACGCTTACGGAACTTTGTTTGATGTGGCTGCTGCTGCGCGGCAAGCCGCTGCAGAACCTGATTTCGCAGCTATTAAAGACAGCTGGCCCATTCTGGCAGAGCATTGGCGTCTTAAGCAGTTGCAATACACGTGGCTGCGTGCCGTTTCTGGGGCCCACACCAATTTCTGGACCGTGACACAAGAAGGCTTGGATTGGGCGCTTGAAAAAACGGGCCATGATGGGGACGCTGCATTGCGGGAAAGGCTGTTGCAGCTTTATTGGGAATTGCAGGCCTATCCCGAGGTGCCTGATATGTTGGCGGCATTAAAGTCTGCAGGGAAACAAACGGCCATTTTGTCCAACGGGTCACCGGATATGTTGGACGGTGCGGTCAAATCGGCTGGAGTTTCGGACCTGTTAGATGCTGTTTTGTCGGTTGAATCCGTCGGAATTTTCAAACCGGCATCCGTGGTTTACGATCTAGTGACCCAGCATTTCGGATGCACAACAAATGAGGTTTTGTTTGTGTCCTCGAATGGATGGGACGCAGCGGCGGCGACAGGTCATGGGTTTCAAACTGGCTGGGTCAATCGAGCGGGCGAACCGATGGATCGTTTGCCATGGAAACCGGCACATGTTCTGAAAGACCTGACCGGAATTCCGAACTTGTCGAACGCGTGATGGCCAAGTTTTCGTCATCGGATGGACTGTCGCTGCATTATACAGACACGGGGTCTGGGTTGCCTCTGCTGTGCTTACCGGGCTTGACGCGGACCGGTGAGGATTTTCGATATGTTGCTGGGCATCTGAAACAGTGTCGAGTGATCACAATGGATATGCGTGGGCGTGGCGGATCAGATTGGGACCCAAATTGGCAGAACTACAAAGTGCCAGTGGAATGTCAGGACATATTGGGTCTATTGGATCATTTGAATTTGGACCGCGTTGCCATTTTGGGAACATCGCGCGGTGGATTGCAAGCCATGGGGCTGGCGGCCACCGTACGGGATCGACTGTTGGGCGTTACCTTGAACGATATCGGGCCGGAATTGGATACAGCCGGGCTTGGTAACATCATGACGTATTTGGGGCGGCGCCCCAATGCGCGCAGGCATGAAGAGGCTGCGCGCGCTCTGCGGGCCGCATCCGTCGGGTTTGCAAATGTCCCTGAACAGCGTTGGTTGGAAGAAGCGCAGTTGCATTTCGTACAAGATGAAAAGGGGCTGGATATCACCTATGATCCAGCTTTGCGCAACGCCGTCGAAGTCGAAACAGATATTCCTGATCTGTGGCCCTTTTTCGATGCGTTGCAGGATATGCCTTTGTGCGCCTTGCGAGGAAGCGGTTCCAATTTGTTTCGTGCAGATACCTTTCAAAAGATGTGCACCAAACGACCTGATATGATCGCGACCGAAGTCCAAGACCGAGGTCACGCGCCATTTTTGGACGAACCAGAAGCGCTGGACGCGTTGAATACTTGGATGGATAAGATGTTATGAATATCAAAATGATCAGGGCCGCAGCCCTTCGTCTGTCTGGCCATGCGCGGCGCACGCCATTGTTGACGTCACCTTTTCTGGACAAGATTGCCGGCCGGCGTGTTTGGGTCAAACCAGAGTGTTTGCAAGTTACCGGCAGCTTTAAGTTTCGCGGGGGCTGGTCGGCTGTTTCGGCGTTGGATGCTGATGTCCGCAGCAAAGGCGTGATTGCATTTTCCAGCGGCAATCATGCCCAAGGTGTGGCTCATGCTGCCCAACTGCACGGCGTTCCATCGGTCATTATCATGCCGTCTGATGCGCCTAAATTGAAAATTCAGAACACCCGTGATTTCGGTGCGGAAGTTGTTCTGTATGAAAGAGGTGCGGAAGACCGAGATGAAATTGGCGCCAAAATCGCGGCTGATCGTGGATTGACGTTGATCAAGCCGTTTGATGAACCGCAAGTGATTGCAGGCCAAGGCACAACGGGTTTGGAAATCGCGGCGCAATGCGCAGAGCAAGGGGTGCACAAGGCTGATGTGCTTGTCTGTTGTGGGGGCGGGGGGCTAACATCCGGTATCGCGATGGCCCTTGAGGCAGATGCACCGGATTTTAGCGTTCGTTCAGTGGAACCGGAAAATTTCGATGACGTTGCGCGTTCCCTGGTGTCAGGAAAGATCGAACACAACGAAGCGACGTCGGGGGGATTGTGCGATGCCATCATTACGCCGTCCCCCGGGGAAATTACCTTCCCGATTATGGAACGCCTGTGCGGGCTGGGCATGGTGGTCAGCGACGAAGACGTGCTGCGCGCTATGGCCCAAGCATTCCTGAGATTGAAATTGGTGACAGAACCGGGCGGCGCAGTTGCACTGGCCGCTGCATTATATCAGGGCGACCAAATTGACGGCGATGATGTTGTGGTGGTGATTTCGGGCGGCAATGTCGATCAGTCTGTCTTTGCACGTGCTTTGGAGTATCTCGAATGACTCAATTCACTATCGCGTCTTTCAATGTAAAAAACCTGATTGGGGCGGATCAGGAATATTACCGGTTTCAATCCTATACCCCGGAAGAATACGCGTGGAAGGCGGATTGGCTGTCCGAACAAATCCAAACGCTGAATGCGGACGTCGTTTGTTTTCAGGAGATCTTTGAAGAGGACGCGTTGCGCGACGTCATTGCGCAGGCGGATGCGGAAGGCGAAGCAGGCAATGCCGCGCATATTCCGGGCCGCGACAAACGATATCGGCGCAAAGCGATTTTTTCGAAATTGGCCTACGGGTCGTATGGTTCTGCGTCTTTGGCCTTTGCGCGAAACGTTTCGGATGGGGCAGCGGGTCATCGCCGTCCAGGCGTGGCGACCCTGTCCCGTCGTGGGTTTGAGGGCAAGCCTGAGATCATTCAAGATTTGGACGATCCTATTGATATTCCCCTGACGGGATTGACAGAAGGGGATGGAGGATCGTTCCGTATCAGTCGCCTCAGCCGTCCAATCTTGAAAGTGCGCATTCCTGTCGGAAATCACGTGATCAGCGTTTTCAATTGTCATCTTAAGTCCAAGCTTGGCGAATTCATTCGTCCCGAGGGGGCAGAACATGCACCCGAATCGGACCTGACCCAATACGATGCCGTAGGGCGCGCTTTGGGCAGCTTGCGTTCGGCTTTGCGCCGAACTGCCGAAGCATGGGTGTTGCGACGCGCGATCGTTGCAGAGCTGGATGCCGGATATCCGGTGATGGTTCTGGGGGATTTCAACGATGGCGAACATGCTGTTAGTACTGAAATCATCAGTGGTGAAGTGCCATTCAAGAACTATGCTTGGATGCAACGCCATGACGCCAAAACCCGCCGAGATCGGTATTGCGATGAAGAAAATACGCAAATTCGCGAAGCCATCGAATCCCGCCGCCTGCATTCTGCCGAACGGCAATTCATCCGGCGGTCCACGCGCGACATGATCTTTACGTCCGCTTTTGGCGGAGCATTTGAAAGCATCGACCAGATATTTATGTCGCGCCACTTCTTGGGCGATGCCCCGGACAGTATAGGCGAGATGGAATATTTCAGCGCGTTCAATGATCACTTGACTGACGGCAGCCATCCAGAGGCCCCCTATAACAAACTTGCATCTGATCATGGGCAAATCATGGCTCATCTGCGCCTGAACGATTAAGGAGAAGTGCGATGAAAATGGCTGATGTTGGCACGGCGCGGTTGAACTATCGCATTGATGGCCCTGACGGTGGTGCTCCGGTTGTTTTTGCGAATTCGCTTGGCACCGATCTGCGTCTTTGGGATCCGATCATGCCATTGCTGCCGCAGGGATTGCGCATTCTACGGTATGACAAACGGGGCCACGGTTTGTCGACTTGTCCTGCTGGACCGTACTCGATGGGGACACTGATTTCGGATGCGGAATCCCTGATGGATCAGCTGGGGTTCAACGATGCATTGTTCATCGGGTTGTCGATTGGTGGAATGATCGCGCAAGGTTTGGCCGTCAAACGGTTGGACCTTATTCGCACCATGGTCTTGTCCAACACAGGTGCTAAAATTGGCACGACCGACATGTGGAACGATCGCATTAAGGGGGTGCGCAAAGGCGGGATCAGGGCGCTTGAAACGTCAATTCTAGAACGTTGGTTTGCCAGTGCATTTCGTGAAGGGCCTGATATCGAACTGTGGCGCAACATGTTGGTGCGTCAGCCTGATGAGGGATATATGGGATGCAGTGCGGCCATTTCGGGCACGGATTTCTTTTCGTCTACATCTGGGCTGCGTTTGCCCGTTCTCGGGATTGCGGGCAGCGAAGATGGGTCAACCCCGCCTGATCTCGTTCGCGAAACGGTCGATCTTGTCCGGGGCAGTCGGTTCCAGTTGATCCGAGGAGCCGGCCATTTACCTTGCGTTGAGAAACCTGAAGAGTTTGCCCAAATCATAACTGATTTCATGCATGAAACGGGACATATCTGACTTATGGCTGCGTCGATTTTTGGGTCTTCTTATCTGGGTGGATTGTTCGACACAGGCGAGGTTGGACGATTGTTCAGCGACAGTGCCGAAATACGCGCATTGCTTTTGACGGAAGGGGCCTTGGCCAAAGTGCAGGGCGCGTTAGGGGTGATCCCGGAAATTTCGGCAAAGGCCATCCACCGCGCCAGCCTTGAGATCCAACTTGATCCGGCAGATCTGCGCGAGGCCACGCGCCAGAATGGTGTCGTCATCCCCGGATTGGTGGCTGGGTTTCGAGGTGAGATGCAAGCGCCGGAACATGCGCAATACATCCATTGGGGGGCGACATCGCAAGATATCATAGACACCGCATTGATGTTACGATTGCGTCAGGTACTGGGGCAGAACGAAACGACCATCAAGTCGATCCTGTCCAAAATGGTAGCGATTGCTGACCGTCACAGCGCGACGCCGATGGTGGCGCGAACATGGGGACAACACGCCACCCCAACGACATGGGGTGGTGTCATGGCGCAATGGGGCAATCCGCTTGTGGATGCCTTGAACGCATTGGAAAACCTCAGAAACACCAGCCTATGGATCAGTCTTAGCGGTGCAAGTGGGACAGGGTCAGCGTTGGGTCCTAAAGCCGCAGAAACCCGTGCCGCGTTGGCCGAGGCCTTAGGGCTAATTGATCCCATGCGCAGTTGGCATACCGACCGCAGCCCCATCCTTGGGATTGCTTCCTGGCATGTTCGGGTGTCGGCAATCTTGGCCGGACTGGGCAAAAGCCTGTCCGCGTTGGCTGTCACAGAAGCCGCCGAAATCCAACTGGGTGGTGCAGGTTCCTCCTCAACAATGCCACAGAAACAAAATCCCGTGGGACCGGCCGCTTTGATCGCGCTTCACGGGTACGCGTCTGGTGGATTGTCCAGTCTGCATGCAGGGGCCAGTCAGGAACATCAGCGCGATGGCGCAGCGTGGATGATTGAATGGGCTGTTTTGCCACAAATTGTTTTGTCTGTGTCCTCTGCCTTGGAAACGGCTCGGAAAACAATCGAGACTTTGGAGCCGAACGAGGGTCGGATGCTGGCGGCTTTGACGGGTGGGACGGGGCTGGCACAGGCCGAAGCGTTAAGCTTTGCATTGGCAGAACATATGTCGCGGCCGGATGCGCAGGCTGCGACCAAAGCGATCATCGCAAAGGTTTCTGATCAAGGCGGAACATTGAAATCGGTGGCTCAGTCGGAATTTCCGGCCCTGTCCGATGATGTCTTTGACCCGGTGAACCATGTGGGGACGGCGCCGCAAGATGCGCGGAATTTTGTCCAACGGGTTCACCGGATGTCATGACCAAAGAGGTATCTCAGGGGAAAGCGGCCAGTGCGACCAACCGACTTTCTCTGATCTTTATACTTGTGACAGTGATGATCGACGCGATGGGGATCGGTTTGATCATCCCGGTGATGCCGGACTTACTGCAAGAGGTCCAAGGGGCAGGGATCGCCAATGCAGCCCTTTGGGGTGGCGTTTTGTCGACAACGTTTGCCGTTATGCAGTTTCTTTTTGCTCCGGTCCTTGGTGGATTGTCCGACCGATATGGACGGCGGCCTGTTTTGCTTATTTCGACGGCCATTATGGCGATTGATTATCTGGTCATGGCCGTTGCGGGATCAATCTGGTTGCTGTTGTTTGGGCGCGTTGTCGGGGGCATAACCGCTGCGACCCAATCAACGGCCAGCGCCTATATGGCGGATATTTCAGCCCCAGAAGACAAAGCCAGGAACTTTGGCCTGATTGGTGCGGCATTTGGCATGGGGTTTGTACTTGGGCCGCTGGTTGGTGGTTTGCTTGGTGAATTGGGCACCCGCGCACCGTTTTATGCAGCGGCTGTTCTGGCTGCGTTAAATGCGTTGCTGGGATGGTTCGTGTTGCAAGAAACGGTGACTGATCGTTTGCGCCGCCCCTTTTCATTGTCCCGCGCGAACCCCTTGGGCAGTTTGCGGGTCTTTCGCGCCATGCCGACAGTTGGTGGCCTGATTGCGGTCTATTTCATCTATCAACTCGCTTTCATGGTTTATCCCGCGATCTGGAGCTTTTGGGGGCAAGAGCGTTTGGGATGGTCGCCATCGACAATTGGGTTAAGCCTCGCGTTGTTCGGTATCATGATGGCCGTCGTGCAGGGCGGATTAATTCGTTACGTCCTAAAATGGCTCGGAGATCGTGGAACGGTGATTTACGGCCATGCGTTTGACCTGGTCGTGTTTCTGGTTTTGGCCACTGTCACATCTGGAACGGTTGCATTGATCCTGACACCTGTGGCGGCCATTGCCGCAGTGATCTCACCTGCATTGACGGGATTGATGTCGCAGGCAGTACGCGATGATCAACAAGGTGAGTTACAAGGCGCTCTGACGTCGGTCAGTTCGCTCGCGGCCATTTTTGGGTATGCCGTTTACCCATTCATCTTTGCTATGTTCGCGCAAAAAGAAGCATCTTCAGCTGCAACAATCAACGTTGCGCTGCCCTATTTTCCCGGCGCGCCTTACATCTTGTCTGCGTTTCTGGTGGGGGTTGGATTGCTGTTATTTATTCGCGTGCATCGATCCAACGCGACCTGACCCATTCCCTTGGGGTCGGTTTCAGACTTGCAGCGCAACAAATATACCCCCACGATCTTTTCAAGGATACGAACACCGAAAGATCGGAGATGGTACAATGCCAACTGTAAAAGCAGCAGTTTGCCACGAATTTGGGATGCCTCTGGTCATCGAGGATATCCAATTGCGAGCGCCTATCATGGGCGAGATCGAAGTTACGTTGGACGCAGTCGCTGTGTGCCATTCGGACATATCCTTTGCTGATGGTGCATGGGGGGGATCATTGCCGGCGGTTTATGGGCACGAGGCCGCTGGCCGTGTGACAGCCGTTGGTCCCGGCGTCGCAATCCTGTCCGAAGGGGACAGTGTGATCGTGACTTTGATCCGCAGTTGCGGCACCTGTCCGTCCTGTGCGGGCGGGAAACCGACCATTTGTGAAACCCCATATGATGGCGATTTGGGGCCAATCACAACCAAGGATGGGGGCACCTTACATCAAGCTATGGCGTGCGGGGCGTTTGCTGAAAAAGTCGTCGTGGATCAGCGTCAAGTCGTCAAAGTTCCCGGTGACATAAACATGCAAGCGGCCTCCCTGATTGCCTGTGGCGTGATCACTGGTGTTGGGGCCGTGGTGAACGCGGCTGACTTTCGCGCGGGGCAAGATGCCGTTGTCATCGGGGCAGGCGGTGTTGGCTTGAACGCAATACAGGGCGCACGGATTGCGGGCGCGCGCCGGATTGTTGCGGTCGACATGACCGAAGAAAAACTGGAAGACGCTAAAGCCTTTGGCGCAACGCATGGTGTGTTGGCCACGCAAAAGTCACCGTGGCGCGCTGCATTCAAAGCCCTTGGCGGTAAAGGCGCGGATGCGGTGTTTGTGACTGTTGGCGCGATTCCGGCTTATGATGATGCCCCGCGATATCTCTCTGGTGGTGGAAAAGTCATCATGGTCGGGATGCCTCATTCCGGGGCTATGGCGTCTTATGAACCTGTCGTCCAATCCTTTATGGGGCAAAGCATGATCGGTTCAAAAATGGGCGACACCGTCATTCAACGCGATATTCCTTGGATGGTTGATTTGTACCAACAAGGGCGATTGCAACTGGATGAACTGATCACCGGACGTTGGTCGCTTGATCAAATAAACGAAGCAATTGCTGATACGAAATCCGGAAAAGCGCGTCGGAATGTTATCGTTTTTTGAGCAAATAGGCAGTCGTGCGCCGGACTTAAACTTAAGGGGATAGGGACATGAAGCTTGCTGATCTGGATGTCATCGTCACGGCACCCCCTGCACCCGGTTGGGGCGGGCGTTATTGGATTTTGGTCAAGGTGACGACTGACACAGGGCTAATCGGGTGGGGCGAATGCTATGCGTCGTCCATTGGCCCTGTAGCGATGACGCATGTCATCAAAGATGTGTTTGACCGGCACATGAAAGGCGAGAACCCAGAAAATATCGAAATGATGTTTCGCCGCGCCTATTCCAGTGGATTTACCCAGCGCCCTGATTTGACCGTCATCGGGGCCTTTTCCGGACTGGAAATTGCATGCTGGGATATTCTCGGCAAAGCCCGCGAAAGACCTGTCTTTGCCTTGTTGGGGGGGCGTATGAATGATCGCATCCGCCTTTACACCTATTTGTACCCATTGGCACATCACAGTTTGGATGACTTTTGGACCAGCCCGGAAATGGCGGCTGAAGCGGCCCAAGATTGCGTGTCTCGCGGATATACAGCTGTTAAATTTGACCCTGCTGGGCCGTATACGTTGCGTGGCGGGCATATGCCGGGGATGCGGGACATTTCGACATCTGTCGCGTTCTGTAAAGCTATTCGTGATGCTGTGGGCGACCGCGCTGACTTGTTGTTTGGCACCCATGGGCAATTCACGACTGCCGGTGCAATCCGCATGGGACAAGCGCTGGAACCCTATAGCCCACTGTGGTTCGAAGAACCCATTCCCCCGGATAACGTGGCGCAGATGGCGCAAGTGGCGCGATCTGTGCGCATACCCATCGCCACGGGCGAACGTCTAACAACCAAGGCGGAATTTGCCCCGGTACTGCGTGAGGGGGCTGCAACAATCTTGCAACCGGCGCTGGGACGCGCGGGAGGTATTTGGGAGACGAAAAAGGTTGCTGCCATGGCAGAGGTGTACAACGCACAGATGGCGCCACATCTTTACGCGGGACCGATTGAATGGGCCGCGAATTTACATCTGGCAACATCTATTCCGAACCTCTTGATTTGCGAAACAATTGAGACGCCGTTTCATGATCAATTGATCAAAGGCTCCATCCGGGCAGAAAGCGGGTTCGTTCGATTGTCTGACGCTCCAGGCCTTGGAATTGAAGTCGACGAAGAATTGGCCCGCCAACATCCCTATTCGGGATCGCAGCTACATCTCGAGATGCAGGAAGATCCATGTGACTATGTGGATGGAAACGCTTTTGAAGGGGGCGCACCTGCCCAGAGAAAATAGACGTATTGGCGGCACGTCGTAAGGCCGGATTTCGGCCCCTTAAAAGGTAAGACGCCGCTGCAATCGTAAACGCTTCTATTAAGCGAAGATTGCAGCGGCTGCTTAAATAGCTAGCTCTAATCGTTTGTCCTTGTGCACCACTCACACCTGAGATGCGGCATTCGGTTTATGCTTAGGTTTTACGTCCGAAAGGCGGAAAAGTCACGAAAATGCGTCGAGATCATGTCGGAAATCTGTCTCACTGACTTGGCGCTCGGGGCTTTTTCCACAATAAATCAAATATGTGCGGCGGAATCTTGCCAGCTAAATTTTTTACTCGTTGGTAAAGTCCGAAATAGAAAAATGCTATCCCCGCGAGAATAACTTACAACCTCAAGGGAGATGATGTGTGGAGGGACCCGAATCATCTGCAAAAGTCGATGACTTGCTTTGCGATGTCTTGGGGGTGTTGATGTAATATCCAATGATCTGCAGTGGTTACGTTTACTCGCGTAAGTAGGGGGGCGAATTCCTCAAGGTTGTGTGTCGCTTCCGGCAGCAAAGCTGTGTCTTGTTCGCCCCAAATCAAAAAATGCGGGCAGTTCACCATCAATCGGTCAAGGGGAAGATCAGGCATTCGCATCGTTTTGCCAATGGGTGGGACAATCAAGGGCGAAGCGCGGTACCAATTGACCATTCCACGCAATCGTCCTGGTCTCGACCATTCGGTTTTGTAAGCGATTGCATGTTCTTCGGTTAACCAGGAAAAATCCATGTGGGCTGAGAACAATGAAAACAGGCGTTCAAAGTCATTTTTCGCCAACACCTCTTCCGATCCCTCTGTGCGCAACCAGCGGATATATTGTGATGCTGCCGTCTGCTCACCGCCCGCAATCAGTGCGCGTTGAAATGGCACAGGATGGACCCCGTTGGCGATAATCAAATTCGACACAAGATCCGGCCTGAACATTGCGAGACCATAGGCAACTGCGGCCCCCCAATCGTGACCGAAAATCGTGACGGGGGCCCTCGCGTCGATCAACTGGGCCATGTCGGCCACCAGTTTTGATGTTTTGTAGGCATTAACGTCTTGGGGGGACCAGCTTTGGCCGAACCCACGTTGATCTGGTGCGATGACGTAAAAATGCGACGCCAAGTATGGTGCTATATCTGACCAAGCTCCGCCAAATTCCGGAAAGCCGTGCAAACACAGCAAAGGTGGATTGGAAGGGTCGCCCCATCGACGCACAAAGAAATTTTGCCCATCGATTGATACAAATTCAGTCTGCGGCGTCATTCCCCGGCGCGACGGGTTTCAAACACCAAACCCATAGCGGTGCGGGGCGCAAACCCTTTCCAATAACTGTGCTCTTCGGTTGGCTTCCCGCTGTCATCCAATGAAACCACACCATCAGCTGAATCCGGAACCAAATCCAAATAGTCCGCCATAGAGTTTTGGTTTTTTAAGTGAAGATCAAAAAATGCCGTCGAAAAATGCTGGGCGATATTGTTCATGCGGTTCGTATCCCAAACCGCGTCGGCGTAATGTTCGAACGGTGCAAAATCGAGCGTTTCTACGGGTTCCCAGCTTTCATGGGGGGCAGGCATCGGTGCTGCTGCATTGTGGTTGGCATTTTCGAAAGTCAGCAAGTGACGATCAATGCGGACAGATTCCGTGAACATGCTGCGGATCGCTTCGTAAACAGATACGTCATCGACGCTGCCTGCCATGAACAAAGTTGGTTTGCGCAGTCCCGCCATGCCTTCTGGATCCCAAAATCCGACATTTTTGCCCCATGGTCCGATGGAAACGATCGCTTTGACGCGGGGATCAATCAGAGCCTCATGGGTTTCGGACCCGGCCAAATGACGTTCCAGCAAACCGGCCGGTGTTCCCCAGGCAAATTCCGTCGATTCTTGCGTGACGCCGGCGCCACCAAAGATGACAGACCCGTAGCCACCCATGGAGTAACCGATGATGCCTGTGACATCTGCGTTTGTGATTGCGCCGATTGGGCTGTTCAATTCCGACATGCTTTGCAAAACAAAGGCCTGATCGATTGGGCGGTTGTACAGTGTCGATCCAAATGCAGCGCGGTCGCTGTACAAACTGTCAGTGTGATCGATAGATGCGACGACGTAACCTTTGCTGGCCAAATTTTCGGCCAAATGGCTCAACAGCATCCGGTTGCCCGGATATCCGTGACTGATCAAAATCAATGGAAACTGGGCGTCACTGGTTGGCGTCGCGTCGCGTACGGCTTGACCGGCCAAGGTGACTTCGGTTTGACCATCGCGCAGAAGAGTTGTGTATGTTCCCCCAGGGGAC
Source organism: Paracoccaceae bacterium (assembly GCA_039975755.1). GTDB lineage: Bacteria > Pseudomonadota > Alphaproteobacteria > Rhodobacterales > Rhodobacteraceae > JABSSA01. The sequence goes on along the minus strand of JBDWGM010000125.1, from coordinate 43,081 downwards.
GTGCCGTCAATTGCGGGGTACCAAACTTCGACCGTTAAAGAACGATCATAAATCGGTTGATCGTCTTCGGTGACATTGAGAATGTCAATTTGGTCGGTATGGGTGAATGTCAAAGTTTGGATGCCAACCAGATGATCGCCATACGCGGCAAGCTCAGGCGCATCTGGCCTGATTTGATCAATCCGATTCTCAGCCGCCGCAGCCATAGTCCCTGCAACAAGACATGTGCAGAGGCCGCTGAACGCCCTAAAGAAGCAAGCCATTCTTCTCTCCCACCATTGAATTTTCAAAAGCGGATTCGAACAATGTCGCATTCCGCCAAACTCCTAGTCGTAGATGGCAGCACAATAGACGTATTGGCAAGAGAAGTCTCTTTCATTCGGAAGAAAACATCGGATCATCTAAGTAGTCTTTCGCCAGACGATACAATCGCGTATTGCGCGAACAATGAGTGCAATGCTGATGACATACCCCGCCCATATGCGCGCGATTTTGAAACTGGGTCTGCCCTTGATCGGCGGACACCTTGGGCAAGTGGCTATTGGTGCCACTGATACGATCATGGTGGGATGGTACGGGGTCACCGAATTGGCGTCGATCACTTTGGCCGGGCACTATTTCTTTGTTCTTTTTCTGATGGGATCAGGCTTTGCGTGGGCTGTCATGCCGATGGTGGCCAAATATCACGCTGAAGAAGACGAAGTGAACATTCGGCGTTCAACCCGTATGGGGTTGTGGCTTTCGTTTCTGTTCGCCTTGTTGGCGTTTCCTTTGCTCTATTGGTCCTTGCCGATTTTGCAGCTTTTGCAACAGGGCGAAACTGAATCCGCTTTAGCCGCCGAATATTTGAAGCTGGCCGGGTGGGGCATTTTCCCAGCTTTGATGGTTATGACACTCAAATCATACCTGGCGGCACTGGATCGCACCCAAATCGTGTTCTGGATTACCCTGTTGGCCGCAATCGCCAATGGATTGCTAAATTACGCATTGATTTTTGGCAATTGGGGCGCGCCGGAACTTGGCTTGCGCGGGGCAGCGTGGGCATCAGTGCTGACGCAATGCGTGATGCTGGCCGGGGTTGTGATCTATGCTATGTGGGCTTTGCCTGAACACAGCCTGTTCCAAAGAATGTGGAAACCTGATTGGGACATGTTCCGCAAAGTCTTCCAGTTAGGATGGCCAATTGGTCTGACAACGCTTAGCGAAGTGGGGCTTTTCTCGGCCTCGGCAATTATGATGGGGTGGCTTGGCACCGTGCCATTGGCCGCGCATGGCATCGCGCTGCAATTGGCATCTATTACGTTCATGGTACATCTGGGTTTTGCAAATGTGGCCACCATTCGGGCGGGCAATGCGGTTGGACGCAAAGATCTTGATCATTTGAAAAGAGGTGCGCGCACGGCCATTGGGCTTAGCCTTGCGATGTCGATGGCAACGATTGTGGTGTTTGTTGTGTGGCCAGAACTGTTGATCGATTTGTTCTTAAGCTCTGATGAGCCTGCACGTATGGAAATCCTTGAAATTGGGGTAATTCTGTTGGCCCTGGCGGCAGTGTTCCAACTTGTTGATGGTGCGCAGGTTATCGCGTTGGGGTTGTTACGCGGTGTACAGGATACAGCGGTTCCTATGGTTTTGGCCGGGATCAGCTATTGGGCGATCGGAATGCCCGTATCTTATTATTTCGGCTACGTTTTGGGATTTGGCGGCGCTGGTGTTTGGATGGGCCTTGTGGTTGGTCTGGCTGTCGCAGGGGTGTTGTTGATGGGGCGGTTCTGGGGCTTTACGGTCAAGCATATACTCAAGGATGGATGATGGGACGGACGCTCTTTTGGCTGGCGCCAAAAAACGCCCCGCCCACCATCCCGCAAGTTCAGTTTGTAACTATGACACTGGTGGCATAACGCGCAGTGCCAGCCTGATAAGGTCGACACGGCTTGGCGCACCTGTTTTGTGCAGGATGGCGGCGATTTGATTTTTAATGGTTATGGGGCTGCGATTGCGTTCATTTGCGATTGCATCGATGGACAGGCCTTGGAAAATCAATTCGCAAACACTGCTTTCAGCTTGGCTTAGGTCATGAAGGCGGGCAAACCGTTTCAGGGGTAATTTGGGAACTGCTTGCGGATCGATAATGGTCAGCAAAGCGCCATCCTCTGCAAAATCTGTATGTGATGCGCGCAAAGGCGCGACCTCAAGCAACAGATCTGCACGACCGGACCGACGCGGCATACCCATCAAGTGTTCTGCGGTGTGACCGTTCCCGATTGTAGTGGCTGCGACGTCAGCCATGTGGCTTGCCAGTTCTTTTGTGCGTTGAGAATTGTCGCAACGCAGAAATTTGTCCTGCCCAAGGCTTAGCCCATCACTTTCGTCCAAAATACGTTTCGCGGCGGCATTGCTCCAGATCACTTCAGCATTTGGAAGCAGTGCAACCAAGCCAACTTGCAAACGATCCAGCGCAGCAGTTGCAGACGAGGCTTTGCGTCGAAGCTTGTGAATAGCGCGTCCCATTTCGGCGGCTTTGGTCAGGTGTGGCAAAAGTGCGGTCAACGTCTTGTTCGTTTGGGGTGGTACATGTGCATCCCCTGCCAGACTAAGCCCATCGAACCAGACTTTGTCGCGGTTCAAGCGAACTCCCAGACGGGGACCTATCCCAATTGTACGGCGCAGATACGCATAATCCGCACGACGGTCGAGTGATTCACGAGACGTTCCAGCAGCCGTATCAGGGGTCGGTTCATGCACGGCACATGCGCCTAGGAAATCCCAATCGGGGTTTTGCAAACGCGAATAACGCAAAGCGTAGTACATCCCGGCGCGGGATCGTGAAAACGAAAGGAACGTGGAATTCAACATTTGTAAGTCCCGCGTAAACGGGTCGGGTCGGCGGATCAAGAGCGCGGCAGCCTTTGCGTTGCTCAGCGATGCAACAGCATCCAAAGCACGACGCCAATGACCCGGATTCAATGCCGCGTCGTATATCAACGGAAGAGCAGCTGCAGCGTTAGGTGTCATCGCCCGCTAGATTTGCAGGCAATTTTTTTTCTGACAAGCGTTTGTTCATTAAGCAATCTGTAGCTCGATCACGCTTTTTGGGCAGGTGACTTTTGGTGTTGTTTAGAAGGCAAAAGTACAAGGCGATTCTGTGCAACTTCGGTGGCATCGGAGGCAAAAACAAATGAATCGCGTGTCGATGCACGTGTTTGTTGATCTGATGTATCGGTGTGGATCGTATCTGACTGTGACGAAAACGCAGAGGCGTGGCGCCTCGACCCAAGAGATAACGATGCGTCGTCTGATTGCTCGGGCCCAAGTTGCTCGTTGGTTAAGGAGCGTGCGTAACTGTCCTGCCTGTCGCAAATATATGCGGACAGGGTTGTGGTCTCTGCAGCGCTGAAGGCCCTGTCGCCCACGATCCCTTCTGCGGTCATGGCTTCGGCCATAAAAGCGTGAATCTGTGCCAGTTGAAGCGCTGACTGAGAAGGTGTGTGCGCTTGTGGCTGCAGCTGCAGAACTTGGTGCTTGGTTTTTGTAGATGACGTCATGATATCCCCGCAATTCGTCGCAGGGATTTGTGTAAGTCGATCCTGTGAGCTCTCCAAGAATGGCTCGTTTTGTGAGCGGGATGTCGCGAGAAATTGCGTTCACAGGCTGTCACTGAGACGATACCTGCCTATTGACTGCCCTTTGGAGAAGGCGAATCTGGAAGCTCCTAAAAACTGAGCAGAAAGTTCTCAGGGTTTTTGCAACCTGTCAGCCTTTTTGCGCACGAGCGTCGTTCGCAGATCGTGCATTGCCAACAAAAGCGCGTCAGTCACATCCTCTAACTGATCATCAGTCGCTCGGCTTTGTGCCCATTGTGTCGTTAGGTTCAGATGATCGATAGCCCGGTGAATATCATCGACGTCACGACGGGCTAATGTTTGCGTTCGATCATTCATCCATGCGCGGATGTGTTCCATGTCTGCGTCGCTCAGATGCCGATCCCCGTGGGGTTTCACATCGCCATTTCGAATATTGATCGTGGCAATGTGATCCATTTCTATGCGGCGTTGCCGATTTTCAGTATCGACCCGAAAGACGGCCGCGCCGTTTTCACGGACCCGGAAATAGTATTCTGGTAAGTCACCCGCCATAATGCACCCCTCGTTACGTCAGACTTGCACAAAAGGTTTGGATGCGTGTGCATGCATCTTTCAACGTTTGATCCGACGTAGCGTAGCTGACACGAAAGTTGGGCGATACCCCGAAGGCGGCCCCGAAAACAACTGCGACGCCAACGTCTTCCAGCAAAGCCTTCGAGAATATCTCATCGTTTTCAATCAGAACACCTTGCGCCGTCGTTTTCCCGATCAGACCGGAAATAGAAGGATAAACGTAAAACGCCCCTTCAGGGACCGGGCATGTCATTCCGTCTATTTCGTTCAACATTGAAACGACAAGATCGCGCCGACGGACGAAAACATCGTTGTTGCTTTGAATGAAATCGTGAGGGCCTTGCAAGGCCTCAACCGCGGCCCATTGTGAGATCGAGCAAGGGTTTGAGGTCGACTGCGACTGAATCTTTCGCATCGCAGCAATAAGAGGTTCCGGTCCAGCAGCATATCCAATGCGCCATCCTGTCATTGCATATGCTTTGGACACTCCGTTGACCGTAAGCGTGCGAGAATAAAGCCCAGGTTCGACCTGCGCCGGTGTGCAAAATTTGAAGTCATCATAGGCCAGATGTTCGTACATATCATCCGTCAAAATCCAAACATGAGGGTGACGCATCAAAACATCTGTAAGGCCTTTTAATTCATCACGACTGTATCCCGCACCTGTCGGGTTAGACGGCGAATTGAAAATCAACCATTTGGTTTTGGGGGTGATGGCCGCTTCAAGCTGGGTTGGTGTCATCTTAAACGATGTTTCGATTCCGCATGGAACGACTGCAGGCGTGCCACCAGCCAATAAGACCATATCAGGATAGCTGACCCAATAGGGTGCCGGAATAACGACTTCGTCACCTTCGTTCAGAGTAGCCATCAACGCGTTGTACAGAACTTGCTTGCCGCCGGTGCCAATCGAAACTTGGCTTGAGCTGTATTCAAGATCATTGTCGCGTTGAAGTTTTGCGCAAATCGCCTTCTTCAGCTCTGGGATACCGTCAACGGCTGTATATTTCGTTCGACCGGACGCAATGGCGGCGACTGCTGCATCTTTAATGTGTTGTGGAGTGTCAAAATCGGGCTCGCCAGCCCCAAGGTCAATAACATCGTGTCCCTGCGCCTTTAATTCTGTGGCAAGGTTGTTTACTGCGATGGTCGGCGACGGTTTGACTCGGTCGAGTGTCGTAGACAGAAATGGCATGGTGGTTTCGAAGCCTTATGCAAGAGGGTATAGCTCTCATAGGCTGCCATGTGGCGGCCTTCAAGCAAATGGAGCGAATGAATGGAAGACGGAACAGACTGGTACAGCCCGGACATGGCAACCTTTGGTGACCGTCTTGCGGGTGCGCGCGAGGCCGCGCGCATGAGCCAAAAAGATTTGGCCAAGCGTCTTGGTGTGCGCACAGCGACTTTGCGGTCTTGGGAAGACGATTTAAACGAACCGCGCGCCAACCGATTGTCAATGCTGGCGGGGTTGCTGAATGTTTCGGTCACGTGGCTGATCAATGGTCAGGGCGACGGCATGATCGAACCGACTGAGGCCGAACTTGAAGACACGTCATTGCTGAGTCTTATTGGCGAATTGCGTGATCTGCGCGCCGACTTACAATCGCGAACGGAACAGGTCGCGCGGTTGGAAAAACGACTGCGTCAAGCCATGGCAGCCCGTGCAGATGGTTGAGACACCAGAAAATCGTCTGCGACGTCTTCACATGCGATCTATCCGCCGCGGGATCAAGGAAATGGATCTTATCCTTGCCAACTTTTCGGAAAAGAGATTGGCGAACTTATCCACAGATGACCTTGATATATATGAAGATTTATTGTCCGAAAACGATCACGATCTCTATGCTTGGGTGACAAAGCAAGCCCCGGCACCAGACCGATTTAAAGCGCTGATGATTCAAATTTCAGAGGCGTTTGAACGCTAATTTCGACGCATTTTCGCTTGATTCTCAGCACTTAACCGATTTTTTGCGAATTTATCGGACATTACTCTCGAGCTGTTTTGTTGGAGAGTTTGTAATGAGCATTCTAGATCCCAATCTCGTCGTGAGCGAGAAGGGTTTTATGACGGGGTACCTTGAAGCATTGTCGCTGGTCGAACGACTGCATCGCTTGCTTTTGGATGTAATAAAAGACGAATTCGAGCGCGTTGGTGTGCTTGAAATTAACGCGGTGCAAGCGCTGTTGTTGTTTAACATCGGTGAAAACGAAGTAACCGCAGGTGAATTGAAAACACGGGGATACTATCAAGGTTCCAACGTGAGCTATAACCTGAAGAAGTTGGTTGAGATGGGTTACATGCATCATCAGCGATGCGAAATTGACCGCCGTTCCGTTCGTGTGCGCCTAACGGAACAGGGCCGTGAAATCCGCAAAGTTGTCACTGACTTGTTTGAGCGGCATGCAGATGGCCTTGTCGACAGGCAGGTCATTACGGCTGATGGCATCACGGAAATTTCCGATTCCCTGAAGCGAGTTGAACGCTATTGGGCTGATCAGATCCGTTATATTTATTGATCATGATAAACTGCTGCGTGGTTTACTGTGCAGCGGACACGACTATTTCAGTCGATATTCTGGTTTTGGGGTCAATTGAGACACGTTCAATGTCTCAATTTCCCTTAGCAGTTTTCTGGCCATAGCATCGGCATAGGCCTCATATCCAAGGGCAGCTTCGACAAAAGAATCTGGCCCTTGAATGACGTTCGCTTGGAAATACGTGACCAGCTCGCCGACTTGCGCTTGGCGCAGGTCACCAATGGAAGGGGCGTCCGCACCAATAACCAACCCGTTTATTGTCACACCCTGCACCTGAAGGCTGGGCTGCACGTCGCGCGGACGTGGGCCGAGATTGGATTTCCCGTCGCCTGAAATGTCTAACGTGTGTTTCCAACAATCTGGCTTTTGCGCCAAAAACGCCACGCCGCTTTGCATCGCAATACCCAGGGCTGTGCCTGGCGTCGCGTCGCGTCTTTCTGTGTTGCGCAACGTGTCGATGGCAAGATCAAGTGCGTTTTCATTGCTTATATCCGTCCACTCCAATACAACGGCCGTATCTTTTACACCGCTCCATTCATAGACCATCAAGGCAATAGGGGCGTCCGGCATGCTAAAAATCGCCCCCCGGACTTCGGAGCTGTCAAGTGCGGCAGCCAATCCATCCAGCTGTAATCGGTATTCTCGCAGATCAACGGACCCGGACACATCAAGGCCTAGGGCCAAGGCCTGGCGGCAAGCTGCATGACTGTAGGACGCAAAAAGACTTAAAATAATCGCGACGACTGCACTGCGCTTAACCGGGGGCATCGCCTGCCTCGATCAAAGCGCCAAATACGGGAACTGACAATTCACGTTCCAATTTACGTCGAATTGCGCGCTCGTAGTCTTCGAAACCCTGCGCAACTTCCAAAAATGCACCTGGACCGCGCAACACTTGGGTCTGATAGAACTCAATCAATTGCGTTTCGGCTTCATAATCCGCCGCATTGACGACAAGACCATTCACGACGACCCCGTCGAACGGAAACTCTTGATAAGCCAGAAGTGGCCCAAACCCTTCATTGTTCTGACCGTCCCCGGCCATATCTATCGTGCGGTTTACACAGTTGGGCGCACGAGCCAACATTTCCGCGCCAAAGCCTAAAGCAAATCCCATAGCAGTCGGGAATTCGTTATGGCTGCGCCGTGACTGACTGATCGACGCGGATGCCGATTCCAATGCGGCAGGGTTGTCGATAACAGTCCAGTCGAGCAGGATTTCCTGGTTGTACCGCCCCGACCATTCATAAACCCCCAAAGCAACCGGATCGGCCAATCCGAAAAAGGCTGTCTGCACCTCAGGTGCAAGCAAAGCCGCCGCAAGTCCTTGGCGTTGAAGTGAATCTTCGTGCTGATCTACCGAAGATGACACATCAATTGCCAACAACAGGGCGAGGCGACAGGCCATCGCCCCGTTGGCGGATGCAAAAAGCAATGCAAGGAATGTGGCGGCGCGTATTACCAATGCCCGACGTTTTCCATACTTGCCCATGGTTCGGCTGCAGCCAAACTATCGCCGTCCTGAAGCAGTTCGATTGAGATGTTGTCAGGGCTGCGAACAAACGCCATGCGTCCATCGCGGGGAGGGCGATTAATGGTAATGCCATTGTCCATCAGATACTGGCATGTTTCGTAAATATTGGCGACACTGTACGCAAGATGCCCAAAATGCCGACTGTCAGAAGGCAACTCATCGTCGCCGTCCCAGTTATGGGTCAGCTCAACAGGGCAGTCTTCTTGTCCGGGTGGCGCCATAAACACCAAAGAAAACCGCCCGCCTTCGCTGTCGTGACGGCGTGTTTCTTTCAGACCAAGCAGTTCGTAAAATTTCATGGAAGCTTCGAGGTCTTTAACACGGACCATCGTATGCAGGTATTTTAAACTCATGTCTTTCAGCTCCAAATAGACGTGATCTTCCGAACAAGCCTAACGTTTGAGCCGCGCAATGCCAAACCTAGCTTAGAATTTTGACTGAAAACCGAAATTAACTGAAAATTCGCTGGTTTCAAATCGCCCTACATTCGAGGTCGCTCTGCCTGCACGGAACGTCACAGTTGGTGCAAATCCAGCGTAATCGTAATCCTCAAAGAACAACGACAGGTCTGCGTATGCCGATAAATCGTTTCGTCCACCTGGAACCGCGAAAAAGCCGAGTTCGTAGTCGGGATAATCAGCATCTGTGATTTGCAAGGAAGCACTTGCTTTGGCGGGACCCCATGATTTGGAAAATCCATAAGTGAGACGTGCGCTGATTTGATCAGAACGGCGGTTCACAGCATCGGAATCAGACTGTTGGTACGTCAGACCAAAGCCAATGCGATCACCGTTTTCCAATCCATGCGAGACGCGCCCGCGCAGAATATAGCTTTCACTATCTTGCAGGTCATCACCAGGGCGCGAGTATTGTGCGACCGATGCCCCCAACGTAAGGCTGGTCTTTGGCGTCACTGCCCATGTGCGATCTGCATCAAGCCGCAAGAGATGGTAATTGGTGTCGTCAGCCGACCAATATGTCCCTCGGGTCAAACGAAACTGGGCAAGGTCACCGGCACGATCACCCAAGGCGAACATATGACCCAACGAGATTTCACCATAAGTGGCGTCAAAGTCATCGTTTTCCAACGCATCCGTTTCATCAGAAATGAAGACACGTTGAACATACAGCCGCCCAGATACTGTTGTGCGTGTACGTTCTGTTGCGTGCAGACGATAGGATGCTCGCACGTCACCGCTGACGATTGTGCCTGACAACGCTTGGGCGTCACGCGATAGAAAGCCAACGAGTGGCGAACCATCAATGACCTGAATGGCCTTATCGGCCCCGTTATTCACGTTGTCAGACGGGCGCACAGAAAACCCAAGGTTCACAGACCACGGATTGACGGATTTGACGCGTCGATATGCACGAGAAATGATTTCAGACTGTTCTTCTGTTTGCGTCTGCAACGAGGCGCGACGCAACCAGATCTGTGATAGGGTGGGGCGCTCTTCTTTCAGAGCAAATTGAGCGGCCAATTGCGCGGCCTGCAATTTTTGCGACTTTGTATCGCCCGCACGGTACGCTTTGGCCGCCGCTTGACGTGCTGCGGTTGGGTTTTTCAGTTCGGCTTCTGCTGCACTCAATAGTAAAAGCGCGTGAGCGTCTTTTGGGTTTGCGGTCAGCAGACCGTTTGCCAATTGCTGGGTCAATGCTGGATTGCCACTAAGCAACGCGGATTGCGCAATTTGGCGGGCTTCTGTCAGGGTAAGTGTCGCAGTTGGTTCAGCCCCGACGCTTAAAGCGCCGAGGCTGAATACTGTTGAAAAGATGAGGTTTTTAAACCGCACTTGAATTCAGATTATTCGGGGTCAACCACTGCGCATTCTGTGGCGGACGCATCCTGCAATGCACTACCACAGCGACCAAGAACGAATATTCCATACTCTTCTTCGCCCGTGACAGCATCAAGAGCCGTTCCCGTTTCCGAGCCAAAGTGCTCTTCTGCATAAAGACCGCCGGCAAGGGCTTCAGAATCAGTGCCACCGAGAACACCACCGTAGTCACCAACCTGTGACTGATCATTGCTCTCTTGGACACTACCGGCAAAAGAGCCGTCGGCTGAAAGGTCAGTTGGCACAAGGATCAGATCTGGCAACGCGACTGGGCCCAAAGCCTCTGTGTCGATTTCACGATTGGTAACTGCACCGGCGAGGTTGTTGGATGCAAATTCAACGTTGATAAAGACTCTCCCTGTCACCGGAGCCGCCTGAGAAGGCGTAACGGTGCCGGGAAGACCACCTGGAACAGGAAGTAGATCGGTATCTGGACCGTTGAGGTCACTTAGACCAATATATTCGCCAGAATAAGTTACAAGACCGCGGTCAGCTGCCTCATCTGGAACAATCGGATCAAATCCACCGTCGCGTTTGTAAGCAACGCCACCGGAGAAGAACTGGAATTGACCACCTGTGACGGCAACTGCACCTTCTACATCGCCAAGGCGGCGGACAAATACAGTTGTGTGTTCGTCCAGTGGATCGTCTTGGAATGTGTAGGCTTGGTAGACACCTTCATCAAGTGCGGCATTCCTGTTATATGTTTGTGTCACGACATCACCGTCGCGCAACAGACCCGAAATCGAGAGGGTGTTCGCCGCTGGGTCAAAGTCCACGCTCGCGACGCTTCCCGCAACATTTTCAGGAATGTCGCTGGTCGCTGAACCTGGAGGAGTTGTGCCGCCTCCGGTAGTGTCTGTGAATGGGTTGCCGTCTCCGCAGGCGCCAAGCGCCAACAGAACAGCTGCTGCTGTCATAGTAATTCGTTTCATTGCCTGCCACGCCTTGTTTTTTTGGACTGCTCATTGGCTTTTTTATGAGAAACTCGGGCGAAAATACTGGAAAGTCAACAAATTCGTGACACACGTATCGCGAGGCGTGTCGAATGTGTGACCTTCATGTTGCGGTTCCATTGCCGCGCTCCACAATATAGGGTGAGGTTCTACAGATTCTGTACACCCGGAGCCTCGAATGCCTGTATCACCAGAACAACAAGCTGAAATAGATGCGCAGCGAAATGCGCCACAAAAGACCCTGCGCGCGGTCGCTCCGGGGATGGAAAAGCATTTGTATTCGGCCCATCAGGTCTTGGATCACGGCTTTGTGCGCGTCATCGATTACATGGGAGACGACGCTGCCATTTGTCAGGCTGCGCGGGTTAGTTATGGATCTGGGACCAAATCGGTGTCCAACGACGAAGGCTTAATCCGGTATTTGATGCGACATTGGCATTCCACACCCTTTGAGATGTGCGAAATAAAACTGCATGTGAAATTGCCGGTGTTTGTTGCGCGGCAGTGGATTCGTCATCGGACGGCAAACGTGAATGAATATTCTGCACGTTATTCTATTCTGGACCGGGAGTTTTACATTCCGGCACCTGAGAATTTGAACGCGCAATCCGTGATAAACAATCAAGGACGCGGTGATGTTCTTGAAGGGGAAGAGGCCGCGCGGGTGTTGGAGATACTTAAATCGGACAGCACGCGTTGCTATGACAATTATCAACAGATGATTGGCGATGACGGGCAGAATGGCCTGGCTCGCGAATTGGCACGTATGAATCTGCCTTCGAACATTTATACGCAATGGTACTGGAAGGTCGATTTACATAATTTGTTCCATTTTCTGCGGTTGCGGGCGGATGCACATGCGCAATATGAAATTCGAGTGTACGCAGATGCGATGTGCAAGATTGTTGCGGACTGGGTTCCGTTCGCCTATCGCGCGTTCGAGGACTACCGTTTGGGAGCTGTGACATTATCGTCGCAAATGGTGATCTGCGTTCAACGCATGTTGCGTGGTGAAGAGGTCACGCAAGAGAATTCGGGCCTGACTTCCCGCGAATGGCGAGAATTTCAGTCCTCAGTCGCACCCTGAGTTGCATACTTAATATAACGATTGTGAATAAAGTTTTTTCACAACGACGCCGACAAAATTGCGTGGAAATGCTATAGAGCTGCCATGCGATGGATTCTTTTTTTATTTTTTGTTCCTCTGCCTGCAGCGGCACAATCTCTTGGTGAAGTTAATTGTACACCAACACACGAAATGGTTTCGAGGCTGGAAGGTTTTTTGGGCTCTGAACGTACGGCGCAAGGTGTGCGCAATGAAGATCAGATATTAGAAGTGTGGACAGATGACCGGGGCGATTGGGCCATGGTCATGCGCTATTCCAGTGGGCGATCCTGCATTGTTGCAATGGGTGAACACTGGCACACTATTACCGACGACGAAAACGCGTCTTAATCGTCGTTCACTTATCAAAGCCCTTGAGCAACGCTCGCGCTGTTTGCTCGAGGGCTGCTTAAGTATTCAACTGTCGTTACCTGCGCGGCTTAAGTCGTGCAAGTTCGGTTAGGATACGGCTTTGATCTCTCCGGCCATCACGCGACCATCGCGGCCTTCGATCATCTCGAATTCAACTTTTTGATCATCTGCCAAACCAGTCATGCCCGCACTCTCAACCGCCGAGATGTGTACAAACACATCCTTGCCGCCATCATCCGGAGCAATAAATCCATAACCTTTTGTGGTGTTGAACCACTTCACGGTGCCAAGCGGCATACCCGTGCCTCCTTTTCGTCTTGTCGTCCTGCCCCGGCAGATGCGGGGGCCTTCCAGTGCGTCGGTTAACGAACCACCAGCGGTCAAAACAACCGACACATCTAATGAGATTGTCTAAAGCGAAAAAAAATCAAGAAATAATGGTGATATTTTCCCTTAGGGCTGGCATCTTCGCGAAAAAGTGAGGGGATTCCATGAAATTATACGGTTTGAAGAACTGCGACAGCTGTCGAAAGGCGATGAAAGCACTGCCTCAAGCTGAGCTTGTTGATGTGCGCAGTGATGGGGTTCCGGCGGATGTGTTAAAGGCGGCCTTGGATAAATTTGGCGACGCTTTGGTCAATACGCGTTCAACAACATGGCGAGGTTTGGATGACACCGCACGGGCAGGCGATCCGCTGCAATTGTTGGAAACGCACCCTGCTTTGATGAAACGGCCGCTCATCGATGTCGATGGGGAATTGCATCTTGGATGGACCAAAGCGACGCAAGACGCGTTGGTGTAATCGATCAATCCAAATGCGGATTCTTGCGGGGGGCTAAGGCATTGTCCAGCGATATGGGGCCAGCCCCTTTGACGATCAACACCAACAATAAAAATACCCACAAAGCACGTTGATCCAGAATAAGGCTGTCAGGCGCATTGTCGAACCAAGCGCCGAACACTTTGGGGTCTGACAATGCTGCATGTCCAAATAAGTCGGTCAGCGACATGACGATGATAAACACAGTCAATCCGATGGCAGACAAGCGCGTCAGAAAACCGACTATTATAAATGCGGGCAAAATGAATTCGGCGTAGGTGCCGAGATACACAACACCATGTTGCCAGGCAGAGAGCGTAGAGATGTCAAAGCTTACGGTTTCCATCACCTTAGGGAAGATTTGAGCATAAGCGCCGAATTCCAACGTCCAAATGCCGCCGAATCCATCCCCTACCTTTGTCAGAGCAGACACCCAGAAATACGACGCTAAAACGGCCCCGAACAAGAAACGCGCAAGTGTTGGCAATATCCAGTCCGCACGCGATACTGCTTCAAACACATTGTTATGAACTCGGCGTAGCACGTTCATGTACGAGGCCCCTCAGATCATTTCGGCGTCTATAGTATTTCGATCAATGCATTTTCTTGAACCAGCAACATCAGCAGGTGTGTCATATCGAATTCTGGCTCGACGTCGTAGGCGGCGTCAAGTGCCAGACCCAAAGGAGATCCGGACATGAGGTGCGTCATCCAAATGCCACCACCCTTCGATAAAGCATGTGGGGTGGGGTCAAATAGCCGCCGGGTGATCAGAACATCTTGTTGAATTTCTCGCGGCTTTGCGGCGTTTTTATCTGTGTTGAAATGCCAGATGTCCCACAAGGGCCAATGAGACTGCACCAGTTTGAGAGACGGTGCGAAGACCATACTTTGGGTTTCGCGCAGATTGGTTAGCAATGTCGCAGTTATCGGTTTGGCCTCTGCGGCATGGTAACTGGCACGCAATGCGCATTCCAAACGGGCGATGTCGGGCAGATATCCAATATGCTCGAGGGGCGCGAAGGTCTCTAGGAACTCTGGCATGGCCTGACCGTAAAACATCATGCGTGGGTCGCTTGGCGGGTGGGCTTGGATGAAGGCGCGCAACAGAGATGTGAAGCGATCCGTTCCAACCAGTTTGTGTAATATTGGAAAACCCTTGTGCAGCGCATCAAGCAGCGCGACGGTCACATTATTTCGATAGACTGAAAACCGGTCCTCAGCCGCTCGGCCTTGACCATCAACAAGACCAGATGGCGTTGGATCGTTTGCCATTAATACAGCCTTGCGAAAAGTGGTTTGCGTGACAGACATCCCTTAAACCACAGTCAACGCATGTGCGGCACGGTCTGCTTCTGCACGCAGTATTTTCCAATCGGGAACATCGGTGTCCCATTCCACAAGAACGGGCTGTGGTCCTGTTTTTGACAACGTATACTGCAGCAGATCCCAAACCTGTTCGTCAACCACGCACCCGTGGGCGTCGATCAACAACTGGTCACCATGTGTGTCGGTGTCTTTGCTGTGGCCACCAACATGAATTTCGTGCACCGACTCAACCGGGTAGGCATCAATGTAAGATTGCGGACCATAGCCAAGATTAGACGCCGAAACGAAAACATTGTTGACGTCCAACAATAGCCCGCAGCCTGTTCGTTTAACCAGTTGCGTAATGAAATCGGGTTCCGACATCGTGCTGTCCTGAAACGCCAAATAACTTGAAGGGTTTTCAAGCAGCATCTGGCATCCAAGCTGGTCTTGAACCTGATCAATATGTGACGCGACGCGGCTTAACGTTTGCTGTGTATAAGGAAGGGGCAGAAGATCGTTCAAATACGTGCCGTCATGGGTCGACCACGCCAAGTGTTCGGAAAAAGATGCAGGTTTGATCCAGTCGATCAGCTTGTTCAAACGCGACAAATGCTGCGTATCAAGAGGATCAGCGCCGCCAATCGACAGGCCAATCCCGTGAACGGATACGGCAAATTGTTCGGCCAAAGTGCGAAGCTGCGCATGAGGCCGACCGCCATCGCCCATGTAATTTTCTGCGTGAATTTCGATCCAACCGATCGGTCCGGGATCTTGGCGTATGTCCGTGAAATGGACCGGTTTAAAGCCGACGCCAGCAGCAATCGGAAGTGTGTTTAAACGTGCGGATGCGTCAAGCATTGGTCGATCCAGCAATCATCGGCTAGGTCGGCAAATCGCGTTTGAGCGCAATCAGTGACCCTTTGCGTTCTGTGCCGTCTGCCATATTGGGCAAATCAATCGTTTCGCAACTTCCGACATCAACCAAAGTCCAAGCGTTCCCCTGATAATTCACAGTAGACGTGCCCGCACATGTCGTCCCCGGGCCTGCTGCACAATCGTTTTGCGCGGCCAATGAAATGCCATAACATTTTTCTTTGACCGCCGCTTGGGATTGGGTTGGGTGGTTGGCCAACACTGAAGACACGGCTGATGCAATGGCGACGGTTTTCAAAGTTGAAGGCATGATCGTTTCCCGTTTGCGTAGAGCTTAGGATGGAATTGGGCATTGTTCTGACCTGTTATGCACTAAAAACCATTCGCAGATTAGGTGGCTCACAAGGTCGTCAACAAATGTTAGATGCTCTGCCAGAATGAAAAAAGGGCAGCCAAATCAATGGCTACCCTCTATTCTAATGCAAAGATTGATATCTCGACGTGATCTTCAGCCTTTTTGATCAGGCGCTTTCGCATCTTCTGATAGGGATGCGATAATGTCGTCTAATGTGGACATCGCGGTTTGCTTTTGGCCCAATCGACGTACCGAAACGGTTCGGTCTTCGATCTCGCGTTTGCCAACGGCAAGGATGACAGGCACTTTGCCAACCGAGTGGTCGCGGACCTTAAAGTTGATCTTTTCATTGCGAATGTCGGCCTCGGCGCGAACACCTTTGGCGCGCAAGGCTTCGACAACCTCTTGCGCGTAATCGTCCGCGTCCGACGTAATGGTTGCGACAACGACCTGACGTGGCGCAATCCAGAACGGCAGTTTCCCGGCATGTTCTTCGATCAAAATGCCGATAAAGCGTTCGAAGGAGCCTAGGCAGGCACGATGAAGCATCACGGGCGTATGTTTTGAGCCGTCTTGACCAACATACTGGCTGCCCAGACGTTCAGGCATGTTTGTATCGACCTGAAGAGTTCCGCATTGCCAGTTCCGGCCAATGGCGTCAGTCAGCGTGAATTCTAGCTTTGGTCCATAAAACGCGCCTTCACCTGGCAAAAGGTCATATTCATAACCAGCCGCATTGCACGCCGCGCCAAGGGCTGTTTCCAATACGTCCCATGTTTCATCGCTTCCGATGCGTTTTTCAGGTCGCGTAGAAAGTTTGACTGTCCAATTCTCGAATCCGAGGTCTGCATAGACTTTGGCAAGGAAGGCAATGAACTTTTTTGACTCGGATTCAATTTGATCCATCGCGCAGAAGATGTGACCATCGTCCTGTTTGAACCCACGCACCCGCATGATCCCATGCAAAGCGCCCGACGGTTCATAGCGGTGACAGTTGCCAAACTCGGAATAGCGCAATGGCAAGTCACGGTAGCTGCGCAGTCCTTGATTGAAAACTTGCACGTGACCCGGACAGTTCATCGGCTTCAACGCGTTGATTGCTTTTTCGCGTGCGTGGTCTTCGTCCACTTCGACGATGAACATGTTCTCCTGATATTTGTCCCAGTGACCAGAGGCTTCCCAGAGCTTGCGATCAATGACTTCAGGCGAGTTCACTTCTTGATAACCGTCGGCGTTTTGCCGACGACGCACATAGTCTTGAAGCTCGGTATAGATGCGCCATCCATTTGGGTGCCAGAAAATCTGACCGGGCGCTTCTTCTTGCATGTGGAACAAGTCCATCTCGCGACCCAGCTTGCGGTGATCGCGTTTTGCGGCTTCTTCCAGCATATTCAGATGCTTGCGTAGTTCTTCCTTGTTGCGGAAGGCCACGCCATAGATGCGTTGCAGCATGGCGCGTTTGCTGTCGCCGCGCCAATAGGCACCAGCGATGGACATCAGTTTGAATCCGTCTGCCGGCAATTGCCCGGTGTGCTGCAAATGGGGCCCGCGGCACACATCCTGCCAGTCACCATGCCAATACATCCGCAACGGTTCATTGCCCGGAATCCCGTCGATCAATTCAACTTTATAAGGTTCACCGTTGTCAGTGTAATATTGAACAGCGCGGTCGCGGTCCCAAACTTCGGTGCGCACGGGGTCACGTTGATTGATGATCTCTTTCATCTTCTTTTCGATCGTGCCCAAATCCTCGGGTGTGAACGCTTCTTCGCGATCAAAGTCGTAATACCAACCATTTTTGATCACCGGGCCAATGGTCACTTTGGTGTCCGGCCACAATTCTTGAACAGCGCGCGCCATAACATGCGCCAGATCATGGCGCACCAGCTCGTTGGCTTGATCTTCGTCTTGCATGGTGTGAATGGCGATGGATGCATCCGCATCGATTGGCCATTGCAAGTCCCAATGCGCGCCGTCTACCGTCGCACTGACAGCCTTTTTCGACAGCGATTTGGAAATGCTTTCGGCAACTGCGGCGGGTGTAATACCTGCTTCGTATTCACGCGCATTGCCATCAGGAAAAGTAAGAGAGATCTGGGCCATTTCGGCAGTCCTCGTCAGTTTGGCGCCCACGGAACGCCCGGTTGCGGGTAATATTTTCAATAGGGCTTCTGACTTGTGCACGTTGCGCTGTCAAGTTTGCTTGTAGACCATTTCATAGGATTGCAGGGCAATCACAGTTGCTATCAAAAAAACAAAGCATGAGATGTGCGCTGAATGCGCGAGGCTATGGTCCTCAAATGCGACATTTTTGCACGAAAAAGCGTCAATAAGGGGCTGGCGAATCCCAGGAATTCTACTAGTACAGGGGTGTTCACTATAGGAAACTTCAACGTCGGAATGTGACCATGGCGAAATACAATAAGACATTCGAATTAAGCATCGATGACATCGACCGGATCGAAGATGCATTACGTGCATCAAAGCTGACCTTGTCGCAAAAAGCGGCATGTGACGATGCGGATGTAGAAGCGCGTGAAATACACGAGCTTCTGGGGCGTTTGCACAATCAAAAGAATTTCTATCGTCCAAACAAAGGCACCTATATCGGTGGCTAATTGCGGCCTGTATGACGCGAAAAAGCGTTTGTAGCTGCAGGCGTTTGCCTGTTTTATCTCCGTAGGAAATATGGAGGTCGATGTGGCGATCAAGATGTTGGAAACCCCGCAAGGGCGGCGCATCGCGTATCATAAAACAGACGGGGCAGGCCCCTGTGTTGTGTTCATGGGCGGCTTGAAATCCGACATGGACGGCACCAAGGCGATTCATCTTGAAGATTGGGCCAAAGCCCGTGGTCAGGCGTTCTTGCGTTTTGACTATTCCGGGCATGGCCAAAGCTCTGGCACCTTTGAAGAAGGCTGTATCGGTGATTGGGCCGAAGACAGCGATGCCGCCCTGTCGGCGCTTACGACCGGGAAATTGGTGATTGTTGGGTCGTCCATGGGAGGATGGCAATCGCTGCTATATGCACGCGCGAACCCTCAGCGTGTTCAGGGCCTTGTGACAATTGCGGCCGCTCCTGATTTTACCGAAGATGGGTATTGGGCGAACTTCACAGATGCTCAGAAGGCGGAATTGGCTGAAAATGGTCAGGTGGCAATGCCCTCTGACTACATGGAACCTTACATCATCACAAAACGCTTGATTGAAGATGGTCGCGAAAACCTCGTGTTGCGCAGCCCCTTGGATTTGCCGTTTCCAGTGCGCTGTTTGCAAGGAACCGCAGATACAGCCGTCAGCACCGAAACCGCCTTGCGGCTTGTTGATCATGCGACGTGTCCGGATTTGCGCCTGACTTTGGTCAAAGACGCCGATCATCGGTTTTCGGATGACACCTGTCTTGGCCTGATCGAAGCCGCAGTCGAAGACCTGTCGCGTGTCTGACCGCAAGCTGTTCTTTATCACCCATGCCGAAGTCATCATTGATCCGAATGTCGAAGTGACGACATGGGGGTTGTCTGATCGCGGGTGTGCGCGTCACGTCGCCTATGCCAATCATCCCGATTTGAAGAATGTCGCCTGTGTTGTGTCCAGTGCGGAACAAAAGGCAACCGATGGGGCCATCATTACAGCAAACGCATTGTCAGTGCCCCATCACATACTGGACGCACTGCACGAAAACGACCGAAGCGCGACGGGGTATCTGCCAAAAGATGAATTTGAACAGGTCGCCGACCAGTTCTTTGCGCACCCGACCCAGAACATTCGTGGATGGGAACGTGCGATTGATGCGCAAACGCGCGTTGTTGCGGCCTTGAAGGATGCCATTGGTCTCGCACCAGACGGTGACGTCGCCATCGTCGCTCATGGCGGGGTAGGGGCGTTGTTCCTGTGTTGGCTGCTGGATGAACCGATCTCCCGTGACTTTGATCAACCGGGGGCCGGAGGTGGGAATGTTTTGACAGCAACGATCCCGGACTGGACTTTGATCGAAGGATGGCGTGACATCGCGCCATTGTAATTGGGGGATGTCATGCGACGTGTCACACGCATTGCGATTGGTTTGGCCGGGTTGATCGTGTTGATGTGGGTCTTTGGCCCATACGAAGACGCAACCCTGACGCCTTCCGTGGATACCAGCGGAATTTCGGGCAATCTCGATGCGTATTTCGCTGCGCGCGAAGCGGAATTTGATGACATCAAACCGGGCGTAGACAAACGCGTGGTTTGGGCAGGGCCGCGCAATTCAGAAACCGAATGGGCAGTTTTGTATGTGCACGGGTTTTCCGCGTCGTCGGAAGAAATTCGCCCTGTACCGGATCACGTCGCTGAATATCTCGGTGCGAACTTGATTTACACGCGATTGCGCGGGCACGGGCGATCTGATGATGCATTGGCCGATGGATCCGTCCAAGCGTGGATGACAGATGTCGCCGAAGGTTTGAACGCCGCGCGCGTTGCCGGACGCCGGGTTTTGGTCATCTCAACCTCGACAGGTGGCACGCTTATGGCTGCTGCCGCACAGAACTCAGATATGATGCAAGACGTGGCGGGCATTGTGTTTGTGTCCCCAAATTTTGGGATCAACAACCCAGCAGCATCCTTGATCACATGGCCCGCTGCACGTTGGTGGTTGCCCATGATCGCCGGAAAGCGGCGCAGTTTTGAGCCGCGCAACGAGGCGCACGGAGTGTATTGGACGACCGAATACCCAAGCGTGGCCGTGATGCCGATGGGGGCGTTGATAAAGGCCGTTGTGGCATTGGATCACAGCCAGACATCTGTGCCCGCCTTGTTCTGGTATTCTGATCAGGACCAGGTCGTGCGATCCGATATCACCGCGCAGGTTGCAGCGGCTTGGGGGGGCGCCACCAAAGTCGTGATCCCCAAACTGGGCCCCACCGATGATCCAGTGGCGCATGTCATTACGGGTGCAATCGTTTCGCCAAATCAAACGGACGCGACCACCAAAGACATTCTACAATGGGTCGAGACCTTGCAATGAGACGAACACCGCGCAGTATGTGGAGCCTTGAGACATTCGGGCGTGTTCGTTTGTCCAAGTATTTCTATATGCGCGATTTTCTATATTCAGAGATCAGCAATTTTCATGGCGTCCAAAATCTGCCCGATGACCCTGATCTTGTTATTGAAAACGGCAAGGCATTTTGTACGCAGCTTCTTGACCCCCTCGAAGAGACCTTTGGGCGCATAGCTGTGCGATCAGGATACCGCTCTGCGACGCTCAACGCCTATGGAAATGAGAACAAACTGAATTGTGCCCGCAACGACAATCCGTTGGAATGTCACATTTGGGATTGGGGCCGAGGTGAGAAGGCGATTGCCGGTGCGTCCATCGTTATCCCGTGGTTTGCGGATCAATATGAACAGGGGCGTGATTGGCGTGACCTTGCGTGGTGGATGCACGATCATCTGCCGTATTCTGGGATTTGGTTCTTTCCAAAGCTCTGCGCGTTCAATCTGGATTGGCGCCCTAGTCCGTTGCGCACAATTTCCAGCTATATCGCACCGCGCGGATTGTTATTGCGAGCCGGGGATCAACCCGCAGACCCCATTGACAAGCGCCAAAGACGCTATGCGGACTTCCCACCATTTCGCGGCATCTCTGTTCCATCTGTTTAAATTTGTAACATTGGTCATCAAAGGTTCGCCATCAAATCAAAATACGGATGAGTGTTTGAATTTGCGGCCAACCAAGAGAGCCTCTTGGGCAAAGCGGCATCGCAATTATGTGTCTTGAATGCATCATTTCGCAGTTGGATTGCGCGCCACCTAAGCGGGAATATGCCGAAATTTGAACGAATGACGGGTCAGAAAACCGGGCAATGAAAGGTTGAAAAATGACTTAGATGATGGATGTTACGTGAAGTTGTTGATGTCGTCTTCTGGGTGCCGCTGTCGCTAGTTCCTTGTCCCACGGTACGGAAGGCTGTAACCATGTTACGGACCAGTTTTGAGAAATCTAGCAGGGTAAAATGCGGTTCTGCCAACCTCGAAAATTGGGTTTGCATCACGACTTTTCTACTCTTAGATCCGCGGACTAATCTGACAATTTTGTTGTTTATTCGGACCGATGATCTTTTGCCATTTGAACAGATCAGTACCCTTTTCGGCCACATTATTTGCCACCCAATGGAACCTTCGACACATTATCTGGTTTGTGTGGCGATCGAATAGAGTCCGAAAAGAAGGTTAAGTTCTGACAAACCAAAACATGGCTTGTTGATTGATTTAGGTCGGCCAAGGACCAAGATTTGTGACGACGACATAAGGGAATTGGTGGACATTGAATTCACGAGAAGGTGGACAAGATAACATTGCGTCGCTTGGTTGCCAGATGTTCGGCCCAAAGCCGCAAGTCAGCATCTCAAAGACGGATCGGAAGGGGGCGTTCGGCTCCGGTCGGACGGCGTGTGGTGACAAAAGTTCTTTCCATTCGAGGCATCGCAAACTGACTCTTGTCTTGGTTTCTGATCAAAGCGAGGGGATGAAAATCATGTTGCCGCACAGAGTGTGACGCGCCATATCTTTGGAAAACAGTCCAGAGCAGGCAGGTAAACCAATGAAAAATAAGCACGTTGAGGCGGCGGCCTAAGATGGCTGAACCTCTTGTATTCCTACCCGGCATGATGTGCGATGCGCGTCTGTTTGGGCCACAGATCGATGACTTGTCATCAGAGATGCCAGTAATGGTTGCCCCTGTGACACTGGGCGAACGGGTCGAAGAAATCGCCAGCGGGCTGTTAGATTACCTTCCAAAACGGTTTGCGTTGGCCGGACTTAGTCTGGGCGGAGTTATTGCGATGGAAATCTTGCGACGTGCGCCAGAGCGTGTGGCACGGATTGCATTGATCCACACAAGCCCTTTGGCAGAAACACCCCAGACCGCTGCGGCGCGCGAACCTCAGATTGTCAAAGCCAAAGCAGGGCGGCTGCGTCAGGTCATCAAAGAAGAGCTGAAGCCAGATAATTTAGCGCCCGGACCTTTTCGCGAAGGGATCGTGAACATGGTGCTGGACATGGCGGATGTGCTGGGGCCGGACGTTTTTGTTCGCCAATCGCGAGCGTTGCAACGCCGGCGTGATCAACAGACGACTTTGCGGCAATGTCGGGTGCCAACCACAGTGATTTGTGGAGCTCATGACACTGTCACGCCGGTCAAACGGCACGAAGTCATGGCGGGGCTTATCCCTTATGCGCGGCTGCGTGTTCTTGATAAATCAGGTCACTTGCCAACGTTAGAACAACCGAAAGAAACAACAGAGCTGTTGCGCGAGTGGATGAAACAGCCGTTGGTGTTGCGATAAGTGCGAAAAACCGGGCGGCTAACGCCCGGTATCCTTTGCGTCGACGTTGATCAGGCCGCCGAATTCCGATTGGCAACTTTTGGTTTTTTACCGGAATTTGCATCAATAAACTCAAGCACAAGCGGGCGAATGTTGTTTCGCCAGCTTTTCCCAGCGAAGATACCGTAATGTCCGGCACCCGGTTCGACATGGCTGGCTTTTTTATCGTCAGACAGACCTGTACACAAATCCAGCGCCGCAATGCATTGTCCGGGTGCTGATATGTCGTCATTTGCGCCTTCAACGGTTTTCACGGCGACAGTGGTGATTTTGCCAAGATCTACGCGCTTGCCGTGCACCGTAAACTCATTGCGTGCGATTTCACGCCCTTTGAAGATGCGCTTGACCGTCGACAAATAGAATTCCGCAGTCATGTCCATGACGGCCAAGTATTCATCGTAGAACTTGTTGTGCTTGTCGTGGTCTGACCCTTCGCCTCGGGCAACCCGTGCGATTTGATCGGCAAATGCGGTTCCGTGTTTTTCACCGTTCATCGACATAAACGACGCAAGCTGCAACAGGCCGGGATAAACGCGACGACCAACGCCAGGGTATTTGAACCCGACTTGCTGGATCATCAATTCTTCCAATTGGCCCATTGTGACGCTTCGGCCAAAATCGGTGACATCTGTCGCCGCAGCATCCGGATCAATTGGCCCCCCAATCAAGGTCAGCGATAAGGGCTGCGCCTTGGGGTCTTCTTCGGCAAGGTAAGCCGTCGCGGCCAATGTCAGAGGTGCCGGTTGGCACACGGCAATCACATGCGTGTCTGGACCCAGGTGGCGCATGTAATCGACCAGATACAGAGTGTAATCTTCGATATCAAAGGACCCAGCAGACACCGGAATGTCGCGGGCGTTGTGCCAGTCCGTCACATAAAGTTCTGTATCTGGCAAAAGCGACATAACCGTCGATCGCAACAGCGTCGCATAGTGGCCAGACATCGGGGCCACCAACAAAACCTTGCGGGCCTTTTTCTTGCGGCCAGAGACATTGAAATGAATGAGATCGCCAAAAGCTCCGGCGACAACAGTTTCAACATTCACCACGTGGTCTTTTCCGTCTTCGCATGCGAACGATGGAATGCCCCAATCGGGTTTTACAACCATCCGCTGAAAAGTACGCTCTGTGACTTCGCCCCAGGCACGCATCCAAGACAACGTCGGGTTCGGCCACAGCGCGAAGGCTGGGTAGGATCCTATTGCGGCTGCCGAGGCACCCATCCATTGGTTGGTGTTTCGTATTGTGTCCATGAGATCGTAGTTCATCATGTAACGCATTGCCGCACTCCTTACATTGCAGGCCTCCGAATTACTTCGGACGGTTTGTCGCTTTGCTCCCTGCACACGGCGACATTAGGTATACATAGTTAACTGCGTCTCTCGACGCACACTTTTTCTGCGACTGCGAAGATACGGGTGGAATGCACGCATGACAACACAAGACACAAAAGATAGTAGCATAGTGCAGCCAAACCTCGACAACTTGACAGAAAACTTGAAAAAAGTTGAACAATTATCTGAACGGCTCACTCAGGTATTAGCGCACCGCAGCACACATAACGCAGCACTTGATGGCCCGAATCAGGAATTATATTCCAAGGCCGTAACCGCATACTGGTCCGAAGCTATGCGCGATCCGGGGAAAGTTCTGGAACATCAGCTGCAGTTCTGGTCCAAATCCGTCACGCATTTTGTCGAAGCGCAATCGGCTTTGGCGCAAGGTAAGTTGCAAGCGCCCAGTGATCCCGGGCCAAAGGATCGCCGGTTTTCGAACCCGTTATGGGATTCACATCCCTATTTCAACTTTATCAAGCAGCAATACCTGATCAATGCCGACGCGGTCACACAAGCGGTCGAAGGGGTCAGCGATCTGGATGCGATGGAAAAGCGCCGTCTGAGGTATTTCAGCCAGCAAATTGTCGACATGATGTCGCCAACGAATTTTCTGGCAACGAATCCTGACGCGTTGGAAAAGGCCGTGGAAACAGAAGGCGCCAGCCTTATCCAAGGTTTGGAAAACCTGATTTCCGATCTAGAAGCCAATAACGGCGAACTTGTTGTGCGATTGGCAGACGAAACGGCCTTTCAACTGGGCGAGAATGTCGCGACGACGCCAGGCAAAGTGATCTTTCGCAACCGAATGTTGGAGCTTATCCAATATACCCCCACGACCAAAAAGGTGCATCAGACACCAATTGTTTTGTTCCCGCCCTGGATCAACAAATATTATATTTTGGATCTCAAAGAACAAAATAGCTTTGTGAAATGGGTCGTCGACCAAGGCTATACAATGTTCGTCGTCAGCTGGATCAACCCAGACGCGGCGTATGCGGATGTCGGCATGGCCGAATATATCGACGAAGGCTACATCAAAGCCTTGGAGGTCGTAAAAGAGGTTACAGGGCAGAAGAAAGTGAATGCCGTCGGCTATTGTATTGCGGGCACAACATTGGCGCTGACGCTGTCTTTGTTGAAACAGCGCGG
Organism: Paracoccaceae bacterium; assembly: GCA_039975755.1. Classification (GTDB taxonomy): domain Bacteria; phylum Pseudomonadota; class Alphaproteobacteria; order Rhodobacterales; family Rhodobacteraceae; genus JABSSA01. The sequence goes on along the minus strand of JBDWGM010000125.1, from coordinate 17,368 downwards.
CGACACATCGATCAAATCCGCCACTTTCTTTACAGCATTGACCCAATTTTCAAACCAAGGGGAATTCACTCCGTTTCTGCAGGACGATTTTGTCGACGGCATTGAACTGGAATGCGAAAACAAGGGCGTATTGCCGTCATTGGTTATGGCCCGCACGTTTTCGTTCCTGCGTGCCAACGACCTGATCTATAGGCCTGCGATCCGCAGTTATATGATGGGGGAAACTCCGCCGGCCTTTGATTTGCTGTTTTGGAATGGGGATGGCGCGAACCTTCCGGCCAAGATGGCTGTCGAATATTTGCGGGGGCTTTGCCAGAATGATGCATTCGCGACAGACGGGTTTGATTTGATGGGGCATACATTGAAGCTGTCAGAGGTTGACGTGCCCTTGATGGCAATCACCTGCGAAACCGATCACATTGCGGCCTGGAAAGACTGTTATAACGGTGTTCAAAAGATGGGATCCAAGGATAAGGCCTTTGTTGTTTCGCAATCCGGGCACATCGCGGGCATCGTCAACCCACCGTCAAAGAACAAGTATGGTCATTATGTGAACGATGATCTGGCGCTGGATGTCGATGATTGGTTTGAGGGGGCCGAATTCAAAGACGGATCGTGGTGGCCACGTTGGGAAAGCTGGCTGAAAAAGCGCTCTGGGAAACAAGTTAATGCACGCATTCCGGGTGGTTCTGGCCAAGAGATTCTGTGTGATGCACCTGGAACTTACGTAAAAATACCCGCAATACGTTGAAAATAAACAAAAATAAAATTTTGCTGCAATGCAGAAAAAAAACTTGAAATGCTGCGATGCGGCGCGTATCTATCTTTCTGTGCAGAGAACGCGGGATAGGCCCGCGAGGGACTTGAAGGATTTTTACTATGGCCGCTAAAACACAAGACATGACATCAATCTTCAACGAGATGATGGGCGCATTCCCTGTTGATACAGCAGCAATGCAAGACGCATTCAAAACAACTGCTTCGCTGAATGAAAAGCTGACAGCAGTAGCATTGGGTGCTGCAGAGAAGTCGACTGAGATTTCTACAAAATGGACAAAAGATACTCTTGCAAAAGTTGCTGAGATTTCTAAAGCGAAAACAGACCCAGCTGACTATGCAAAAGCGATGACAGATTTCGCTTCGACAACAGCTGAAGCCGCTGCAGAAAACATCGCAGCTTTCGCCGAAGTTGCCAAAAAAGTTCAAATGGAAACAGTTGAATTGATGATGGCCGCTGGCAAAGACATGAGCGAAGACGCTCAGGCTGTCGTTAAAAAAGCGACAAACGAAGTAACTGCTGCGGCTAAGAAAGCTGCTGCTAAGTAAGCGTTTCGCACCAGTTTTTCGCGTCACTTCCTCCCTGAAAGGCGCGAGACTGCGGGCGGGTTCTGAAAAGAACCCGCCTTTTTTGTTCTTTCAATGTAAGAATCCTCATTGGAACGTGCATTGTTATGGGCTTGTCGGGTGGGCATGCTGCATGGTGGCGCAGAAACATACGGCTACGTATGTAAACGATACCTTTTCTTTTGAGATGACTCTCCCTAAGCTGCAATGCAGCAAATGCGAAGGAGGGCAGGATGGCTAAAAAAGACGCACCGCTTTTGATTAAGCGATACGCGAGCCGCAGACTCTATAATACTGAAACAAGTGATTACGTGACGCTGGAAGATATCTCGGGGTTTATTCGGGATGGTCGAGAGGTTCAGATTGTGGACTTGAAGTCAGGTGATGACCTGACCCGTCAATATCTTTTGCAAATCATTGCTGAGCACGAAAGCAAGGGCGAATCTGTTCTGCCTGTTGATGTTCTGAATGATCTTGTCCGCAGTTACATGACACCGGGATCCAGTGTAGTTCCGCAATTTCTGGAAGCCAGCTTTGATATGTTGCGCAATGGTCAAAGCCAAATGCTGGAAAACATGAACGCGATGAATCCGATGTCCAGTATACCCGGCTTTGATGCCATTCAGGCGCAGCAGCAAGCGTTTTTGAAGGCGATGGCCAGTGGGATGCCAGGTGCGATGACTGGTGCGATGACTGGGGAAACGGCAGGGAGCAACGACGAGCCTGCAGAAGAATCTGAGCCAAGTGCCAGCAATGGCGAAGACCTTGATGCGATCAAAGCACAGTTGGCGGACTTGCAGGATAAGTTGTCAAAATTGAAATGACGTTGGACGGACGCTGTTTCCGCTGTGCGGAAAGACGCCCCGCCCACCGTCCCTTTGCGGTCACGCGGCACGCGCACGCGCGACTGTATTGAGGGCGTCCAACAAGGTTTCGACCACCCCATTTAAGGTGTCTTTTTGCCAATGAACCGGCAGACGGACGTCGCATGCGCGCATCAACATGTCTTTGGTCTTGGGCAGTTTTTGCTGGACGGGTAAGAATTTCCAATTCCAGAACGCACGGGCATTGTCGGTTGATTGCCCGAACACTTGTACTTTGACGCCATTGTCAGTGGCAATCTTGGCAAATGCCTGTACTTCGTGATCGGTCAAGCCAGTCAAGTTAAATTGGATCGAATCCGGCGCGCGGGTTTCCGGTGCAAGTGGAGCAGGGACATCGATCCATAGGCTGTCGTTTAGACGAGATGCGACATAGTCGTGATTGGATAAACCGTCTGCTACTCGTCGTGCCAGATGCGGAAGTTGCGGTCGTATGACAGCGGCGGACAGATTCGACATACGCAGATTGTAAAGCGGCAGCTTGTTTTGCCATTTGCTGAACGGCGCTTGCAGCAGATCATGCTTTTGCCAGTTATGTTCATATGCGCCAGACATGATCACGGCACGGGCAACCAAATCTGCGTCGTCGGTGATTAGGATACCGCCTTCGCCTGCATTGATCATTTTGTAGGACTGAAAGGAAAAGCACCCGATGCGGCCAAGTGTGCCGATCTTGCGACCATGCCAAAGTGTGCCCAATGAATGCGCAGCATCTTCGATCACGGGAACATCGGCATCGCGGCACAGATCCAAAATGGCATCCATATCGGATGTATGTCCCCGCATATGGCTGACGATCACCGCCTGAACATCGGGTAATTTCTGTGCGAAATCCTGAATGTCGATACGGTAATTGTCACCGACTTCGCATAGTATCGGGATGCAATCCGCATGAATGACGGCCGAAGGCACTGCGGCAAACGTAAAGCCGGGGATCAAGACGCGAGAATCGCGCGGTAGATCAAGAGCCTTCAAGGACAAGAACAACGCGGCCGAACAGGACGAAACGGCCAGTGCGTATTTCGCGCCCATTAGGGACGCGAATTCTGTTTCAAGGAGCGTGACAGGCGCGTTTTCCGGAGCGGTGTAGCGGAACAAATCCCCGCTTTGCAGCATACGGTCGATTTCGGCCCGCGCAGCTTCAGGGATGGGTTCGGACATATGCATATCTGGTAGTGTCATTTTGGATGTCCTTATGATCTGATTTCAAAATAATAAAACAACCATTCGGAAATGCCAAATTCTTTATGGCGTGACTTGCGTGGCGTCTTGCCGCAAACCGGAACAAGTCGACAAAGTGGAAATTTGAAGTTTAAACGCCCAATCGGTCGCGTAAAGCGTACCACGTCATGGCAAGCGCAAGCAGCGGATTGCGCAAAGCAGGCCCGCCCGGAAATGGCGTTGACGGAATCGCGGACATCGCATCAAACCCATCTGTCTGGCCTTCAATGGCGCGTGCCATAAGGTGACCTGCATGGGTTGCGGTGCCAAGCCCATGCCCTGAATATCCGGAAGCAGACAGAATATTTGGGGCGACCCGCGCCAAATAGGGCAGCCGTTTCATTGTTATGGCCAATGTTCCACCCCACGCGTAATCGACACGGATGTCTTTGAGATGTGGAAAAATTTCGGTCATTGGTTTGCGCACCACGGCCGAGATGTCTTTGGGGAACTTGTATCCATAGCTTTCGCCACCACCAAACAGCAGCCGTTTATCATGGCTGAGCCGGAAGTAATTGACCACGAACCGATCATCCGAAACGGCAATGTCGCGCTTTAGGACACGGACCGCGTCGTCGCCCAACGGTTCAGTTGCAGCGATAAAATTGTTGATCGGCATGACCCGTGCAGCAACCTGCCGGTTTAACCCGCCCAAATACCCGTTACAGGCCAATATCAGATGATCCGCTTCGACATGACCGGCATCAGTGCGCACGGTTATTTTGGACCCGTTTTGAATATCATGAACGGCGCTGCCCTCGCAAATCGTAACGCCTGCATCGCGCGCCGCCCGCGCAAGCCCCAAGACAAAGGCCAAAGGGTGCAAATGTGCAGCACCCATGTCCAAAACACCGCCATGATATGCGGGCGAGGGGCAAATTTCGTCAAAACCCGCGCTGTCGAATGTTTCGATGTCATAGCTATAATGCTGCGACATATGAGCGGCGTAGCGATGCAATTCGTCTGTCGCGTTGGCACTTTCGGCGGCCCATGCGACGCCGGGTTTGAGATGGCAGGCAATGTTGTTGTCTGCAATCAAGCCTTTGACATGGGTTTTTGCCTCTTCACCCAAGGCCCAAAGATGACGCGCTGTGTCGCGCCCAAGCATCTGTTCCAACTTGGGTTGCTCAACCCGCTGACCGCTGCCCAGCTGACCACCATTACGACCGGATGCGCCAAACCCGACGCGCTGCGCGTCCAGAACAATCACCTTGCGCCCAGCCAGTGCCAACGACAATGCCGCACTTAGCCCTGTGTACCCGGCGCCAACAATGCAAACATCCGCGCGTGCCGCGCCTTTCAGCATATCGAACTTTGGCAAATGCTCGACTGTGTCAGCATACCAACTGGGGGGATAAGCCCCGCGGCGATCATTGGCAAAAAGCAAATTCACGAAAGGCGAACCGTTCTAGACATTTAACAACAGATGTTCGCGTTCCCATGGGCTGATCACAGATAAGAACTCCTCGTATTCAGCCCGTTTCACGGCCGAATACACCCGCGCAAATTCCGGTCCAAGAACGTCATGCAAAGCTGTTGCCTGATCGAACCGGTTCAATGCATCGCCCATAACACGTGGAAGATCACCATCGCCGTCATAAGCATCACCGCGATATTGCGCCATGGGGCGGCTTTCTTCGACCAATCCAAGATACCCACACGCCAGTGATGCAGCGATCCCAAGATAGGGGTTGCAATCCATACCGGCGATCCGGTTTTCGATACGACGCGCTTCGAGACTGGACAGCGGAATGCGAATGCCTGTTGTGCGATTGTCGCGGGCCCATTCCAGATTGATCGGAGCCGCGTGGTCTTTGACATAGCGCCGATAGCTGTTCACATAAGGGGCCATCACGGCCAAGGCGGACGGCAAATGGTTTTGAAGCCCGGCGATGAAGTGGAAAAACGCGTCCGTTTCACCCCCCTGAGGGCCGACAAAAACGTTCTTTCCGGTTTCAAGATCGAGAATCGAATGATGGATGTGCATGGCCGAACCGGGTTCGTTTTCGATCGGCTTTGCCATGAACGTCGCGAAACAGTCGTGGCGCAATGCAGCCTCGCGAATGATCCGTTTGAAATAGAACACCTCGTCGGCCAGTTTGACCGGGTCACCGTGACGCAAATTGATTTCCAGCTGACCTGCGCCGCCTTCTTGCGTGATCCCGTCGATTTCAAATCCTTGGGCTTCGGCAAAATCATAGATGTCATCAATAACGGGACCAAACTCATCCACAGCCGTCATTGAATAGGCCTGTCGCGCCGCCGCCGGGCGACCAGAGCGGCCCGTCATCGGTTCGATGTCTCGGGCTGGGTCAAGATTGCGTGCGATCAGGAAAAATTCCATCTCGGGGGCGACAATCGGGTTCAACCCTTTCTTGTGATACAGATCGACCACACGCTTGAGCACATTGCGTGGCGCATATTCGACGGGGTCGCCTTTGCGATCATAGGCGTCATGGATCACTTGCAATGTCCAATCACCTGTCCAGGGGGCCGCACTTGCTGTGGACATATCGGGGCGCAAGGTCATGTCTTTTTCGATGAAACCTTCATCGCCAGCGGCCTCTGCCCAATCGCCTGTGATCGTTTGGTAATAGATGCTGTCGGGCAGATAAAAGAAATCCTGACGCGCAAACTTGCTGGCGGGCACTGCCTTGCCCCGTGCAATGCCCGGTATATCAGAGATGATGCATTCTACCTCGTCCAAACGTCGCCCATCTAGATAACCGCGCGCCGCGTCGGGCAGGGCTGCGATCCAATCGGTCATGCCAAAACACCTTGCTTTAGAAAGTCCGCAATTTCGGCCATGATTTCCATCCGATCCGTCGGTTTATCCAAATCGTCCAACGCTTTGGCGATCCGGTCCGGTGCGACAATACCGGGTGCGCGATGTGTTGTCAGCGCTTCGACCATTTCGGATCCAAATTCGGGATGTGGCTGAATGGTCCAGATTTGATCGCCATAGACCAAACCCGCGTTTGCGCAAAATTCTGACGAGGCGGACACTTCAGCGCCGGGCGGTATGTCGACAACCTGATCTTGATGCCACGCGTTCACTGAAATCTCGCGTCCATTATACGAATAACTTTGTCGCCCAATCGCCCAACCACCCTCAAATTTGACCACACGCCCACCCAAGGCCTGCGCAATGATCTGGTGGCCAAAGCAAATACCAACCATCGGGCGTCCACTGGTTTGGATAGAGCGGATCAAACCTTCTAGAGGGGGAATCCAATCATGATCTTCGTATGCGCCATGCCGCGACCCGGTGACCAACCACCCGTCGGCGGCTTCGGCCCCGTCCGGAAAAACACCGTCAACAACTGCAAAGTTCTGACATTCAATGCCATGTGGTTCCAATAGACGCGCGAACATCTGATCATAATCACCCAAACTGCCAATGACTTGTTCGGGCGCGTGACCGGTTTGAAGAATTCCGACTTTCATGGATCACCTAATACGTTACGCAACTTACCTAACGGTGCAACTAGACACTGTCGAGATAGACACGCAATTGCTCTGTCCGCGACAGGTCAGCCATCAGGTGGATTTCTTGGCGTTTGGTCATCACCATGTTGTTGATCAGCGTTTGTCCAAAGATTCGCATAGCAAGCGGATCTGTGTTGAATTGATCGATCGCCTTGGCCCAGGTTTCGGGTGTTTGCGGCAAGTCCTGATCGTAAGCGTTGCCGGTGATCGCAGGGGCGGGGTGAACAGCGTCCTGCAACCCAGTGAATGCAGCCCCCAAAACGGCAGCGATCAACAGATAGGGGTTGGCATCCCCTCCCGCAAAGCGATGTTCGATGCGACGTGCTTGAGGTGCCCCTGATGGAACACGAATGGCCGCAGTCCTGTTTTCATAGGCCCAGCAAATGGATGTGGGCGCGTGGGCACCCGCTACAAACCGGTCATAACTGTTGGCATGCGGGGCAAACACAAGTGTGCAGGCAGGCAACGCATTCAGACAGCCCGCAATCGCATGACGCATTTCGCGGGTTCCATTTGGGCCGCCGTCATCAAAAATATTGCGCCCTTTAGAATCCAAAACGGAAAAATGCATGTGCATCCCATTGCCGGACTGGTTCGGGTAAGGCTTTGCCATAAAGGTCGCCGCGAAACCGTGTTTGCGCGCCAGTCCTTTTACCAGCATCTTGAACAGCCACGCATCATCTGCGGCCTTTAGGGCTGATGGTTGATGGAGCAGGTTGAATTCATATTGCCCCAGACCTGATTCCGAAATGGCGGTATCCGCTGGAATATCCATGGCTTCGCACGCGTCATATAGTTCAGTGAAAAATGCATCAAACCGATCAAGAGCCTGCAATGACAGAATTTCACCACCCTGACATCGATTGCCAGATCGCGGTGACACAGGCGCTTGCAGGTCATCGCCGCTGTCATCAACCAAGTAAAATTCCAGCTCAAGCGCGACAACTGGCTGCAATCCGATATCCGTAAATCGCCGCTCGCAAGCTGCCAATGCCTGACGCGGATCGCCTGCAAATGGTGTCCCATCCTCGTGAAACATCCAAATTGGCAAAAGGGCTGTGGGGGTAGGCAACCAAGGGGCCGGAACAAATCCACGGTCTGTGGCACGCACTGTGCCGTCTTGATCGCCACTGGCCAAGACCAGCGGACTGTCGTGAATGTCGTTGCCCCAAATATCCAGATTGAGAACTGACAAAGGAAACCGTGTGCCATCCTGCAAAGATTTGTCTGCCGCTGACGCCGGCATTCGTTTGCCCCGTGGCACACCATTCAAATCGCATGCAGCAAGTCGCAAGGCGCAGATGTCTGGGTTGTCTTGGAAGAAATCTGTCATGACTATCGGATCAGATTTGGGCGAATACGCAGCCGCGGTGCCTGAGGCAAATGCTTGTTCAGGCGGCGATTCACGATTCCAAAAAATCCGATAATAACCAGCGTCAGAAGAATGAAATACATGGCAAGGATCGGATAGGGAATAAACGGGTTAAACGTTTTATCCGCGAAATAGCTGGCATAATACAGCGCGTCACCACGTTGCTGCCACGCCGGAAATCCCGAAAAATAAACCAGCGTTGTTGCATGGAACAAAAAGATCGCTTCGTTCGTATAGGCGGGCCAGGCCAGTCGTAACATCGTCGGCCAGACGATGCGCCGGAAACGCGCCCAGCCCGTCAGACCATAGGCATCCGCGGCTTCGGTATCGCCCTTGGGAATGGATTGCAGCGCCCCATAGAAGATTTCTGCAGTATACGCGCCGGTGTTCAAAAACAGCACAATCAACGCCCCAAGCCATGCGGCCGTAAACGGATCAAAGATAGGGTGCACGTTTTTCAGGTTGAGAAACACGAAATAGGCAAAGAAAAACTGGATGAACAGGGGCGAGCCTCGGAACAGAAAGATAAAATACTCTGACGGTTTTTGGATAAACGGATTGGAGGATGCTTTGCCCATCGCCACGACCGTCGCCAGAAAAAAGCCCGCCAACAAGGCCAGTACACCAAAATATATGTTCCACAGCATCCCGGACCCGATCAGGGTGAAATGTTCACACAACGTGAAATCACTGCGCGGCAAAAGGCGTTCGCCAAAGCCAAGGGACCGTAAACCGTAATCTTGTATGGTTTGCAAACAGCTCATCACGCGGCCGCCTTGCGTTGTGCTTCGCCGCCTGCTGTGGCCTGGCCATGTGTCAGGCGCGCCATCAAACGTTTCAGCGCTTTTTCCGACGCCCATGTCATCATCAAATAAAACACCAGCAGCGCAAAGAAGTACCACATGCGCAAATCACCGTGTGGATAGGCCGTGAATTGCGGTGTCTTGGTGCCCCCCAATTCGCGCGCCCAATACACGACATCTTCGATCCCAAGCAAGAACAGCAGTGGCGTCGACTTCAGCAACACTTGCCACAAATTCGACAACCCCGGCAGAGCAAAGACCCACATTTGCGGAACCAGCACCCGCCAGAAGGTTTGGCGACGCGTCATGCCATAAGCTTCGGCGGTTTCAATTTGCGCCTTGGGCACCGCACGCATCGCACCAAAAATCACATTGGCAGCAAAAGCGCCAAAAACCAGTGCGAATGTGATGATAGCCAGTAAAAATGCATAGGCCTGATGTACCGATTGCGGGGCCGTGCCAAGGGGCAGCTTGGCTTGCGGGCAGACCAGAAAATCGTTGCCTTGACGGATTGGGTCGGTCCATTCGGGGCAGAACGCTTGGTGGCGTATCCATTCGAACCCCTGATCCAGCGCGATCACAAAGAACAGGAAGAACGCGATATCGGGCACGCCGCGCACGATTGCGATATAACCTTTGCCTAGCCACGATATCGGCAAGATCGAAGACCGTGCGGCCATTGCTCCGCCAAATCCAAAAGCCAGCGCAACAGGCGCGATCACAGCCAGAATGCCGATTACCTTGAGAAAGCTATAATAAAAGGAGAAATGCACGCCTGTCGTGAGGTAGCAAGTCAGCCACCACACACGGGTCAGTGTGTCAGGATCGGTGCAGTGGGAAAACATCTAGGGTCAGCAATTAGGCGGGGTCAGTCCCCGCCCAAAACCTTTGATCAATACAGCGTCGTTTCGTCACCAAACCATTTGACCAGAAGGGCATTCAACGACCCGTCTTCTTTCATCGCTGTGATGGCGGCGTCGAACTTTTCCTTCAGCTCGGCGTCGGATTCACGCAAGCCCATGCCAACGCCACCGCCAAGTGGAACCTTGTCTCCGACAAAAACCAATTCGCCGCCAGACGCATCGACTAGCGGTGCAAGGTAATCCGCATCAGCGAATACCGCGTCTGCTTCGCCATTGCGCACTGCTGCGACGGTTTCTTCTGGGGTGGCAAATTCAACCAATGTCGCGCCACTTGCTGCGATGTGTCCCGCTTGGATCGTTGCGGTTTGTGCAGCGACAACGCCACCTTTCCAATCGGCACTGTCAGCGGCAGCGACATAAGCCGAAGCGGTTGGTGGGAAGTAATCTTGTGTGAAATCAATGACTTCATCACGCTCATCTGTGATGCTCATGCCGGCCATGATTGTATCATAGTTCGAGGACACGAGGTTTGGGATGATGCTGTCCCAGTCGTTTTTTACCCACTCACAGGTCAATTCAGCGCGCGCGCACATCTCGTCGCCCAATTCGCGTTCAAACCCGTCAACTTCACCGGCATCGTTGATGAAGTTATAGGGAGGGTATGCGCCCTCGGTTCCCATACGGACAGTCGCGTGACCGTCCGCCATTGCAACACTAGCACCTAAAGCAAGCGCGACTGTGCCAAGTAAAATGGTTTTCATGATAGATAACTCCCTAGTTTTTTATGCGGCATGTGTCGCGGATAGAAATCCACGCAAACGCTCTGATTTTGGCGCACCGAACACTGTGTCTGGCGCCCCTTCTTCTTCGATCAATCCTTGATGCAGAAAGACCACGTGATCTGACACATCTGCTGCCAGTTTCATGTCATGTGTCACAATCAGCATCGTGCGACCTTCACGCGCCAATTCCTTGATAACTTTGACAACCTCTTGTTCCAATTCTGGGTCAAGTGCCGAGGTTGGTTCGTCAAACAACAAGGCTTCTGGTTCCATTGCCAACGCCCGTGCAATCGCGGCACGTTGTTGTTGTCCACCGGACAATTGCGCCGGATAGACATCGCATTTGTCGCCGATGCCAACCTGATCCAGATACCGCCGCGCTGCCGCTTCGGCCTCGGCTGGATCGCGCCGCAAAACGGTAACAGGCGCTTCCATGACATTCTGCAAGATCGTCATATGAGCCCATAGATTGAATTGTTGAAACACCATCGACAGGTTTGTGCGAATGCGCAAAACTTGTTTGGGGTCACCAGGTCGGCGCGCCAATCCACTGCCCTGCCACTTTACGGCTTCGCCTTGAAAAACCACATCGCCTTGCTGACTGTCTTCAAGCAGATTGCAGCACCGCAACAACGTTGATTTGCCCGATCCCGACGACCCAATAAGCGACACAACGTCCCCGCGATTGGCAAGGATATCGACGCCTTTTAAGACTTCAAGCGATCCATAAGCTTTATGCAGATCGCGAATTTCAATGACAGCTGTGTCGGACACTGGCAGCCCGTTTGTTGTTGGTTGGGCGATATAAGGACGCAAAACCCTTGGCTTGTCCATGCTCAATCTTGGCAGCATCACTTTCGAAGTGAAAGTTGACGTAAGGATAACGTGCCACCGCTTAAGGGTTGGGCAGCGCCAGATATGTTTCAGGCGAAATATGTACCAGTTGGCGAACGTTTAGAATTCCTCGCGATTTGGCTGGCAATTCTTTAATCGCTTGGGCCGTGGCTTTTGCGATGGGCCCCGCATCGCGGTGATTGGCCGTGATATAGGGGAGGGCGGGCGTGGGCGGCGTTTCATCGATGACTTTTAATCGTGCAGTTAACCCCGGATCGGATTGCCGCAGCATCAACCAAGTGAGCGCATCAATGGCTGCAAAATCGGCCTGAGCATTGGCCACAGCGCATGCGGACTGCGCATGCGCGCCGGTTTCAATCATTTTTCCAGGCTTTAATCCCTGTTCCGCCAGATACAATAAAGGGGCGGCCCAACCTGATTGCGATAGGCTTTCATTATACGCCATGCTAGCCCCCGCCAGATCGCGCAAATTCAGGGGGCCGTTGAGACGGGTAATCAAAACACTGCGGTAGTAACCGGGGGGGCAGCCGGGCAGCGCGTAATCGGGTGTTCCAATCAATGTGACCTTACCGGCAAGTCGCGTTCGAAAAGGCATACTGCATGTTTGTGCAAATAACAGATCAGGGGATTGCCAGACGTCCCAGATGGGCGTTTCGCGATCCAGCTTGTTAGGTCCAGTACCGATGTTTTTGTGGATCAAAGACCAGAAAATGTCGTTGTCCGCCGCAGTCAAAGGCATGTCATACATACCAAGGGATGCGATCATTCGTTGACCTTTTGGCGTGCGATTGCGCTGTCTCGATCACTGATACCCAGCAGATTGGCCACCAATCGCATCAATGCGTCTTCTTCCTTGGCGCGTGTGCCATCGGCCAAAACTACGGTCCAAAGAGCTTCAATCACGCCTAGGCGGTCTTCGTAGGGCACTGCGTCTTTGATCGCGCGGGTAAATCGCACAGTATCAGGGGCTTCAGATTCAAGCGTTTCTGCCTGCGCTCGCAAATCCGTGGCCCCGGCAGTGTCCAGCCCATACCGCTGTTGCGAAATCTGATCGATGCGGGACACTTCGTCACCGTCATAGGTGCCATCTGACCGTGCAATCCGGACCAGCAACGCGGTCAGGGCCAAACGGGCATCATGATCATTTAACGGAGCAGGCTCCGGCTGAGTCAGTCTTTTGAGAAAATCACCAAACATTATGCCAACTTATGCATTCAGGTCACCAGCGCCAGTGGCGGCAGCCTTGATTTCTACAGAATCTTCCGGAGTGATGCCTAAAGCCGTCTCAATCTGGTGCAAAACGGCCTCTTCAATTTCGGCATGTTCCCCATCGGCCAGAATGATTTGCCACATCGCAGACGCCAACATACGCCGTTCGCCGTACAAGATTTCATCATGCAAAATGCGGGTAAATTCAGGTGTGCCCGGAGCGTCGCGTTCCAATGCCTCGCATGTGGCCCGCAATTTTGCAGCTTCAATGGGTCCTAAATTGAAGGTTGTCGATAAGATGCGGTCAATTGCGCTGACTTCTGCGGCTTTGTATTCACGATCCGCAAACGCAATCCGTACCAACAACGCTCCCAAAGCAAGTTGAGGCGTTGGCTGTGGCAATGATGGTTTCTTCGGCGACCGTCGCGGGAAAAACTTTGCGATCACTCCTGTCATCCTGTCCCCCATAGACGATCCGCACATATTTAGTGCAGGCCAAACCTGTCGATTTCGTCCCGCCCATGCAAGCCTTAATGATACAGAATTTGTTTGTGGTTGTTTTCCAATCACTGCGGCGCACTGTGCGCCGCAGTATGGGTCGAGTTAGTCCGCTACAAGCCCTTTGTGTGCAGCGGGAAATTCGTCGTTCAGGGATTGGAATACCTGCCCCTTGACCATCCAAGACAAACCAAATGACACAAGCGCGATCGCTTCGAACCAGAATGTCAGATTGGCCTTATCCCACCTCTCATCCATATCCAAAGAAGGAAAGAGATTAAGGACAAACGACACGAACAACGCCAGAATACACAAGATGATCATCGAGCCTGTGAAATAATAGATTGTGTTGCGCATCGATTTACGTTTGGTGAGTTGGTTGCCTGGTAGTCGGTGGCGCGGATCGACACGGGTGAAAATTCTTACCGCAAACCATGCCAAAAAGCTGAACATGAACAGCGCAGATACGTAATGTATCCACTCTGCCTGAATCCATGCTAAGATCGGAGCCTGGAAATCTAATGAAAAATAGGCATTTGCGTTGAATTCCAGATGTTCTTCTGGTGGGATTTTTGGTGGGGTTAAGTCGGGGAATTTTGCACCCTTCGGCAAGTCAAAATCGGCCATGGGGCGGGCCGAAAATTTTTCTTCATTACACCCCCAACCCCCAGTTGGAAATAAAGCGACGCCAAATGCAGAATAACCTGCACGCGTTGCCATGCGTCCGTCAGCTCTTGATTTTTCTTCGCCCTGCCAGACCATCAAATAGGTGCCGATAAAGAACAAAGTGCCGGTAAAGAAAGTACCCCAAAACGGCGCGTAGTAAAAATGGCTGATCGAAAACCGAAAACAGGTCGCATAAATGGGATTGTGGGACGCAATCCAAAGAACAATTGGCAGCGCAAGCGCGACAACACCGACGATTTTAACAATGCGCTTCTGGTCCACATTGCCAAAAGCGTCTGGATCAGATTGGTAACGATCCGGCCCTGTTTGAAATAATGCCATGGGAAAAATCTCTTTCAAATCGTTGCATGTAATGCATCAATTCTACCACAAGTATTCGATTTCCCACAGAGTCTTGCTCAGAGGCTTGCCCTTAGACCAGTCGGCTCATGTCCTTAGCCGCTCGAACAAAGTCGCGAAACAAGGGGTGCGGGTCGAACGGTTTGGACTTTAGTTCGGGATGGAACTGCACCCCAACGAACCATGGATGATCTGGCCATTCGATGATTTCGGGCAGCCGCCCATCCGGTGACATGCCGGAAAAAGTCAGACCCGCTTTTTCCAGTTGTTTCCGGTACTTAATGTCCACTTCGTATCTATGGCGATGACGTTCGTCGATCGTGGTCGTCCCGTAGACATCTGCAACCTTTGACCCTTCGGTTAGAACCGCATCATAGGCCCCCAAGCGCATGGTGCCGCCTTTGTCGTCCTCGACCTTCCGCGATACTTTTTCGTTGCCCTGCACCCACTCTTTCAGGTGATACACAACCGGTTCAAACCGTTTTGCGCCGGCTTCGTGGTCAAACTCTTCTGATCCGGCCTTCTCAAGCCCGGCGCAATTGCGCGCGGCTTCGATGACGGCCATTTGCATGCCCAAACAGATGCCAAGGTACGGAATTTGATGTTCGCGCGCAAATTGAGCGGCTTTTATTTTGCCCTCAGTCCCGCGTTCGCCAAAACCACCGGGTACAAGAATGGCATGAAACCCGTCCAGATGCGGCGCGGCGTCTTCGGTATCAAACAATTCCGCATCGACCCATTCCACTTTGACCCGCACACGATTCGCCATACCGCCATGTGTCAGAGCCTCAGCGATGGATTTATACGCATCTTCAAGCTGAGTGTATTTGCCGACAATCGCGATTTTCACAATTCCTTCGGCGTTGTGAATACGGTCGCTGACATCTTCCCATTTGCGCAAATCGGGCTTGGGGGCGGGCGAAATTTGGAAAGCATCCAGAACCGCCTGATCCAGACCTTCCCGATGATAGGTCAGGGGGGCGTCGTAGATTGTCGAAAGGTCCTGCGCGGCAATCACGCTGTCAGGGCGCACGTTACAGAACAGGGCCAGCTTTTCGCGTTCTTTTACTGGAATCGGGCCTTCGGAACGGCAAACCAGAATATCGGGCGCAATGCCGATGGATCGCAGTTCTTTCACGCTGTGTTGCGTCGGTTTTGTCTTCAGTTCTCCGCTGGCCTTCATCCACGGCAACAGGGTCAAATGCATGAACAAACATTGTCCGCGCGGCTTGTCCTGACTGAACTGACGAATGGCCTCAAAGAAAGGCAGGCCTTCGATGTCGCCAACGGTGCCGCCAATTTCGCACAACATGAAATCAACCTCGTCTTCACCGATCGAGATGAAGTCTTTGATTTCATTTGTCACATGCGGAATCACCTGAATCGTTTTGCCCAGGTAATCGCCGCGCCGTTCTTTTTCGAGGACATTGGAATAAACGCGCCCAGAACTGACCGAATCCGTCATGCGCGCAGCTACACCGGTAAAGCGTTCGTAATGGCCCAAATCCAGATCGGTTTCGGCCCCATCATCGGTGACAAAAACTTCGCCATGTTCAAACGGTGACATCGTGCCTGGATCAACGTTCAAATACGGATCCAGTTTGCGCAATCGCACTGAATAACCACGTGCCTGCAACAGGGCCCCCAAAGCTGCCGAAGCAAGCCCTTTGCCCAATGAGGACACAACACCGCCCGTGATAAAAATAAAGCGCGCCATGGTTTGTCGATCTCCCCGTTCTGATCGGCATTATTAAGGAATCGCCGAATCGAGAGGGGCCGGATTTACCATACCCCACGGGATTACAGCTTATAAAGATTCGCCCCAAAAGAGCAAGTGTTCGCGCAAGATGATGTTGCAGCTTTTTACTGCAACGCTAGGTCTAGTCGGCAGACGGGACCAGCGGCGCATCATCATCCAATGAAGGTGGCAACAGGTTATCTGCAGGCGGTACAAGTGGATCGCTTCCACCCTCTGCCGCAGGTGGCGTCGCACCCAATTGATCCACAACTGAAGACCCTGCGGACTTTTGCGCCGCAATAATCGTCAATGTGATCGACGTGATGATAAATGCAATTGCAAGAATCCAAGTCAGCTTTCCAAGCGCCGTTGCGGCAGCCCGTCCTGAGGTCATGGCACCACCGCCACCGCCCATTCCAAGCCCTCCACCTTCGGAGCGCTGCATGAGCACGACAATGATAAGGCCTAGGGCCAAAAACAGATGAATGACGAGTACGACGTTTTCCATAAACCTACGTGGGCTGACTGCACGATGGGCGGTATCTATGCAATTCATGCCGACCAAGCAAGGGCGTTCTGGGCTGGACTCGAAATGCGTGTGTGGGCATGGTCATTTCATGCCACATGACCATCACGATCACGACGACCCGCACGCCTTGTTGCCATCTGATCCAGCCTTACGGGTAAAGGCTCTTGAGACGATTCTCACGGATAAGGGGTTAATCGATCCGGCAACGCTGGATGCGATCATAGACACATATGAAAATAAAATTGGCCCGCGCAATGGTGCGCGTGTTGTTGCAAAAGCGTGGATGGATGCGGGTTTTAGCGAATCCCTAATTCAAGACGCGACGGCCGCTGTTAGCGATCTGGGGTATTACGGACGACAAGGCGAACACATGGTCGTTGTCGAAAACACGCCCGATACACACAACATGGTCGTGTGTACGCTGTGTTCGTGTTACCCGTGGCCACTGCTTGGGATTCCGCCGGGGTGGTACAAATCCGACGCGTATCGCGCCCGCGCTGTGCGCGAACCACGCAAGGTTTTGGCCGAATTTGGTGTCAATCTGCCTGCCGAAACATCCGTGCGTGTGTGGGATTCGACAGCGGAAGTGCGATATTTGGTGTTGCCGATGCGCCCAAGCGGCACCGAAGGCCTGTCCGAAGACGCGCTGGCAGATCTTGTGACGCGCAACAGTATGATCGGAACAGAACTGGCGAAAACGCCATGACGCGTATTCACGATATGGGCGGACGGTTTGGCGATGGGGCCGTGACGCCCGA